>JBCCGI010000003.1:0-216166 GCA_039029355.1 Planctomycetota bacterium
AGCCGCGGGTCGGCGGGGACGTCTACGCGATCGGCCACCCGCTGGGGCTGGGCTGGACGGTGACCCGGGGCATTGTCTCGGCGCTTCGAAGCGTGGGGGGCCGGAGTATGATCCAGACCGACGCCCCCATCTCTCCGGGCAACTCCGGCGGCCCGCTCTTCGACGCCCGCGGGCACCTGGTGGGCATCATGACGGCCAAGGTCGAGGCCCCCGGCGCCGAGAACATCGCCTTTGCGAGGCCCGTAGGCCCGCTTTTGGCCTTCCTCGAGCGCGCCGGGCTCTGACCGGCGCCGGGGGCCGGAGGGCCTAGAACGTGCCCACCGTCAGGTCGAGCCCGTTCGTCAGCGCGATCTCGCCCGTCGGGCTCACCGAGCCGCCCTGGGTGTAGAACTTCGCGCCGATCAGCGGGCAGGTGCTGGGCACCGGGATCGCGAACGGCGTGCCCGGCTGCGAGCTGGTCGCGACGAAGCCGATCGTCGCGGGGTCGATCAGGATCGTGCCGAGCGCGCTCGGGAGGTTGACCGAGCTCGCCGAACCACCGACGAAGTCGAGGACGGCGTTGGGCTGGAACGAGGCGTGATCGATGCTGGGATCCCACGTGCCGCCCAGGGTCGGGGCGCCCGCCGGGCCAGGCAGGAAGACGGCCGGGTTCGCAGGCGACCCGAAGCGAATCGTGATGGCCGAGGGGCCGTTGCAGGTCAGCACGTCCTGGTAGTAGTCCTGGATCTCCGACGCGGCCAGCGCGCGGTCGTAGATCCGTACCTCGTCGATCGCGCCGTCGTGGTACTGCTGCTGCGGCACGCCGTAGAACAGGCCCCGCCCGAGCCAGGCCACCTTCTGGTCGACGACGTCGTCGAGGAACTCGGTGCCGAAGGCCGTGCCGAAGTTGTAGACCTCGTTGAGCTCGGTCCCGTTCAGGTAGCCGCGGTTGAAGCCGGGCCCGACGACGAGGCAGAAGTGGTACCACTCGTCGAGCAGCAGCTGGAAGCCGGTGTCGAAGCACAGCGGGATGAAGGCGTTGTCGGTGTGCAGCGTGTAGAACAGCTCGGTCGACGTGCCGAAGTGTCCGACCTCGAGCACGAGCCCCGAGTGCCCCGCTCCGCCCACCCCGTCGCCGAGGTAGAAGAGCGGGTGGATCTGGTTCGCCGGCGGCACCGAGCCGAAGCGGAACCAGATTGAGATCGTTCCCTCGGAGAGCCCGCCGAGGAGCTCGGGATAGCCGGCGCCGTCGGTGAGCTCGACGTAGTCGTCGCTGCCGTCGAACCAGAGGCCTTGGCCGAGGGCTCCGAGGCCCCACTGGGCGCCCGAGATCAGCCCGTCGATGCCGCCTCCCGAGAGGTCGTTGAGCAGGGTCCCCGCACCCTCCTCAAAGTCCCAGTAGGCGATGAAGTCGGTGGGCCCGAGGGCCTGGGCCGCGGGCGCGGAGGAGAGGGTGAGCAGGGCTCCGAGCAAGAGGCTGCGAGGCGGATGGGATTGCATGGTACGGCTCCTTTGGATTGGATCGGTTGGCCATCCGCGGGCCGGAGACCGGCTCGCGAGCGGCCAAGAGGGGGTAGCGGGCCTCCGGCGCCGGGTCACCCGGAGGGGCTCCGCGCCCCGGCGCCGATTCCGCGAATTGCGCCCCCGCAGGCGCGCAAGGGCCCGGACGGCGACGACCGCCGCAACCCAGGAGGAATACGAGATGTCGCGATTGGGGCTGACGATGGGGCTTTGGGCCGCGGTTTCGGGGAGCGCGCTGGCGCAGGATCCGGCGGAGCCGACGGTGGAGCTCGAGGTCTTCGAAGCGCAGCGCGGCGACGGGACGGCGGTCCCGGCCGACCGCGGGGTCCTGCGGGTGCCGATCAAGCGCTCGAACCCAGACAGCAAGGAGATCGCGATCGAGTTCCACCGCTTCCGGGCCGAGGAGGGCGCGCCCGAGGGCGTTCCGCCGGTCTTCTTCCTCAACGGGGGCCCCGGCTGGCCCGGGCTAGGCGCCCAGGCGACCAGCCCGGAGTTCTATGAAGAGTCCGCTGCCCGCTTCGTCGAGCTGACCGACGTCGTCTATGTGGGGCAGCGCGGGATCGGCTCCTCGACGAACACGCCCTGCGGCTTCTTCGAGCCGTCTCCGGTCGACGAGCCGGTCGAGCGCGAGGTGATGGCCGAGCGCGTCCGCGAGGCCTGCCGCGCGTGCCGCGAGCACTGGGAGGGCGAGGGCTACGACCTGACCGGCCTCAACGTGCTCGAGGCGGCGGCCGACGTGCGTGATATCGCTGCGGCGCTCGGCTACGAGCAGATCACGCTGTGGGGCGGCAGCTTCGGCTCGCACTGGGGGATGGCCGTGCAGCGCAAGTACCCCGAGCTCGTCGCGCGCGCGGTGCTGAACGGGATGGAGGGGCCCGACCACACCTACGACATGCCGAGCTGGGTGCTCAACTCGCTGTCGCGGATGGCGGAGCAGGCCGAGGCGTCGCCCGAGCTCGAAGGGCTCATCCCTGAGGGTGGGCTGATCGCCGCCCTCGACCAGGCGATCAAGCGCGTCGAGGAGGAGCCCGTGCTGTTCGAGGTCAAGGACCCGCGCTCGCGCCGCATGCGCGAGGTCCTGATCACCGCCGACGTGATCCGCGAAGCGGCGAAGGGCGTGCGGAACAGCGTCAGCTCGCGCCGCGGCATGCCGACCTGGCCGGCCGACATGCTGGCGATTCACCGCGGCGACTACACGTCGCTGGCGATCTCCGCCCTCGGCGACCAAGGCGGCCGGCTGCCCACGGCGAGCTTCTTCATGCTCGACTGCGGCTCGGGCATCAGCGCCGAGCGGAAGGCGATCCTCGACGCGGACCCGGCGGCGAAGATCGTCGGAGCGCTAGGGGCGTTCTACGACACGGCCTGCTCGGCGTGGGACGCGGATCTGGGCGCGGACTTCCGGCGCAACTTCGAGACCGACGTGCCGACCGTGATCGTGCACGGCACCTTTGACGTGAACACGCCGTTCGAGAACGCGCTCGAGCTCAAGCCGTTCTTCCGTGAGAGCAAGTTCATCACGGTGCACGGAGGCTCCCACGGCGCGCTGTGGGAGGCGCTCGACGAGTCCGACGAGTTCTCCGAGCTGATGACCGAGTTCCTGCTTTCGGGCGACATGGTGGACCTCCCCGACGAGATCGAGCTCGCGCCGATCGAGTGGGAAGTGCCGAGCGAGGAGGAGTAGGCACCCCCTTCGTTTCTGTCCGCCCCGACAGGTGTTCTAGCCGGGCTGTGGCGGCCGCGCCGCGGATGGGCTTGTTAGGATGAGGATGGTCACCGGCCATCCCATCCAACCCCATCCGGGCCGTCCCCCTAGAACGACCATGTCCAAACCCGCGTTCACGCTCTTCGCGTGTGCGGCGATCGCCGCCGTTAGCTTCGGTCAACCGCTGCCGCAGAAGTGCGGTACCCCCGATCGGCTGAGCCAGATCGAAGCGCTCGGCGGCCTCCCTCAGCCGCCCTCCGACTGCAGCTTGTTCTCCACCAACCCGACGTCGGAGTACGAGCCGACGTTCGTGTACGACCTGCCGGTCGTCTTCCACGTCATCCAGAACTCGGGCGGCACGGGCTTCATCCCGATGTCCGAGATCAACGAGCAGATGGACGTGATCAACGAGGACTTCCGCGCGCTCGCCGGGTCGGCCGGCGCTCCCGGAACGGACTCGATGATCCAGTTCCACCTGGCCACCGAGGACCCGGCCGGCAACCCGACTTCGGGCGTCACCTACAGCACGAACACGACCTGGTTCCAGGACGGCGGTTCCTACTGGAACTCGCTGGCGTGGGACCCGGATCGCTACATCAACATCTACACGAACAACGCGGGCGGCTTCCTGGGCTACGTGCCGTGGCTGCCGCAGGGCGGCTCGCCGGGGTCGAACTCCGACCGCGTCGTCGTCCTCTGGTCGACCGTCGGCAAGTTCGCGCCCTATGGCCCGCCCTACAACCAGGGCCGGACGCTGACCCACGAGCTCGGGCACTACCTCGGCCTCGAGCACACGTTCAGCGGCGGCTGCGGCTCGGCCAGCGCGTGCTATTCGAGCGGCGACCTCATCTGCGACACGAACCGCGAGTCCAGCTCGACGTTCGGATGCCCGGGCTCGAAGACCTCCTGCGGCAGCCCCGATCCGATCCACAACTACATGGACTACTCGGACGACACCTGCATGTGGGAGTTCACCCCCGAGCAGTCCAACCGGATGCGCTGCACCATCCAGCACTACCGGTCTGATCTCCCGGGCTCGGCGCTTCCGGGAGTCGCCAGCTCGCCCACTCCGGTCTCGGGCGCCTCGGGCGTCGGGGTCAACCAGATCCTGGTCTGGACCGCCGGCAGCGGGGCGAACTCGAACGATGTCTACTTCGGCACCGATCCGACGCCCGACGCGGGCGAGTTCCAGGGCAACCAGGCCGGCGCGGTCTTCCTGCCCGGCGTGTTGGCGAACAACACCACGTACTACTGGCGCATCGACTCGGTCAACGGCTCGGGCACCACGACGGGGAACACCTGGAACTTCACGACGACCTCGAGCCCGACCCTGCCCGGGAAGGCAACCAACCCGTCGCCGGCAAGCGGCGCGGGCGGGGTTTCGACGACGTCGAACATCAACTGGACCGCGGGCTCGGGCGCGACGTCGCACGACGTCTACTTCGGGACCGACTCGACGCCGGACGCCGGTGAGTTCCAGGGCAACCAGACGGGGACGAGCTTCAACCCCGGCGCGCTGACGGGCAACACGACGTACTACTGGCGGATCGACTCGGTCAACTCGACCGGCACGACCGGCGGCGACGTCTGGAGCTTCACGACCCAGTCGACCGGTGGCGGCCTGACCGTGACCGGCATCTCGCCCGGCTCGATCGAGGCGCTTAACGTCGGCACGGACCAGGTGATGACCATCAGCGGCACCGGCTTCACCCCGACCGCCACGGTCGAGGTGGACGGCGTTCCGCTGTTCGGGATCCCGTCGCCCTACACGTACGTGAACAGCACCACGATCACGTTCGATCCGCCGGTGCCGAGCTCGCTCGGCTCCGCGACCGTGACGGTCAAGGACGGCGGCTCCGAGGACTCGGGGACGTTCAACTACGTCTTCAACGAGCCGCCGCAGGTTCAGGTCGGCAACGGTGACGATCCGGTGACGGTGTTCTCGCTCTCCGGGATGGACGTGACCTGCGCCGGCGAGCCGGGCGACACGTTCATGATCCTCGGCTCCAGCAGCAACGTGCCGAGCATCTTCCCCGGCATCGTCGAGCTCGAGATCGGCAACAACCTCACGAACCTGTTCATCCTGGCGATGCCGGTCATCCCGGCCAGCGGCACGGTGACGATCAACATCCCGCTGAACCTGCCGAACCCGGTGTTCACGTTCTACGTCGAGGGCCTGAGCCTCGACCCGGTTCCCGCCTTCCCGCTGGACGACACCAACATGCAGGAGGTGTTCTTCCTCTTCTAGCGGGCCGGTAGCAACCGACCGAAGCGTACGCAGCGGCTCGCTCCTCCCGGGGAGCGGGCCGCCGCCTTTCTATCGCTACCTCGCGCGCACCAGCTCGCCGTCCTGCAGGGTGAGCACGGGGCAGTACAGGCCTAGCTCCTCGCGTTCCCACCACAGCGCCGAGTCGGCCGGCGCGAAGCGGTAGGTAAAGACGCGCGCGCGCAGATAGCGCGGCGGCCGCCCGGCGAAGGGGTCGTGCGCGAGCAGCGCGAGTACCGGAGGCGAGCCCTCCAGCAGCCGCCGGGCGAAGGCGAGGAACCACGGGTTGTTGCGGTAGTTGCCGAGCGCCGCGAACCACATCTGCCAGTCCAGGCGCGGCATATGCGGCTGGACGACGCCGGGTCGACGGCTTGTACGGCCCGGCTTCCAGCGAAACTCGTAGGCCTCCCACGAGCGGCCGTCGCGGCTGCCCTCGACGATGATCTCCGGGCGCTCGGTCGTCATGACGGCGAAGAGTCCATAGCTGTTCGCCGTCCGCAGCGGAGCGGTCTTGCGGAGGGTCGAGAGCATCCACCCGGGCGTGTGCTCCCAACCGAGGCAGCGCTGTGCCCCGGCGATCGCGCCGAGGCCGGCCAACGCCAGGGCGAGCGGCGCGACCAACATCCGGCGCGCCGCGGTGGGGCGCAGCGCGAGGTCGGCCGCGAGCGGCCCCCAGCCACGCAGCCGCGCCGGCGCGATGTGTCGCCAGAGCCCGTCGTCGAGGAGCGGCAGGCACAGCGCGAACGTCAGCAGGTTGAAGAAGCCGTAGTTGCCGGTGCACGCGATCGCCACCTGGAGCCCGGCCATCCCCAGGAACGCAACCCGCTGCAGCACGCGCGGCCCGAAGACGAAGAACGGCAGCACCAGCTCGATCGCGAAGGTCGCGACGACCTCTCCCGCGTGGAACCAGCCGGGCAGCCCGTGGACGAAGCGGCTGGTCGGTCCGGGCAGCGGCTGCGTCCAGTAGTGGAAGCTCATCGCGCTCAGGTCGCGCCAGGTCTCGTCGCCGCTCAGGAGCTTGACGAGGCCGGAGAGCACCATCAGCCGAAACAGGAGCCACCGCAGCAGCAGCAGCGACGCCAGCGGCGGCGCGCGGTCGCGCGAAGGGCGCGGCGCGATGCGCCATGGCGCGGCGAGCGCGCCAAGGAAGCCGGCCTCAATGAGGAGCGCGTCCCACTGGAAGTTGAGGAACGGAGCACCGGCCGCGGTCAGCCCGAGGTAGAGCAACCACAGAGCGAGGCAGCAGAGCGCGGGAGCGACGTCGGCGACCAGCAGCAGCGCCAGCGCGACCCCCGCGGCGAGCAGGGCGTGCAGCCGCAGGTCGCTCGCCTCCAGCCAGAGCACCTCCTCGACCGGCGCGATGCCGCGCGAGCCGAAGAGCCCCTCGAGCTGGACCCATAGCGACCCGAACGCGATGAGGAAGACCACGCCGAGCAGGCGCAGGTAGAGCCAACGCGCGACGTGCCAGCCGCGCGGAGCCCGCTCACCTGCCTCGCTCTTCGACGCCGCCCCTTTCAACGCGGCGAGTCTAGCCGGCGCGGGGCTCCGTTGGTGAGCCTAGGCCGCGTCGCGGTCTTTGGCCGCCTCGAAGTCGCGGCTGGGCTTGGCGTAGTAACAGCCCTGCACGAGGTCGCACCCCAACGCGACGACCGCGTCGTGTTCCTCGCGGCGCTCGATGCCCTCGGCGATCGTCTCGATGCCGAGGTTGCCGCTGAGCCGGGTCATCGTCCTGATGAGCTCGCGCTTGGTGCGCGACACGTGGATGTTGCGCACCATCTCCTTGTCGAGCTTGACGATATCCGGCGCGAGCAGCGCGAACCCCGAGAGCCCCGCGTAGCCGGCGCCGAAGTCGTCGAGCGCGATGCGGTATCCCATACCGCGCAGGCTCTGGATGTGGCCCTCGAGGTCGGCGTTCAGCGACAGGGACTCGCGCTCGGTGAGCTCGAGGATCGTGCGGTTTGCGAAGCTCGCCAGAGGCTCGGAGCCATCGATCAGCCGCGGGTCGTCGAAGTTGCCCGGGCTGACGTTGACCAGGATCGTCGCGTCGTCGGGGGCGTCGTGGATGCGCGCCGCCACCGCGTCGCGGATCGCGCGCCCGAGCTCCTTCTCGCGTCCCAGCTCGGAGGCTAGCGCGAGGAGCGCGTCGGGGCGTCCGGCCTCGGGATCGTCGTGGCGTACGAGCGCCTCGTAGCCGTAGTTCGAGCCGTCGCTCGCGCGGAGGATGGGCTGGAACGCGACCCAAAGGGTGGCGAGGGTTCGTTCGAAGCTCTCTTCCAGTGCCGCCCGGCCCGCGCGCCTGCGGGCCTCTCGCCACGCCTCGAGGCGCACCCGCATCTCGCGCTTCTCGAGCAGCTCGTGGATCGTCGCGGCCACTTCCTCCGGCGGGCATGGCTTGAGCAGGAAGCGGTGCACGCCCGCGGCGTTGATCGCCTGCGCGGCGGCCTCGATGCTGGCCTGGCCGGTGAGGATGATGCGGGCCGCATCGGGGTAGAGCCTCCGCACTTCGGTGAGGAGCTCCGAGCCCTGCAGACCCGGCATGCGCTCGTCCGAGACGATGACATCAACGTCGACCTCCGCCAGGATTTCGAGCGCTTCCTCGCCCGAATCCGCGGTCAGGATCCGCCACGGTTCGCGCCGTAGCGCGACCTTGAGGCCGCGCGTGACGTCCTGCTCGTCGTCGACGAAGAGAACGGCCGGCTGCACTTCCTTACTCGTCATCGGTCCTCAGGCTGCTTCCTCTTCGGTCGCGCCGCGGGCGACGCGAACCTGGATCTCGTCGGGCACGCTGCCGCGTGCTGCGAAGTTCTCGACCAGCTTGATCAGCGTCAGGTTGACGGTCGTGCCTGAGGCCGCCAGCACGACGCCGTCGTCGGAGACGAGGTCCTCGACCAACCGCATCCCGCGAACCAGCTTGGACGCGGGGACGACGAGCACCGCGTCCTCGGGCTCCGGCACGACCACGCCCTTCAGAGCCTCGAGCAGCTCCGGCGCGTGTTCCTGTGCGAGCTTGGTCGCCGCGCCTCTGGTGCCGCCGCAACCGCGTAGGTAGTCGGCAGCGAGCCGCAGGAGCTCTCCTCCCAGCACCACCGGATCCCAATCCTGGGGCGGCCCCTGGCGCTCCTCCTCGGTCGCCGGTGTCGACTGGCGGGCGACTATCTCCGCGACCTCTTCGAGGCGCGGCGTACCCTCGATCAAGCGCGCGCCGAGGGCCGGATGCCCGGCGACGGCACACTCCTCCTCTTCGCTCAGCTCGGCGCCGAGGTAGGCCCGGTTCATCAGCCCCTTCGGGAGCGTGAGACAGCCGAGCAGCGACAGCATGGCCGAGAGCTCGTATCTCCACGGCGCGGGCGGGCTCAGCCGCTCGACGACGTGCGCGACGATCGCGCGCGTGCGCACCTGGTAGCCGGCCACGATCGGATGGACCAGGCCGAGGATGTCGGTCAGCAGCTCGATGCTGGACCGCAGTGTGCCCTCCAGCAGCTCCTTCTCGGCGACCATCAGCTCGTGGAACTCACGCGCCTCGCCCAGGGCCTGCCGCAGCGGGCCCGAGGGGCAGGGCTTGGTCAGGAAGCGGAAGATGCCGCCTTCGTTGACCGCGGCGATGGCGTCGTCCTGGTCGGCCTGGCCCGTGAGAAGCACGCGCGCGGTCATCGGCGCCAGCGTCTTCGCGTAGGCGAGGAACTCGGCGCCGTTCATCTTCGGCATACGCATGTCCGAGACGACGACGGCGAACGGGCCCGACTCCGCGAGCTGCTTGAGCCCCTCCGCTCCGCTGTTTGCCGTCGCGACGTCGAAGTCGCGGCGAAGGATGACGCGCAGGCCCTGCGTTACGCGCTCTTCGTCGTCGACAAGGAGGAGCTTCGGTCGGATCTTGCTCACCCCGCCTCCCGCAGCTCGGACTGTTGGATGTCGCTGCGCACCGCGTCGCGCCAGCCCTCGAGCTGCGCCGTCAGGCCCAGCCTGGCGACCAGCGTCTGGTCGAGTCGCGCCGGTGGTGCTTCGCCGCGCAGCTCCGCGAGGGCGTCCTCGACCAGGCATTGCGCGATGTGGACGGCGGCGGACGCGTCGGGCTCGTCCGCTTCGATGCGGTCGGGTGCGTGGTGGGCGGCGACCGCGGTGACGACGCACTCGGGCAGCCCCCAGAGCGCCAGGGTCGCGGCGCCGACGTCGGCGTGTGTGGCCCCCAGCAGCTCCAGCTCGACCTCGTCGAGCGGGCGCCCCGACGCCGCGCTCTCGGACAGCGCGCGGCGGAAGTCCTCGGGCGCGCGTGTCGCGAGGACCAGCTGGCCGAGGTCATGGAGCAACCCCGCACAGCCCGCGGTCGCGTCTTCGTCCACGACCCGCAGCGCGGCCCGCGAGACCAGCAGCGCCTGCTGCTGGAGGGCGTCGGCCGACAGCTCGGGGACGTCGTCCAGCGGCATCGCGCGGACGACCTCGGCGCTGAGCACGAGCTGCTCGATCGTCTTCACGCCCAGGATGCGCACCGCGTCGCGCGCGTCTGCGATCGAGCGGGGCAGGGAGAAGAAGGCCGAGTTGCACATTTGCAGCATCCGCGCGCACATCGCCGGATCGCTCTCGATGATCCCCGCGACGTCGTCGAGCTCCGTCTCGGGTGAGCTGAGGAGCTGCTTCAGACGCATGTAGAGACGCGGGGCCGCCGGCAGATCGCGCACTCCGCCCACGACCTCGAACAGGCGGTCGCTGCGCAGTAGGGGGAGGAAGGCGCGCGCGCGGTCGATCGTGCTCACGACCTCCTCGCGGCCGGTCGGCTTGGCGAGCCACTGGTGCGCCGAGGGGGCGGCCCGGACCGTCGCCTCCTCGTCGGCTTGGCCCGACAGGATGATGCGCAGCGTGCGTGGATACAGCTCCTGCACGCGCGAGAGGAACTGCGCCCCGTCCATGCCCGGCATACGCATGTCGCTGATAACGACGTCCGCAGGCTCGTCGGCGAGCAGCTCGAGCGCCTTCTCGGCGCCCTCGGCGAAGCGCATGCTCCAGCGCTTTCTCTCGCGCCGCATCGCGGCGCGCATGCCCTGCAAGAGGGGCGGCTCGTCATCGACGAAGAGCACGCGGAGCAGCTCAGGCTGCGTCACGGTTCGCCTCCTCGCCCGCACAGGGGATGCCGATCCGGAAGGTCGTGCCGACGCCCACCTCGGTGTCGAACGTCAGGCGTCCGGCGTGCTTCTCGACGATGATCTTGTGCGTGATCGAGAGCCCCTGGCCGGTGCCGCGTCCAACGGCCTTCGTCGTGAAGAAGGGATCGAAGATCCGGTTGCGTACGTCGTGGGGGATGCCGCAGCCGTCGTCGGTGACCTCGATTACGGCGAACCCGCCCTCGCAGGAAGTGCGCACGCGGATCGTGCCGCGCTCGCCGTCGTTCCTTCCTTCGATCGCGTGCGCGGCGTTCACGACCAGGTTCAGGATGACCTGGTTGATGTCGCCGGCGTGGCAGAGGACAGGAGGCAGCTCTCCAAGCTCGGTGACGACGTCGGCGATGTACTTGTATTCGTTCTTGGCCACGGTCAGCGTCGTCCGCACGGCCTCGTTCAGGTCGAGGGGTTCCCGCTCGGCGTCGCCGGGGTGCGAGAACTCCTTCATCGCTCGGACGATCCTGCCGACCCGGTCGACGCCCTCGGCCGCGCGCTCGAAGGCGGCGGGAACTTCCTCGGCCAGGAACTCGAGGTCCGCGTGCTCCTCGGCCTCCGTGAGCTTCGAGCTAAGCTCCCGGTGTTCTTCGCCCGGGTCGGAGGCCTCGCGCAGTGCCATGTGCGCGTCGAGCACGGCCTGCAGGTCTTCGAAGGAGTCCTGCAGGAAGCCGATGCTGTCGCCGACGAACTGGATCGGCGTGTTGATCTCGTGCGCGATCCCGGCGGCCATCTGGCCGAGCGACTCGAGCTTCTGCGCGTGCCGCAGCTCGAGCTCGAGCTGCTTCTTCTCGCTCAGGTCCAGCGCGACGCACACCACCCCGTCGTCCTGCACCCCGTTGCCGAGGCGGTTGCCGGAGTAGAGAACGGGCACCTCGTGCCCCTCCGCGTGTACGAAGTGGACCTCGTGCTGCCCCTCTGTGACGCCCGGTACGTCGGGGTCCTCGAGGCCGTCGGGGAAGCGCATGAGGGCGCTCGCGGAGAGCCCGACGACCTCGCCCTCTTCCCGACCCAGCAACGCACAGGCAGCGGGGTTCGCCGAGCGCACCCTGCCGCCCGCATCTAGCACCAGCACGGCGCTGCGGATGCAGGCGAGCACCTCGCCCAGGAAGTCGACGGTGCGCTCGAGCTCCCCCTGCGCGACATACAGCGAGCGCGTCTTGTCTTCGATCATCCCCTCCAGCTGGGCGATCTCGGAGTGGGCTCGATCGAGCCTCTTCTGGAGGGTCTGCGGGTCCACTGGGCTAGCCGGCCTTGCGCTGCGACTGCGCGATGGTGATGTCGAAGCAGCACGCGTCGGCGCCCTCGTGGAGGCATGCGAGCTCCTCGTAGCTGACCGGTTGCTCGAAGCGCTCCGCCGCGCCCTGCAGCAGTCCGCGGAACAACGCGCACAGCTTGCGCGGCGATCGGTACCGGATCACGAGTCGGTCCGGAGCGGTGTCTTCGTACTCGAAGGACGGGGTCACCGCGCCCGGGAAGAGCTTCCTCACCTCGACGTGGATGACGTCTTCCACCGTCAGGAGGAACGACTTGAGGTCGGAGACCCGCTCCACGAAGTCCGGGTGCTGCGTCACGAGTCGCCCGAACAGGTACTTGCCGAAGGCCTCGAGCGCGTCCGCTGGCGAGATGCCCAGGCGCTGGACCGCGGTTGTGAGTAGGGCGACCAGGTCTTCGTCTGGGTAGGTCTCGGGGCCGACGAAGGCCGTCCTGGTCTGCAGCTGGGTGCTTTCCAGGATCTCCTCGAAGACGTCGAACCCGAAGCTCTCGCCGACGAAGCTCTCGAAGTGTTTGAAGATGACACCTTTCATGGCATTGAGCCCTGGAGGGGCACTGTGGGTTTCGTCTGGGGCCGACCGGAGCCTGAAGGGGCCTCGCAGCCCCCCTAGGCGTTCTCCGATATCTGCGATCGAGGTTGTGGGGGCGCCACAACAAGGCCTCCTACGCGCCGCCTACTTGGTGGGATCTTCACTGGTCCGGACGGCGCCGAGTGGCACAATTTGTGGATGAAGCTCGCCCTCGCCGCCCTCCCCCTCTTCGCCTCGCTCGCCGCTGCCCAGTCCGTGGACGTCGTCTCCGCGGAGCGCCGTACCGAGGTCGGCGCCTACGGCTTCGACTTTGAGTTCGACGACGGGCTGCTGCTCAACGAGTCCAGCCCCGACGTGGCCGGGCCTTGGAGCTCGGACCTCGTCGGCGACCTCGACGACTACTACGGCATCGACGTCGCGGATGCTCAGGCGACCGTGGACTCGACGCTCTCCGGCACCGAGCTCAGCGCCGACCTCGACGTCGTCGCCTCGACGACGGGCAGCCTGTTCATCTCGGATTCGGGGGGGACGGCGGCCTACCGCGCCGACTTCAACGTCACGTCGCAGGTACGGTACGTCTTCACCGCGTCGGTGCAGAGCACGTACGGCTACAACGAGAGCTACGCGACGCTCGCCTTCGAAGACGCCGAGCTCTTCGGCGTTGACGCCAGCTACGGAGCCAAGGATTCGCTGCTGACGTTCGGCTGGTTCCATCCCGGAGCGTACACGCTCGACGCCACTGCCATCGGCTCGGCCGGGCTGAGCGGCGGCGCCGATCTTCAGAGCGCGTCGACCTCGTTCGAGCTGCAGATCCTGCACGCGGCTGACTCGAACCTGGACGGGATCGTCACCTTCAACGACGCGGTCCTCTTCGTCGAGTTCCTCCTCGGGGGAAGCCTGCTGGCCGACTTCAACGGCGACGGCGCGCTCACGATCGAGGACTGGGAGGACTACGTCGCGGCCTGGCTGACCGCGGGCGCCTAGTCGCCGCGGACGAGCTCGACCACGGTTCCGCCGGCGGAACCGCCGCTCTCGATGCGCAGTGCCCAGCCGAGTCGGTCGGCGAGGCGCTTCACGATTGCGAGGCCCAGCCCGAAGCCCGTACCGCCGTCGCCGCGGACGAACGCGTCCGTTCCGCTTCGAAGCAGCTCGGGCGCCATTCCGCGGCCGGTGTCGCGCACCGCGACGCGGTCGGATGCCAGCTGCACCTCGACGCTCCCCCGGTCGGTCGCGGCCAGCGCGTTGTCGACCAGGTTCCGGAGGAGCACGAGCCACAGGGGCGTCGGTCCCGCGGGCTCGCCGCTTGCGTTGAGTCGGAGCTCGACGCCGCGCGCCGCGCCGCTCCTGAGCTCGTCGAGCAGCTCCTCGACGGCGTCGGTCAACGGACGGTCCGCGGCGGGAGCGGCCTCGCTCTCCTGGCGCGCCAGCGTCAGCAGCTCCTCGACCGTGCGCCGCATGCGCAATACCGACCGGTCCATCCGGCCGAGCCGGTCACCCAGCCGTGCGGAGTCGGGGGTGCCCTCGTCGCGTACGAGCGCGATGGCTCCCTGCAGGACGGTCAGCGGGTTGCGCAGCTCGTGGCTTGCGTCGCGCAGGAACTCGCGCTCGCGCGCGAGCGCGTTCTCGCGCTCGTCGAGGAAGTGCGCCAGCCGGTCGGCGAGCAGGCCGACCTCGTCGTTCGACGTGTCGCGTCGCAGAGCGGCTGGCGACGGCGGCGTGGCGCCGGGGCGCAGCTGGCCCGCGAGCCGCTCCAGCGGCGCGAGCGTCCGGCGCGCGACCGCATAGCCCACGCCGACAGCGAGCAGAGAGAGCAGCAGCACGCTGCCCGCGAGGCCGGCGGCGAGCCAGCGATCGCGTTCGACCTCGCCTGCCTCCAGCACGGCGACCCAGCGAACGCCGGCCTCGTCGGTCGCGAGCGCGACGTGCCGCTCGACGCCTTCGCGCTCGAGCTCGTGGACGCCGTCGGGCAGATCTGCCGTGGCAGCGCGCAGCTCGTCCGGTGCCCCGTCGAGGCGCCAGGCGCCGAGCGGCGCTTGCGCCCCGTCGCGTGCGCGCTCGACGCTCGCGCGGACCACCGACCCAAAGGCGCGGTCCTCCAACAGGAAGTACCCGGCATAGAGCGTGAGCGCGGCGCAGAACGCGACCAGCGCGGTCAGCCCCGCGTGGCTCCAGACCAGGCGCGGGAGCAGGCTTCGCCCAGGCGCGGTCACGCGTCGCCCTCCGGCGGCGCGAGCCGCACGCCGCGTCCGCGCACCGTGTGGAGGAGCGGGGTTGCGAACGGCCGGTCGAGCACCTGGCGCACGAGGTAGAGGTGCGAGCGCAGCAGGTCGCGGTCGGGCGTGTTCGCGCCCCAGATGGCCTGCTCGAGCTCTTCGCGCGACACGATGCGCGGCGACTCGCGGGCGAGGATCGTGACGATCTCCGCCCCGATCCGATGGAGCGTCAGCGACCTCCCCGCGCGCGAGATGCGGCCTTGCCCGGGATCCACGACGAGGTCTCCGACCCGCAGCACCTCGTCGCCGACGGTCCCGCTCGCGCGGCGGTGGAGCGCCTCGAGGCGAACGAGCAACTCGGTCATCTCGAAGGGCTTCAGGAGGTAGTCGTCCGCGCCGGCCTCAAAGCCCAGCACCTTGTCCTCCAGCGTGTCCCGCGCCGTCAGCATCAGGATCGGCACGTCGCGGCGCGCGCTGCGGCGCACGCTGCGGCACAGCTCGAGGCCGTCAAGACCCGGGAGCCCCAGGTCCAGCACGACGACGTCGAACCCGTCGCGTGATGCCAGGTGGAGCCCCGTGAGCCCGTCGTACGCGAGCTCGGCGGTGTGCCCTTTGGCCTCCAGGTACTCGGCCACGGTTGCGGAGAGGTCCGCGTCGTCCTCGATCAGAAGCAGGCGCATGCCGGTGGCGACGGTCGCTAGAAAGAGTACCTCAGCCCCAGGCCGAGCTCGTACACGAGATCGCTACCTTCGACGTCGATCAGCGGGCTGTCCGCGGCGCGGGCGAAGTAGTGCTCGGCCGAGCCGGTCAGGAAGAGGCTGAAGCGGTCGGTGAAGAAGTGCTCCAATGCGACGTCGACGGTGGCGGACTTCAAGCCGGCGCCCGGGTTGTATTCCGCCAACCCGGACGCGGCGGCGGCGGACGCGCTCACGCCGAACTCGGTGTCCATGTGCTCGGCGTCGCCGGTACTGAGGTCGGCCCCCAGGGCGAGGCGCAGCCGCTCGGTCAGCATCCGGTCATAGCCTCCCGCGACGAACGCGACGAAGCCCTTGCCGCGTCCGAGCAGGTCGGGCTGCAGGACGCCGGCCAGGCTGAAGTCGCCGAAGCGGCGCGCTAGGCTGAACTGACCCTCGACCGTGTCGTCGACGGCGTCGAACCCGGTCAGCGCCGTATTCTCGTTGTCGCGGCCCTGCTCGTACTCCAGGACGGTTCCGAGGAGCCAGTCGTCACCCAGGTTCCACCAGGCGCCGACCTCGCCGAGATTGAGGATGTAGCGGTGTCCGCGTCGGTCCTCATACAGCGCACGGGCGAAGAGGTCGGGCTCGGTCTCGCTGTCGTCGGAGCCCGCGTAGTCGGGCTCGGACTCGATGCCCAGCGTCAGGTCGACGGTCCATCCGGGTTCGCCGCGTGCGGCGGTCCACGGCGACATCAGGTTGCGGCTCTGCGCCGTGGTGGGGCGCGGCCCTTCCCCGGGCGCGACGCAGGCGACGGCGGGAAGGAGCGTGAGTGTGATTCCGATCGAGGCGTACGGCTTCATGGGAGGTCTCCTTGGCTTGGGACTCCGCACGAAGATGCCGGGGAGCGCATCGAGCCCACGTCGCGCCCGCGTCGAATCCACGTCGTATCGTGCGCCCTCCCTGAGGGAGGGCGCACACGCGGTCCTAAGGCGTGATCGGACGCAGCTCGAAGTAGACCGCGGACGTCTCGGGAACGGACGGCAGGTCGGCCTTCCACTCACCGCTCGCGGGATAGAGCGCGACCGGCTCGGCCGCCGGCGGAACGACTTGCACCAGGTGGTGCGTCGTCGGATCGACGCCGTAGCCGTCGACGTCGAGCGTGACAGTGACTCCCGCCTGAGTTCCGGGGAGGCCCCCGTCGGTCGAGTAGCTCGAGTCAAGGTGGTGCGTCCAGTTGATGAACATCAGGCCGACCTGCCCGGATGAGCCGGCGAAGGCCGAGGCGTACACAAGCGGCGCGCGGTCGGGGGCCGGGCAGTCGATCGGCGAGCCGGCAAAGCAGGCCTCCGGCGTCTCGACGAGCGGGTCGCGCAGACGCCGACCGAAGCGCAGGAGCGGCGCGATGGACGGCGACGTGAAGATCGCGAGCTCGCTGTCGACGAGCTGCGCCAGGAGCTCCAGCAGCTCGTGCTTGGCGATGTTGTCGGTCAAGAGCTGGTCGGAGAGCATGCTCCCGAGCGGCGCCTCTGCACCCTGATAGGCCGACGGCCCGTACGCCTGCCGAGCGCGCTCCATGAAGGCGTTGTCGTCAAGCGGGTAGATCCAGTCCGGCCCGTTGATCGTGAGCCGGTCGGCGAAGCGCTGGTACTCGTTGTAGACGGTCTGGTAGAGCGGCGCGATGCGCAGCAGGTCGGAGACCTCATCCCCCGTCAGTCCGCCGAGCCCGCCGTAGTGCGACCAACACATCTCGACGAGCGCCGACTCGCCCGAGCTGAGGTAGGCCTCGGACGGCCCCTCGATCCACAGGAAGAACTCCGGGTCGACCGAGGCGCGCATGTCGGCCTTGGTCAGCTCGAGCATCAGTCGCTTTCCGTCGACGAAGTACGTGCCACCGCCGGTCTGGAAGAGGCTGTGGAGGTGAAGCGGGTCGTAGCACACGGTCTCGCCGATGTGGAACTCGTCCAGGTACAAGCCCTGGAAGTCGAGCGACGGCGTCATCTCGCCCAGAACGTGCGTCGTGTAGTCGAACGGAAAGCCGGTACCGTGGCAGAGGTCGTGGCACACCCACGTCATGTCGCTGACGGGCGCGCAGTCGGTGTCCTGCGGCGGGGAGAGCGCGCTCAGCGTCGGCGTCTCCAAGCCCTCGTCCCGCACCACGTAGAGGTCGCCCGCCGGCTCGCCGACGTGTCCCTCCACGTAGGACGCGAAGAAGCCCGACCCGGGACTCGCCGACAGCGAAGACGGGTGGAAGTACGGCGCCCACGAGTACTGCGGAACGCCCGCGGGCGCGTTGGACACGAACTCGGGACGGAGACCGCCGAACGGGTCGAACCACTCGCCGAAGTTGGTCGCGAACGCGTTCCAGTCCCAGAACCACGGGCGGCCGAGCAGCTCGAGATCGCCGAGCGTTGGGCTCACGAAGTAGGCGTCGAACTCGGCCCACTCGGCTCCCCAGTGCTGGAACTGATCGTGGTCCTTCTGCGCGGGCGTGGAGGGGTCGCACGGCGCCGGCAGCACCACGCCAACCGCGTCGGCGTCGCGGACGGTGGCGGAGTAGCCGCCCGCCGGGTCCGTGGCGGGCTTTGCGGGAGCGAAGCTGTCCGCGGCGTCGAGGCCCTCGACCCAGGCGCGGTAGTGCTCAGCGCCGTCGTACCAGTCGCCGTGCAGCGGCGTCATGACCACGTCGAACGGCATCGCGGTCGTGGTCTCGCTCGCCAGGTTGTTCGGCGGGTAGTACTGCACACCGAACGCGAGCGAGTTCGTCTCGGTGTAGACCAGGTACGGCTTCACGAGGTTCGCGTCCTCGTCCCGCGTCCCCCAGAAGAAGAGGTCGCCGTCGGGGTCGGCCTCGTCGTAGTACGCCATCCACTGCATGCTCATGACGCCAGGGTGCGTCGGCACCTTGTCGCCGTCGTCGACATCGCTGAGGCGCGTTTCGGACACGAGGTCGACGAACTGCACGAGCGGGTTGCTCAGCGGCTGGGGGATCAGTGCCCCCATGTACCACGGCACGGCCAGGATCTGGCTGGCCTTCGTTCCAACCGACGGCACCGCCACGCGGGCCTCCATCATGTAGGTCGAGAGCTCGGACTCGGGCTCGAGCTCGACCTCCATGTCCACGATCACATCCGGGCCGACGGCCGTCTGAGTGAGCCGCACGGTGAAGCGCTCGACCGGCAGCAGCTGCGCGTCGGGGTCTCCCGAGGTGTCCTTCCAGTTCAGCACCTTCCACTCCGAGGTCAGCGTGTCCGCGCCGGAAACGACCGTCGGCATGCGCGGCACGACCTCGTTTGCGGAGAGGAACACGACGCCGTCGGCGCCGGGAAGCGGCGGGTTCTCGTAGTCGAAGTCGCGGTCGACGAGAGCCACCTTCCACAGGCTGGTCGGCTTGAGGATAACGCCCGGCTTCGCCGCGATGCCGAGGTCCGCGTCCTGCAGCAGGTCGGAATAGACCAGCCCGAACTCTTTGTTGGCGTTCAGTCCGAGCGTGACGACGCCGTTGGAGATGCGGTACTGCGACTCGACGGCCGGGCCTCCCCGTGTCGCCGACGGAGCCCCGGCCTGGTCGAGCTCGGGGGTCGAGAAATCCTCGTCGGCCTGTGCGCAAAGCGCACCGCCGACGAGGGCGAAAGCGAGCGGGAGCCTGCCGCGTAGGCGCGGCTGTGCGTCACGCGGGGTGTGATTCGATGCCATGCTCGGTATCCCTCGTTAGTTGGTTGGTCGGCGGACCGCGCCCTGGGTGAACGCGGTCCGTGAGACAGAACGAGAGGGGCGGCATCGACCGAAAGGATTCGGCGCTACGGATTTCCCCACCGCCAGCGCGGCGTCACCCCGGTGCTACCGCGGCTCGGGAACGAGCCGGAGCCCGCGGACCGTAGCTCCGGCTCGATCCGCATCCGAGCCACCGGGGGACGCCGCTTTCGGCTGGTGTCGCGTGCCGGAGTCCCGCGGATCCGTCGGCCGGTCGCCCTTGGGCAAGGCGCGCACGGGCGTTCGCTGGGCGAAGCGCGCCGCGCGCGGGCGACGGGTCGACGGCCCCGAAGGCCTCCGACGCGCGAAGCTAGTACTGCTCGACCGGGTCCGCCGGGTTCACCGTCGAGGGCGGCGACGCGGGGGCACCGCCCTCGCGAACCACGAGGTTGTCGAGGTGGAAGATCCCGGCCACGGCGCCGGGACCGGTATGAACAAACAGGACGCTCTGAACGCCTTCAAAGCCCAGGAGCGTGAACGTCTCAAAGTCCGCGACCCCTCCCGGGCCGTCGGTGGTGCCGTCGGGTACGAAGACCGCCGACGTCCCGGTGTTCGCGTAAACGGCAAACGGGATCTCGTTGTCGGTGGGCCACCCCGCCAGTTCGAACGAGAGCAGGTCGAAGGGGCCACCGTCGACACGCGTCATGCGCATCGAGTCGTGCCCGGCCAAGACCGTGGTGCCGTTGTTGCTCCAAAACGAGACGTCGTTGCCGACGTGGAGGTCCTTGATCTCGGTCCGTGGGATCGGCTCGAAGCGGTAGGCGCCGGTCTCGATCCCCACGAGGTCGGGAGGGTCGATGGTTTGACCGGGAGCGAGCCCCATGTCCTCGAAGTCGATCAGGATTACGCCCGCTTGGGGCTTGGACGGCCAAAGAAGAAACGGGACGAGGCCGAAGAGGACGGCGCCCGAAGCGGACTGAAGTGCAAGGCTGCGGAGCATGGAGGCCTCCTGCTGTAGGTCAAAGATGCACCCTTCTAGTGGCCTTTCGCCGTCGCTCTCGTTCACCAAAGCGAGCTATTGTCGCTGCAACACAACATCATGAGAGAGCGATGGGCCGACCGCAGGATCGATCGATCGGCGCCGCGACGCTGCACAAATTCGAGTGGCGTGCGAGAGGTTCGTCGCTCGTGCGGCGAAGCGCCCTATCCGACGGAAGCGCGTTCCGTTGCGCGCGTGCAGCAGATCGACTCGCGCCGCGCGCGACGAGGTTTGCTGCAAGTCCAAATTGAGGGCACGCGCACAACAGCGGGGTAACTAAGAGTGTGTGCGTTTGCTCCGGCCCAAGCCGCGGCCAGCGCGCGCGAGAAAACGTTTCTGTCCCCTCTTCAGGTCCCTTTCTCTCTTCACCGGTCGGTCCGGAGATCACCATGCTTCGCAACATCCGTGGACGGGGTCTGTCCGTCCTACGCGCGCTCGAGCTGCTCGGCGTGACGGCGCTTCTCATCGGCGCCGCTCCCGTCGGAGACAGCGCACCCGAGAACCAGGAAGCCACCGTCGTCCACATCGGGCGCACGCGGCTCGATCCAAACACGCTGATGATGACGTTCCGCGGCCAGCACTTCGCGCTGACCTACGACCAGTGGTCGGCGCCCGTACGCGTGGGCGAGATCGCCTACGAGGGCTCGGTGCGCGCGGTCCCGTACGATCCAACGGCTCCGCGCAAGCGGGCCGAGCTAGGGGGAGCCGGAGGGACGGCGACCCGCGACTGACGCGTCACGCGCTTCGGGCGCGAGCCCAACCGCCGGCGGCGCCCGCGCTTCCCCTGTTGCCCCTCGGGGGCGCGGACGCGGCCGGCACCTTCTCCCTAGCGCGACTCGACCTTCACCGCCGCGAGCTCTTCGCGTGCGATCTCGACCAGCTCGACGAGCACCTCGTGAATCGGGCGGCCCAGCGACAGCCCGGTGGCGTTCACCTGAAACGCCGCGGCGATGTCGGCGTCGGGAAAGTAGCCCATGGTCGTGGAGTACCCCGGCATGATCCCGTCGTGCCCGCGCAGCTCGCCGAGCTTGGTCCCGCGCAGGATCAGCCCCGGCCCGTAGCGCGTGCCCGGCCCGAGCGGCTCGGCCGGCACCGTATCGAGCAGGGCCTCGAGGTAGTCGCCCCCGAAGGCCGCCCCGGAGTACAGCACGCACGACCAGCGCGCGAGATCGGTCGGCGTGCTGGCGTAGCCTCCGCCGCACCACTCGAACTGCGGGTTGAACGCAAATACGCCCTCGTCGTCCAGCAAGCGCTCGGCGACGCCCAGGTGCCCGAAGGCCGAGTCGTAGCCCTGCGCGAGCCCGGCGATGCGCCGGCTGTTCGACGGCACGGTGCTGGTCAGGCCGTGCGGTTCGATCAGGTGCTCGCGGGCGTAGTCGTAGAACGGAACCCCGGCGACCGCCTCGATCATCATTCCGACGACGATGTAGCTCGTGTCGGAGTAGGCCCAGCCCTCGTCGACGGCGAAGAGCGGCTCCTTGTCGAAGACGAACGCGAGCAGCTCCGCGGGTGCCCAGACGCGGTCCGGGTCGGCGACCGCGGTCTGCCAGAAGTCCGCCTCGAAAACGTAGCGCGGCAGTCCGCCGCGGTGCCGCAGAAGCGCGCCGAGCGTGAGGTCGTCCGCGTTGGGGAGCCGCGCGAACCAAGGTTCCTCGCCGAGGAACTTCGACGCGGGATCGTCGAGCTGCAGCCGCCCGGCCCCGACCAGGTGCAACGCCGAAGCCGCGACGAAGGTCTTCCCCGTGCTGCCGCTCAGCATTCGGTCGGCCGGCACGAGCGCGCGTTCGCTCTCCACGTCCGCCCAGCCGTGCGCGAACGCCACCGAGGTGCCGTCGGGTAGGACGACGGCTCCCGACGCGCCGGGGAGGTCGTGCTTCTGGGCGAGCAGCTCAAGGTGCTCCGCGCCGCGCTTGCGTATGCGCTCAACGGACGCGTCGGTCGGCTGCGCGCGCGTGGGCGCGTCGGCGGAAGCGGGCGGAGGAAGCAGGAAGAGGAGGGCGGTGACAGCGAGGCTTGAGAGCATGTCCCGAGCCTAAGCGCGGCCGACCGCTCCGGTCGCGCGTGCCTGTTTTTCAAGGAACGCTCAAACCGAAGTCTCACGAGGGTCGCTAACGGGCGCTCCCGAGCCCCCCGGACGGAGAGCAACCCGAAATCTGAAACCAGGAGACTCTATGTCTATTCAAAGAACAATCGCTCTTTTGTTTGCAACGATCTTGACATCGAATCTGTCCGCCCAAGGCACGGTGGGCGGAGGCAGCGGCGGCGGCGATTGCGAAGGCTGCTCGGCTTGGTGGGAGATGAGCGAAGGCCTCACCGACCCGTGCGAGGAGACGAAGGACCCCACGAGCTGTTGGTTGGGCGAGATGGAAGCCAGCTCGTTCGCCGAAGGGCACGTTGCGCGTGCGGATGTAGAAGGACACGAGGGCGGGCCGGCTTGCTCGGTCGAGAATCAGTCGGCTTGCGCTGCATCGAGCTCGTTCAACTTCACCTTCAAGGACCCCTGCAACAAGCACTGCCCGAACCCGTACGTCAACGGCCTCGCCTCGGGATCGGCCGAGGTCGATGCCGAGAGCGTCATCTGCGCCAACGGGCACAACTGGGCGGTCACCTACGGCGTCGGCGAGGTCAAGTGCACGCTTTGGGACATCGCGGAGATCTGTGTCTGCACGCTTGAGGCCGGGAAGGACAGTGAGAGCGAGTGGGTCTACGTCGGAACGATCAAGATCAATGGACTGCCGGTGGACTTCCAGGTCCCGGTCATTACGGGAAGCGGACCGAAGACCGGCTCCTGCTCGGGCCAGGGCGCTGGCGGAGACAAGGTCGGCATGTTCACGATCATCTTCCAGACGTCGATCACCATCGCCGGGCACGCCGACGGGTGCATCCTCGACACGGCGGAAGTGGAGGGCTTTGGCGCCCTGCAGAGCGAGGCCTTGGTGAATCTGGCCTTCGAGCTGTGTGACGAAGGCTGTGACACGGAAGGCGAGACGCCGCATTAGATCCGTGTTGTGCGCGCGGGCGGTCGGCCTGGCCGTCCGCGTGCAGGTTTCGACCGTTCTTCGTCCCGATCTTCGCCTTCCGTCATGCGCCTACTTGTCCCGATCCTCCTCGCGGTGCTTGTCGCCGTCCTCTTCCTCCTCTCCGGGCGCGAAACCGATCTTGATCGCGACACCGCACACGGCGCGCTCGCACCGCTGCCGGCGGTCGAGGCCGGCGCAAGCGAGCTCGCGTCCAGCACGCCGTACACGGTGGACCGACGCCGCGCGGTCGAGGGCATGCGTCGAGTCCGCGTCGAGCTGGCCGGGGGCCACGGCGCACCGATCCAGCTGCTGGTCTTCGTCGAAGGCGGGTCGCTGCTGAGGCTCGAGGACGACGGCGATCAGGTCTGGGATGTCGGGACCGAGCGCGCGATCCTCGCCGCGTCGGCGCCCGGCTTCACGGGCGACATGATGGCGGCGTTGGAGGGCGACGCGCAGGTGACCCTCAGGTTAGAGGCCTTCGGAGAGGTCCACATGCTCGCCGCCGATGCGAACGGAGCGCCGACCGAAGGCGTACTTGCGTTCCTGACTCTACCGTTCGAAGGAGACGAGCGTGGCGCCGCCCAGCGCAAGCTGCGCTTTGGGGAGGCACGGAGCCTCTTCGAAGGCACGCTCGAACCCGAGCTCTTCGACGTCACCTTTGAGGGCCTGCGCGAGCATCCCTTCGACGCCCTGGACCGCGCGCTCGCCGCGGCCGGCGAGCGTGAGCTCTATCGGATGACCGACTCGTACGGGAGGATGGTCTGGGGCGGCATTCCGCCGCTCGAGGGGATGACGATCGAGCTCGACACGGACTGCCGCTGCGAGGACGTCGAGGGCAACCCGGCCCTCTCAAAGACCTCGCTCTCGCAGGGCGAGCTGTTCGTGCGCCGAGTCGAGGAGCGCCGCAGCGCGCCCTTCGACCTCGCGCCGGGCGGGCTCGTCGAGCGCGGGTTTCGCTGCGAGCGGTCGGCCGTGGTCCGCGGCCGCTTCGCGCCGTTCCCGCCCGGCGCCGAGGGCGTCTTCGCGGTGCAGAACGTGCGGACCGACATCGAAGTCGACGGAGCGAGCGTCGTCTCGCTCAACGAGAAGCATCGGTACATCGAGGCCGACGGTAGCTTCGCCGCGGTCGTCAAGCCCGGGCGCAAGCGCGTGATCGCCTCCTGGAGTGCCGGCGATTGCTCGTTCAGCATCGGCCACGAGGTTCACCTCGCGCCGGGCGGCGACCTGGATCTCGGTACGCTCACGCCTCCGAAGGACGCGAGCTCGATCACGGTGCGCCCGGTGCTGGTCGACGAGGTCGGAAACGAGCTCGCTTGGGAAGATCACGCCGCGGGCGTGGCCCCCACGGTGCTCGTTCAATACCGCGTCGTTCGCCACGGTCGTGCGCTCGGCGACCCGGACGGCGGCTCGACCGCCGTCCAGCAGGCCAGCTGCCGCATCGGCGAGGCGATCGGGCTCTGCGGGCTGCCGGGCGGCGAGCTCGAGCTGACCACGCTGCTCGACTGGGGGCCCACCGGACCGCCGCGCGGGCTCCGCCTGCGTCGCGGTGCAGGCAAGCTGCAGCGCACGCCTCTGCGCGCTGGCGACTCGGGTGAGGTGCGGGTGCCCTTCGTCACCGAGGCTTCCTACCACGCCACGATCGTCGTCCACAACGACGCCGCGGTTCGCCCGCGCGCGGGCGCGAGCGTGAGCGGCCGGCTGCTTCGCTTCGGCGGCGAGTCGAGCATCACTATGGTGGGACGGCTCGACGCGGCCGGCGCGTTGACCTTCGAGGTCGAGGCGCCGGCAGGCAACTACGCGTTCTACGCCCAGCTCCCCGGCACCGACTCGGCGTCAGGCTTTGGGATTCACGCGCTGGCGAGCGTTGTCGTCGGGCAGGCGCAGCGCGTCGAGACCGTGTGGAGCCACGGAACGCGCGTCGAGGTTGGCTCGGACGAGGACGGGTGGGACCCGGCGTCCGAGCCGGTCGAACTGCTGCTGCGCACCGACGCCGGCGACATGTCGGTCGCCGTCCTGAAGGCGAGTGAGCTTGACGGCGTGCCGCCCGGTTCGGGTATCGAGCTTCCGAGGAGCAAGCGCGGGTACTTCCTGCCGCCGGACGCGCCGACGGTGAGTATCCCGCTCGACGGCTGATGCGGCTCCGACTCCGCCCCGCCCGCTCGCCACGACGTCGCGGCGAGCGGGCGCCTTCGGCTAGACCTCCGGCGCGCTCGCCAGGAACTCAGCCAGCTCGGCCGACGCGTGACGCGCCAGCTGGACCATCGCCTCGCGGAACGCCTCCGGATGCGCCGCGTGCCCGGCGGACTCGAAGCCGACCGAGCCACGCTGCTCGCCCATGGTGTGGTAGGTGCGCTCGTACAGGACCCCGCCCTGTGCGTCGAGCACCTCGATCGCGCAGGCGAGGTCGACGCTGTACTCGCCCCACTTGAAGAGCAGGGGCTCCTGGCCGTCGAGCTTGACGATCTCCGGGCGCAGGATGGCGACCACGCCTTCCTGCCGCGCCGAGGCGACGGCGTCGGTGGCCTCGGCCGCGGCCATGTGGACTCTCTCGAAGCGGCTGCCGAGGGCATGGCGGAAGGCGTCCACGGCGCAGGGGCCGACCTCGAAGACCCACTTCTTGAAGTCCATCCAGTCGGTGCTGGTCTCGCGGTAGGTGCGGAAGTCCTCGCTGACGAGCAGCAGGACCTCGGCGTCGACGCGCGGCTCGGGGCCGATGAAGTCGGCCGAGCTGATGGTGGGGCGGACGACGGCCTGGCAGGAGGTCAGGGCGATGGCGACGACGGGTGCGAAAGCGGCCTTGGGGAACACGGGCTCTTCTCCTCTGGGGTGCATCTGGGGATTGCGAGGGGGAGCCTCCGCGTGGGCAAGACGCGTGCCGGGCCGGTCACCGGCTCGCGTCTGCCGGCGTCCGCACCTTCCCGGCGCGGTCGACCTCGAGCGACCACGGACCGTCCGCCGTGACGGTCGTGTCGAACCCAAAGGACGCATCGCCGCACGTGACGCGGAGCCGCAGCTCGCCGATCGGCAGGGAGAGCTCGGGGGTTTCCCATAGCCCCGGGCCGGCGGGGTGGAGCGAGTCGTCCACGCCCCAGAGCAACCGCATGCTCGGCGCGGTCGGTTCGATGCGTCCGTCGGCCAGGCGCAGGCCGGTCAGTGCGCGCTCGGGGTCGCCATCGGGCTGGGCGGAGCTCCACGACAACGCCAGCCGTCCCCGCCCGTCGTAGGCCTCTACGCGCAGCGCGGACCCGGTTGGCTCGCAGCCGGAGATACGCAGCCGCGTCGGGCGCCGTGCGCCCTCGCCGTGCAGCAGCGGTAGCCGAACGGCGACCTCTCCCGAGGCCACCGTCCGCAGTGGAAGCGGGAACGGCGCGTCGAAGTGCGGTACGTGTACGGCGATCCGGGCTCCTTCGGCGGGGACCTCTTCGAGCGCGACCTCGCCGCCCGCGCCGACCGGCCACCAGCTGCCCGCGATGCGCTCAGCAGCGGCGGGATCGCCCGCGGCGATCTCGACCCAGGCGCCCTCGAGCGGCCGATCGTCGGCGTCGCGGAGCACGAGCCGCGCGTGGAACGCCGGCTGAAGCGTCAGCTCGAGCTCGCGCTCTCCCTGCCCGAGCTCGACCTCGACTTGCTGCTGCGCGTAGCCCGGCGCGTCAGCCACGAAGAGCCACCGGCCGGGTCGAAAGCGCTCGGCGAAGCCGATGGTGCCGTCGGCGATGCGCTCCGGGTTCGGAATGGCGCCGCCGCCCGAGAAGGGCTGCGCCAGGACCCGCGTGTCCGGCAGGAGCGCGCCCGTGTCCGCCGCCGTCACGGTGCAGGTCACCAGCGTGCGCAGGCGGCTGTCGCGCGGCGTGAGGCGCAGGTCGAGGTCGCCGGCCTGTACGGTGCGGCGGCTGCGGATGCCCCGCGCGCCTAGGCCGAAGGCGACCTCGTAGGAGCCCGCGGTGAGGCCCGCGAACCGAAAGCGGCCTTCGCCGTCCGTTTTGAGCGGCCCGGGCGTGGCGCGCGCGCGCCACTCGATCGGCAGCCGAAGGGCCGCGCCGGGAACGCCGGCGGGGCCGTGGGGGACGACGCGCTCCAGGCGGACGGGCGCTCCTGCGCGCGGAAGGCCTGCGCGGTCGACGATGACGCCGCCGAGGACGAGCTCGGGCTCGACCGCAACGCGATACGGACCCAGGTCGCCGTCGACGCGAAGCGGCCCGTGCACCTCGTGCCCGAAGCCGGCGGCGTCGACCCCGAGGTGGAGCCGCGTGCCCGGCGCCAGGTGGCGGAAGGTCGCCTCGCCGTGCGCGTCGCTGACGGCGGAGCGCAGCGTGTAGTCGGTGCCCTTGAGAAAGAGCTGTGCGCCGCGGACCGGCGCTCCCTGCTCGTCGACCACCTGCACCGCCAGCGCGTAGTCGGACACCAGGTGCAGGTCGGTGGGATCGTCGCTGGACAGCCAGTCGTTCGGGCCGCGGGGCGTGCTGCGCCGCCAGCTCAGAGCATCGGGTAGGCCGGCCTTGGGCTTGCCGATCAGCGCGAAGCGCGGCGGGTCGGACACGGTCGCCATGAGCGCCGCGTCGGAGGGCACGCCCTCGAGGCGATACGTGCCGTCGGAAGCGCTCACCGTCTCGGCGAGCACGACCGGCGTGTTGCGCTCGAGCACGTAGGGAAAGGTCGAGCGCACCGCGCGCACGCGCACGCCCGCGAGCGGCGTGCCGTGCTCTATCGTGCGTCCGAAGACGCTTCCCCGCGCGGCGACGAGCGGCTCTTCGGGCGCGTGGAACGGCGTCGCGGATTCCGCCGTTGCGGCCTCGATGCGCGCTGCGTCGGGCGCTCCCGCGGCGACGAGCGCGGGGCCGCGTTCGGTAGTTCCCACACCGAGGTCCCGGGCGGCGGCGACCTCCGCTGCCTCGCGGGGCGCGCCGCCGCGGTCGATCGCGAGCAGTCCCAGCAGACAGGCGAGGCCGCCCGCCGGAGCCGCGACGAACACGGCCCTGCGCGTCGCCTTCGAGGGCGTGAGGCGCCCGAGTCCGAGCAAACCCAACAGGCCGGGCAGCCAACCCGGGAGCGAGCGGCCGGTGCCGCGGCGACCGATGCGCAGCTCTTCCCGCAGCTGCGTCAGCCCGCGCTTAAGGCGCGTGCGGACGGTCTCCAGGGGGACTTCAAGCTCGGCGGAGAGCGCCGGCAGCGAGAGCCCCCGCTGGTAGCGGCCCGCGACGGCGCTGCGGTACGGTTCGCGCAGGCGTGCCACCGCCTCGGCGAGCGCGCAGCAGGTGTCCGAGTAGGCCGCGTCTTCCTCGGGCGACGGCGTCGGCTCGCGCGGCTCGACCGCGCGCTCCCAGTCGGCGCGGCGGCGCGTCGCTCGGCGCTCGTGGAAGAACTCGCGCCGCAGCACGGTCGCGAGCCAGGGAAGCAGCGGGCGGTCTTCGCTCGGTCGGCCTTGGATCCAGCGCAGCCAGGTCTGCTGGATCAGGTCGTCGACGTCGTTCTCGTCGTCGACAAGCCGGCGCGCGAGCCGGCGGAGCGAGGCTTCGTGGAAGCGAAAGGGTGCAGGGCGCTCTTGGTGCGAATCCATGTAGAGGGACGAGGTGCCGTTGGCGAAGGCGGCGAAGGGCACGACGCACACCTTCTCCCTACCGTGCCGCAGGACCGCGGACACCGCAGGAAAAGGCGCGGATCGTTGAACCGGTCTCCGCTCGGGCGGGCTGTCAAGGGGCGTCCCCGCCAGGACACGCCTCTACAAGGCAGCGAGGGTTCTCGTCTCTCCGACCCCGAGTCTACCGCCCTTCGGGAGGGCGGCAACGGGGGCGCGGCGCATGTGGACCCTCTTTCCGAGAGTTCCTGCAGCAAGAAGCATGAGTATGCATATCCGAAGACCCGTGTTCCGGCTGTCGTTTGGCGCGCTCGCCGTCATCGCCGCGGTGGTGGCTGCCAACGACAGCGAATGGCCCCCTCTCGCCGACCCGCACTGGGACGGCACCGCGGTCGTCAACAACCCGACGCCGGGCTCGCCGCTTTATCTGGACCGTATCGAGTTCACGATCCCGAACGACCCTCCGTACTTCTACGCCGACTGGATCGGGGTCTGGCACGACGTGCCGTCGCCTGCGGAGTGCAACCAGCAGACCGGATCGACCCAGTACGGCGGCTTCAAAACCGACTTCGCCATCGGCGACGTCGACAACGACGGCGAGGCGGACGACATCATCATCACCACGGCCGGCGAGGCGGTCTTCGCCGCCGAGATGGACATCGACTGGTCGACGTCGACCGGCGTCTTGAACCCGCACTGGCTTTGGCTCTCGCCGTTCGCCCAGTCCATCTCCAAGGTCGACCCCGTCAGCGGCGGGCTCAAGCCGGATCATCAGCAGGGGACCCCGGGCGACCTGACGGACGACATCTACTCCTGCTTCGCGGCGAATCGCAACAACCCGCTGATCTGGAACTTCGTGCCGGACGGTGCCGCCGACGATACCAACGAGATCGCGTTCGTCGGAATCGACGCGAACAACGAGCGGCAGCACCTCTATCTCCTGCGCACCGACCCGACCGCTCCGGACGGTGTTCAGGTCGTCGATTCGACCGAGGGCGAGCCCTTCCCGCTGGACCTTTGGATCGAGCACCGGCTCGGCATCTGCAAGGTGCGCAACACCGAGTTCCCGCGCGACATCGTGATGACGCAGCACGGGAACGGCATCCCGTTCATCTGGAGCTACGGCAACGTGGGAGGGACGGACAAGCTGTTCTTCCAGTACTCCGGGAATCACTTCCTGTCGTCCTCGGAGCTGACGGCCAAGGTGCACGAGTGCAACTGGACCGACCTCGACGGCGATGGGTTCGACGAGTTCATCGTGAACGGCGTCCTGGACTTCGTCGACGCCGACGCTGCCGGCAATCCGGTCGCGCTCAACGGCACCGACGGCACCGCGCGATGGCAGATGATGATCACCGAGCCGGACGGCACGGGGGGCGGCGCGCACGCCGATCAAGCGTACATCGGTGACTGGGACCCGCTGCGGCCGGGGCTCGAGATCCTGGCGGTCACCGAGCTTCCCTCCGGCGGCGGGCCGTGGGTCGGCCCCAATATCGGCGACTACCACCCCAAGGCGCTCGACACCCTGTGGGACGCTGACTGCGGCGAGCTGATCGACGAGTGGGATGCGGCGCCCAACTCCGACGGGCAGACGATCTATGGCGGCAACTGGACGGCGAGCTATGCGGGGCTCGAGGCGATCTCGTCGCCGAAGAGCAACATCACGCCGGGCTCGACCGACATCGTGAACCCGCCCGGGCAGGGCAACGGAAGCGGCAGCTATGCGCGCGGCATCCGGGTCACGTCGGATCCGCTCGACGACGACTTCGAGCTGCTTGCGATCGACGGAGCGCTCTTCGACGGCGCGTGGGCGTACGACGTCAACAACACGCTCAAGATCCGCTCAGGCGGGCCCTGGGGCCGTGTCTACGGGATGGACTGGGACGGCGACTACGCGACCGACGAGATCCTGAACCACCCGCGCAACGACGGCTACTTCATGGTCTTCCGAATGGGGGAGAAGGGGGACTGGGGCGCCGGTCCGCTGCCTCCCGGGATGCCGGACCAGCCCACGGTGTCGAGCGGGACTCCGCCGATCCAAGGTGAGGGCGACGACCCGGCCTGCGTGGGGCCGAACGGGTGGTGGTACTACTACTACCAGGGCGAGTGCGGCAACCAGCCGACGTGGAACTGGAACGACGGCGGTCCGGGGTTGGGCTCGCACTACTACGAGAAGCTGAAGGAGGTGTTCCCGAACCTCGGCGTCGGCGCGATCGTGGCGAAGCCCTACGACCTGCCCGGGTCGGACCATCGCGAGGAGATCATCGCGGTCTCGGTCCAGGCGGTGCCGACGATCCACGTGTACTTCGACAGTGGGCCGCTCCAGGCTGGGCTCGTGCGGCGGCCGTCGCCGCACAACTCGCTCGCGTACCGTGCGAACCGACAGACGCAGCCGATCCATCCCTTCGACTTCCGGAACGACGCGGTGGCGATCCAGCGCCTAGGAGTTCGCCCGTCGAACCCGGGATTGCCGTCGCGCGTGGTAGGCATCCCGCTGGGAGGCAGCGTGCAGCTCGAGGCGTTCCTCGAGTTCGAGAACGGCACCCAGATCGACGTGTCGAACCTCGTCACCTGGAAGCAGGACGCCGACGTGCCGGTCGGATCGCTCGACGTCTCCGCGACGGGCCTTGTGACCGAGGCGGGCGGGGTTCCGCTCAGCGGTCGCTTCCACGCCGAGATGACGTTGGAGGGCGAGCTGCGCATCAGCGAGCCGACCTACGTCTTCGCCACCGACGATCCCACGCCGCAGATCCTGCGGGCGGGCTACCTCGATTCCTGGCTCGTCGACGACCCGCAGCAGGACGACCGGCCGCTCCGCGTCGAGGCCTGGGTCGGCCAGCGCGACAACGGGCCGTTCGTCGTGTTCGGTCAGGAGCTGGACGGGACCGCGTGGGCGGGGCTTCAGCTTCAGGACAACGGCATCGGTCCGGACGCCGAGGCCGGCGACGGCATCTTCAGCGGCGAGCTGGGCTCTCCGGCCGGTCTCGCGCTCGGCTCGAACCTGAAGGCGATCCGCGCGATGAGCGGGGCGCTCTCGATCGACACCAGCGGCGTCATCTCGGGTCAGCTCAACTCGACGCCGTGGCCGTTCGTCGCGCTCGGCGGCGCGGCGACGCCCCCGCCGTGGCCGAACGTCCCGCCGCCCGTTGCGCTCTTCACCGAAGACGTCGTGTACGAAGCCCCGCGCATCCGGTCGCTCGGCTACCGGGGCTGGGGAGCACCCGGCGAGATCCTGCTCGAGGTCGAGGTGGAACCCTCGCCCCTGCATCCTGCCGTGCCGACCACGGTCTACGTCTACATGCCCGGGGTCGGCTATCTGCCGCTCATCGACCGCGGCGGCGGGTTCCACACGATCCGCTTCACCGGTGTGACCGCGACGGGGCTCTTCCTCTTCAACACCGCGACGCTGATCCTCGACGACGGGCAGCTCTTCATGGGCGATCACGCGCCACATGCGTTCCTGCACCAGGCGCCGGGCTGGGACGTCGATGAGCCGGCACCGCCGCTGGGCTTCTGCCTCGAGCCGGTCGGCTGGTAGTCACTCCAGCAGCCGAACCGCGGAGGCGTTGAGCTCGTAGCCGTCGCGCTCGAGCTCGACGCCTCCGCCGCTTTCCTCCTGCAGGTGCTCGGCGTCCTCTTCCGATAGGACCTTCGGATAGAACGAGCCCTGGATGAGGACGCGCTGGCCGACCGCTTCCTCGGGGAAGGCGTACTTGCCGCCGCAGCCCGTCTCCCAGCGCACGAGGGCCGTGTGTCCCTCGTCCTCGATCTGCATCCAGCAACCCTTCTTGACGCAGACGGCCGTCACCGTCGCCTCGACGAGGAGCGTGCGGTCGAAGTAGAGCTCCGGCGTGGCGTCGAGGACCGCGAAGGTCTCGACCGGTTGCGCGATCATCGGCTCGCCGAGTGTGTGGCCCGGCGGCAGCTCGACGCCGGTTCCGGCGCAGGAGACAAGGAGCGTGCCAAGGAAAAAGGCGGTGAGGTCGGTGCGCATCTTGCTTGCGATGGGTCGTGGTTGCGAGGAGTCGGCTCGTCGCCGGCCGCCAGTGTAAACGGGCCGAGCTTGGGAGTGCACCGGGACGGTTTGCGAAGAAAAGTCCGTATCGCACCGGCATAACGACGGGTCTGTGTCGTTGGTACTCGCGGAGGAGGCAGACTCCATGAGATTCGCGGCAGGGATTCTTTGCGTGATCTCAATCGGGCTTGGAGTGTCGGAAGGCGTCGCGTCGTTGGACGCGCACGCTCCGGAACCCGAGCTCGTTGAGATCGAGGGTACGTCCATTCGTTACCACCTGATCGGCGTTCCGCCGAAGGAGGCCCCGCGCTCCGGCGTGGGCGTGGCGGTGGTGTTCGCGGGCAGTCTTCGGCCGGACGAGCCGGAGGCGCTGTTGCCCGCGGCGCGCAACCTCTACGAGCACGTGTTGGGCCCGGACTATCTGGTCGTGCAGGTCGTGCCGACCGAGGTCGGCCTGGGCGGCCCGAAGTGGCCGCAGGAAGCGGAGGAGAGCGGGCGTCGGTCGTTGACCGACCGCATCCTGAAGGACCTCCACGGGCGCAAGTACAAGCTCGACAAGGAGCGCTTCTTCGCGTTCGCCTGGCGGCTCGACGACGACCCGGCACCCTACCGCGCTCTCCTTCAGGAGAAGGCGCGCTATCCGGTGCGCGGGCTCTTCGTTACGGGCTCGCGGCTGCCCGAAGCCGACCTCTTGGCCGACCTCGACGAGTCCGACGTGCTCGGCGAGCGTGCCGTCTACCTCGACCACCGGCCGTTCCGTCGGACGGAGAGTCCCGACAGCCGCTCGAGCACGCACGCCTTTGCCCTCGATGCCGAAGAGGCGAAGCGCCGCGCGCTGCGCGCGCAGGAGATCCTGGCACCGCTCGGAACGGTGACGCGCCTGTCCGGCGCCGACGACGCATACGAGTGGTACAACGCCCTGCCGGTCGACGATCTCACGACGGCCGTGCGCTGGCTCGAAGCCGTGAGCGGCGCGGGCGCGCGCAAGAAGGTCAAGTCGAAGGACGTCTCGGGCTTCGAGGCGCTGCTGCAGGTGGAGAACCTCGTCCGGCTGCGCGGCGACGGCGAGGTCGCTGCGCGCGGCGTGGTGTGGACGACGGAGACGCCGTCGGGGCAGCTCGGCGCCGTCGGACTTCCCGACGACCTCGAGGACGCCAAGCGCGCGGAGTGTCTCGAGACGGTCGGTACCGTCGCGGTCTCCGGGCGCGTTGGGGTCGAGCCCGAGTGGACGTGGGTCGAGACGCGCGTGACGCTGCGGCTGCCGGGAACCGGCGGCAAGCGTGAGGCCCGAGGGGGAGTTTCGCTGCGGATGCTTCGCGACGGTTTCCTGGTCGACGAGCCGGTTCCGATCATCGAGCTCACGCGCTCGCAGGAGGAGTGGCGCGAAGTGCGTGCGCTGGTGCCGCTGCGGCCGGAGGCCGACTCGTTCGAGCTGACCTTCGCCGGCGGACACGGCCGGCTGCAGGTGCAGGAGGCGAGCGTGAAGCCGCTCCGCTGGGACTCGGTTTGGCCCGACCCGGGGCCGATCAGCGCGACGCGACGCGCGCGGTAGGAGGAGGGCGTGTGGGCGTCGGCGCGTCGCGCCGGCGCCCCGCGGGCTTGGGGGAGAGGAGGCGGCGGCTTCGTCGTGTGCTCCCATCTGGCGGCGTGAACGAAGCCTCATGCCTACCGTCGAGCGCCCGCACGCGAGAGGGGAGCGCAACGGCGTCTCCACAAAGAACTTACGGGTGTGCAGTACGCGGCGTCTAGGGAGCTGAATCCGCGGAGATGTGGGGAGCGAAGCGAGAGCAACCCCCTCCCCCTCAACGCAGCCTCCACGCCCTATCGCTATGAAAAGCCCCGCATGCGGCAAGCTGATCCTCTTCGCGCTCCCCTGTCTTCTCGTCGCGGCGTGCGGCCACGACGATGACGACGACGACGGCTTCACGATCTCGACGATCGGAGCCTCGCTGAAGGGGCTCAAGCTCAACACTCTGGACACGGCTATCAAGGCCGCCGACCTCGACGACGACCTCTCGGACACGGCGTCGACGTTCACGCTCTTCGCCCCGACCGACGACGCCTTCGACCTGCTGCCGCCCGGCACGCTGGACGACCTGCTGTTGCCCGCCAGCCAACCGGCGCTCATCGACACCCTGCTGTTCCATACGCTGGGTTCCGAGGTCGACGCGGCCACCGCGCTGGGCCTCTCCTCGGCGACTTCGCTCAACGGAGACGAGCTCGTGCTTGACGTCGTCGGCGGCGACCTGTTCATCAACGATGCGCGCGTCATGGAGGCGGACATCTTCGCCGACAACGGCGTGATCCATAAGATCGACCGCGTTCTGCTTCCGCCGCAGGACATCGCGGCGACGCTGACCGACCGCGGCTTCTCGACGCTCGTCACCGCGGCCGTGGCCGCCGACCTCGACGACGACCTGGCCGCACCCGGCGACCTCACGATCCTGGCGCCGACCGACGCCGCGTTTGACGCCCTTCCGGCCGGAACGCTGGCGTTCCTGCTCGATCCGGCTAACCAGGCCGAGCTCATCGCGCTGCTCAACTACCACCTGATCGCCGGAAGCGTGACCGCGTCCGCGGCGGTGGGCGTCGAGACCGCGACGACGCTGGCCGGTACGTCGACGCTCTTCTCCGAGGACGACGATGGTCCGCTCGTCAACGGCGTGCGCATCTCGGCCTTCAACATCCCGTGCACGAACGGCGTGATCCACGTGATCGACGCGGTGCTCACCGAGCCGTCCGACGTTCCCACGACCGCAACCGACCTCGGTTTCTCGACGCTGGTGACCGCGCTGGTCGCCGCGGAGCTCGACGACGACCTCGCGGGCGCCGGCCCGTTCACCGTCTTCGCGCCGACGAACGACGCCTTCGACGCGCTGCCGGCCGGCGCGCTGACCTTCCTGCTGGATCCGGTCAACCAGGCGGATCTGATCGACGTGCTGACCTACCACGTGGTCGTCGACGAGCTGACGGCGAACGAGGTCTTGGCCGCGGCCACGCTCCCGACTCTGCAGGGGAGCGACCTCACCGTCACCGCCTCGCCGCCGATGGTGGACGGAGCGAACATCATCACGACCAACGTGCTGGCCTCGAACGGCATCATCCACGCGATCGACGGCGTGCTGCTGCCGCCGGGCTTCAGCTTCCCGACGTCGCAGCCGTCGGCTTCGGACAACCCGCCGTTCGGCGAGCTGGATCCGTCCACGCTTCCGGCTCCGGCCGACCTGGTCGGCCTGATGGTCGACAACAGCGCCGCGGCGCTTCCGGCCTGGTCGGCGGGCGACACCGCGCTGGTCGCGGGCTGGGATCGCTTCGACGGCGCCACCGCCGGGCCGCGCGCCGCGGACGCGGCGGGCAGCGGCGATGCGTCGCTCGTGCTCGAGGCGGGGACCTTCGGCGTCAACGCCGACGGCGACCTGGCCTTCCCGGCCAGCCCGAACCTGCGGGTCGATGCGAACATCAACTCCATCCCGTACGAGGTGGTGCTCCAGGTCCGCGGCGCGGGCTCGGATGAGCTCGCGGCTACGCTGCGCCTGGCCGCGCCCGGCGGTGTGGTCGAGCTGGCTCCCACGAGCAGCCTCGAGCTGACCTCGGGCGAGACGCTGTACGTGTGGCAGCCCGACACCGCCGGCCTGCCGGCCCACGAGCTCGACGTCGTGCTCAGCGGCGAAGGCTCGGGAGCGGTCGTGGAAGCGCTGCGCTTCCTCGCCCTCCGCTAGGCGATCGACTTTCTGACCGGCGCGTCTCGTCCCATTTGGTTCCTGGGGCGGGGCGCGCCTCCTATTTGGGCGCGTGGCGACGGCCGCCTAACAGCGTCGCCCCAAACGAAACGAGGCCCCGCAGCGCATGGCGCTGCGGGGCCTCGTCGTGTGCGGGGCGCGTGAGGGAACCGCGGCCTACTCTTCGGGCTCGTCTGCCTCTCGCTCGGCGCGGGCTTCCGGGATCTCATCCATCGGATTTACCGGCTCGTCGGTGACACCGGCTTCCCGCTTGCGCTCCTGTTCTTCCTTGAGGAGCAGGCGGCGCTCTGCCTTCTCCCGACGTTTGAAGTGCTTCTCGCGCTCGCGGCGGCGTTTCTCGACGGATTGTCCGGGTTTCTTTCCGATGGCGATTACCTCAGAGAATGGGCCTTGCGTGGCGGGGGGCGAGCGAGGCCGAAGGGCCCCCCTTGGTCTTTCTTTTGGAGGGCCGCGCGCGTCGGGAAGCTGGACCCGGGGCGCCGACCCTGATGGGTGAGAGTCTGCCTGAGAGCCTCTGCTCCCAATCGAAGACTATCACCCGCGCGGGCCCACGGTTCCCGCGTGGCCCCGGCTCTTTCTTGTTTGTTAGGTGTAAGTTGCTTTTTTGTGGGGGTTTAGCGCCTTCTGCATCCCCGCCCCGGCCGGGAGATGGAGCTCGGGTGCCAGGACGGAGGTTCGGATAGGATCCCCCCGTGCCGGAGCCCCACGAGCTGTACGAGTTCGAGACGATGGTCCTCATCGATCGGCATCTGGGCGGAGATCCCGAAGCCCTTCAGGTGTTGTTCCAGCGGCACTACCCCACCGTCGAGCGCATTGTCCGCGTCCGCCTCGGAGCCTTCCTCGCCGGCCGCGAAGAGGTGGGCGACATGGTGCAGGGAACCATGCTGCACGCACTCCGCCACCTGCAGTCGTTCGAACCGCGCGAGGATGCGCGCTTCGTCAACTGGCTCGCGAAGATCGCTGCGAACGTGATCCGCGACCGCCAGCGCTACTGGGGCGCGCAGGTCCGCAACCCCGACCACGAGGTCGCCCTTGCGCAGCCCGGCCAGCCCGGGTTGGAGGACTCGCGCGGGTGGGACCTCGTGGCCGACACGGCGGCGGTGCCGGAGAAGCTCGACAACCGCGAGCGCGAGGAGATCGTGGACGCCTGCCTCGCGTCTCTGCCCGACGCCGACCGCGAGATCATCCTGCTGCGCGACTTCGCCGGCGCCTCGTGGAGCTACATCGCCGAGGAGCTCGGCGAGCCGACAGTCGCCACGGCGCAGGGGTCGCACAAGCGGGCGCGCGAGGCGCTCAAGGTCTGCGTGCGCCGGCGGCTGACCGACTCCGCGTAGCGCGGTCGACCGCGGCCGCATAACCGCGGCCCGTCCGCTTTCTCCGACTATCGGGGCGCCTCGCCACGAGATGGCGGCGAAGGCCCGCGCACGAATCCGCTTACCGCGTGCCCCCCCACAGCGCCGCGGGCGCCGACCGCCTCGCCGAAGTCGGTAGCGGTTGGGGGGCGCCCTACGAGGCTCCGATGAAGAGACCTGTTCTGGAAGAGATCCGTCCACTCCTGACCTGCATCCCGCTCCTAGCCGCCCTGTCGGCCGCGACCTCGGCCCAGATGGGGGAGGATCCGCCGCCCCCGGTCACGCCGGTCGCGAAGCTGCGCTTCACCGTGCCGGAGGTTCCCGCGAGCCTGGCTCCCGACTTCGTGATCCACGGGACGATCCCCCTGCCGCCCGGCACCTACATCGAGGGGGACCCGGTGCCCTTCAAGCTCGTGGACTACACCGGGGCGCTCGTCGACCCCACGCAGCTCGAGGTCGTCTCGCGCTACCCCGACGCCGTGAACGACGGCGTCGACGTCGTCGAGCTGTCGGCGCGTATCCCGCGCAACCCCTCGTGGGTCGCGGGCAAGCGCAAGGTGGCCGACGTCGTCATCGCGGTCGGCAGCGCCCCGCCGGACCCCGGCACGCCGGACATCCAAGATCTGGTCAACGGGCCGACGGCGGTGCCGACCGATATCCAGGTGCTGCTGAGCGACCCGTACTCGATCGCGCTCGTCGGCCTCGGTCCGCAGGGCGAGAAGTACTACTGCTTCCCGCTCGACGGCAGCGGCACGATGCGCACCGACCGTCACGGCCCGGTCCGCTCGGGCCTGCGCGTCTATCAGACGCTGACGCAGACGCTGCCCATTCCTCCCGGCGACCTGCCGACGCTGATGGGCGCGCACGTCTACCTCGAGACGGTCGGCGGCGAGAACGCCCTGCGCTTCAACGTGCGCTTCAACAACGCGCCGGACGGCGCGCTCGAGAGCTCGCCGCTCGACAACCCGCGCGGCGAGGTGTTCTTCGATCAGCTGTCGCTCTACCTCAAAGACGACCCGGCCTACGACTGGACCGCGCTACAGCAGTTCGTGGACCCGTACGGCATCACGCCGTCCACCGTCCCGGCGATCGACACGGTCCCGGGCTCGACCGAGAACTACCGCGTGTACCCGCTGGTCTCGCCCCTGCCCGGCGACCAAAGCCACGTGATGTTCTGCCGCAACCAGTTCTTCCGCCGTCTGGTCATCGCGCCCGCCGCTGAATTCAGCGCGTCGACGTTCACGCCCCAGCGGCTGCTGGTGCACGAAGGGCAAGCGTTCTCGAAGTGGGGCACCGATTCCTTCGGCGATCCCCTTTGGTCCTGGTGGAGCGAGGAAACGGAGCGCTACTTCGCGCAGCGACACCGGCTCGCGAAGCTCAGCTTCTCTAACTCCTCGTACTCGGGCGGGAGCGACATGCGGAGCACGCTGTCGAGCTGGTACAGCGGCCTGCGAAGCGCACTCGCGAACGAAACCGCGTTCAACGGTCCCTTCGGGGGGGCTCCCGCGCAGTACGGCTGGGCGCGACCGCTCGGCGATCCCTACGGCGGCACCGCCGGTGGCGGCGGGATCCAGTTCCTGGACGGCGATCGCACGGCGGCCGTGGCCTCGCTCAACGGCTATCGCTACCTCATGCTGCGGCACCGCCTGTGCACCGAGCGCATGCCGAACGTCCTCTATGGAGCCTTCGGAGAGCACACGACCTACGACACCTGGACCGGTACCCACTCCAGCGGGGAAACGTACTTCAGGATTCAGGCCGGCTTCCAGATGGACTTCGGACCGAACGACTCCTTCTTCTGCCCCTCGGTGCCGCTCTGGAACCAGAACGCGTACATCGCTTCGGTGGACGGCAAGCCGTTCTACTACAACGACCTCAAGCCCTACGCTCCGGTGGATGCCCAGCACCTGTGCCGCTACACCAGCATGGCCAAGGCGCTCTCCTGGCTCGGCAACGATCCGCTTGCGAAGGACGACGTCCTCGCCCAGGCAGAGCTGTTCCGCATGACGTTCAGCGAGCACCCGAACGTCAACGGCAACTCGGTCGGCTGGAGCCTCTCCGGCAAGCGCGAGTCGGTTGGCCTCGACGGCGGCTCCGGAGTCGCAGGCTGGGGCTTCGACGTCGGGCGCGGCGAAGGCTGGGGTCTCGACGTGGCCAACGCCGCGTTCGCGATGCAGGACGATGGTTGGCGGAACGACGTTAGCCAGTGGTACGACAAGACGGTCGAGCTCTTCTATGAGGGCCACGGCGCGACCACCGACGTCAACTACGTCGACGAGAACGGAGATCCGCGCGACTGGGGCTTCTGGATCGCGAAGGTCAGCGACAAGCTGTACGGGTTCGGCGCCGGCGTGCGCGCGCGCCAAAACTGGGAGGAGCTGATCCTCGACACCGGTCTGCGCGGCATTCGCGAGAGCGTGTACTCGCCCGGCACGAGCAACCATGCGGACCTCTCCGAGGTGATCGACTCGTCGCTCTTCGGCGTCCTCGCTCCTGTGGCGTGGAACGAGAACCTCAAGATCATGTGGGACAAGGCTCCGGTGACGCCGAACCCGTATCCGGGTTCTCCGATCATCTACAACTGCGACCCGACGATCTTCAGCTGCACGGGACAGTTCCCGCTTCCGGCCATGTACCCGCCCTACGGCATCGGATCGGCCGCGCACTACATGTACTCGGCGATGGGGGACGGCTTCGAGACTACCGGCGACGAGCTCTTCCTGCGTCGCGCGCACCTCGTGCTGACGGGTTCGCCCTGCAGCACAAACTGCGCCGGCGATCTCAAGGACGCGCTCGAGGACGGAGACCCGACCTCCGGCTATAGCGAGTGGTCCAACAAGGTCCACCTGCTCGGCTTGCTCCAGTAGCGGCCAACGCCGAGGCCCCCCCGGTGGCGCGCTGCTCCGGGGGGGCTTTTTCGTGTCCAGCTAGGGGGCGAGCGCTTCGGCCAGGAGCCCTTCGAGGCCGCCGATCACGACCGCCTGCGCGAACGAGTGCCCGACGCCCTGCAGCAGCGCGAACGATGAGCGTGCCGGCAGGCCGTGTTGTGCTGCGGCGCGCTGCAGGCCGGCATGCCACGCCTGGGCACGCTGTACGCGGTGCGTTCCCTGGGAAGCGTCGATCTCCTTGTCGCGGTTGAGCATCGCGTCGCGGCGGTCGTCCTCGCTTCCGACGACGACCAGCGTGGGGATGCGCAGGAACTCCGCGAGGCGGGGCGTCAGGTGCGAGTAGCGCGTGTCCGGCGAGGACGCGATCCCGAGCGGGTAGGCGGCCCGTGGCGTCGGTAGCGTGTACCAACCGGCGGCCGCGACGACGAGGCGCGAGACGCGCTCGGGCCGCATCAGCGCGTAGCGATGTGCGAACTGCCCTCCGCCCGAGAAGCCCAGAAGCGCCAGCGGCTCCTCGTCGAGCCCCGCGACGCGGCGCGCGTCCGCGGCCACGCGCTCGAAGAGCTCGAGCGGGTCCTCGCCACGCCCCTCGCGCCGCGCGAGGCGCTGGTAGCCGCGGTGGCGCTTGCGTCGGAACAGCGGGGCCGCGACAACGACCCCTAGGCGCTCTCCCAGGTCGGCCAGGAGCAGGGCGTGCTCGAGCCCGTTCCGGCTGGTCCCGTGCACGGACACCAGCAGGTTTCCGCGCTCGCGGATACGCCTGGGTACGTAGAGGTAATAGTCCGGCGGGTGCGTGCCCGTGAGTGCGCGCGGAATGATGCGCCCGCGGGGCACGCCGTTGAGCGTCGGATGGGGCGCCACGCTAGCCACCCTTCACTCCCGATGCGCGGGCGCCGCGGCGTACGCGGAGCTCCCCGCCGTCGAGTTGCCAGACCTCGTCGGCGAGCTCGGCCAGCTCGCGGTCGTGGGTCGCGAAGAGGACCGTGCCGGGGTAGTCGAGCAGGACCTTGCGATACGCCGCGCGCGAGCCGGCGTCGAGGTTGGCCTCGACCTCGTCCAACAGCAGGACCGCCGGCGCCCCCAGTGCCGCACGCGCCAGCGCGATCCTCCGCCGCTGGCCGATGGACAGGTTGGCGCCCCCCTCCGAGATGCGCGTCCGCTGGCCGCGCGGTAGCTCGGCGAGGACCGCGGCGGCGGCGGAGCGCTCGATCGCCTCGGTGACCTCCTCGGCCGTCGCGCCGGGACGGCGGTAGCGCAGGTTCTTCGCGACGCTGCCCGTCTGGAGCGGCAGGTCAGGGCTGACGACGCCCATCGCCTTGCGCACGTCGCGCGGCCGCGCCTCGCGAAGGTCGACGCCGTCGAGCGTCACCTCGCCCGACTGCGGGTCGAGCAGGCGCGCGATCAGCCAGAGCAGCGTGGACTTGCCCGCGCCGTTCGGCCCGACGACCGCCACCTTGGCGCCCGCCCTCGCGGTCGCGGTGACGTTCTCAAACAGGCCGTCGACCGCGACGCCGCGGAGGCCGATCTCGCCGCGCGGCGCGGGGATCTCCCGGGCCTGCTCGTCGCGGTGATAGAAGGCGGGCAGCTCGGCGACCGCGCGGATCTTCTCGAACGAGACCCGGGCGCTTTGCCAGTACTCGAAGACCCGGGCGAGCTCGCGCACCGACGGCGCCAGGACGCCGACGAGCATCGTCGCGGCCAAGACGGTGCCCGGCGTCGCATCCCCGGTGCGGATCTGGTGCGACCCGGCGACGAGCACTGCGATCGACGCCACGCCGACCGTGGCTTGGGCCACCACGCGCAGGCTGCCGATCGCGCGGGCCTTCTCGATCATCGCGTGCTTGAGGCGCTCGCTCTGGCGTGCGACACGACGACGCTCCTTGCCGCCGCGGTTGTACGCCTGCACGACCGGCATCGTCGCGAGCTTCTCGCCAACGTTCGTCGCGAGGCGGGTGCGGCTCCTCCTCGCGCTGCGGACCGTGTGCTCGAGCTGTGGGCCGAGCAGGCTCGACGCCGCCACCCCCACGGCCATCGCGCCGAGGACGCAGCCGGCGAGCAGCGGGCTTTGGAGCGCGAGGAACGCCGAGGTCGCGACCACCGTCGTGCCTCCGACGACCACGCGCGCGATGCCGAGGCTGACCCACAGCCTCAGCGGCGTCAGGTCGCCGAGGAAGCGAAGCAGCATGCCGCCGCGGCTTCGCGCCAGCAGCAAGCGCGGCTCGAGGCCCGTCAGGTGGCGGAAGAGCGCCACGCGCAGCTCGACCAGGTAGTCCTGCCCGAGCCGCTCCGCCCAGACGCGCTCACCCCAGCGCGACGCCGCGTTGAGCGCCATCGCGCAGGTCATCGCCAGGCCCAGCGGCGCCAGGGAGGGCGGCGCCTCTCCCGGGTCGAGCGCTCCGTCGAAGGCCGCGCGCGCCAGCAGCATGAGCGCGACCGCCGACGAGGCCTGGACGATGCCCGCGCCGGCGATCCGCAGGAAGAGCGCGCGGCGCTCGCCGCCGAAGAGCCGCGGCGGGTTCACCGGTGTGGGGCTCGGTCGAGCTCGAGCAGGCGCGCGCCGATGCCGGCCTGCTCGAGCTGCCCCACCGACAGGGTCGTCAGGCCCGTGGCCTGCTCGGCCTCGCGGGCCGCCAGCCGGGACTGTGTGAGAGCGCCTGAGATCGCGCTGACCGCGACCCCGCACTCGGTCAGCATGCGCACGCCGGAGTCGGCGCCCATGGCGTCGGTCGCCGCGAGGAGCAGGCGCGTGACCCGATTGCGGAACACGCCGCTCGTAAGGAGCGCTCGCGTCTCGGGCTGCAGCACCCCGTCGGCCACCTCCAGCACCATGACGTCGAGCTCCTGCTGCGACAGGTTGGACGTCAGAACGTCGGCGGCGTCGAGCAGCGCCTCCTGGCCGATCCGGTAGGTGGTCGGGTAGCCGGCGTCCACGAAGTCCCACACGGGCGACGCGCCGGAGTCGCGGAACTGCCAGTAGTCACCTCCCGCGCCGGTACCGGTGAGCTTGGCTGCGCCGACGCGAAGGCCCGACCTGCGCAGACCGCGGATGAGCGCGGCGGCGGTGGTGGTCTTGCCGCTGTCCATCGACGTTCCGACGACGGCGATCGCCAGCATCGGCGACCAGTCCGCCCGCGCGTCGAGGGTGTAATCGCGCAGGTTGACCCGCGTGCCGGAGCCGTCGACGACGAGCCCGATCGGCTCGATGACCGTCGGCTTCCTCATCGAGCGGTGCTGAGTCTCGACCTCGCCCGCGATGCCGCCGGCGGCGACCAGGTGGCAGCGCCCCAGGTCGTCGGGCACGTAGGCTTCGAACTGGTTCGGCGCGTAGCGGGCGCCGTAGCAGACCAGGATCTCGTCGCCCGGGTGGAGCGTCGCCCGCCTACCGGTCGTGAGCTGCAGGCGCGTGTGTTGCCCGATCTCCGCTACCCGCGCCAGCACGACGTCGCCGATCGCCGGGCGTTCGTCGGGGCCGGTCAGGTCGACCAGCTCTCGGGAGGGAAGGCGGCGCGTATTGAACGAGCGGTGGGCGCGCGCGATCCGATCGCGCGTCGTGGGCTCGGCCGGAATGGGGTGCGGGCGGACGTCGCTCATCGGTGCGTCGAGGGCGTTCGGGTTCAGCTTCATTGGACGAGCACGGGGTCGGTCGAGGCGTAGAAGTCGAAGAAGGTCGCCGGGTCGTACAGCACCCCCGTGGCGAAGAAGGGCCCGGGAAACGGGAAGGGCGCCGTGCCGCCCGAACCGCCGCTCACGATCCCGCTCAGCAGGGGAGCACCCAGCGTGGCGAAGGTGATCGCGTCGATCGTCAGGCACATGTTGAGTCCGCTCGTGCTGAACGGGACCGGCGTCTGCGTCGTGCCCGTGATGCTGGCGACGAGGAAGAAGACGCTGCCCTCGTCCTCGGTAGCCGCGGCCTGATCGACGAGCAAGCTCAGCTGTCCGCCGGAGACGGTGAAGCCGAGGTTGGGGAAGCGCTGGCCGTTCGTGTACACGTCGTCCAGGCCGGTACCCGCGCGGTTGTCGACCCACAGGGCGACCACGTCGCGATAGTCGGTGACGGCGAGCTGGTTCTCTTCGGCGTCCTCGGTCGGCGCGAGCGTCGCGGTGAGCTCCACCTCCGGCTGGAACGTCGCGCCGCCGTCGGTGCTCAGGCGCAGGAAGATCGAGTCGTTCAGCCCGGCGGGGTCGTTGCGCTGATCCTCGTAGGACGTGTACACGTAGTCGCCCCGCACGACGAGGCGGGCGCGCGAATTGTCGGCGGAGCCGGGCGCCGAGCCCTCGTCGAGCCGCACCTCGGGACCGAGCGCGATCGAGCCGCCGCCGAGGTCGGCTTGGCGGTAGAAGACGTCGTCGTCGTCGAGGGTCGGCTCGCTGCGGTTGTCGCGCCACAGCATGTGCACCGTGTCGCCGGCGACCATCGTCGCGCCGCTGTTCGCGCCGACGGTGGGCGCGGTGGGAGCTCCGTCCACGCGCGCCTCGCCGAGCCAGGTCGCGCCCCCGTCCAGCGAGGCGTTGACGAACACCTGGTAGTCGAGCCCGGTCGAGTTGCGCGCGTCGAGCCACTTGACGACGACGTTCGAGCCCGAGACCGAGAGCTCGGGGCTGCTGACGTCGAGCAACGGATCGCCGCCGGTGTCGACGCGCAGGTCGGTCGAGGCCCAGGTCAGGCCGCCGTCGCTGCTCTGGTTGAAGAACACCTGATCGGCAACCCCGTTGCGGCGGTCGGCCCACGCGGCGTAGAGCGAGTCGCCCTGGGCGAAGATCTTGGCGGCGTCGACGTCCGCGGTGCCCGGGCCGGCGGGCGGGTTGTTCACGAGCAGCGGCGCGCCGAAGGTTGCGCCGGAGTCGTGCGATACGACGACGTACATGTCTTCGGTCGTCGCCAACGGATCTCCCGCCTTCGCGACCGCCGTGTCGGCGAAGGCGAAGCAGATGTTGGGGAGCGCGATCGCGCCCTCGAGCGCGTCGGCGTCCGCGCCGTCGGAGAAGAGCGCCCCACTCAGGTTGAGCTCGGGGCCGAAGCTCGCGCCGCTGTCCGACGAGACGCGCGCGAAGATGTCGTCGCCTGGCAGGAGCCCGCGCTCATCCTTCCAGGCGACCGCCACGACCGAGCCTTGGGCGATCACCGTCGGGTCCTCAGCGTCGATCAGCCCGACGCCCTGGTCGAGCCGCACCGGGGCGCTCCACGTCTTGCCGCCGTCGACCGAGCGCGAGAAGTAGATGTCGCGCCCCGTCACGGGGTCGATGTCGTGCCAGACCGCGTACGCGTTGTTGCCCGCGGTCGCCAGGTCGGTTTCATCCGAATCGACCGTGCCCGGTACGGTGTCGGTGTCGAGGCGCAGCTCGCCTCGGAGGTCGGCGCTCGCTGGGGTCGCGAGCCAGGTGACGAGCAGAGCAGCGGTCGCGGTGGTATGGACGGTGGAGAGCATCGGTGGATTCGCCTCTTTCTCGGTAGACACTTGGGGCGTCGGACGCACCCTCTGCGGGAGAGAGCACCGTCGCCGCCGAGCCGATACCGCTCGGCGGGATTAACCTGGCGTCACGCCGTGCGCTCGGCGGGACGGTCGTCGGACCTCCCCGCGCGCAGGCGGTCGACGGCCCATGCGACCGGCCGTTCGACCGGGAAGAAGGGCAGGAATACGAGGCCCGACAGCTGGTAGCGGAACGTGATCCCCATCAGCAGCAGGATCCCCCAGTGCATGCCGAAGGCCAGCAGCGCCCACACGCGCGGCGCCCGGCGCCCGAGGAGGAACAGCGGCGCGCCCAGCTCGACCACCAGCGTCACGACGCCGATGAAGAGGAAGAGCAGCGACAGGTCGTAGACGCCGTAGAAGAGGTCCGACGCCTCGCTGCCAAACACGCGCTTGCGGACCGCATCCACCGCGATCTGGTCGCGGAGCACGTCGCCTGACGCCCACCCGAAGCCGAGCGGGCTGGCGACCTTGGCGACGCCCGACACGAAGTAGGTGAGGACCGTTGCCGCGCACAGGAGGCGCACCGGCCAACCATAGGTCCAGCCGGCGTCGCGCGAGCGCGACCAAGCGTCCATCGACAGCGCATCGGCCGACCGCGCGAAGCCCAGGACGAGCCCGTGCAGCACCAGCACGTTGTCGTTGTGGTAGACCATCGACCACGAGTTGCGATAGCTCAGCACGCCCAGGAGCAGCACTCCGAAGGCCGGCCCCGTCACGCGGTGCTTCCAGCCGAGCGTGAACAGCAGCGCCGCGCCGAGCAGGGCCAGCTGCAGGAAGTCGAAGACGCCCGGCGGCAGCGGCTCGACGAGCACCCGCGCGAGCCCGACGGGGTCGTAGAGCGAGTGCTTCGTCCGCGCGATCTTCGCGTACATCTCGTAGCGGGGCACGAGATACCAAAGCGACCACAGACCGACCGCGATGCGGAGCACCGCGAGCCGCTGCGGCGGCGCCGGCGCGAACCACCACCGGCCGAGGCGTGAGGACGCCTCTAGTTGCGTCACGGGATCGGACACGAGCCCCACACCTCCTCGGAGATCGGCGTCTTGTCGCCGCGGAAGAACGCGTCGAAGTCGTACCAGGCCACCACCGCGCGGACCTCCACCAAGGCTTGCTCCCCGGCGCGGTCGGACTCGGCCAGGCGCTCGGCGACCTCCCTGCACAGCGCGTCGGAGTCGCCATCGCGCATGATCCTGCGCGTCTGGCGACGAACCTGGTTGAAGCCTCCCGTCCCGATCGCGCGGTACGAGACCGGGTGGCGCTCGCCTTCGGCGTCGTAGGCGACCAGGTGGTAGACCTTCGCTCGCCCGTCGCGCTTCTTCGAGAACATCGGGTAGTAGGAGAGCGGAAACCCGTCCACCGGGTCTTCCGCCCAGTTCTGCGTGATCGGGAAGAGCACCGCCAGGCACAGCGCGCAGCCGGCCAGGATCGAGAGCCCTCGTTCGCGTGCTTCGTCCATCGCTTAAAGGGTCACCTGCGCCCGAAATTGGAGGATGTCCACCTGGTCGTCGGCGCCGTCCTGGTTCGGCTCGGCTTCCGCGCGGACGTAGTTCGCCATGAAGCGCACGTTGCGGCTCCAGTACCAGTTGAGGCCGAGCGTCACGTTCTGCTCCTCGCCGCCGTCGATGTCCTCGTCGTTCAGGTCGAGCGCGCTCAGGCGAAGCCCCACTTCGAGCGCGCCGTAGTCCGACTGCGGGTCGATCACCGCAAACGAACCGCGGCTGCGGCGGTAGCGGCGCGTCTCGCCGGTCAGCATGTAGTTGGCCTGGACGTACCAACCGTCGAAGTCCACGTCGGTCGACTCTCGGTCGACGTCGGTGCGAAGGTACTCGGCTTGCACGGTCAGCGGGCCGTAGCGGGTGGCGGCCTCCAGTCCGTACGTCGAGGTGCTGTCCACATCGGTGATCGAGCGCGTGTTGACCAGACGGTTGTTGGCGAGCCCGGACTCCGGCCGCGCGCGGATGCGGAAGCGGCTGCCCGGGTCGACGTCGCGGCGCTCGAGGCTCGCTCCGAGGTGGACGACGCCGTCGCTTTCGAGCACCGGAGCCCACGTCGCGCGCCCGACCAGCCCGGACCCCGCGCTCCGCTTCTTGGCGTTGCTGTCGAGCGGGTCGTTGAAGAAGCCGGTCGCCGCGGACCAGTTGTCCCCGCGCGTCGACACCGCCAAACCCATGTTCAGGCCGGTTGCCAGCGCGTTGGCGATCGAACGCTCGAGGAACGGGATCGCGTTCGAGCTCGTGCTCTGCTCCATGCTGAACGGCGTGACCTGGTTGCCGAGCGTGACGCGCGCCGAGTCAAGGCCGTAGTAGCGCAGGTAGACGCTCTTCCAGCCCTCGACCGTCCCGCCGAAGTCGTTGTCGAGGCGCAGCCCCCAGTCGTCGTAGCGAGCCGTCAGATACCCGCGCAGGCGCCGGAAGCCGGCGTCGTCCGCAAACCGCAGCACCTCGTCGTCGAAGCGCGCGACGTCGTAGTGGACGCGTCCGCCCAGGCGCAGCTCCAGTCCCGAGTCGTGCTCGAGGATCAGCCCGCGGCCGCCGAACTCGGCCGACCAATCCCTCCACTCGCCGAGCGGGCGCGGGTCGCTGAAGTCCAGGATCTGCGCGGGTGTCGATTTTTCCGAACGCTCGGCCTCGGCCGCAGCGCTCAGCAGCGCTGCCAACAGCGCAACATCGATCACGCCTCACCTCCGCACGCGACGGGCTTCCGGCTTGAACGGGCGGCCCCAGGGCCGGCGGGGAGGTCTTCTTCGTGCATCGAGCCGCGGGTCAAGTTGCTTCGCGTGCCGGCGCCGGATGCGCGCCGCGTGCAGTCGAAGAGCCCGCTCGGCGGCGGGTCGATACGGCTTCTTGGGATAGTTTTTTCGCGCCCTGTCGGCCCCCGAAACGCGTCGATTGCGGAGTAAGCTGGACGAGACATGAAGCTCTTCGTCGCCGCGTTCCTCCTCGCTTCGCCCGGCCTCAGCTGGGCTCAAAGCGGACCCGTCAAGCTCGGTCCGACCTCCTCCGCGGCGCTGCGCCGCCCGACTCCGCAGCTCGTCGTCGGCATGGCCTTGGGCGAGGACGTCGAGGCACTGCTCGACGACTTCGACGCCGCCGCGATCGAGACGATCGCCGCGAAGGCGATGCACCTTGTCGAGCTCGCGCCGGGAACCAGCTATGCGCAGGCGCAGGTGATCGCGACGTCGCTCGCCTCGGATCCGGCGACGGTGTTCGCCGAGCTCAACCTCGACGTATCCGCACCCGAGACGCCGGGCTGCGACGCCGTGCCGAGCTCGGTCGGTGCGCAGGACTGCACGGTAGCGTTCTTCGACGGCCAGCCGACGCCGGAGAAGTACTACGACCAGCCCGCGGTGCCGCTGCTCGGCGTCGAGGCCGCATACGCGCAGCTCATCGGCACGCCGACCGTCGTGGCGGTGATCGACACGGGGATCGACCCGACGCATCCCATGCTCGCGTCGAACCTGTTTTCGCTGGGCATCGACCTGGTCGACCCCGCGGGCGCGGCGCTCGACCTCGGCGACGGGATCGACAGCGACCACGACGGCTTGGTCGACGAAGCGGTCGGTCACGGCACGCACGTCGCCGGAACGATCGTCCTGATGCACCCCGACGCGTTGGTGCTTCCGATCCGCGCGCTCGACTCCGACGGTAACGGGACGGCCTTCGACGTCGCGCAGGGCATCATCGAGGCGGTGCTCGCCGGCGCCGACGTCATCAACCTGAGCCTGGGAATGAGCGGCCCCTCGGCGGCGGTCCAGGCGGCGCTCGAGCTCGCCGACGAGGCGGGTGTTGACGTCCTCGCTTCCGCGGGCAACACCGGTGGGCAGGTGCTCTACCCCGCTGCGTACCCGGACGCCGCCGCGGTGACCGCGGTCGACGGCCTGGACGTGAAGGCGTCGTTCGCCGCCTACGGGTTGAGCGTCACGTTTGCTGCCCCTGGCGTCGAGATCTACAGCACCATGCCGGGCGGCGCCTACGCCTGGTGGAGCGGCACTTCGATGGCCACGGCCGTCGCAAGCGGCGCCGTGTCGCTCATCCGCGCGCTGGAGCAGGATTCGTCGCTTGAACCGGATGCGGTCGACGCAGTGGAGGAGTCGAGCGCGCCGCTCGACGAGCTCAATCCCGGCTTCGAAGGGCTGCTCGGCGAGGGGCGCATCGACCTCGCGGCGGCGAGCTCGTCGCTCGGGGAAGTCGGGGAAGACTAAGCCGCGCCTTGGCCACCGCGGACGCGGGCGTTCAGGAGCAAGCGTTCTTCGACGCGCTGCGCGCGGGCGATGCGGGCGCGTGGTCGCGGCTCGTCGATCGCTACGCAGCGGTGGTGCACGCGGCGGTGCTGCGTACCGGCCTGAGCGGCGAGGACGCGGACGAGGCCCAGCAGGCGACCTGGATCCTGCTGCACCGCCACTTGGGCTGTATCCGAAGCCCGGGGGCGCTGCCCTCGTGGATCGTCACGACGGCCGTTCGCGAGGCCTGGAAGCTGAAGCGCTCGCAGGAGCGACGACGCGAGCACGAGGACCGCGCCGCCGACGGTCCGGACGCCGAGCCGCCGCGTCCGGACGAGCTGGTGGAGCGCCTCGAGCGCGTCGCCGTCGTACGCGACGGCTTGGCCGAGCTCAACGAGCGGTGCCGCGAGCTGTTGCTGGCGCTTCCCGGCTCCGGTTCGGACGAGAGCTACGCCGACGTGGCGGCGCGGCTCAGCATGCCGGTCGGCAGCGTGGGGCCGACGCGCATGCGCTGCCTCGCCCGGCTGGCCGAGCTGTTGAAGGCACGACTCAAATGAAGGAACTTTCCAACAATGCTAGGCCGGGCTGTATGCAAGCGGCGTTGACGTGGCTCTACCTGGGCGTCCGACCGAGATGAGCTGTCCTTCAGAACAAGATCTGCTTTCGCTCCTCGGCCCCGGCCCTGCCGCGCCGGAGCTACAGGCTCACGTGGACTCCGGCTGCGAGCGCTGCGCCGCTCTGCTGGCCGAGGCGCGCCAGCTGGAGGACCTCCTCACCGAACTCCCCCTCGAGCCCCCCTCGGCCGCCGTCGTGCGACACGCGCGCGGCCTGGGGCGCCGCCGCCCCGGCGACGGGCTCCTTGCGCGGATCGCGCGACTCGTAGCGCCGCCCCCAACTTCGATGACACCCGCGTTTCGCGGCGGTGCGACGTCGCGCGGTCCCGCGCTCTACCGAGCCGAGGGATACGACGTCGATCTCATGCACTTCGACACGGGCGCGCTCAGCGGACAGGTCTTGCCTTCCACAGAGCGCTCGACCACCCTCGCCGCGGGCGAGGTCTACCTGTACGGCGACACGCCCGTTCCGAGCACGACGATCGAAGAGGGCGGCGAGTTCCGCTTCGAGTCGGTCCCGGCCGGCACCTACACGCTGGTCATCGACGGCGGCGACGACGCGCGCATCGTGATCCACGATCTGGAGCTTTCGGGCGACTGACGCGCTAGCATGCGCGCATGCGAGAGGAGCTCGCAGAGCGCCTCCTAGCGCCGGATGACGACCGCGACGCCTGGCGCGCCTACCGCGCGTTGGACGCGGAGGAGCGCGAGCATCTCGTCGAACTCCTGAAGGCCGAGCTCGATCGACGCGTTCGCTCGTCGCCGCCGGCGGCGATCCCGGCGGCCGAGGTCCTGCTGCGCGCCGCGGGCGACGCGCCGCGCAAGCTGCCCCTCGCCCTGCGTGGCCGCGCGGCGGCGCTGCACATGAACGGGCGCGGAGCCGAGGCGCTGCCCGACTACGAGCGCGCCGCGCGCCTGTACGCCGAGGCTGGGGAGGACGTGGAGCGCGGCCGCGTGCTGCGCAGCATGGTCGACGTGCTCCACCTGGTGGGGCGCACCGACGAGGCGTTGTCGGCCGCGGAGGAAGCGCGGACGATCTTCGCCGCGCACGACGAGCGGCTCCTGATCGCGCAGCTGGACGTGAACCTGGGCAACGTCCACCTGCGGCGCGGCGAGCCGCGGCTGGCCGGCGACTGCTATCGCGCCGCGCACGCCTCGTTCGAGGCGCTCGGCGACGAGGTCGGGCGCGCCTACGCGGCGTTCAGCCTCGCGATCCTGGCGCGCGACGCGGGCGCGCTCACCGAGGCGGCGGAGCTCTATCGCGAGGCGCGTGCGGTCTGGAAGGCCAAGGGCCTCGACGTGCACGTCGCCGACTGCGACTCGAGCCTCGCCGTGATCGACGCACGCGGCGGGCGCTACCGCGAGGCGGTCCTCGGCCTCGAGCGAGCGCGGGCCGCGTACGCCGGCGGTTCGCGGCCCGCGGGCGTGCCCGAGTGCGACTTCGAGCTCGCCGAGCTGCACTTCCGTCTCGATGCGTGCCACGACGCGCTGGCCTGCGCGGCCCGCGCGGCCCAGGGCTTCGAGCGCATCGGCTACCGGCTCGAGGTCGCTCGGGCTACCGAGCTCCTCGGGGTCGCGCGCCGGAGGCTCGGGGATCGCGCCGGAGCCCTGGCCGATCTCGCGCGCGCCGAGGCGATCTTCCGCGAGCTCGGCAACGAGCTGCGGCTGGCGGCGCTCGCGATTCATCGCGGGACACTGCTCGTCGAACAGGGCGAGGCGGCGTCGGCGCTCGCCGAACTGGAGGGGGCGTGCGAGCGGCTGCGCGACGCTGAGTATCACCTGCTGGCGGACCTCGCCGAGGTCGCGTACGTGCAAGCGCTGGCCGCCGCCGGCCGCGGGGACGAAGCGCGCGCTCGGGTGGGCGAGCTGCTGGATAGCCCGCGGCGCTCGTCCTTCGACGCGCTCGTACGCGTGGAGGCGCTGCGCGCGCAGGCCGAGCTGGAGCGCGCGGCCGGCCGCGCCGACGCCGAGCGGAACTGCCTGCGCGTCGCCTCGGCCGCGGTCGCGGAGAGCTACGCGCGGGTCCCGGGCACCGACGCGCGAATCGCCTTCTTCGGCCGCCGCCAGGAGCCGTTCCTCCTGCTCGCGTGGTCGCTTCTGGACGGACGGCCGCGGGAGAGCGCCGTCCTTGAAGCGATCGGGCTGATCGAGGCGGCGCGCGGCCGCAGCCTTGGCGAGCGGCGGATCGCGACCGAGGAGCCGACCGCGCGCGCCGCGCGCGAGCGCCTCGGTTGGCTGCTGGCGCGGCGGCTCGACCGCGAGCTCGACGGCGGCGAGTCCGACGGGCACGAAGAGCTATTGCGCACCGAGCGCGAGCTGCTGCGCGCCGAGCGCCAGTCCTCGCGCGCCGTGCAGGCGCCAGGCGCAACCGGAGAGCCCGCCCGCGGCGATGTCGATCGGCTGCTCGCGGGCCGCGCCGAGGGCGAGACGTTGCTCGCGTATCTCGTGTGTCGCCGCGGGGCGCGCGCGCTGCTGATCGACGACGGCGGAGCGCGGGTGATCGAGCTCAACTACGACGCCGCGCGGCTGCGCGCGTTGCGCGACCGGCTCGGGCTGCAGCTCGCCAAGCATCGGCTGGGAAGCGGGTACGCCGAGCGGCATCGCGCCAGCCTGCTCGCGTCGCTCGACCGGCTGTCGGCGGAGCTTGGAGAGCTGCTGCTCGCGCCCCTCGCCGGCGCGCTCGGCCCCGGGCCGGTCGTGGTTGTGCCTCACGGCGATCTGCACGGCCTGCCGTTCCACGCCCTGCGGTTCGAAGGGCGCCCGCTGCTCGCCGAGCGCGAGGTGAGCTACGCACCGAGCCTCGCGACGCTCGCCCTGTGCCGCGAACGCGGCCCGGCGCCCGCGGGCGTGCTCGCGACGGCGGTGTCCGACGCACGCGCGCCGCGGATCGCGGGCGAGGTCGAGCTGCTGCGGCGGCTCTACCCGGACGGCATGCGCGCGCTCACGGGCACCGAGTTGGTTGCCGCGCTCCCGGACTGCACGGCGGGCCTGCTGCACGTCGGAGCACACGGCAGCTTTCGGCTGGACCACCCGCTGTTCTCCGGCGTCGATCTCGACGGCGCATTTCTCACGGCGTACGACCTGCGCCCGCTGCGGCTGGATCTCGGGCTCGTCGTGCTCAGCGGCTGCGACACCGGGGTTCAGGCCAGACTTCCGGGCGACGAGTTGGTCGGACTCGAGCGCGCGTTCTTTGAGGCCGGCGCGAGATCGGTGCTGGGCAGCCTGTGGCCCGTGCTCGACGAGCCGGCAGCCGAGTTGATGGAGCGCTTTTACGCGCAAATCGCACGCGGCGTCCACGCGCGCGCGGCGTTGGCCAGCGCGCAGCGTGCGCTGCTCGCAGACGGCGCGCCGCTCTCCGACTGGGCGGCCTTCGCGCTCGCGGGCGAACCGCACATCGTCTGTCGATCCGCGTAGCCCGAGCGTCCTTTCGCCGGTCACGAACCGGCGCGGTTGGCGAAGGAGCGAGCGCCCCGGCCGGGCGTTCGAAACGATCCTCCACTCTCAACCCTTTCGTAAGAAAGCACGGACGAAATGATGAAGAACGTCTCCTTGCCTTTGCTTCTGGCCATCGCCGCAGCGCCGGGTGTCGCGGCGGAAGAAGAGGGCGAGCCCGCCTTTGTCGGCGGGGTGTTCGCGATGACCAACGAGTTCGACGGCAACCGCGTCGCGGCGTACGGGCGCGCGGACGACGGAACCCTGACGCTTGTCGGCTTGTATCCAACCGGCGGCCTCGGCGCCGCGTTTGACGGCGGCGAGGGCCTCGACCCGCTGATCTCCGCCTACTCGTTACTCCTCACGGACGACAACAAGTTCCTCCTCGCTGTGAATGCCGGCAGCGACTCGGTGACCGTGTTTCAGGTGAACGATGACCTGACGCTTACCAAGACCGACGAGGTCGCGACGCGTGGCGTCGGCCCCAACGCGATCGCGCATTCCGAGGGCTTGGTCTACGTCGCGTGCATCGACGCCGATGGAGCCTTCGCGGGCGAGCCCGACCAAGAGGGTTCGCTGCACGGCTACCGGCTGACCCCCGAGGGCCAGCTGATGCCGATGGGGTCGGGGCGCCGGCTCGGCAACCGACCCTCGGCCGTGCAGTTCTCGCCGGACGGCGCCTTCCTCATCGTGTCGTCGATCAACGCGGGCTCGATCGCGTTGGCGAGCGGCAGCCAGGACGAGATCGCGGTCTTCGGCGTGCGCGGCGACGGCACGCTGACCCGTCGCGCGATCTCAGCCGCGACCTCGACGCCGCTGTTCAACCCCGCGGGCCGCAACCTGCCGAGCGCGATCGGCTTCGAGGTTGTCGAGAGCGGCGGCGCGCAGTACGTCGTCGTGACCGAGGCACGCGAGTTCCAGTCCGACGGCTCGCCGCCCGCGTTCGACGCGCTGCAGACCGGCTCGATCTCGACCTGGGAGCTGGCGAGCGACGGTTCGCTCAACCCCGTGCAGCTCGACGTGCTCGCCGGCGACAGCGACACCGACGGTCAGCGCACGGCGTGCTGGATCGAGTTCTCCGCCGACCAGAGCTACTTCTGGGTGTCCAACGCGCTCGAGGCGACGTTGTCGACCTTCAGCTTTAGCGGGGGGACGGTCGCGCTGGTCGACGAGATCGCGGCGTACGGCTCCGCGCCGGCCGAGCTGGACCCGTTCGGGACGACCGACGGTTGGATCGACCTGTGGATCAGCGCCGACGGCAAGTACCTCTACCAGCTGTTCGGGCTCGACGGGTCGATCGGCGTCTTCCGGGTCGAGGGCAGCGAGCTGACCTTCCTGCAGAAGGTCAGCGGCGGTCTGCCGGACGCCAATACGCAGGGCATCGTGGCCTTCTAGGCGACGACGCTGCGCGGCTTCCTCCTGTTGCGAGGGGAAGCCGCGCCGAACGCGGGACGACCGGGGTTCGCTCCGGTCGCCCCGCCCGAGCCCGGCTAGTTCACCGAGATCTCGTCAAAGGCCATACCGTCGGTGGCGATGCCGTAGTTGTCGTACTGCTGGAACTTGATGACGAAGGTCGAGCTCAGCGAGAGCCCGGCGCCCGACGCGAGCGAGTCGACGTCGAGGGTCACCGTCTGCCAGGTGTCGTTCGCGGTCGAGCCGCCGTTGAGGTCGTGGACCTTCACGAAGGAAGTACCGCCGTTGCTGGAGAAGTAGATCCCGTCCTGGGAGTGCGTCTCGTCCGAGAAGTCCTTCCAGCGGAAGGTCAGCGAGGCCTGGCTCTGCCCGGAGAGGTCGAGGCGCAGCCACGCCTCGTTCTGCGAGAAGGCGCCGCCGTTCAGGTCGTCGTCCATCGTCAGGTGGAACGAGCCGGCGAACGGGCCGTTGGCCGACGTGACCTGCACGCGGCCCTCGGTGCCCTCGAAGATGACCCAGGTGGGGTCGAGGCCCGACTCGAAGCCCGTCGCGTACGGCGGGGAGACGTAGTCGCTCGAGCCCGAGCCCTGCTCGACCCGAACCTCGTCGAACGCGAACCCGTCGGTCGCGATCGAGTAGTTGTCGTACTGCTGCAGCTTCACGACGAAGGTCGAGCTCAGCGACAGACCCGCGCCCGAGGCGAGCGAGTCGACGTCGAGCGAGACCAGCTGCCAGGTGTTGTTGGTCGTCGAGCCGCCGTTCAGGTCCACGACCTTGACGAAGCTGGAGCCGCCGTTGTCGGAGAAGTACACGCCGTCCTGGCTGTGCGTCTCGTCGCCGAACTCCTTCCACTGGAACGACATCTCGACCTGGCTCTCACCCGAGAGATCGAGGCGCAGCCACGCCTCGTTCTGCGAGAACGCGCCGCCGTTGATGGTGTCGTCCATCTTGAGGTGTTGCGAGCCCGCGTAAGGGCCGTCGGCCGAGTTGACGACGACGCGTCCCTCGGTGCCCTCGACGGTCGACCAGTAGCTGTCCAGACCGCTCTCGAAGCCGGTCGTATACGGCAGGGTGGCGTAGTCAGGGCCGCCGGTGCCGCCGCCGGGCTCGACCGTGATCTGGTCGAACGCGAACCCGTCGGAGGCGATGGGGTAGTTGTCGTACTGCTGGAACTTCACGACGAAGTCCGAGGTCAGCGACAGCCCGGCGCCGGCCGCGAGGGAGTCGAGGTCGAGCGCGATCGTCTGGTACGTCGTCGTGCCGTCCTGCAGGTTCGCGACCTTGACGAAGGAAGACCCGCCGTTGTCGGAGAAGTACACGCCGTCCTGCGCGTGGGTCTCGTCGCCGAACTCCTTCCAGCGGAAGCTGAGGGAGACCTGCGACTCGCCGCTGAGGTCGAGGTGCAGCCAGGCCTCGTTCTGCGAGAACGCGCCGGCGCTCGTGGCGTCGTCCATCGTCAGGTGGAACGAGCCCGCGTCGGGAGTGTTCGCCGAGGTGACGAGGATGCGACCCTCGACGCCGGCAACGGCCTTCCAGTAGCTGTCGAGCGAGCCGCTCTCGAAGCCGGTCGAGTACGGGATCGTCGCGTAGTCCTGCGTGGTAGGCGTGGCGTTCACCGCCGCGGCGGCGTTGACCATGCCGTAGCCGGTATAGCGGTCCCACCCGACGCCGGACTCGACGCTGACGACATCGTCGCACGTCGAGACGAGGCGCGCGCGCACGTCCGCGGGCGAGAACGACGGGTTGGCCGAGAGGATCAGCGCGCACACGCCGGCCGCGTAGGGCGTCGAGCACGACGTGCCGTTGAACCAGTTGTAGTAGTTGCCCGAGGCGTAGCCGCCGCCTCCGGCGATGTCGGTCGTCGGCAGGATCGTCGGCGCGATCACGTCGACGGCGCCTGCGGCGTCCTGGCTGTTGGGGCCGTAGTTGGAGCCCCACCAGCGCTCACCGTCGCAGGTATAGCCGTTCGGGTCGGTGGCGACGCCGGGGTTGACCTCGCCCGACGACGAGGACGAACGCTTGCGTTCGCCGCAAGGCGAGGCCGAGCCGACGCCGATGACCAGCGCGTTGTTCGCGGGGTAGTCGATCGTCGACTGGTTCGAGTTCGCCGTGGCGGCCAGGATCGTGACGCCGTTGGAGTTCGCGTAGCTGATCGCGCTCGACGTCGTCGTGTCGTTCGAGATCGCGGCGCCCAGGCTGAGCGACGCGATGTCCGCGCCGTTGTCCGCCGTGTGCGTGATGGCGTTCGCGACCGCCGAGAAGAACATGCTGCCGGCGCTGTTCGCGACCTTCAGCGGCATGATCGAGCAGCCGCCCGCGATGCCCGCGGTGCCGAGCGAGTTGTTGTCGATCGCCGCCGCGACCCCCGCGCAAGCGGTGCCGTGACCCGGGTCCGACGAGTTGTCGTCCGCGTTCGAGTCGTTGTCGCCGTAGTCGTAACCCGCGACCTGGGTCAGGTCGGGGTGCCCCACGTCGACGCCGCTGTCGATGATCGCGATCACGACACCGGAGGAGCCGTAGCCCTGCGGGCCGTCCCACGCCGTTTGGGCGCTGGAGTCGAAGCCCGGCGTGCCGACCGGGCTGCCGCTCGGGTGACCGCCGCAACCCCAGCAGAAGTCGAGCATCTGCCCGGTGTTGTTGTGGCCCCAGTGGATGCCGTGGAGCGGGTCGTTCGGGACGTCGGCGGGGAACGCGCGCCAATCGGGGTGCGCGTCCTCGACCTCGGGCAGGGCGCGCAGGCGCTGCGCGAGTTGCTCGATGTCCGTGCCGGGATCGACCTCGGCCGTGTACCACCGGTCCATGCCGAGCTCGCGCTCGAGCACGAAGTCCGCCGCCTCGATCAGCGTGCGGTAGACGCCGGTCACCTGTTGGGTGGCGAGCTCCGCGTCGATCGCCGAGACGCCGGTGAGCGCGGACAGCGCCTCGGCTCCGCGCCACGCGCGGTCCAGCGTCGACGCGTCGAGCGCGCCTTGCGTGAGCTGCACCAGCACCCGACCCGGCGCGTAGAGCGTTAGGTCGGTCGCCGGCGCACCCGGGCCGGCCTGCGCCGGCACGAAGGGAACGGTGCGAACTCCTGAGGTCTGGCCCTGGGCTTGTTGGGGAGCCGTCGTGCCAGCGACGGAAAGGAGCGACAGGCAAGCGGCGATGCTCGTCATCGTCCGCAGTTGGGGTTGTCTCATCTAGTCGACCTTCTGCAAGGAAAGGTGTGGGGGGTGAGTCGCAAGCGGATGCCTCGACCCGGTCGCGAGCAACATGGCCCGACGATAGGAAACCTCGCGGAGAGCGCGGCGCTTGCTCGCCCGATTCGTGCCCGTGCGTCGCCTGCGGGAAAGCTGCGCCGCGATGTCGAGGTTTTTAGATGGACAATTGCTGCCCCGAGGGCGTCACCGATGGCCAGTCGACACCGGTTCACTACGCGGTATAGATAGATTTGAGGTCGGTTACAAATAATCGCTCTATGAAAAAGGCGGTGGGGTGCCCTCCCGGGGACGCCGCGCCGTCGCAGACGGCGGCGCCCCGCCCCGTCTCCCGCGCTGTCACCGCAGGCTGGGCGGGCCGTAGGGCGTCGACCCGCTAGACCCTCCCCCGAGGGCCGCCTGCCGCCGTAAGATCCGCCGCGCTCCATGCCGCCGCTCCGCCCCTTCCTTCTCCTCCTGCTGGCCGTCGCCCTCCTCGCGGCGGCGGCGCCCGTGCTCAAGTGGCTTCAGATGAACCAGCCGCTGGGGGTCGGCGCGAACGAGATCAACTTCTGCAACGTGCTCTTCGTCGGCAACGCGGCGGCGGGGCTCGTGGCACTCGTCACCTTTCGCCCGAGCCGCATCTTCTCCGAGCTGCGCGTGTGCCCGTCGCTTGGCTGGAGGAGGCTCGCGGTCTCGGCGCTCTTCGCCGTCGCGATCCCGGTGCTGCTGTTCCTCGCGCTCGAGAACACGTCGGTGACGAACGTCGTGCTCCTGGGGCGCTTCGAGTCGGTCGTCTACGCCCTGCTCTCGGCGTTCGTGATGAAGCAGGCGGTGCCCGCGATGCCGCGGATCGGCTACGCGGTGATCGTGGTCGGGATCCTGGGCCTGGTGCTCTTTCAGAGCGATTGGGCGCTGATGCGCGGCGAGCTCTTCGTGCTCGGTGCCGCCGTGCTGCAGGGGGTGGCCGCCATCGTCAGCAAGCGCACGCTCGAGCACATCTCGCTCGGCGGCTTCGTCTTCTTCCGCAACCTGATCTCCGCCGTCCTGTTCTTCGCCGTCGGGGCCTTCCACTACGGCCTCGAGCACTTCGCCGACGCCTTCGGCCCGGAGCTGTGGCTGATGATGACGGTGTATGCGGCGGTCGTGACAGTGGGGGGGCAGCTCGCGTGGTATCGCTCGATCGACACGCTCCCCGCGCGCGACGTCGCCAACGGGTCGATGCTGTCGCCCGTGCTCGGGATCCTGTTCGCCTATCTGCTCCTCCACGAGGTTCCCTCAAGCGTGCAGTGGGCCGGAGCGGCCATCGTGTTCGCGGGGATGGTCCTCACCCGGCTCGGAGGTTCCCAGCCGCCCAAGCCGTCGCTTGGGGTCGAGCACTCGTTGACCGGCTCCTGACTCGAAAAGCCGGCGCGGACGGCGGTTCGGTCGCCGTAGGATGGGGCCGCTGCGCCCCGACGCCCGCTGCCTCCGTATGACACGCACCCGAACCGTCGCGCTGACGCTCCTCGCCTTTGGGGTCGCCGGCTCTTGCTCCGCGCCGACGGGCCCGACCGTGGTCGGCGGGCAGCGCCACGGCAGCCGCTTGCTGGCGGGGGCGCCCGAGCCTTGGCTCGACGTGGCCCTCGACGTCCTGCGCGACCAGGAGTACGCCTTCGCGCCCGCCGGCGTCGCCTGGAGCGCCGTCAACCGCGCGCACGGGCTGCGGGCGGCGGCCGATGCCGATGGGCTGGTCGTGCGCCCGCGCTTCGACGCGGCGGCGCCGTGGTCGGTGCGCGTCTCCGCGACTGCGCTGGGGCGCGGTGGCGAGCTGCCCTCGGCGCGGCGGCTGCCTCCTCCGCAGCTGATCGGAGACGGCGACGCGGTCTTCCTTTCGCGACCGGGGCTCGAGGAGCGCTGCGGGAACGACGGACGCGGCGTCGAGCTGCGCCTGCGCCTGCGCGAGCGCCTGCCCGGCGATGGTCCGGTGTGGATTGACCTGGAGCTCGAGACCGAGCTCGAGCCGCGGCTCTCGCCCGACCGCAGCCGTGCGCTCTTCTGCGAGCCCGACGGTTCGCCGCAGCTTGCGTGCGCCGAGCTGGCCGCGACCGACGCCAGCGGAGACCGCCTGGGCGCGCGCTTCACGCTCGACGGCACCACGCTGCGGATGGTGCTCAACGACGAGGCCGCGAGCTACCCGATCGAGGTCGGGCCGCGCTTCACCTCGCCCGCCTGGCAACAGGAGGGGCCGGACCCCGGCGGCCTCTTCGGCTTTCCGCTGGGCTCCGCCGGCGACCTGAACGGCGACGGCCTCGGCGACGTGTTCTTCACCGCCTCGGCCGAGGACGTGGCGGCGGTCGACGACGCGGGGCGCGTGCACGTGTTCCTGGGCTCGCCGGGTGGGTTGAGCTCGAGCGCCGACTGGACCATCGACGGCAGCGACGAAGCGCGCGTTTACGCGGCGATCGGCGCCGGCGACGTCAACGGCGACGGAGCCGCCGACTTCTGCGTGCTCGGCCGTGTGCGCTCGGGCGGGGGCTTTGTCGCGCAGGTCGGAGTGTGGTACGGCCCGCTCGACCTCGCGGCGCCGGCGAGCTTCGAGGAGGTCGACTGGCGCGCTACGGGCTCGCCGATCGCCGCCTTCGGCGGCCCGCTGGCGGGGCTCGGAATCCGCTTCGGAGGCGACCTGAACGGCGACGGCTTCGGCGACCTGGTGGTCGGCAACGCCGCGGCGACCGGCGGCAATGGCGAGCTCCGCATCTACCTCGGAGGCGCCGGCGGGCTCCCCGAGCTCCCGAGCCGCACCGTCCCCGGCCGCGCCGGGCAGGGGCTCGGCGCTACGCTGGCGACCGCCGACTTCGACGGCGATGGCCGCGACGAGCTGCTCGTCGGCTCGACGCTCGGCGGCGATGGGCCGTTCCCGCGTCGGCTCGACCTCTACTCCGGCGCGCAGGACGGGCTCGCGGCCGAGCCGTCCTGGGGCTATGCCGCGGAGCCGGGCTGGGAGATCGCCTACGTCGACTCGTTCCTCTCCCACCGCGACCCGCTCCGCAGCCTCCTGGTGAGCGTGCAGTCGGCGGATGGCCGGGATGCGGCGGTGTTGTACTTCCAGGGCGACTACACCGGTGCGGCGCGCCCGCTGAGCTCGGCGCCCCAGCACCGCTTCGATCGGCCTCCGCCGGCCTCGTCGATGTCGCCCGCGGGCGTCTTCGCGCCGCCTGTGGTCGCCGCCGCGGGCGACGTGAACGCCGATGGCTTGGAGGACTTCGTCGTCGGCTTCTCGCAGGAGTACTCCGGCAAGCGCGTCTTCGGCGCGGCGCACCTGTTCCTGGCGCCCGCGCGCCGGGCGCGGCACCTGCTCCCGCCGCGATCGTTCGCGTTCGACCGCTCGGACGACGGCTTCGCGACGGCTGCGGCCGGCGTCGGCGACGTGAACGGCGACGGGTTCGACGACGTGCTCGTCGGCGCGCTGCAGAGCGAGCGCGGGGGCGGCGCCTTCCTCTACTACGGAGGCTCGGACGAAGTCGCCGGCCCGGCGACCTGGAGCGGCTGGCCGGCCTCCGACGACTTCGGCGCCGACGTGTCGATCGTGGGCGACGTGAACGGCGACGGCTTCGACGACGTCGCGATCGGAGCCCCTGGCTTCGACGCCGGCGGAGAGGGCAAGGGGCGCGTCTTCGTGTACCACGGCTCGCCGGAGGGGCCCTCGATCGAGCCCGACTTCGGCTGGAGCGCCGGCGAAGGGACCGAGGGCACCGGGCAAGCCGTCGCCGGGCCGGGCGACGTGAACGGCGACGGCTTCGACGACCTGCTCGTCGGCGGCACGCACGTGCCGGCGGGCGTGGGGCGCTGCACGCTGCTGCTCGGCTCGGCCGAAGGGCTCAGCGCGATGGGCTCGCACATCTGGCTGGGCGATCAACTCGGGTACGGAGAGGTCGTCGCGGGCGCGGGCGACGTGAACGGCGACGGGCTCGCGGACGTGCTGCTCGGCCACCCCAACTACGACGGGCCCGCGCGGCGCTCTGGGAAGGCTGAGCTCTACCTAGGCAAGGAGTCCGGTCCGGTCGAGCCGCTGCCCGCCTGGGAGGCGAGCGGCACCGCGCCCGTGGAGCTCTTCGGCGCCGCGGTTGCATCCGCGGGCGACGGCGACGGCGACGCGCTCGACGACGTCGTGGTCGGCGCACCCGGCTTCGACGGCGACGCGGGCGAGGACGTGGGGCGCATCGTCGTCTTCCGCGGCTCGCCCGGCGGACTGCTGCCCGCTCCGGCCTGGGAGCTAGAGGGCGACGCCGCGGGCGAGGGGCTGGGGAGCGAGCTGGCGGCGGGCGACCTGAACGGCGACGGTCGCGACGACCTGGTGCTCGGCGGTCCGGGGCGCTCGCGCTTCACCCAGGTGACCTGGGAGCCAGGCACCGGAGGCTGGTCCTATCTCTTCTCGCTCGGCGCGGGCTACGAGCCGTCACCGCGCGTGTTCACCCTGCCGGGCGGCGTGCTGACCGGGTCGGCGCTCGCCGTGCTCGGCGACGGCGACGGCGACGGACGCGACGAGCTGGTCGTCGCGAGTCCGCTCCTGACCCAGAGCTTCCCCGGCGAAGGACTCGTGCTGGTGCTCCGCGGGATCGAGCTTCCCGGCGAGGCGCCGGCGGTGCGCTGGGCGAAGTACGGCGGCGCGCCGCACCTGGGGCTCGGCTCGGCGCTCGACGCCGGCGGGGACGTCGACGGCGACGGCGTGCCGGACCTGATCCTGGGCGGGCACTCCGCCCAGGGCCAGGTGTGGTTCGTGTCGGGAGCGGGGCTCTGACTCCTACGGCAAGGTGACCTGCACGAGGTTGCTCACCGTGCAGCTCGATACGTCGGCCGCCTGGTAGAAGATGGTGAGCCCCGCGGCCGACGGCGGGATGGAAGCGACGAGCGTCGCGTCGCCGTCTGCGTTGGTCAGCGCGGTGGCGAACGGGCGCGGCCGGCCCAGGTCGTAGGTGAGGCTGGTGCAGCCCGCGCCGGGGACCGGCGAGGAGCCGGTCGACGACGAGAAGGAGAAGACCACCACGGCGGCCGGCGCCGCTCCGGTCAGCTGGATCGTGCTGAAGCTGCCCGCGGTCAGCGGCTGCGGCTGCCCGATGGTCGGCCCGGGGCCGACCAGGCCAGCCATCCCGGTCCCCGTGATCGCGCCACCGAACGAACCGATGAGCTCCTGCTCGCCGGAGAAGGGATCGAAGCGCCAGAGCGAGTTCGAGCCGGTGGTCGCGGCGGTGTTGTAGTAGCCAACGCCGCCGCGGATCGACATGCCACCGGCGTTCCCCACGCCTCCGAGCGCGGGCGCGATGACGTTGACGGCGCCGGTCTCCGGATCGATCTCGAGCAGCGAGTTGCTGACCCGGTCGAGCCCGATCAGCTTCCCGTCGATGCGCCACGCAAGGCCGTTCATGTCGGCGTTGCCGCCCGCGAGCAGCACGGTGACCTCGGCCAACCCGGTTTCGAGGTCGATCTCGAATAGCGCGGGGTCGGTCGAGTCGTCCTGGCTCATGCCATAGGCGGTGCCGTCCGGAGCGATGGCGAGGCCGCCCTCGAACACGAACCCGATGCCGAGTGAAGGCGCGACCTGAGTCGCGAGAGCGGTCTTCGGATCGATCTCGAAGAGCGCGTTCGGAGTGCCCGCGTTGAACGCGTACAGCTTGCCGTTGGGCGCGACGTCGAGGCTCGCGGCCTGCCCGATGCCCGTGGAACCGATCGCCGTCACGGCCGCGGTCGAGCCGTCGATGCTGTAGAGGATGCCCGAGTCGAAGTGGATCCCCATGAGATCCTGAGCGTGAACCGCGGCGTCGAGCGACCCCACGAGCAGTGCGGTGGTGAGGAACAGGTGCTTCGTTCTCACAGCGGGAGTTCTCCTTGCTTTCCCGTGTTGCGGGGAGGGATGTCCATCCTCACCGGCTCCCGCAAATCCGGCAACCGCACTACGGCACCCCGATCTCCGCCTCGGTCGCTAGGATGGGGAAACCCCGGCTTTCACAACTCGCTGAACAGGAACCCAAACTGATGATGCTCCACGCATTGCTGTTTGCCGCCGCCGGTCTCACCCCCTCGGTCCACACCGTCGATGATACCCCTGGGACCGGAGCCGACTTTGCCGACATCCAGACCGCGATCGACTTCGCCGCAGACGGCGACACGATCCTGATCTTTGAGGGCGACTACCCCGCCTTCGTGCTCGACGGCAAGGACGTCGCGCTCGAGGCCGACAACCTGGCCGAGGTCTTCGTCGGGGGATCGACCATCCGGAACATCCCGGCCGGCAGCGAGGTGCTGCTGCGCCGGCTCAACTTCCTCGCCACCGACACCGACGCGCTGCTCGTCGAGCAGTGCGGCGGCACCGTTTGGGTCGAGGAGTGCGGCTTCGACTCCGAGCTGAGCGAGGGCACCTTTCAGCCCGGCGGCGACGGCCTCGTGCTCGACACGGTCGCCGACGCGCGCGTGCTGCGCAGCTTCGTCTCGGGCGGGCACGGGTCGTCCGAGCTCTTCCTCTTCGTCGTCGCTCAGCCGGGCGGCGCCGGGCTGCGCGCGAAGGATTCGAGCGTCGTGCTGATGGACTCGCTCGTGACCGGCGGCCACGGCGGCGGGGCGGCCTTCTACGGCATCCTGCACGGCGGCGACGGCGGTGACGCGGTCGCGCTCGAGGGCTCGACGCTCCAGGCCTGGGGCAACAACATCCAGGCCGGCAACGGCGGCTACGGGGACTACTGCGACTGCCCCGGCGGTCTGATCTGCGGGATCCCCGGCACGGGAGGCGACGCGATCGAGGTCGTCGCCGCGTCGACGACGCCGTCGGTCGAGCTGCTGGACACCACGCTCCTCGCCGGCGCCCCGGGCCTGTCGGGCTCGCTCTTCGGCATGTGCCCCGACGGCGCCCCGGGCAACGAGCTCGCCGCCGGCCCGGCCGACGTCGTCACGCTGCCCGGACCGCATCGCAGCTTCTGGACCAAGTCGCCGGCGCGCGACGCCGGCCCCGCGGCGCTCTACTTCTACGGCGAGCCCGGCGACCTCGCGATCATCGCGCTCGGCCCGAGCTCGTCGCCCTTCGAGCTGCCCGGGATCACCGGCACGCTCTTCCTGAGCCCGACGGCGCAGGTCCTGTTCTCGGGGCCGTGGGATCCGAGCGTGCTCGAGCCGCTGGTCGTGAATATCCCCGACCAGCCGGCGGGTTTCGAGACCCTGCGGCTCTACACCCAGGGCGCCGTAGTGACGCCGCTGGGTGAGATTCGACTGATCGATCCGGCCACGCTGGTCTTGATCGACGACAGCTTCTAGTGGACGTAGGTCGGCATCGTCGGATTGACCGCTAGCGCCCCCGGGGTCGCGATCGCCGGCGGAGGCAAGGTCGCCCAACGAGGCTCCAGCACGAAAGCTGGAGCCTCGACCGGCCCGCTGCCGCCGGTGCAGTTGTTGTCGAGCGCCACACGGCTGTCGGCCTCCGGGTCCATCTCGTCCAGGATGTCCGGGTTGTAGGCGAAGGACACGTCGACAATCCCCGAGCCACCGACGACGCGATTCTGGGTGTCGAGCTCAACCAACCGGCACGTGAGGTAGTAGCCGTTCGTCAGCCAGCACCCCTCGCCGCTGTTCAGAGGCAGCGCGACCTTCATGTCGGCGGCCACGCCCGTGTCGGGTTGGTAGTCGCCCGTCATCTCGTCCAGTTCGAACACCGCGTTGCCGCCAGGTACAGCGCCGGACTCGAGGTCGATGCCGTCGGTCGACCACCATAGCTGCATCTTCACGTGGGTGTACGGCGTCAGGTCGGTGGGAAGGCTCAGGTGGGTTACGAACCACATGTCGCCGGCCGTGTCCTCGATGCGCGACGGCAGCACAAAGGGCGCCGCCGAGCTGATCGGGATGCCGCCGACGTTCTTCTTCACCCCGCCGACGAAGTACAGCACGTCGTCGTTGTGGCGACCGAGCATCAGGTCCGGCACGTTGTCCCCCGTGATGTCGCCGAATGCCGGCCGGCATGAGCTCGGGGGATAGAGTCCTCCGAGCTCGATCTTCGAGTCGTCGTCGTCCGGCGTGTACGGGGGCGGCGGCGGATTGTCGTCCGGCTGGTGCTGGAAGTAGCGCATGTAGAGATCGGTCTCCGATCCCGTGATCAGGTCGACGCGCCGTGCGCCGCTCGCGTCCTTGTAGACGGCCGACGCCAGCGTCGCAGGCGCGTACGCAAAGGCCCCGCAGTCCTCGCGCGAACCGCCGTAGTCGCAGATCAGCAGGAGCTCGTCGCCGTTGTGCGGATAGGCCCAGGCCAGGCGGCCGGTGGTGAAGCCCTCCATCGGCGGAATCGCGGCCAGCAGGCCCTCGGTCGCCGGGCCCGCGAAGAACGCGAGGAGCGTCCCGGACCCGTTGCGGACCTCCACGCCCGCGGTCGTCAGGATGCCGATCTCTTCTTCGTTGACTCCGTCCCAGTTGACGGCTTGAACGTCGAGGATCGTGCCCAGCGCCGAGAAGGTGGCGCTCGCCGTCCACCCCGTTCCGTCGTGCGTCAGCGTCGCGAAGTCGCTGCCCTTGGCTCCGACGAGGTCGCCCATGCCCGCGCCATCGAGGTCCGCTGCGCGGAGGCACGAGAGCCCCTGCCAAGCGCTCGTGCTGGCGATGGTCGACACCGGCCCGGGATGCTGGTACAGCTCCACGCCGCTCGCGTTGGCCATCGCCAAGCCCCACGCCTCGTAGGCGTGGGAGGGCTCGACCGGTGCGATGTCGAGCACACCCGTCGTGGATAGTTCCAGCACGGTTGCGTGGAACGGGGCGCTCTGAACGAGGAACGCCTTACCGCCGCGGTGCACCGCGCCATCCGGCGAGAGCTCGCCGAAGAACGGCGCCAGATGGGCGCTCTGGAAGGCCCCGCCCTGGGTGATGGGCAGCGGAGGCCAGTCGATCGCGTTGACGGCCTCGTTCGGCGCGTAGTTGCCCGAGGGAATCTGCGCCAGGGCGGGTGCGATCAACAAAGTGAGGGGAAACGTTGTGAGCGCTATTTTCTTCATAGGAACGGAACGTCGCTTCTTGACCCTGGAGTTTCAGCGTCAAGCGAGATTCTCAGGGCCGCTCGGCCGCTGCGTCAGGGAACAAGCGGGCGGTGCCCCACGCCGAAAAGGCGCAGTGAGCTGTGATAGAAGGGGTCGGAGAGCTCCGGAATCGCCGCGACCGCCGTCCGGGCGCGACGTAGCGCCTCGTCCGGGGAATCCCCTGCGCGGAGGCGCTCGAGCAGCGCCTCCTGGATGTGCAGCGCCGCCTCAAGTGAGATGTCGTTTGGGGCCAGCAGCACCGCGCCTGCGCCGCCCAGGAGCGCCGCGCCGCCAAGGTGGGTCGCGCCGGTGTCGCCGCGGGCGACCGGGCCGATCGCGGCCTTGCAGGTGAAGAAGAGCACCAGCGGCGGCAGGCCCCCCGCTTCGCCGTAGCTTTCGAGCGCGGAGCAGTCGAGCAGGCCGTCGGCGTCCGGCGCGTAGGACGCAAGGGCCACGAGCGCGGGGCGTTCGCGGCTGGCGTCGTACGATCCGTGCGCGACGAGGCTCAGCGTCGACGTGTCCGCGAACGACACGCCCTGAAGGTGCGCATCGCCTCCGGTGCGGAGCAGGCCGCCGGCCGCCAGTCGTTTGAGCTGATCGAGGACTTGCGCCTCGAGCGGGAGCGCTAGATCCCCCGGCCGATGCGGCCCGGCGATGATCACCGACTTCGCCTCGGGCCGCGCCTCAGGCCAGTGCTCGGCCAGCAGCGCGGCAAGCGGCAGCCCCGGCAGGTACGAGGTCGCGTGGGTGCTCCCCAGCGACTCGCCGTCGAGCGCGAGTACTTCGAGCGGCGGCCCGCCGAAGAGCTCGGAGCCCGCGAACGCCACCCGCCGCCACTTCGTCACGCGAGCGGCGACGGCGTCGGGAAAGAGCTCCTCCGCGAGCGCCGTGGCTGAGGCCGCGATCCGCCGCTTGCGCCCCTCCAAGTCGCCCTGCGGCTCGCGGCCGGTATCGAGCACGAGTCGTCGCCCGAGCTCCTCGAGCACCCGCCGCGAGGGCGCACGCCCCCAGACCACGCCGTGCCGATCCGCGGCGAGCACGTGCGTATCGTCGAGCGAAGGCAGGAACACGACGACGCCGGACTCATCGGGAAGGCCCGCGAGGAAGCTGTCGGTCAGCCGCGCAGCGTCCTTCGTCAGCTCGGCCCCGCCGATCCGCCGCGCGAGCGTCGCGAGGGCCTGCGCGCGCGCCACGACGTGGAGCGCGTCGCGTGGACCGCCCTCGGCGTCGAGCGCGAGCAGCAGGTCGATCCACGTCGCGAGCACCATCGTCTGCACATCCCAGTGCAGGAAGCCCAGGCCCCCCGGCATGCGCTCCGCCGCGAGCCAGTCGCGCTCGACTTGACCGTACGCTGCCTCGAGGCGCGCGAGCGCCGAGCGCAGCTCGCTCTTCGACGGCTTCCCGCCCAGCAGGTGCCGCGCGCGCAGGGCGGCGAGCCGGGCCATGTCCTCGGCGCGCGCTCCGGCTGCGCGGCCTTCGAGCAGCGCGTCTAGGCGCTCGAAGTCGTCTTCGGCCGCGTCGAGATCGGACTCTAGCCACGCGACGTCGACCCGCGCCAGGAGGCCCTTCAGCGCCTCTTCGACCGTCAGCATGCCGACTCCGATCGCCTCGTCCAGGTCGCGGTCCAGGACGTAGCTCAGGTCGTCGGCAGCGCCGATCAGGAGCTCCTCGGCGTACGCGCTGTCGCCGCGCGCGGCTTCGTCGCGAGCCTGCAGCCGGCGCGCGATGCCGCGCGTGAGCAGGAGGCGTAGCTCGAACCACTCGCGCTGGGCGCCGTAGAGGGCGATCAGCTCCTCGTCCGCGAGCAGCGCATCCATGTGCGCCACCGCCTCGGCGTGCCGGCGGCGCGTGAGCTCGAGCGTACAGCCGTGCTGATCGGGATAGAGGCGCAGCAGGATCCGGTTGTAGAGCAGGGCCTGGAGACCGGGCGGCGCGGCCTCGTCGGGCTCCAGCGTGGACGTGATGCGTTCGATCTCGGCCTCGTTCACCGCGGTGGCGCGATCGGCCTCGAGGCGGAAGTCGCGATAGGCTTCGAAGGCGAGGTGGAGCAGCCCCATGTCCGAGTACGTCTGCATGCGCACCGCGTGGATCCGCTGCAGCAGCAGCGGGTCGGCGGACGACTGCGCGGCGACCTCGGCGGCCTCGATCTCGGTGAGGGCCTGGCTCAGCCGCCCGCGGTCGCGGGCGAGGTCGGCCTCGTAGTAGAGGGCGTGGGGCAGGTGCTGGCCCGGCTCGGGAAAGTGCGTGCGGACGGCCGCGAGCAGATCCGACGCGACGTCGGTGCGCCCGTTGGCGCGCAAGCTCCTGATCAGCTCGAACGCATAGGGATAGGCGTTGGCATCGTCATGCCCGGCCTCGGCCGCCGCGCTCAGCTCCAAGGCGTAGTACACGTCGAGGAACGGCACGAGCAGGCGCGCGACCTCGCTGCGCGGCTCCTCGGACGTTTGGCCGAACCCGAGGCAAGGGATGAGCGCTAGGGCGAGCGTCGCCCCGAGACCGGCTCGCTGCTTCCGATGACCGTCCCCGCGACGTCCTTCGCGTGCACGGTGACCGAGATCGTTGGCGGGAACTCGCGGACCTCTGTTGGATCGCTCCATTGCTGGTCGGCTGTGAAGAAGGTTCGGCGGTAGTCGGCCCCGGCGCCCTCGACCACGACCTCATACTCTGCCACATCCGCCTCGATCGCGCTGCCTGGAGCGAAGCGCAGCACCAGGTCGTCGTCGAAGCCGTCGAAGGGCTCCAGCGCGACCGAGGAGTCGCTCAGCAGCGGCCCGGTGCCGCCGGGAACCGGCTCGATCGGGGGCGCGCCGTCGCCAGCGTTGAGCACGAGCAACACCACGGCCGCGGCCGCCGCCGCCACGCCGGCCGTGAGCAGCCAGCCGCGCAACCCGCTGGGACCGCGGTCCTTGGCCTGGTAGCGCCCGAACTCGGGGTGATCGGTGAAGGCGGCGATGCGATCACCGCCCGGCGCCCGTCCCATCTCGGCCGCCAGCGCGAGCAGCTCGGCGTCCTCTTGCGCCTCGTCGGCCAGCAGCGACTGCGTGCGCGCCAGGCGGCCGAGCTCGGCCGCACACACGGGGCAGGAAGCGCTGCGCTCCTCGACCTCGGGCGCGTCCGGCAGCACGTCGCCGACGACGACGGCGCGGATCAGGTCCTCGTGCTCTTCGGGGTGATCGCTCATAGCTCGGTGCCTTCCAGCGCGTCGGCGAGGCGTACCAGACCGCGGTAGTAGCGTGTCTTGGCGGTGTTGGCCGAGCAGCCCATGCGCTCGCCGATCTCGTCGAAGGTCAACCCGTCGAAGTGCTTGAGCTCGATGGTCTGGCTCATCTTGGGGTCCAGCTCGCCCAGGACCTGCGCGAGGGTCTGCCGCTCCACCTCGCGGCCCGCGTGATCGCCGGGGGCCGCGGCTTCGGACTGCGTCTCGATGGGCTTCATGATCACCGCCCGGCGCGCCTTCTTGCGGCGCGCGTTCTGGAACTCGAAGCGCGCGATGCGCAGGACCCAGGACTCGAGTCCGTCGGGGCCGCGGAAGCTCGCGAGCTTGCGCCAGACCACGATCAGCGTGTCCTGCACGACGTCCGCGATCTCGTGGTCGTCGAAGGTGCTTCCCGAGCGCTGGTTGAGCGCGCCCAGGAAGCGTGCGAGGCAGCCGAGCCGGTCGAGCAGCAGGCGCGAAGCGTCGGGCTGGCCCGCCAGGACGCGGCGCACCAGGGCGAGGTCCGCGCCCTCGCCGCAGCGCGACTTGAGCAGCTGCTGCGCGTCGTCGATCCGCGCGCGGCTGGATGGATGGGAGCTGTGGTCGTTCAAGGCGCGAGGGTCGCCCGGTCGGTCCGGCGTAGTCTAGCGGGGGGGGCTAGGGATGGCGGTTCCGAGGCTACGTCTCCGGCGGGGGCGGGAGTTTCCGGGGGATTTCGCCGTAGCCTGGACGGGCCACGTAGACGCAGCTCCCCGCCCGGACGCCGTCCGGGTCGGTGCGGTCCTGCGGGACGATGCGTTCAAGCGCGTACCCCGCGCGCTCGGCGACGCGCCGGCTCGCGGCGTTCCGGTCGCTGCAGAGGATCTCGACCCGCTTCGCGCCCAGCGACCGCAGGCAGTGATCGGTCAGCGCGTGGGTCAGCTCGGTGGCGTAGCCGCGGCCGGTCTGCGAGGTGCGGAGCCAGTAGCCGATCTCGAAAGAGCGCTCGTCCCAGCGGATGTTCTGGATCCCGCCGCCGCCGCACAGCGCACCGCCGTCGCGGACAAAGCAGAGCACCGGCACCTCCGCGCGCGCCTCGAAGCGTCCGCGCGCCTCGACGAGGAAGGCGCGCGTCTCCGCCGCGCCCGGACCCGCCCGGGCCCAGTCGAGCCAGCGCCCGAGCTCGGCGAGCGACGCCGTGATCGCGGCGTTGACCTCCGGGGCGTCGTCGGGTTCGGCGACCCTCATCAGCAGCCGCTCGGTGAGCAGCTGCGCGGGGAAGAGCGGCGCCTCCACGTCAGTGGGTTCCGATCGTGATGTCCAGCGCGTTCGTATAGCGCGTCACCGCGCCGTCGATCGACAGCGCCTGCGCGCAGAGCGTAGCGCCGACCAGGTTGCACTGGTTCGGGATCGGGACGGTGAAGGGAACCCCCGGCGGCGACGACAACAGCAGCGTGCCGCCGAACGTGAAGTAGTCGCAGAGGATGGTGCCGTTCGGCGGAAACGGGAAGTTCAGCGGCGCTAGCGCGACCGCGAGCGTGTCGATCGTCGCCGTGGGCAGGAAGCTCGTGTGGTCGACGACCGGGTCCCAGGTCTCGCAGAGTACCGGCCCGCTCGTGACGCCGGGCAGAAGCGCGAACGGGTTCGGCGGATCGCCGAGCCGAACGACCTCGGCCGCCGCGGCGGTGGCCGCACACAGCTGGTTCTCGTACCACGCGATCTTGTCGTCGAAGAACGAGGCCGAGGCGAGGTCGAGGTCGCCGTCTCCGTCGAGGTCGGCCGCCACCGCGATCTGCGCGAAGTCGGCCGCGGTCGTGACGGTCTGCTGCGGCCCGAAGTCGCCCGCGCCCCCGTTCCGGTACCACGCCACCCTGTCGTCGTTGGCCGACGACGACACCACGTCCGCGTCGCCGTCGCCGTCCAGGTCGGCCGTGCCGACCGCCTCGACGCCGTCGAGCGCCGTGCTGATGACCTGCAGCGGCCCGAAGCCGCCCGCCCCGTCGGTGTTCTCGAACCACGCGATCCCGTCGTTGAACCAGCCCGCGACCGCGTCCTGATCGCCGTCTCCATCCACGTCCGCGGACGTCACCGTCTGCGCGAAGTCGACTGCGTCGGTGATGACTGCCTGCGCGCCAAAGCTGCCCGCCCCGTCGGCGTTCGGGTACCAGGCGATCTTGTCGTCGTTGATCGACGCGGACAGGAGGTCCAGGTCGCCATCCCCGTCGAGGTCTGTGGCGCGCAGCGACTGGAATGCGTCCGCCGCGGTCGTGATCGTCTGGCCCGGGCCGAAGGTCGCCAGTCCATCGGTGTTCTCGAACCACGCGATGGTGTCGTCGCTGAACGACCCCGCCACCACGTCGAGGTCGCCGTCCCCATCCACGTCCGCCGCCGCGACGGCGAAGGCGCCGTCCGCGGTGCTCGAGATCAGCTGTTGCGGGCCGAAGGCTCCGAGGCCGTCGGTGTTCTCGTACCACGCGACCTTGTCGTCGCCCGAGGACGTCGACAGCACGTCGAGGTCGCCGTCTCCATCCAGGTCGGCCGCCGCGACCGCGGTCGCGTTGTCGGCCGTGAACGAGATCAGCTGTCGCGGCCCGAAGGCGCCGGACCCGTCGGTGTTCTCGTACCACGCGATCACGTCGTCGAACGACGAGGCGGAGAGCAGGTCGGCGTCGCCGTCTCCGTCGAGGTCCGCGGCAAACACCGAGAAGGCGCCGCTCGCGATGGATGAGACCGGGTTCTCCGTCCCGTCGAACTGATCCGCAGCCGGATGCGTAAAGGCGACGAGCAGGAGGGAAGCCCGCAGGAAGGAAGGCATGGGTGTCTCCGGTGGGGGGGGAGGCGGAAAACGATCGTACTACGGACGCGGCCTTCCTAGGCTGCCGGTCATGACCCGCTTCGCCCTGCTCGTCACTTTGCGCGTGAAGCCCGGCACCGCCGGGGAGTTCCTGCCCCACATCCTGGCCGCCGCCGAGGCCGCGGTGCGCGAGGAGCCGGACTGCCACCAGTTCCACGTCTCGCAGGACGAGGACGACGCGGACACCTTCTTCCTATACGAGCTCTACACCGACGCGGCCGCGCTCGAGTTCCACCACAAGCAGCCGCACTTCCTGAAGCTGCACGAGCAGGCGGGCCACCTGATCGTCGACAAGTCGCGCAGCCGGCTGACCGTCCACAACGGCTAGGCGTGTTCCGCATCGTCGCCGCCGCCTGTCGCGCGGTAGCATGCGAGGCATGATTCTCCGCAGCCTGCTGCTCTGCCTTCCGCTGCTCGCCGCGCCCACCGCGGCACAGGACGCCTTCCTCGGACGCGAGATCGCGCGCACGATGCACTGGACCGGAGCCGAGTGGCTCCTGCGCGAGACGCGCGAGTCCGAGGAGGGCGTCGAGCTGCTGCTCGCGCAGCTCGGGATCGAGCCGGGCATGACGGTGTGCGACCTGGGCGTGGGGGTCGGCGTACACGCGCTCCCGATCGCGGAGCGCGTCGGGCCCGAGGGCCGCGTGCTGGCGGTCGACATCCAGCAGGAGATGCTCGACATGCTGGCCGAGCGGGGCAAGCGGGCGGGCATCGACAACATCGTGCCGGTGCTCGGTGGCGAGGCCGATCCGCGGGTCGAGCCGGGTTCCTGCGACCTGATCCTGCTCGTCGACGTGTACCACGAGTTCTCCAAGCCGGCCGAGATGCTCGCGGCGATGCGTGCCGCGCTGAAGCCGGGCGGGCGCGTCGCGCTGGTTGAGTTCCGCCTCGAGGATCCCGACGTGCCGATCAAGCGCCTCCACAAGATGTCGCGGGCGCAGATCCTCAAGGAGTGGGAGTCCCACGGCTTTGCGCTCGTCGATCAGTTCGACGGGCTGCCCTGGCAGCACCTGATGTTCTTCTCGCGCGACGACGCACCCGCGTCGGCCGCTCCCGAGCCGGTGGGGGCGCTGCCCGAACCGCGGCAGCTCGCGTGGCACGAGCGCGAGTACTACGCCTTCGTCCACTTCAACATGAACACGTTCACCGACGTGGAGTGGGGCGAGGGGCGCGAGCCTCCGTCGAGCTTCCTGCCGACCGAGCTCGATTGTGGCCAGTGGGCCGACGTCGCGCGTGCGGCGGGCATGACGGGCATCATCCTGACGGCCAAGCACCACGACGGTTTCTGCCTCTGGGACTCGGCCTACACCGAGCACGACGTCGCCAGCTCGCCGTGGCGCGACGGCGGTGGCGACGTGCTGCGCGAGCTCTCCGAGGCCTGCGCCGAGCGCGGGTTGGGCTTCGGGGTCTACCTGTCGCCCTGGGACCGCAACTGCCCGGTTTACGGCGACTCGCCGCGCTACAACGAGTACTTCAAGAACCAGCTCACCGAGGTGCTCACCGGCTACGGGCCGGTGTTCGAGGTGTGGTTCGACGGAGCCTGCGGCGAAGGGCCGAACGGCAAGCGCCAGGTGTACGACTGGCCGGGCTTCGTCGCGACGGTTCGCGAGCACCAGCCGGGCGCGGTGATCTTCAGCGATGCGGGGCCCGACGTGCGCTGGGTGGGGAACGAGCGCGGCTACTCGAACGAGACGGCGTGGGCGACGCTGAACCGCGACGAGCTCGCGCCCGGTACGCCGCGCTATCCCGAGCTCACCAGCGGTCACGAGGACGGGACGCACTGGGTGCCGTCGGAGTGCGATGTGTCGATCCGCCCCGGCTGGTACTACCACCCGGATCAGGACGACGACGTCAAGACGCTGCGGCACCTGCTCGACATCTGGCACGGGTCGGTGGGGCGCAACTCCAACCTGCTGCTCAACCTGCCGGTCGACCGGCGCGGGCTGGTGCACGAGAACGACGCCGCGGCTCTGATGGCGCTGCGCGGCGCGCTGGACGCGATCTACGACGTCGACCTTGCGGCGGACGCGCAGGCGCACGCGAGCAGCGTGTGGGCCGGCGATCCGCAGCGCTCCGCGCGCGCGGTGCTCGACGGCCAGGCCGCGACCTACTGGGCGCCCGCGGCCGGAGACGGCGCTCCCGCGCTGACGCTCGAGCTCGAGGAGCCGCGCGCGTTCAACCGCGTGCGGCTTTCCGAGCACGTCGCCCGCGGCCAGCGCGTGCGCGCGTTCGCCGTCGACGTGCGGACCGACGGCGCGTGGCGCGCGCTGGCCGAGGCGACGACGATCGGCGTGAGCCGTATCCTCGTCACCGACACCGTCGTTGCCGACGCGGTGCGCGTGCGCGTTCTCGACAGCAAATCGGTGCCGCTCCTCGCCGAGCTCGCGCTCTTCCTGGCGCCGGCCGAGGTCACCGTGACGCCCGAGCCGGGCGACTTCGAGGAGCGGGTCGAGGTTCGCCTCGCCAGCGACGCGCCCCGGGCGGAGATCCGCTACACGCTCGACGGCTCCGAGCCGACCGCCAAGGCGGCGTTGTACAAGGGCCCGCTCGTCTTCACCGAGGGAACCACGCTTCGCGCCGCGGCCTTCTACGCCGGAAAGCGCAGCCTGAACCCCCTCCAAGTGCGCTACGAGCGCGTCGGGTATTGATCTTGTGACCTCTGGCGGACCCGCCGGTCCGCCGCGCCGCATCCGGCGTAGGATTGGAGGCCTGCCCTCCCCTCACCACCTCGAGGATCCCGGAATGAGAGAGTGTCGCCGTGTTGTGGTCGGCTCCGTCGTCGGCCTTGCCCTTTCCGCGCCCGCCATGGCGCAGAACCCCTTCGGATACGGTGGCGACACCAGCCGCCCGGCGCCGATGCCCGACAAGCCCGCCTGGACGCAGGTGGACCCCGGCCATCAGCAGCGCGTGCTCCAGCTGAAGTTCGCGTCCGGGACCGACGTCCGCGTGCGCGAGGGCTGGTTCCACGGGAGCGCGCCCGAGATCGAGGAGCTGAACGGGCTCCTGGTCGACGCGGGCGCCCGCCCGCGGCGGATGTTCCAGCAGTCCGAGGAGTGGCTCGCCGCTTGGCGTGCCTCGGGAGAGGCGCGCAGCGGCATCGCGCTACACGACCTGAACCTCTTCTACTACGTCGACGTCGACGACGACCACGTCACCGGCGCGCTGTGCGACGCGCTCAACGGCTTCGACGTCGTGCGTCTGGCCTGGCCGGCGCCCAGCGGCGGCGATCCGGTGCTGCCTCCGTCGGCGCTCCCGGTCGGCCCGCCGGCTCTCGGCGGCACGCCGAACTACGAGAGCTTTCAGGGCTACAAGGCCGCGGCGCCGAACGGCGTGGACTCGATCTACGGCAACACGTTCTCGGGCGGCCGCGGGATCGGCACGCTGATCGTCGACGTCGAGACCGGCTGGACCGACGACCACGAGGACATCATCAACAAGGCCGAGGATCAGTTCGCCGTCTGGATCCCCGCCAACTACCCGTGGGACCACGGCACGGCCGTGCTGGGCGAGCTGGTCGCCGAGGACAACGGCTTCGGCATGCGCGGCATCGTCTGGGAGGCGGACGTTATGATGTCGACGCACACGCCGGTCGGCCTGCCGCAGGACATCGCGGGCGGGATCGCCAACGGCGCGGCCGCGAGCACACCTGGCGGCGCGCTCGTGCTGGAGGTCCAGTGCTATGGCGGCGCTCCGGACCCCTTCCCGTGCGAGTACGACCCGGCCATCTTCGCGACGGTGCAGACCGTGACCGCCAACGGCGTGCACGTGTATGCCGCGGCCGGCAACGGGTCGCACAACCTCGACTCGTTCTCGTACGGCGGCGCCTTCGACCTTGGGGTGAAGGACTCGGGCGCGATCATGATCGGCGCGACCGACGGAGGCTCGCTGGCGACCGCGAGCTTCTCGAACTACGGGAGCCGCGTCAGCTCCAATGGCTGGGGCTACGACGTGGCGACGCTGGCGTACGGCGACCTGCAGGGCGGGCCGGCCGTCCAGGAATACACCGACATCTTCAGCGGCACGTCGAGTGCGACTCCGATCGTGACCGGCGCGGGCGTAGCGCTGAACGCGATGCACCGCGAGGCGTTCGGCACCGACATCGACCCGCTGACGATGCGCTCGCTGCTGGAGTCGACCGGCACGCCGCAGACGAGCGGCGGCGACATCGGCACCCGCCCCGACATGCGCACCGCGGTCCGCCAGCTTGGCATCCCCGAGATCCAGGTCGGCGGCAACCTGGTCGAAGGCGGCCAGGTCGACGTGACCAGCTACGGGGACCCGGGCGACGCCTACGTGCTGTTCTGGTCGCCGAACCTGGTCACCGAAGGCACGTACGTGCCGCCGTTCGGCTACTTCTACCTCGATCCGCTGCTCTTCAACGTGCTGCCGACGCAGGGGTCCATCGGCGTGGGCGGGATGACCTCGGACAGCTACGAGGTCCCGACCGGCCTCGGCTTGGCGGGCGTCACGAGCTTCCTGCAGGGGCTGCAGATCTTCGCGTCGAAGCCCGGCAGCGGCAGCTTCAGCAACTACGCCGACTTCCGCATCCTCTAGCCGCGCGGTGGGATCCGCCCGCTGCCGCAGGCGGCGGGCGGGTTAGGATCGACGCTCCATGGCTGCGAAGAAGGGCGCCGGCAAGTCGATCGGGGACTACCGCGCGAAGCGCGACTTCGCGAAGACCCCCGAGCCGACGCCCGGCGACGAGGCGCGCCGCGGCGACCGCGCGATCTACGTCGTGCACCGCCACGACGCCTCGCGGCTGCACTACGACCTGCGGCTCGAGATGGAGGGCGTGCTGCGCTCCTGGGCCGTGCCCAAGGGGTTCTCCTACGACCCGAACGACAAGCACCTGGCGGTGCGGACCGAGGACCACCCGCTCGAGTACGAGCACTTCGACGGCGTGATCCCCAAGGGCCAGTACGGCGCCGGCTCGATGACGATCTGGGACCGCGGGTGGTACGAGGTGGTCAAGGCCGAGAGCGCTCCCGAGGCGGTCGTTTCGGGCGAGGTCAAGGTGCTGCTCTACGGCCGCCGGCTGCGCGGCGAGTGGCACCTGGTGAAGACCAAGCAGGGCGAGGACACCTGGCTTCTCTTCAAGTCGCGCGACCGCTACGCGGGCAAGGCGCGCGACTCGGCGCTGGGTGTGGACCTGGGGTCCGCGCCGGAGCGCAAGCTCCCGCGGCCGCCGCGGCCGATGGCCGTCAGCGGCGAGGCCGAGCCCTTCTCGGATCCCAGCTGGCTCTTCGAGATGGAGTTCGAGGGACGCCGCACGCTGGTGAGCAAGCGCGGCGACCGAGTCACGTTCCACGGGGTCGGCGCGAAGCTGGAGTCGATCGCGAACGAGCTGCGCCAGGCGCGCGCCACCGACGCGCTGTTCGACGGCGTGCTGGTCAAGGCCGACGAGCACGAGCGCCCGTCGCGGGCGCTGCTCGACGAGGCGCTCGCGGCCGGCGGGGAAGGGCTCGTCTTCTACGCCTTCGACCTGCTGCACTTCGACGATTTCGACCTGCGTCCGCTCCCGCTCGTGGACCGCAAGGGCGCGCTGCGCGCCGTGCTCCAGCCCGGCGAGCGCGCGCTCTTCGTCGACCACGTGCCGGGCAACGGCGCCAGCCTGCTCGAAGCCGTGGCCGCGGCCGGCCTCCCCGGTGTCGTCGCCAAGCGCGCGGACGCGCCCTATGCGCCCGGGCCGTCGAAGGTGTGGAAGCGCGTGCCCGCCGGCGAGGCGTCCGCCCGCGGCGCCGTCTCCAAGGCGCTGCGCGGAACGGGCAAGCGCCGACGCAGCGAGCGCCTGAAGCTGAGCAACCTGGAGAAGGTCTACTGGCCCGCCGAGGGCTTCACGAAGGGCGATCTGATCACGTACTACGACGCGATCTCGCCCACGCTCCTGCCGTATCTGGCCGAGCGGCCGGTCCACATGAACCGCTTTCCGGATGGGATCGAGGGCAAGTCCTTCTACCAGAAGGACACCAAGGACCAGTTCCCCGATTGGATCGAGATCGAGGAGGTCCCGAGCTCATCGCGCGACGGCGACGCCGTTCGCTATCCGGTCATCCAGGACCGCGACTCGCTGCTCTTCCTCATCAACCTGGGGAGCATCGACATGCACCCCTGGCTCTCGCGGCGCGGCTCGCTGCTGTCGCCGGACTTCGCGGTCATCGACCTCGACCCGAAGGGCGCTCCGTTCGCCGACGTGGTGCGGATCGCCGAGGTCACCGGCGAGCTGCTGCACGACATCGGCCTGCGGCCGCTGCTCAAGACGTCGGGCTCGACCGGCCTCCACATCTACGTCCCGCTCGTCGGGGGCTACACCTACGACCACGCACGCATGTTCTGCGAGATGGTGGCGCGCGTCGTCGCCCGCGAGCTGAAGGACATCGCGACCGTCGAGCGCGTCGTGGGCAGCCGCGAGGGCAAGGTCTACATCGACTTCCTGCAGAACCGCCGCGGGCAGACGCTCGTGCCGCCGTACTCGGTGCGGCCCGTCCGCGGGGCCACCGTGTCCGCACCGCTCGCCTGGGGCGAGTTGGGGCCTACCCTGAAGCTGGCGGACTACACGATCCTGACCGTGCCGCCGCGGGTGGAGGAGCGCGGCGACCTCTTCGCCCAGGCGCTCGTGGACCGCCAGGACCTGCTCCCCGCGATCGAGCGGCTCGAGGACATGTGGCGCGCTTCGCGCTAGGCCGGAGCCCCGGGAACACGCGGGAGAATCTTTTGCCCGCCTTCCGGGTCGCTCGGCGCAGCCGGGAGATTGCGCCGATTTCGGGGATGCTGTAGTTGTGTGGGTCCCCCCGGCGGAGGCTCGGGGGCCCAGGCGCTGCCGAAGGAAGCTGCCACCGGTAGGAGGAGTCCGAGACGTACGCGTCTGCTCTTTCGCGTTGGCGCCACGTCCCGTCCCCCCCCGGAGAGCTCTCGAATGACCGCGGTTCGCCTCTGCATCCTGTCCGCCCTCGTCGCCAGCCCGCTCACCGCCGACGAACTGGGGCCCGTTGAGACCCAGACGAAGGTCAGCGCCACCGCCGGCATCACCGGGATCGGGTCGGCGGACAACTTCGGAGCCGCGGTCGCGTCGATCAACGACGTCGACGGCGACGGCGTCGTCGACGTGGCGGTCGGCGTGCCCGGCGGCGACGACGGCGGCACCAGCCGCGGCGAGGTCCGCATCGTGTTCCTGAACCCCGACGGCTCCGTGAAGGGGCAGCAGGCGATCAGCAGCACGGAGGGCGGCTTCACCGGTGTGCTCGACGACCTCGACTTCTTCGGCTCGTCGGTCGCCGGCCTGGGCGACCACGACCTGGACGGCACGCCCGACCTGATCGTCGGGGCGCCCGGCGACGACGACGGGGGCAACAAGCGCGGGGCGCTGTGGGTGCTCTTCCTGAACCCCGACGGCACGGTTAAGGCGCACCAGAAGATCAGCGAGCTGGAGGGAGGCTTCGTCGGAGGAGCCCAACCGGTCGAGGCGCTCGGGTTGGCCCTGGGCTTCGCCGGCGACGTTGACGGCGACGGCATCGGCGACGTGGCCGCGGGGACTCCCGCCGCCGGCCTCGCGTCGGGCGCGAAGCAGGCAGGTCTCTTCCTCTTGTTCCTGAACCTCGACGGCACGGTGAAGGCCGAGCAGGAGATCGGTGACGGGGTCGGCGGCTTCACCGGCGACATCGAGGACTCGGACGAGTTCGGCAGATCGATCACCACGCTGGGAGACCTCGACGGCGACGGCCCGCCCGACCTCGCGGTGGGCGCTCCCGGGGACAAGGACGGCGGCGGGAAGCGCGGCGCCGTCTGGATCCTGTTCCTGAACGGGGACGGGACCGTGAAGAGCCAGCAGAAGATCAGCTCGACCGAGGGCGGCTTTACCGGCCAGCTCAAGAACGGCGGCGACTTCGGGGCCTCGATCGCCAACGTCCGCGACCTGGACGACGACGACCTGGGCGACCTCGCCGTCGGAGCGCCCGGAGACGGGCCCGGATCCATCTGGCTCATCTTCCTGATGGCCGACGGCACGGTGGAGGACTGGGCGAAGATCGAGTCGAACGACGCGACCTTCCGCGGCGCGCTCGAAGGCGCCGACGAGTTCGGCGCGGGGGTCGCGAGCCTCGGCGACCACGATGGCAACACCGTGACGGACCTCTTCGTGGGCGCGCCGGGCGACGACGACGGCGAGCTGGACGCCGGCGCGGGCTACTCGCTCTTTCTACGCGGGCCGTCCGAGACGCCCCAGCTGGGCTCGGGCGTCAACCCGAACGTCTTCGTCCCCGGGAGCCAGCCGCCGGTGATCGGCAAGGTCTGGAACCCGGTGGTCGTCGAGGTCGCGGGCGACGGCAAGTCGATCCTGCACGTGCTCGGCATGTCGCGCGAGCCGGCGCCGCTGATCCCGGTCGACAACGACGAGCTCCTCATCAGCACCGCTCCGGGCGACCTCATCTTTCGCCAGGCGGTGGCCGTCGATAAGAACTTCTTCTTCCCGATTCCCGACGATCCGCAGCTGGTGGGCCTCGAGCTCTTCACGCAGGGCGGGATCATCAAGTCGAGCGGCGAGCTGATCCTGACGAACGGGCTCGACATCGTCATAGGGTTCTGATCGGAGAGCGCTATTCCTTGAGCGCGTCCCGCACGCGGTCGAGGAGCCCCTCGCGCTCCTTGTACTGCGGATGGGTGCGCGGCGTCCGCAGCAGGAGCTCGCGCGCGAGCGGCTCGGCGCCCTCCCAGTCGGCGATGCGGACCTTCATCTTCGCGTAGCTGTTCAGGATGACCTGCGTGAGCTCGTCGTCGTCGCCGTGCACCGCGCGCGCGGCGGCGTAGGCGCGCTCGAAATACGGCTCGGACTCCTCGTACTTGGTGCGTGAGTACAGCACCGACGCGACACCGTGCAGCGCGGCGACGGTGTTGGGATGCTCCTCGCCGCGCGCTTCGAGCGTGCCGCGCAGGGCCTCCTCGAACAGCGGCTGAGCGCCGGCGAAGCGGCCCTTTTGATACAGCAGCACCGCCAGGTTGTTGATCGACGTCAGCGTCTCGGGGTGGGTGTCGCCCAGGGCCTCGCGCTTGCCCTGGACCGCACGGCGGTAGAGCGCCTCGGCTTCCTCGAAGTCGTCGAGCTGCAGCGTTAGGTAGGCCAGGTCGTTGATCGTCGTGAGCGTGTCGGGGTGCAGCTCGCCGAGCACGCGCACGCGGCCCTCGAGGACCTCGTGGAAGAGGTCCTGTGCCTCCTCCAGCCGCTCTTGGAACATGTAGACGCCGGCGACGTCGTTCATCGCGCGCAGCGTCTCGGGGTGGTCGGCGCCCTGGGCGGCCAGGAAGCCGTCGCGCGCTTCCTCGAAGAGGTCCTGAGCGTCGTCGTAGCGCTTCTCCTTGCGGTGGACGAGCGCGAGCATGCGCACCGCCCGCAGCGTGACCGGCGCGCCGTCGCCGCGCAGCGCGCGCAGCCCGGCGATGGCCTGACCGAGGCGGTCCGCCGCCAGCGGATAGTCGCCGAGCCAGAAGCGCAGCTTGCCCAGGGACGCCAGCGTGGTGAACGTCTCCTCGGCGTCGGGCCCGAAGCGGTCGCGCCCGCTGTCGAGCGCGTGGAGGAGCAGCGGCTCGGCTTCGTCGTAGCGGCCCTGATCCAGGTAGACCTCGGCCAGGTCCTTCTCGGCGAGCAGCGTCGCGATGTCGTCGGCGCCCAGCAGGTCGCGGCGATCGCGCCAGACGCGCTCGAGCAGCGGCGTGCTCTCGTCGTAGAGCCCCAGCGAATGGTACGCGCGGCCCATCGCGACCCGCAGGCGGCCCCAGACGATGGGGTCGCCGCCGGCGCCGTCCTCGATCGACTGAGCGCCGTGGTCGAGCAGCTCCTTGGCCGTGACCTCCGCGCCGCGCGTGCGGCTCGGGTCGGGGGACTCGAACAGCCCCGCGAGGAACTCGATCACCCGCTCGCCGGCGTCGCGCTCCGACGCGGCCTCGCGTTCGCGGGCCTCGGCCTCGCCGCGCTTCTCCTCGGCCAGCCGCGCGTTGTCGTCGGCGCGCTGCTTCTCGACCTCGGCGTCTTCGCGGGCCGTCTCGGCCGCGTCGTTGGCGACGACGAGCTCGGTGTTCTTGTCCTCGAGGTCGCGGTTGGCGCGCGCTTCGACGTACGAGATGCTGCCCAAGCCGACGAGCGCGAGCGCCACGGCCGCGGCGCTGGCGAGCGAGGTGGCGCGGTTGCGGCGGACCCACTTGCGGAGCTCGGCGAAGCCGCCGGACTCGTACGCCCGGACCACGTGCCCGTCGAGGAAGTTGGCGAGGTCCTCCGCCAGCTCCTTCATGCTGGGGTAGCGCGCGCTCGCCTCGCGCTGCATGGCCTTCTCGGCGATGGCGACGAGCTCGGCCGGCGCGCCCGGCGCCTCGACGTCGAGGCCCGAAGGCGGGCCCTTCTTCACGCGGTCCCACACCGCGAAGGCGCCGAGGCGCTCGCCCTTCGCGACGTAGGGCATGTGCCCGGACAGGATGTGGTAGAGGATCGCGCCCACCGAATAGACGTCGGCGCGCTGGTCGAGCTGGTGCAGGTCGCCGAGCGCCTGCTCGGGCGACATGTAGGCCGGCGTTCCGAGCACCTCGCCGTCCATCGTCATCAGCGGTGAAAGATCGCCGGTCTCGCGCTCCTCGGCGCGTGCGGTCTGCACGATCGAGAGCGCCGGCGTCTGCAGCCGCAGGTCGCGCTTGTCCTCGCGGCCGATGACGCGCGCGAGACCCCAGTCCATCACGTAGACCTCGCCGAAGCGCCCGACCATCACGTTGGCGGGCTTCAGGTCGCGGTGGACGACGCCCTTGGAGTGCGCGAAGGCCATCGCCTCGCAGACGCGGAGCAGGACGCGCAGCAGGCGGTTGACGGTCCACTCCTCGTCGCCGCGGTCGAAGGCGCGGAGGACCTGCTCCAGGTCGCGGCCGCGGACCAGCCGCATCGTGAAGAAGAGCTGCCCTCCGTCGTCGAGTCCCAGCTCGTGCACCGGCACGATGCCGGGGTGGTCGAGCTGGCCGGTGACCTGCGCCTCCTCGAGGAAGCGCGACACCGCACGGTCGCTCGCGACGCGCGTCTCGGCGTCCTTGACCTCGACCTTGCGCTCGAGCATCACCTTCATGGCGATGGTCCGGCGCAGATCGGAGTCCCACACCCGCAGCACCGAGCCCATCCCGCCGCGGGCGACCTCGTTCAGGGTGCGGTAGCGCGAGCGCTGCGGCTGCTGCTCCAGCTTCCGCACGGCGGCTGCCGCAGCGGAGTCCTCGAGCAGCTCGGCACCGGAGAGCTCCAGGTCCGCCTCGACCGCGTCGCCGTAGCGGCGACGCAGGCGCGTGGCCAGCGAGCCCGCTCCCGACAGCACGTCGTGGATGTGCTCCACGCGGCTCCAGCTCGCGTGAAGGTCAAGAAGCTCGTCCGCGCAGGCCGGATATTCGGTCACCAGCGCCTCGATCCGCACCGCGGACGACGCGGCAAGAGCGCGTATGTAGATCTCTTCGGCCTCGCGCTGCGCCGGAGTGGGCTCCATCCTTGTCATAGAATCTGCTCCGCTGCGTGGGTCCGCGAAGTTACCGGGCGCTCTCCCTGACGCCAACCACGAGAATGCGGCACATTTGCCGGGGATTCCGACAGATCTGAATAGGGAGCCGTTCCCGCGACGCTCTAGACTTTGTCGGCCCACACTACGCCGCAAGCTATGAGAAGAAAGTCCATCGTCGCAGGGGTCCTAGTCGCCGCTCTGTCCGGGTGCGCCGTGACCAAGACCGGCTACCAGCCCCCGTCGCAGATCCTGCCGTACGAGCTCGGTGAGATCGCTCCCGTCACGCTCTTCGACAACATGCTCTTGGCCGGGCAGCCGAGCCCCGAGGACTTCGAGGAGGCGAAGGAGGCCGGCATCGTGACGGTGCTCAACATGCGGCTCGAGTCCGAGACGCCCGACCTCGACGAGCGCGCGGTCGTCGAGCGCCTGGGGATGGAGTACCTCACGCTGCCGTGGAGCGGGCCCGATCAGCTGACCGACGACGTCTTCCGCCGCTCGCGCATCCTGTTCGCGACGGTCGAGCAGCCGGCGCTGATCCACTGCGGCTCGGCCAACCGCATCGGCGCCGTGTGGATTCCCTGGCGCGTCCTCGACGGCGGGATCCCGCTCGAGAAGGCGGTCGTCGAGGCGAAGCAGATCGGGCTCCGCACGCCGGCGTACGAGGAGAAGGCGATCAGCTACGTCGAGCGCGTGAAGGCCGGCGAGGTCCTCTAGCCGCGGCGCACGCTGGCGTCGCCGTCGAACTCGCGGCGTTCGCTGGACTGATCCGCCCCGACGCGGCCGGGCGTGACCTCGGCGTGGATGTAGCTCTCGGGCCGCACCGGCGCGCCGAAGGCGCCGCGCAGCAGCGCGATCTGCCCCACGTGTGTGAGGGCGTCGGCCAGCGCGCTCTGGAGCAGCGCGGCGGGGGGGCAGCGTAGCTCGCCGCCGCCGGCCAGGTGGGCGTCGAGCCGCGCCAGGCCGTCGAAGAAGCGCGTCGCGTCGGCCTCCCAGTCGCCGGCGCTGCCGGCCGTCCAGCGTCCCTCGCCGGCCGCGGAGTCGCTGGCCCAGTCGGCGAGGTCGCCCAGATGGCCGACGATCTCGAGCGCCGTGCGTGAACGCTCGCTGATGCGGTGCTCGGCGAACCCCGGCGGCGGGTCGCGGAGCACCTTTTCGGCCCTGTAGGCCACGGTGGCGACAATGTGACGCAGCAACGCCATCTCGGAGGAGCGGGACTCGTCGTGGGCGTTCTCCATTTGGCCGGTTCTACCGCGGGCACGGGGCCGCGAAAAAGGGGCGAGTGGCCGAAACCATCGCGGCGCGCCGATGCGCTCCCCGGTTGGCCCCGGTGACCTCTCGGCCGCGCGTGCGTCCGGCCACCGGGCCGTACGACCGCCCGAGCCGCGGCGGTCGTGAGACTCGGCGAACGAGAAGGGTCCCCCTCATGGTTGTTTCCCTCGCCGCGGCACTGCCGCTCCTCCTCACCCCGGCCCCGCCCCAGTCCGTCTTCGATCACGTCAGCACGATCGAGCCCGCAGGCGCGCTCGCTTCGCACGTTGCGCCGAACGGCGAGGTGCTCTTCCAGGCGCTCGGCACGTCGGTGGTCAGGCTCGACCTCGACGCGATCCGGGCCTGCGAGACCGGCGCGCCGACGACGCCCTGCGATCCCGATGGAGTGCTCCTCGGGACCTCGGCCAAGCTGGACGCGGCGGTGTTCAAGATCGTCCCGGTGAGCAACACGGCCTATCTGGCGTGCGGCGGGGACTACGGACTCTACGGCGTGGTCAACGACAACGTGGTCCACATCGATCCGGAGAACCTCGACGGCCGTTGGTGCCTCGACGCCGAGGTGACGCCCGACGGGCTCTTGATGTACGTGCTCTTCGCGGGCTTCGACTCCAGCGAGCTACGGGTCTACACGCTCCCGCCGCTGGGCACGGAGATCACCCTCTGGCAGACGATCGAGCTCTCCTCGACCAACCCCATGCCGCCAACCGACCCCGCGATCCGTCCGGGCACGGCGTACGCGATCGAGCTGCGCGGTCTGGACGCCTACATCGCGAACGGGCGGGGCGGGCTCGTCAAGGTCAGCCCGTACATTGACAAGGTCGGCAACCTGCAGTGGGACGTCGATCAGGGGCCGCCGCTGGATCCCGGTGCGATCGGCTGCATACACCCGGGCGACTGCTTCGCGGAGAGCCGCGTACGCGACCTGAAGATCGCCGGCGACTACCTGTATGCGGCGGCGGACTCGCAGGGCCTGATCGAGGTCGATCTGACGATCCCGTGGGACGCGAACATGCCGGCGGAGTTTGTGGCGCCCGTCAATCCCGACGGAATCCCCTGCTGCATGGGCACGCCGACGCACTACGGGCGGCGCGTGGACGCGATCGAGGATCCCGAGGTGCCGGGGCGCATCGTCGTCGCGCTCGGGACGATCTCGCGGGCGACGATCTTCGAGGAGGGCGGCCCGTACCAGTCCTACGGCGGCTTTGGGTGGGAGCTCTCGCTGTCGAACCTGCCGCAGGCGATGAGCCCGCTCGGCTGTGAGAACCACCTCTTCGTGTTCGAGCGCGACGCCGGTGGGCCGCCGCCCGCGCAGTCGCTACACATGCGGGTGACGACGCCGGACTCCAGCAGCTGCCCGGCGCCGCCGACCGACCGTGGGCTGGTGTCGTGGGAGAGCATCGACCTGCACTACGCGGACGGTCGCTACTGGGTCTACGACGAAGCCGCCAACACTTGGAACTTCGAGCGCGTGGCCGGCACGCTTCAGAACCTGACGTCGAACGGCGTCGACTTCTCCTATGCCGACTACATCGCGAAGCACCCCTCGACGACGCTGGGTGTCGTCAGCCCGACCAACCCGCACCTGATCCTCTTCGGTCAGGACGGCGGCCAGGGGCTGAGCCTCGGGCTAAGCGAGATCATCCCGTCGCAGGATCCCGAGGTGGTTGAGATCGCCGGGACGACCGCGGACCCGGACCAGCACCGGCTCGGCCTGTACGTCGACGCCTGGCCGGACGCCGGCGGGACGCTGGACTGGTGCGTCTCGAGCTTTGCCCTGCCGATCACGGACAAGCTGTGGAAGATCTCGCGCTTCGATCCCTTCGACGTGCTCGGCAACTGGGACTGGTGGGTGATCCAGTACCCCTTCGACGACCTGCACCCGCCCGGAGATCAGGCCCGCGGCTACGCGCCGGTCGCCGTGGATACGTCCAGCAACATCGTCGCGCTCGGACGCACGTTCACCCGCCAGGCCGTCGCGCTGTACGACCGCGATGCGGTGATGGCCCTCGCCGACACCCAGGCGAGCGAGACGTTGCTCGACATCGATCCCGTCGTGCAGCTCGACGTACACCCCGAGCTCACGCCGCCGGAGGACGACTGGAAGGGGCTGCACTGCCTCGGGCTGAAGTTCTTTGACCTCGGCACGAAGCGCGTGCTCGGCGTCGCCGCCGGGCCGAGCAAGGGGACGGCGACGTTCAACCTCCCGAAGTGGGTCTTCTACGACCTGGGCGACGTCTCGGAGTTCGGTACGCCGGCCTGGACCGGTCCGGACGCGGTCGAGCAGATCTTCGGCCCGGTGGGGCCGGCGATGGCCAGCGGCTTCAACGTCGTCACCCTCGGCGCGCGGCAGTACTGCATCGCGAACGAGACCAGCGGCCGCGTGCACCTCTACGACCTGACCGACCTCTTCGGCTCGGGCGCCGTGCTCGTCGACACGTACGACCTGCCGACGAACAAGTACGACGGACTGCGTGAAGTCTCGCTTGAAGTCGAGGTCGATCCCGACGGCGCGGGTCCCGGAGTGCCGCTCGCCTACGTCGCGATGACGCGCGGCGGCATCCTGCGGCTGGCCTTCGATCAGAGCGCCGTTCCCGCAACGTTCGATGAGGCCGCGACCGACGTGATCAACACGCCCGGCCAGGCCACTGGCCTGCACCTGTTTGAGGACGGCGGCGGGGTCAAGCGCCTGGTTGTCGGCGACCACGAGTTCCTCGGACTGCGCGTGTACCGCGACACCGAGTAGGCGAGCAGCAATGAGACGCGCGCGGGCTCGAGGCCTTGGGGGGGCTCGGGTTCGCGCGCTCCTCTTACAGGCGCGCGAGCCGCTCGCGGACGATCTTCGCGAACGGGCTCTGCGGGTCGACGCGCAGGTAGGTGCGCCACAGCGCGCGGGCCTCGTCCAGCTCGCCGAGGGTCACCAGCGTCTCGGCGAGGTTGTAGAGCGCGTCCGGGTACTCGGGCGCGAGCGACAGCGCGCGCCGGTACGCGCGCACCGCGTCCTCGGTCTTCTCCATCTCGCCGAGCAGGATGCCCAGGTTGTTCCAGGCCTCGACGTAGTCGGGGGCGAGCTCGACCGCGCGCTCGTAGTGCGTGAGGGACTCGTCCAGACGCCCCAGCCCGTACAGCGCGTTGCCCAGGCTGAAGTGCACCTCGGGATCGCGGTCGCCGTCGCGTAGCGCCGAGCGGTAGGCGCGCACGGCGTCCTCGACGCGGCCGTCGCGCTCGGCGCGCAGGCCGAGGTCGAACCACTCGTCGACCGAGCGCCCGTCGGGACCGGCGACCAGCTGCAGCCCCGACGCCTGGTGCTCGAACTCGAAGCAGAGCTGGCCGTTCGGCTCGGCCAGGGTGCCGTCCTCGGTGCGCAGTAGCACCGGGCCCGCGTACTGCAGCACCTCGAGTTGACCGAGCATCTGCTCGGCGTGCGGCAGCCAGCCGTCGAGCCGCTGCAGGCTGCGCCGGATGCGCGCCGGCGTGACCCCGGCGGCGGTCAGCTCGCTGAGCGCCTTCGCGCTGGCCACCTGCGGGAACTCGAAGAAGTAGAGCCGGTTGTGCTCGCGCACCGGCTGGATCAGGCCGTGGCGGACCCAGAAGCGCAGCTCGCGCGCCTCGATCCCCAGGATGCGGGCGAGCTGGGCGGTCGTGTACTCGCGGTGCAGGCCATCGCGCTCGGCCTCGAGGCCCAGGCGCTTCAGCAGCTCGTCCTCGTCCGAGATCTCGATCCCCGCTCCGGCCTCGCGCAGTTCGTGCGCGCGCTGGAGGCTCTTGGTGAGGCGGCCGTCCTCGCCCAGCGGCGGCCCGCCCTGGCCGATCAGCAGGAGGTCCGTGCCCTCGCGCGGCGCGGGCACGTAGGACCCGCCGGCCGCGTCGATGCGCGCCCGCGCCTCTTCGCGTGACATCGAGGCGAGCTTCCCCGTGATCGCTACCTCGAGGCCGGCAAGGCCGTGGCGGTTCTCCTCAGGCATGGTCGTCGACGATGAGCTCGTGGAAGACGGGCGCGCGGAGGTTGCCGTCCTCGGTGAGCTCGAGGAAGCCTACTTTGCAATACAGCCCCGGCTCGATCCATACGGCGTCTTCGGCCGAGGCGATGAGCGGCGTATCCCGCCGGCGGGAGGCGCACAGCTCGCGGATCTGTGCCCGCAGCCGCTCGGTCAACCCGCTGCCGACGCGGCCGACCGAGCGTAGGCCCTCGCCGAAGTCGGCGGCGATGACCAAGCTCTTCAGGTCCGCGCCGTCGCGCACGTAGCCGAGGATCAGGCAGAGCGTCGTCTTCTGCTCCTTGATCTTGATCCACGCGTCGGTGCGGCGACCCGGCAGGTAGGTAGCGTCGAGGTGCTTCGCGACCATCCCCTCGACGCGCCGCTCCTTGATGGTCTCGAAGAACGCCAGGCCGGCGCCCACGACGCCGTCGGACAGCACCAGGCGCGGCTCGTCGGCCTGCCCGACGATCGCCCGTAGGAGCTCGCGGCGCTCGCGCAGCGGCAGCTCCATGACCGCGGTTCCGGCGGCGTACAGCACGTCGAACACCACGTACGTCACCGGCAGGTCCCGCATCAGCGCCTGCAGCGCTGGCCCGGTGGCCGTCCGCTCGCGGCGCATGACCTCGCGGAAGTTCGGGCGGCCGTCCTTCAGCACGACCAGCTCGCCGTCGAGCAGCGTGCCCGCGGGCAGGCGCTCGAGGAAGGCTAGCTCGGGGTAGCGGCCCTCCTGGTGGTTCTCGGTGCGGCTGCGCATCCGGTAGCCCGAGCTCTCGACAAAGGCGAGCGAGCGGATGCCGTCCCACTTCACCTCGAAGAGGTGCTCGTCGGAGTCGAAGGGCTCGCCGATGCGCGCGAGCATCGGCTGTACGAAGTCCGGGAGGGCCGTCACGGCCCCAGGTTATCCCGCGCGGGCTAGCCGGTCTTCTTCTTGGAGCGCGACTTCTTCTTGGCGCCGCCCTTGCTCGAGGGCGCCATCTTCTTGCCCGAGGCCGACTGCACCTCGGCGACGCTCTTCTTCAGCGCGTCCATCAGGTTGATGATCTTGGGCTCCTCCTGGTCGGGCGCGGCCACGACCTCCTCGCCGTCGATCTTCATCTGGATCAGCTGCGTGAGCTCCTCGGCGTACGTGTCGGTGTACGAGTCGAGGTCGAACTCGGAGATGCGCGACGCGTCGATCAGCGTTTGCGTCAGCTTGTCCTCTTCGGCCGAGACTTCCTGCGACTCCAGCTCCTCGTTGAAGGGGCCAGCGGCCTTGATGCGCTTGGCGTAGGTGAGCACCGACATCGTCAGCAGCTTGCCCACGGGCCGCAGCAGCACCATCTGCACGCGGCCCGACATCACGATCTTGGCGATGGCGACCACGCTCCCGTCGATCATGCCCTTGTGCAGCAGCGCGTAGGGCCGCGCGCCGGCGATGCCGTCGGGGAGCAGGTAGTACGTCTTGCCCGAGAAGTAGAGCGGGTCGACCTCTTCGGGCGCGATGAAGCCCTCGATGCTGACCGCCTTGTCCGACTCCTTGCGCAGCTTCTGGACCTCGCTCGGGTCGATGACAACGTAGTTGTCCTTGGAGTACTCGTACCCGCTGACGATCTGTTCGGAGCGGAGCTCGCCGTGCTCGGGGCACACCTTCTTGTAGCGCACCCTGCCGTTGCACTCGGTGCAAAGCTGGTTGAGCCGGATCTCCTCGCTGGTGTTGTTCGCGGTGAACGCCTTGACCGGAACCGAGACCAGGCTGAGCTTGAGGAAGCCTTTCCAGGAGCTGCGCGGTGCCATCGGGGTACGTCTCCGAAGAGGGGCCGCCCGCCGCCCGATGGGGGGCGACGAGTTCCGGATCGTAGCAAAGGGCTCGATTCGGGGCGGAACGAGGTTATCGACGAGATCGCCGGAGAGCTTCAGGGCCGCCCCGCAAAGCCCGTAGTTACGGGCCGCGCGGCTAGGAACGGTCGGCCGTTCGAGGCGTGCTTTTTCTGCCCTCGGGGGCTCCCAGCGCGGCTTCGAGCGCCTCGCGCGCGCCCGGGAGCGCCAGCGTGCGGAGGCGATAGAGCTCTTCCAGGCAGCGCGTGCGGCCGCCCAGGCGTTGGTACTGCTCGACCGTGTCCGCCGCCCAGAGGTTTGCGAGGTCGACCAACCGCTCCTGAGTCAACGGCAGCTCGTCGCCGCTCGTCCGGTCGGAGACCGTGAAGTCGGCGTCGCGCTCGAGGTTCGCGGCCAGCGTGTGGCGGCGGATGGTGCACCAGAGCCAGGCGAGCTCCTCGGCGTCGGCCCCGATCGCCGCGCGGACCCGCTCGCGGTCTTCGCGCTCCACCGACGCGGCTCCGAAGTACTCGGTGCCGTAGACCGAGTGGAACAGCCCGGCGTCGCACAGCGCGTCGGACGCCCCCCAGCCGCGCAGCAGCGCGCGTACGCCGGTGAGGTGCTCCAGTAGCGTGCCGTGCGAGTGCGCCTGCGCCGCGGCGCCGGCCTCGCGCAGGAAGCGCAGCTTGCCTTCCAGGTCTTCGTCGTCGGCGGAGTGCATTTGCCGATCGTAGGCGAGCCTCCTGGACGCGGTCTACAATTCCGCCTCGACGCCCCCAAGTCCCCTCGGAGGAGAACGATGAGAAAGCGCCTCGCCCTCGGCTCGATCCTGCTTCCCGCGGCCGCGTACCTCTTGGCCGGCTCCGGCGCCGCCGTTCGCAACGGCCTCGAAGGCTGGGTCGAAGGGCGCGGCTGGGGGCCGATCTGGGGGCCGGAGGACCAGCTCGGCGCGCTCAACGCGATGAGCGACGAGAGCCGGCTGCGCGCGCTGAGCCTCGTCACCGAGGGCCGCGCCTACGACCTCGGCGTGACCTACTCGCGCAACAGCTTCGTCTGGCCGGGGCACAACGCCGGTGAGGTGATGACCTTCCGGAGCCCCGAGGGCGTCAAGCGGATGGGCGACCACGACTTCGTCCTGTCGGAAGAGGGCAACCCGTCGAAGACCGCGTGGCACTCGTGCGCGCTCTTCCTGAACGACAACGTCGCGACGCAGATCGACGGCCTCGGCCACCTGGTCTTCGGCGACGACAACCGCTGGTACAACGGCCACACCGAGGCCGAGTTCGGCGGCGACTGGGGCGTGCGCGCGTGCTCGGCGGCCGGGATTCCGCCCATCGTGAACCGCGCCGTGATGCTCGACATCGCGGGCCTGAAGGAGGTCGACGCGCTGCCCGGCGGAACCGCGATCACGATCGCCGACTGCGAGGCGGCGCTCGCCCGCCAGGGCGTCGAGATCCAGGTCGGCGACGTCGTGCTGCTGCGCACCGGGACGCTGCGCTACTGGGGCGAGGACGGAGCCGACCACGAGAAGCTCGCGGAGCACGACTCCGCCGGGCTCAGCCTCGAGACCGCGCGCTGGCTGATCGAGCAGAAGGGCGCGCTCGCCATCGGCTCGGACACCAGCGGGCTAGAGGTCGCGCCGCCGCACGAGGGAGCGGACTCGTTCGTGCCGGTGCACCGCTACCTGCTGGGCGAGCAGGGCGTGCACATCCTCGAGTTCCACTACCTCGAGGACCTGGCCCGCGACGGCGTCTACGAGTTCTGCTACATCGCCGCGACCAACAAGATCGCCGGCACGACGGCGGGGTTCGCGATGCGGCCGATCGCGATGCGGTAGCGCTCCCCGCGAAGCGCTCTTCGCGGGGAGCCTCTCGGGCTCAGATCGAGGAGTCGAGCAGCGTCGTGACCGACGGCCCGGAGTGGAACACCTGCGCCCCGGGCGTCACGAACAGCGCCTGCCCGGGATAGCGCTGGAACGGGAAGAGCGGGTTGAGCTCGGGGATGGGGAGGTCGACCTGCAGCACGCCACCCGCGGGGACCGCGCCCAGCGGGAGGCCGGCGAAGGGCACGGCCAGGTGCTGGACCGAGGCGAAGGGGCGGTAGTAGACCGCGGGCGTCGGCTCGACCCCGATCAGGAGCACGACCTCGTCGCCGGGCTCGCCGGTGAAGGTGAGACCGATGCTCGTGCCCTCGACCACCGGCGCACTGGCGGTGAACGAACGCGCGGTCCCGGCGAGCTGTTCGACCCCGAGCGGCGGCCCGTCGAGAGCGGCTCCCGGCTCACCGTCGCCCAGCCCGCAGCCGCCCGGGCTGCCGAGCCCGGCCTGGCCGCCCGCCACGGTCGTGTCGAGCAAGCGCACGATCGAGGCATCGTCGAACTCGATTCCGTCGCCGCCGTCCTCGCCTGCGAAGCAGCTCTCCTCGACTCCCGAGCCTCCGTCGCCGCCTGCGATCGAGCACCCCGAAGCGAACAGCGTCGACGCCGTCAGCCGCACGCCCGGGCCGCCGAAGCCGGGCTGGATCTCCAGGAAGATCTGCTCCACGGCATCGGGGCCCACCGGGCCCTGCACGGTGCAGTCGTACAGGTACGCGTTCGAGCTCGCGGCGCGCAGCCCGTAGCGCGTGAAGTACACCCCCAGGTACGAGTAGTAGAACGAGTTCCCCGCGTCGAGCGTGCAGCCGCTGAACGTCGCCGACGCAGCGTCGTCGAGCACGACGGCGTCGCCGGCCAGGTTGGTGAAGGTGCAGTCCTCGAAGAGCAGAGCGCCCTCGCAGTCGTTGACCGTCACCGGATACTCGCCGAAGTCGAAGCTCAGAGCGGCGAGGTCGATGCCGCGCACGACCAGCGACTGGTCGGCCGCGATCTGGGAGATTTCAAGCGCCGGGCCGCCGAGCCCGCCGAACAGCCCGATCGGGGCGGTGACGCCGACCACACCGTCGCCCTGGATGGTCAGCGATTTGCCGACCACGTCGAACTCGGGGTAGCTGCCCTCGCGGACGAGGATCAAGTCGCCGTCGGACGCGGCGTTGACCGCGTCCTGGATCTCTTGGAATGGACTGCTCGGGGCCGGGTCGACGACCAGCACCGAGCCCTGGGCCGACGCGAAGGCGGCGAGCAGGGAGGCACCGAGGAACGGGCGGCACAGATGCAAGCAGCGAACGATGTGCATGGGGGGATCTCCTTTTGGCGGGAAGGCCTTTCTCATCGTAGGCGTCCCCCGCGCTGGCGGCTGGGCCGCCGAGGCTCGATTTCCCCGCCCCGGCACCCACGGCGCGCCCTCCGACGCCGTAAGTCGGCTGATCCAGGCGGATTCGGCTAGGGTTGCAAGGCCCCGTGCGGCCGGCGACATGGATGTCACAAGCACCGGGAAGCGATGATCCACGACCCCTCTTCCAGCGACGGCGCCGCTCCCCACGGGCGCGGCCACGCGGCCCTGAGCCGTGAGGAGTTCGCCGTGCGCTTCGAGGGCGCCGCGCCGGTCCTTTGGACCATCGCGGCCGGCATCGTGGGGCACCGCGGCCCGGCGGAGGACATCCTGCAGGAGGCCTGCGTGATCGCCCTGGGCAAGCTGGAGCAGTTCGATCCGGGCACGAGCTTCTCGGCCTGGATGGGTGCCGTGGTGCGCAACGTCGCCCGCAACGCGGCGCGCAAGGAGCAGCGCCAGGCGACCTCGGCGCTCGACCCCGGCACGCTCGGCGAGCTGCTGGACGAGCGCGCCGGAGCCTCGGGCTCGCGTCCCTCGTCGTGGCCCCCGACCGCGGGCGTCGACGACCGCGGCGAGCTGACCGGCGATACCGGGGTCTTCGACGACGCACTCTACGCCGGGCTCGCTTCGCTGCGCGCGGTGCCGCGCGCTGCGCTCCTCCTGCGGACCATCCACGGACTCGACTACCGGGAGATCGCGGCGATCCTCGGCGTCCCCGAGGGGACGGCGATGAGCCACGTACACCGCTCCCGCCAAGCCCTGCGCCAGCGCCTCGAGGCGGACGCGGAGCGGGCACGGATCCACGCGCTGGAAAGGGGCGCCTGATGAACGACGCACGGTTCAACGACTACCTCGACGGCCGGCTCTCCAAGGACGAACGCGCCGACGTGGAGCGGCGGATTGCCGACGACCCCGAGCTCCGCGCGACGGTCGCGGCACAGCGCGAGGTCGACGCGTTCCTGAGGCGCGAGCTGGCACCGGACGCCGGGGTCGCCCAACGGGTGCTGCTGGCGGCGGGCGCCGTCGAGGAGTCCGCGGCTCCGCGCCTGGCGGGCTCGCTCCGCGGCATGCGCTACGCCGCCGCGGCCGCGGTCCTGATCGGCCTCAGCGTCGGCTTGCTCGCGCTGCGGCCCGACGGTGCCGCGCCGGAGCCCATCGAGATCGGCGAGATCGGCCGCTCGGAGCAGGCGCCGGTGAGTCCCGCCCAGGTCCTCCCCTCGGCGTCGGGCCTGATCCCGCGCCTGCCCGCGGACCTCGTCGCCGCCGCCGCGCCGACCGGGCCCGACCTCGACCACATGTTCGCGGCCTTCGATCACGGCTTCGGCGCCGACTCGCTCGGCCAGGGCGGCAGCTTCCAGGACAGCCTGGAGAGGCGCTACGACGAGTGCTTCGACATCGAGTCGATCGACTGCGCGCTGATCGGACCCTTCACGCACCCCGAGCATCCCTCGGCCACGATCCTGTTGGGCTTCTGCGAGGGCGAGTCGGAGCTGTCGTCGATGCTGGTCGTCGACGACGAGACGATGTCCGGCTGTGCGCTGACGCCGCGTGCCGCCGACCTGCAGCCGTTCTACAAGGAGGTCAACGGCCTGGCGGTTTGGGAGGTCACGCGGCGCGATACGCCTCAGCTCCTGGATTCGGTACGCCCCTGCGGGGACGGCTAGTCCGGCAGCAGGAACGTGCCCTCGAGCACCGTGACCGCGTCGCCGATGAGGCGTACGCGGTCGCCGCGCAGCTCGCACCCGACGTCGCCGCCGCGGGCGGAGATCTGCCGCGCGCGCAGCTCGGTCCGGCCCAGGCGCTCGCCCCAGTAGGGCGTCAGCACGCAGTGGGCCGAGCCGGTCACCGGATCCTCGTCCACGCCAAGGCCGGGGGCGAAGAAGCGCGACACGAAGTCGTAGGCGCCGCGGCCCGGATCGCCCGGTGCGGTCGCGATGACCTCGTTCCCCTCGATGCGCCCCAGCGCGCGGAAGTCCGGCGAGAGCGCGGCGACCTCGCGCTCGGTGTCGTAGACCAGCACGCGGTACAGCGAGCTCACGAGGTGCTGCTGCGGCGACCCGCCGACCGCGTCGACGAGCTGCGGCGAGGCCGCGACCGGTGCGGGCGGCGCGGCGGGGAGGTCGAGCGCCAGCCCGGCGCCCTCGCGCTCGACCTTCAGGAGGCCGCTGCGCGTCAGGAAGCGCGCGACCCGCAGCGTCTTGGAGCGCTCGAAGAGCACGTGCGCCGAGGCCAGCGTCGCGTGTCCGCACAGGTCGACCTCGGCGCCGGGCGTGAACCAGCGCAGGTGCCAGGTGTCCGGCTCGTCGGCCGGCACGAGGAAGGCGGTCTCCGACAGGTTGTTCTCGGCCGCGACGGCCTGCATCGTCGCGTCGGGCAGCCAGCCGTCCAGCGGGCAGACCGCGGCGGGGTTGCCGGCGAACGGGTGCGCGCTGAACGCGTCGACCTGGACGAGCGGAATGCCGGTGGTCATGACGAGGGCAGCGGCTTGACCGGCGACGTGCGCGCGCGCAGGTCGCGCAGACCGCGCGGCGCGGGCAGGAAGACGACCGGCTTGGTGATCTGGCGGAAGGCGCTGTCGAACTCCATCCGGGGCCCGAGCGCGCGCCACTCCGGCGGAAGCTCGGGCGGCAGGCAGCGGATCTCGCCGGTGGAGAGCGGCTCCCACGCGCGGTGCTTGTCCGCCGTCAGCTCGGGGTCGCGCGAGAGGAACTCCGCCGCCTCGCGCGTCGACGCGAAGAGCGAGCCCTCGGGTTGGCCGCAGGTCTCGCCGCGGTAGTGCAGCTCCTCGCGCTCGCCGGAGCGTACGGTCAGGCGCAGCGCGAAGCGGTCTTCCTCGACCTCGATCGACCGCGCGCCGGCTGTGGCGGTGGGCAGCGCCCGCCCGGCGAGGCGATAGCTCCAGCGCTCGCGCGGCAGAAAGCGGCCGACGCGCCCGCGGCGTACGTAGCTCGCGGCGACGACCGCGAAGCCGCGTACGAGCCAGTCGTCCTCGGCGTCGTCGGAGCCCGGAGCCCAGCCGGCGGCCAGGGCCTGCGGGGCGACGCGGAATTGCAGCACGATCCGGCTGGTGAAGGACTCTCCCGCGAGCTTTCCGATGCTGAGCTTGGCCATCGCCCGTGCCCTGATCCTAGCCGGCCTCCCCGTGCGCGGCCACCGGGCTCGGCCCCGGGACGTCCCCGGGCGGGCGCCAGACCGGGCTCAAGCTCGGGGCGGAGCCGCCCGAAGGGAGCTTCATGCTGCCTCGGAACCACAAGGTGCTCGGCGTCGGCTGGCACAAGACCGGGACGTCCACGTTGGGCGCCTGCCTCGTGCAGCTGGGGTTGACCCACGCGGCCTTCGATTCCGACGGCTTCGCGCTGTACCGGCGCGGCGACGTGGGGAGGCTGCTCGACTTCATGGAGGGGGTGCAGAGCTTCCAGGACTGGCCCTGGGCGCTGCTCTACCGCGAGGCCGACCGGCGCTTCCCGGACGCGAAGTTCGTGCTGACCACGCGCACCAGCTCGGAGGCGTGGCTCGGGAGCCTGCTGCGCCACGCCGAGCACGGCCCGACCGAGGTGCGGCGGGCGCTCTACGGCCACGCGATGCCGCACGGCCACGAGGCGGAGCACGTGGCTCGCTACGAGCGCCACAACGCCGAGGTGCGCGCCTATTTCCGGGACCGCCCTGGAAAGCTGCTCGAGGTCTGCTGGGAGGACGGCGACGGCTGGCGTGAGCTCGCCGACTTCCTCGGGCTGCCGTGCCCGGACGCGCCCTTCCCGCACGTGAACCCAAGCCGGCCGGTGCGAGCCCTTCGGGAGGCGCCGCGCACGGGCTAGACTGCCGCCACGATGGCGAAGGACGTCTGGAAACCCGGGCAGTACGAGCGCTTCCACGAGGAGCGCGCCCAGCCGTTCCGTGACCTCCTCGCCGGTGTCGAGCGCCGCGCGGGCCTGCGCGTCGTCGACCTCGGCTGCGGCACTGGCGAGCACACGGCTTCGCTGCACGCGGAGCTCTTGCCCGCGAGCACGCTGGGCATCGATCGCTCCGAGGCGATGCTCGACCGCTCGCATCCCTACGCCGCCTCGGGGCTGCGTTTCGAGCGCTGCCCGATCGAGGACTTCGCTCCCGAGCGTCCCTTCGACCTCGTCTTTTCGAACGCCGCGCTGCACTGGCTTCCCGATCACCGCGCGCTGCTCGGGCGGATCCAGGCGTGGGTCGCGCCGGGCGGCCAGCTCGCCGTGCAGGTGCCGGCCAACCACGAGCACGCCTCGCAGACCGTGGCCGCCGAGGTCGCGGGCGAGGAGCCGTTCCGGTCCGCGCTCGACGGCTTCCAGCGCGTCAGCCCCGTGCTGACGCCCGCGGGGTACGAGGACGCCCTCGCGGCCCTCGGCTTCGAGGGGGTGCGCGTGGAGCCGCGCGTGTACCCGCATACGCTCGGCGAGCCCGCCGACGTTATCGAGTGGGTGAAGGGCACCACGCTGACCGACTACGAGCGGCGGCTTTCGCCCGAGGTCTACGCGGCCTTCCTCGAGCGCTACCGCGAGCGGCTGCTCGCCGTCCTCCCCGACGAGCGTCCCTTCCGCTTCCCCTTCCGGCGCATCCTCTTCTGGGCTAGCTGCGCCGGTTGAAGTGGTAGGCGTCGAGCCGCGCGCGCGCGGCGCGGCACAGGTCCTTGGGGCTGAACGGCTTCTGCAGGTACTCGATCGAGCTGTCCTCCTGCGCGTAACCGGAGATGAACACCACCGGCGTCTCGGGACGCACCTCCTGGAAGCGCTCGGCGAGCTGCCGCCCGCCTAGGCCCGGCATGACCAGGTCGGTGATGAGCAGGTCGATCGAGCCCACGTACGAGCGGCAGATCTCGAGCGCCCGATTGCCGTCGCTGGCCTCGATGACGTTGTAGCCCGCGCCGCGGAGCACCCGCGACGCGAAGGCGCGCACCATCGCCTCGTCCTCCGCGAGCAGCACGGTCTCGAGCCCGCGGGAGAGCGAGATCTCGGTGGTCTCGGGGTCGGACGAGACCGCCGTCGCGTGATGCCGCGCGAGGAAGAGGCGGAAGGTGGTCCCCTTGCCGGGCTCGCTCTCAACGGTGATGTCGCCCCCGGCCTGGCGCAGCAGGCCCTGGCACGTCGGGAGCCCTAGGCCGGTGCCGGCGCCCGGCTCCTTGGTGGTGAAGAACGGCTCGAAGGCGTGCGCGACGACCCCGGGCTCCATCCCGGCGCCGGTGTCGCGCACCTGCAGGCAGAGGTAGTGCCCGGGCTCGAGGAAGGCGTTGTCGGCAACGTCGGCCGGGCTGACGTCCGTGATCGCCAGCGTCAGCGTGCCGCCGTCCGGCATCGCGTCGCGGGCGTTCAGCGTGAGGTTGACCAGCACCTGCTGGAACTGGCCGGGGTCGATCAGCACCGGGTACGTTCCGGACCCGACCTGCACGCGCACGTCGATCGTCTCCCCGACGAGCGTCCGCAGCATCTTCAGCGAGTTCTCGAGCACCGCGCTGAGGTCGACAACGCGCGGTTCGCTGCGCTGCTGACGGGAGAAGGCCAGGAGCTGCTGGGTCAGCTCCGCCGCGCGCTTCGAGGCCTGGAGGATCTGGGTCGCGTCGTCGCGCTCCTGGCTGCCGGGCTCGAAGCCGTCGCGCAGCAGCGACGAGAAGCCGGTGACGACGGTGAGGAGGTTCGAGAACTCGTGCGCCACGCCGCCGGCGACGCGCCCGATGGCCTCGGCCTTCTGCGCCTCGTGCCGCTGCTGTTCGCTTTGGCGGAGCTGCGACTCGATGCGCGCGCGGTCGGTGATGTTCGTCGAGACGCCGTTGGCGCCGACGACGCGGCCCGCCTTGTCGTGGAACGGGAAGAGGTACGTATGGAACACGGCGCCCTCGACCTCGACCGTGTACTCGACCGGGGTGCCCGACAGCGCGAGCTGGACGTTCTGCACCACGTCGGGATGGTCGTGGTAGAGCTCGAACATCGACTCGCCGACCAGCTCGCCGGGGCGGACGCCGATCGCCTCGAGCGCCGCGCCTTCGGAGAGCGTGATGCTGCCGCCGCGATCCACCGACCAGCACGCGACCGGCGCGTTGGCGACCACGGTTCCCAGCCGGTCCTCGGTCGTGCGCAGCGCCTCCTGGGCGCGCTGGAGCTCCGCGGAGTGCCGCTGCGAGCGCCACAGCAGCCAAGCGCTCCCGGCGGCGATCAGCCACGAGGCCATCAGCGTCGCGTAGGTGTCGCGCCAGCGCCTGCCCAGGCGCAGCGAGACGTCCGCCGAGGCGTCGCGTTCTTCACCCAGTCGGTCGCGGACGGCACGGCGCGCGCGGTCGAGGCTGGCGTCGTAGCGCTCGCCCGCGGCGCGTCCGCTGGACCGGCCCAACTCGACCCAGTTGCGGAAGGCGTCGCGGAGCTCGTCCACGCTCACCCCGAGCGGGACGTTCGGCGCCGGCGCCGCACCCTTGCGCCGCGGCGTGGCCGCGGCGACGTGCTCGTCCAGCTCCTGCATCCGTCGCTCCCAGCCCGGCTCGGTCTCGGCGACGGCCGCGAGCTCGCGGCCGCGCGGAAAGCCCGAGAGGCACTGCTCGGCGTCGAGCAGCGCCGACGTCAGCCGCACGTGCTCGGCGAGCTGGTTCCGCGATCGGTTTACGTCCAGCATCAGCGTGACGCTGACGCCGATGAAGCCGAGGGCGATCAGCGCACCGAAGACGGGCCACCGGGCAGAGGTCGGGTTAGAGATCATCCAATGGGCGCAACGGGCCACCTCAGCATACCGGGGAGGCCGACTCCGCCTCACGTCGCGGGGCAGAATCGCGCCCGTCCACGCGGTCCCGTGCCGGGCGGTTTCTGCTACAACGTGCGCGCAACCGGGGCGTCCGTCGCCCCGCATCCAGGAGACTCAGCCGTGCTGACCGTCGCTCTCTCGCTCGTCCTCGCGGGGCCGCTCCCCGCTCACTCCAACGCCAACGCTCCGATGGATCGCATCACCGGGATGCCCTTCGCCACGCGCAGCGAGGTCGTCGCCCGGAACGGCATGGCGGCGACCAGCCAGCCCCTGGCCACGCAGGTCGCGCTCGACGTTCTGAAGCAGGGGGGCAACGCGATCGACGCCGCGATCGCGGCGAACGCGATGCTGTGCCTCACCGAGCCGACCGGCTGCGGGATCGGCGGCGATCTCTTCGCGATCGTCTGGGACGCGGGCGAGGAGCGGCTGCACGGCCTGAACGCCAGCGGGCGCTCGCCCGCCGGGCTGACGCTGGAGCGCCTCCAGGAGCTGTGCCCCGACGGCAAGGTCCCGTCCTACGGGCCGCTTCCGGTCTCGGTGCCGGGATGCGTCGACGGTTGGTTCGAGCTCCACGGCCGCCTCGGCAGCTTGCCGATGAAGGACGTGCTCGCGCCCGCGATTCGCTACGCGCGCGAGGGCTTCCCGGTCAGCGAGCTGATCTCCTACTACTGGCGCCGGTCCGTGCCGCGCCTCTCGAAGTACCCGGGCTTCGCGGAGCAGTTCTCGGTCGCCGCCGAGGGCGAAGAGCCGCGCGGGCCCGAGACCGGCGAGCTGTTCCGCAACCCCGGCTTGGCGGACACGTTCGAGCGCCTGGCGAACGAGGGACGCGACGGCTTCTACAAGGGCGAGGTCGCGCGCCGCATCGCCGACTACGTGCAGGAGCAGGGGGGCTACCTCGCCTACGAAGACCTCGCCGAGCACACGTCCGAGTGGGTCGAGCCGGTCTCCACCAACTACCGCGGCTACGACCTGTGGGAGCTGCCGCCGAACGGCCAGGGCATCGCGGCGCTGCAGATCCTCAACATCCTCGAGGGCTACGACGTCGCGTCGATGGGGCTCTATAGCGCGGACTACGTGCACCTGTTCGCCGAGGCGAAGAAGCTCGCCTTCGAGGACCGCGCGCGGTTCTACGCCGACCCGGCTTTCCACGAGCTGCCGGTCGACTGGCTGATCTCCAAGGAGTACGCCGCCGAGCGCCGCGCGCTGATCGATCCCGCGAAGGCGGCCGACCGCTACGACGCCGGCAAGCCCGAGCTCGAGGAGGGCGACACCGTCTACCTCACGGTCGCCGACCGCGAGGGCAACATGGTGTCGCTCATCCAGAGCAACTACCGCGGCATGGGGTCGGGGATGGCGCCGCCCGGGCTCGGCTTCATCCTGCAGGACCGCGGCGAGCTGTTCGACCTCACGCCGGACCGCTTCAACACCTACGCGCCGAAGAAGCGCCCGTTCCACACGATCATCCCCGCGTTCGTCACCAAGGACGGCGCTCCGTGGATGTCGTTCGGCGTGATGGGCGGAGCGACCCAACCCCAGGGCCACGCGCAGATCCTGGTGAACATGGTCGACTTCGGCTGGAACACCCAGGAGGCGGGCGACGCTCCGCGCATCCTGCACCAGGGGTCCTCGCAGCCGACCGGCATGCGCATGACCGACGGCGGCGTGCTGTCGCTCGAGAAGTCCTTCCCCGCGGACGTGCGCGCGGAGCTGGAGAAGCGCGGGCACACGCTCGGCTATGCGAAGGGCTCGTTCGGCGGCTATCAGGGCATCCGCCGCGACCCCGCGACCGGCGTGTACTTCGGAGCGTCGGAGTCCCGCAAGGATGGACACGCCGCCGGCTATTGAGGCTCCGCTGCCCGCGCGCGGCGGCGGCGTGCTGCGCGCGGGAGCGCTCCTCGCCGTCGCCGTGGGAGCGGCGCTAACCGCGCTCACCGCGAGCGCGCGCTGGTTCTGGCTGGGCGACGTCGCGTGCCACTTCCGTTGGCAGCTCGGGCTGGGGGGGCTGGCGGCGGCCGTTCTGTGTGGGGTGGCGCGAATGCCGCGCCTGGCTCTGGTCGCGGCGCTCGTGGCGGGATTGCACCTGGTGCCGACCGCCAGGCTCTATCTGCCGGTCGAGCGCGTCCCTTCCGAGCCGCAGCTCCTCGTCGGCACCGCCAACCTGCTCTGGGACAACCCCGAGGAAGACGCCGTGCGCCGCTGGATCCGCTCGCAGCGCCCCGACGTGCTAGCTGCGCTCGAGCTGAACCCACGCTGGCTCGCGGTGCTGCGCGGGCTGCGCGACGAGTATCCCCACCAGCTGTTCTTCCCCGAGAACCCCGAGAGCTGGCCGCATGACACGTGGGGGCAGGGGCTGATCTCGCGGCTGCCGCTCGAACAGGTGCGCATCCATCAGACGATCGAGCGCTTCTGGCCGGTGCTGGAGGTCCAGCTGCGCGTGGGCGGCGAGCCCGTGCTGCTGCGCGTCGTCCATCCCCCGCGGCCCGGCCGGGCCTGGCGGAACGCGCAGCGCGACACGGTCCTCCGCTCGGTGGCGACGCTGCCGTGGGGGCGCCACGCGGTGCTGATGGGCGATCTCAACACCAGCGCCTACGCACCGATCTTCGGCGAGCTGCTGCGCACGAGCGGGCTGCGGGACTCCCGCGCTGGCTTCGGCCGTCAGGCGACCTTCGTCGCGGAGCTCCGCAAGCACATCCCCGGCGCGCCGGTGTCGCTCTCCGTGCCCCTCGACCACGTCCTGGTTGGCGACGGGGTCGAGGTGGTTGACCGTTGGACGTCGGAGATCCCCGGGAGTGACCACCGGGGCGTGCTCGCGCGGCTGTCGCTGCGCTAACCTCTGCGTCATGACCGCAAGCAACCGCACTCCGGCCGGAGGCCCTTCGTGCTGAGCACACCGATCGGCAGGCTGCGCGCCGTCGGGCTCGTCGAGGGCGTCTCGTTCCTGCTGCTGCTGGGCATCGCGATGCCGCTGAAGTACCTGGCCGGGATGCCGCTGGCCGTCAAGTACACCGGCTGGGCGCACGGCGTCCTGTTCGTGGGGTATTGCCTCGCGCTTCTGCCGGCGCGCGACGCCGCGGGCTGGTCCTGGATGCGCACCGCACACGCGTTCGCGATGTCGCTGCTTCCCTTTGGGCCGTTCCTGCACGACGGACGCCTGCGGCGCGAGGACGAGGCGCTGCGGGGTAGCTAGGCGTGCGGATCTAGAGGGAATACTCTCCAGCGGCTATCGCTAGGATGATCGCCATGGACGACGCAGCAATCCGCGCCATCGAGCGTCCGCACGGGAACCTGATGAAGATGTACGCCCTTCAGGCTCTCGCCACGACGATCCTCTTCCCGATCGTGATCTGGCCGCTCTACTTCAAGTACAAGACGCTGAAGTACCGCTTCGACGACGAGGGCGTCAGCGCCTCGTGGGGCATCCTGTTCCGGCGCGAGATCTACCTCACCTACAAGCGCATCCAGGACATCCACGTGAAGCGCAACCTGTTCGAGCGCTGGCTGGGGATCGGCTCGGTCGAGGTGCAGACCGCGTCGGGCAGCTCCGGCGCGGAGCTGTCGCTCGAGGGCATGGGCGACTACGAGGCGGTGCGGGACTTCCTCTATCGGAGGATGCGCGGGCACGAGGGCAACGCCGCGGCCAAGCCGCAGGCGGCGGCTTCCGTTTCAGCCGCCGGCGACGAGGCCGAGGTGGTCGAGCTGCTGCGCGCCATCCGCGCGGAGCTCGACGCGACGCGCAAGGCAATCGAGGAGCGGGCGCAGTGATCTACGAACCGCTGAAGGCGCTCCTCCTCCGCCTCCTGAAGGCGCCGACCGAGCCTCCGGACCCGCCGGAGGGCAGCTACGACAGCGTGCGCGTCTTCCGCGCGAGCCCGCGCTTCCTGCAGTACCGCCTCTTCGGAGTGGCGGTCACCTCGGGGTTCCTGTTTCTGCTCTGGGTCGGGATCAGCATCGCCCTCATCTTCGGAGACGAGCCCTGGCTGATCCTGCTGTCGTTTCCGATCGCGACGCTCTTCACCCTGGTCGCGGTGTCCAACTACGCGTCGTCGCGCATCGACTACGACATGCGCTACTACATCGTCACCGACCGCTCGCTGCGCATCCGCGAGGGCGCGTTTACGATCCGGGAGATGACGCTCACGCACGCGAACGTGCAGAACCTCAACATCGTGCAGGGCCCGGCGCAGCGCTTCTTCGGCATCCGCAACCTGGCGGTCGAGACCGCCGGAGGCGGCGGGGGGCAGGCCCAGGGCGCGACCGGACACAGCTTCCAGATGGCCGGGATCGAGAACGCCGAGGAGGTGCGCGACCTCGTCCTGAACTACCTCAAGCTGCGCGGGCACGGCAGCGGGCTGGGCGATCTCGACGACGAGCGCGCGACCGCGCGCACGGGGCTGGGTGCGGCGGGCGTCGAAGCGCTGCGCGAGCTGCGCGACGCCTCCGCGGCGTTGCGCCGGGCGGCCGAGGCCCGGGCCTAGGCGGTCGCGGGCGCGGGATTCCACGTCGGCAGCGTCCTGCTCGGCTACACCGGGGCACGGGCGGAGGTCGAGGCCAAGGGCCGGACCCTGCGAGCGCTCCTCATCCCGGACTGCGCTTCCGGATCCTGGACGAGCAGGACCGGCTCCGCGCGCACATGAACGTCCTTGTAGGTGGGCGGCCGGTGCGGGACCTCGGCACCGTGCTGCGTGCGCAGGACGAGGTTCACATCCTGCAAGCGCGGTCGGGAGGCCAGCCCGGGCGACCGTTCCCTTCGTCCGGTCGGGAGGGATGGGGCGCTTTTTTGGGCGAGCCGGAGGGCTCCGCTCTGTGTGAAGGTTTTGCCGGGTCTGCCCTCCGCAGTCCGGCCTGAGGACCTTTCCGGGCCCCTGGTGGGGGCTCGGCGCGGTCGGCCGCGCGGTTCACCGTCTCCAAACCTTTGGGCGCGGGATTCCGCCTTGCGCGCTCTCCCCGCTACCTTTGCAATGAACCGACCGGTCTACCCCCCTCGAGGGGCTCCCCAAGAAACCCAGAAGGCATCCCCCATGATTCGGCAGGATTGCACCCGGGCTATTGCGCTTTCGCTCGCAATGGCCGCGGGAGGCGTGGCGTTCGGCCAGTCCAACCTCATTCCCGGTACCGACGTGAGCCTGGCCAAGATGGACACCATCAGCGCCATGGGCCGCACCGGCGTGTTCCCCAACGGGATGAACGGCGTCGCGATGGCCACCACGTCGTGCAACAAAGGCACGGTCGACGTCCCGTGGGAGGCGGCCATGCTTGAAGATCACCCCTTCATCGCGTTCGTCGTGGCGCGCGAGACGGATGGTCGTCTGACCCAGATTTCCGACTACAGCTTCGTCAAGCACGGCTTCTTCGCGCTGACCGACAGCTTCTGCGACACCTGCCAGGAAGGTCCCTTCGGGGGCGGTGACTTCCTCGGCCTCGGTTGCTCCGACACCTACGGCATCACGAACAACGGCGACCAGTACTGGCTCGCTCCGCCCCAGGAGATCGATCCCTGGCTCGGCGAGTGGGATGCGACCTGCTCGCACTTCGACATGGGCGAGCCGGCCGTCGGGCCGCCCGCCAACTGCGACGGCAACCGCAGCCTCAGCACGGCGATGGCCTCCGCCCTCAACCCGGTCGGCCACCGCGTCAACATCCCCGACTCGGCCTTCCAGGAGGCCGGCGACTTCTACTACCAGGGCTACTACGTCGTCCGTGGTGAGCCGGAAGACGAGCGCGAGAACAACTGGGGCACCCGCGAGTTCAACCCGAGCTGGAACGGCGCCAAGTGGAACACCCCGTCGGTCGCCGGCTTCATCGAGGGCAGCGTCCTCAACCGCTGGTCGGGCGCGACGGTCAACTCCGTCAAGAACGGCAACAGCGACGGCCGCATCTTCGTGGCCGTGAAGGTCACCGGCCCGGTCGGCGGCATGTACCGCTACGAGTACGCCGTCCAGAACCGCGACAACTTCCGCGGCGCGGGCGACATCTCGATCCCGATCTGCTCGGGCGCGACCATTGAGAACTTCGGCTTCTCCGACGTCGACACCAACGCGGGCAACGACTGGACCGCCACCGTCAACGGTGCGTCGCTCGACATCTCCGTCGGCAGCAACCCGGTCCGCTGGAACTCGTTCTACAACTTCTGGTTCGACAGCGATGCGGCGCCGGTCGACGGCACCATGGGCATCGACCAGTTCGACGCGGGCGCCGGCCTCGGCACCCTGAACCTGACGACGTCGACCCCGCAGGGGCTGTACAACATCTATCTCGGTGACGGCTGCTCGAACGGCGCCGGCTTCCCGAGCCTCTTCGCGACCGGTAGCCCGGCGCAGGCCACCCTCGGCAACCCGAGCTTCGGCATCCGCTCGACGGGCAACCAGCCCAGCCAGCCGCACCTGCTGGTCGTCGGCGTCAACTCCGGCGCGATCGCGCTCGGCGGCGGCTGCACCCAGTGGTTCAGCGGCACGCTCGGCGCTGGCGCGTTCCTCATCGGCAGCACCACCTCGAACGGCTCGGGCGTCGCGGACTATCCGCTCCCGATCCCGTCCACGCCGTCCTTCGAGGGCACGTCGGTCGCTCTGCAGGCCGCCGGCCTCAACCCGGGCGGTGGCCCGATCGTCGGCCTCTTCGATCTGACGAACGGTCTTGAGGTCCGCATCGGCGATGCCGTGACCCCCTGCCCGTAGAGCTAGGCTCGCCTTTTCGGCGCAACGGACGCCCGGCGGATTCGCTCCGCCGGGCGTCTTTTTTTTCCACCCTGCGCGCCCTCCGCTTCGCCACGGCGGGTTCGACAAAGATCGGCTCTGGTGCTGTGGAAAGTACCTAGTGCGAAAGGGAGCCACGAAACACGCGAGAGCGGCTAGCCTCGAAACGGTTGTCGGGCGTCTTTACCGACCGTGTCCCGAGAGAGGCCGTCTACGCAATGACCATCTCGCAGTCCGTTCGTAGGCTCCTCGGCAAGCGCGTACGAAGCTCGCCGAAGGCGTACGAGTACCTCAAGAACGTTGAGAACCTGCTGGAGCGCCACCGGCACACCGTCGGCCAGCACGTCACTCCGATCATCCGGCCGCGTCCGTACAAGATCATGATCGCCGTCACCGCGCAGTGCAACGCGCGGTGTGTCGGGTGTCGCTATGGACGCGACTTCATGAATGGCTCGCAGCTCGATTGGCCGATGGTGCGCGACCTGCTCGACGACGCGCGCGAGGCCGGGTTCTACTCGATCCGCTTCTACGGCGGCGAGCCGCTCCTGCACCCGGACTTGCCGCGGATGGTGGAGTACTGCCGCGACGTTGGCATGCGCCCCTACGTCACGACCAACGGCGCCTTGCTCGACAAGAAGATCGACGAGCTGGTCGCGGCGGGCCTCGAGGACGTGACCGTCGGCTTCTACGGCGTCGGGCAGCCGTACGACGACTACGTCCAGCGCCCGGGGCTCTTCGAGCGCGTCGAGCGCGGAATCGCGTCCGTCCGCGAGCGCCACGGCGACCGCGTGCAGATGCAGATGAACTGGCTGCTGATGCAGCCGACCGCCAGCGTGCCCGCCTTCCACGACGCGCTCGACTTCGCCGACCGCTACGACATGGCGATGCGCGTCGACCTGATCCACTACTCGCTGCCCTACTTCCAGGAAGGGCCCGACCGCTGCCTCCAGTTCGGACCCGAGGATCGCGGCAAGATCGACGCGGTGGTCGAGGAGATGCTGACCGTGAAGCGCGAGCGCCCCGAGGCGATCCACCACAGCCCGGAAGGTCTGCGCTCGATTCCCGACTGGCTCCTGAAGGGCCCCGGAATGCGTGTGCCGTGCACGGCCTACGAGATGATCTGGGTCGGCGCGGACGGCACCGTGCAGATGTGCTACGTCACGTTCGAGCTCGGGAACCTCCATCAGACGCGGCTGCGCGACCTGCTGTTTACGCGCGAGCACCGCTGCGCCGCGCGGGACGCCTTCAAGCTCAACTGCCCGAACTGCCACTGCAGCTCGAACGAGAGGATCATGCGCCACGCCCCGAGCGTGCGTCGGTACGCCTGATGAACCGCTCCACCCTCATCCGCCGAATCCGTCCGGCGCTCGCCGAACGGCCGCGCGTCGCCGGCTTCCTGCGCGGAGCAGACGCGTCCCTCAGCCGCCTTCACCACAGCCTGGCAAGCGCCTTCCCGCGCCTGATTCAGCCCCAGCCGCGGCAGCTGACCATCGCGGTGACCGCCGCCTGCAACCTACGCTGCATCGGCTGCCTCTACGGCCGTGACTTCATGGCGGGGGAGCGCCTCCCGCGCGAGGTGATGCTCCAGCTCGTCGAGGACGCCAAGGCGTGCGGCATCAACCGCGTGCGGCTGTACGGCGGCGAGCCGCTGCTGCACCCCGATCTGCCCGACGTGATCCGGCACTCGACGTCGCTCGGGCTCGACACGTACGTGACGACCAACGGGGTGCTGCTCGGCAAGCGCATCGACCAGCTGTACGACGCCGGCCTGCGCTGGCTGACGATCGGCTTCTACGGCGTGGGCGACGAGTACGACAGCTATACCCAGCGCAAGGGGCACTATCAGCGGCTCGAGGAGAGCCTCGCCGCGGTCCGCTCGAGCTACGGCTCGAAGGTCGAGATGCAGCTCAACTTCGTGCTGCTGCAGCCGACCTGCAACATGGAGGCGCTGCACCAGGCGTGGAGCTTCGCCGAGCGCTTCGACATGCACTTCCACCTGGACCTGTACGGCTACTCGGTGCCGTTCTTTACCGACCCGGACCGCGAGCTGGCCTTCGGCCCCGAGGACCGCGAGCAGGTCGAGGAGGTGTGCGCCGAGATCCTCAGGCTCAAGGCCACGCGCCCCGGCCGCATCCCGCACTCGGACGAATTCCTGCGCTCGGTTCCCGACTGGCTGCTGAAGGGGGCGGATATGCGCGTGCCGTGCGACGCCTACCAGCTCGTGTGGGTGGGCGCGGACGGCACGGTGCAGCTGTGCGACGTGACGTTCAAGCTCGGCAACGTGCACGAGAAGCGTCTGCGCGAGATCCTGTTCACGCCCGAGCACCGAAGCGCCTGCCGCGATGGGTTCCAGCTGAAGTGTCCTAACTGCACCTGCAAGGCGGACGGACGCATCCTCAAGCACGCGGAGAGCTATCGCCGCTATCGCGGGTGAGCCGATAGAGCTCGGCGTATTGCCGCCACTCGTGTTCGGACGAGAAGGCGAGCGCACGTCGGCGCGCGCGCTCGCCCAGCTCGACGCGCCGCTCGGGGGAGGCCGCCAGCTCGCGCAACGCTGCCGCCAGCTCGGCCGGGCGCTCCGGCGCGACGAGGACGCCCGCGGGCTCGCCTTCGTCCGCGCCCAGCATCGCCGGGATCCCGCCGACCGCGGTGGCGACGACGGGGCAGCCGCACGCCATGGCCTCGAGCAGCACACGGGGCGCCGCTTCATAGCTGGAGCACAGGACGAACACGTCGAGCGCGCGGAAGAAGGCCGCGACGTCTTCGACCCGCGGCACAAAGCGGACCTGCTTGAGCCCCTGCGCGGCGGCGCGGACGGTATCGAGCTCGGGGCCCTGCCCGACCAGCGCGAAGGTCAGCTCCGGCCGCTCGTCCGCGAGGCCGCGCGCTGCTTCGACGAGGTCGACGTGGCGCTTGATCGGGTCGAGCCGCCCCATGTGCCCGACGAGGACGGCGTCGTCCGCCGCGAGCAGCTCCCCACGCCAGGCACGGTCTCCGGGGCGCGGCGCGGGGTGGAAGGCGTCCGTGTCGATGCCGTTCCACACCGGCTGGAAGCCGCGGATCCACCCGCTGGCGACGAGCCGCTCGCCGAGGGGCACCGACACCGCGGTCACGTCGTCGGCCCAGCGCGTCGACCACCGCGTCAGCCGCCGGGCGGCCGGCGTGTCGTGCCCGGGGTACGTGTGGAAGGTGCCGCAGCAAACGGGCCGCGCGCGCCCCGCCAGGCGGCACGCGAGGCTGGCGTAGAAGACGGCGGTGTCGTTGTGAGCGTGCACAGCGTCGACGCCCTCGCGCCGCAGGAGCCGCGCCAGGCGAAGCGCAAAGCGTCCGTCAAGACCGGGCCCGCGCGGTAGGAACGTCACCGGGACATCGCCGGGATCGAAGTCGACGTCGGTCCCGCGGAACGGCGTGTCGAAGAGCAGCAGCCGGTGGTCGTGCCCCAGGGCGCGCCCGCGGCGTGCGAGCTCGAGGGCGATGCGCTCCTTGCCGCCGACTTCGAGACCGCTCAGGACGTGCAGGAGGGTGTGCATGGGGGAGCCGCCCACCTAATCATGCCACTCTGCCGCGGCTGCCCGCTGTAACCTCCGGCGGCTTTCTGTTACGCAGAGCGCATGCTTGGACTCGCGCTCGTCTTGGTGCTCGGGGTCGCTGCGCAGTGGCTGGCGTGGCGGCTGCATCTGCCGTCGATTCTGCTGCTGCTCCTGGTGGGCTTTCTCGTCGGGCCGGTCACCGGTCTGTTGCATCCGGACGAGCTCCTGGGCGACGCGCTGTTCCCCATCGTGTCGCTGTCGGTGGCGATCATCCTGCTCGAGGGCGGGCTCACGCTGCGGATCGAGGACCTCCACGGCGTCCAGCGCGCGACCCGCAACCTGATCGTCTTCGGCGCGCCGATCGCGTGGGGGCTGACGACGATTGCGGCGACCGAGGTGCTCGGGATGGACCTCGGCCAGGCGCTGATCCTCGGCGCGATCCTGGTGGTCACCGGGCCGACGGTCATCGGTCCGCTCCTGCGCCACGTGCGGCCCAGCGGCTCGGTCGGGTCGATCGTGCAGTGGGAGGGCATCATCAACGACCCGATCGGCGCGATCCTCGCGCTGCTGGTCTTCCACGGCATGGTCGAGGCCGAGGCGGGCGCGGCCGCCGTGACCGTCGCGATCGGCGCGCTCACGTCGGTGATCGTGGGCACGCTGTTTGGCGGGCTCGCCGCGATCGTGCTGATCGTGGTGCTGCGACGCTTCCTGGTGCCGGATCATCTGCAGAGCGCGGTGGCGCTCGCGCTGGGCCTCGCTGCCTTCACCGCGGCCGACGCCGTGCTCCACGAGACCGGGCTCGTCGCGGTGACCCTGATGGGCGTCATCCTCGCGAACCAGCGCTTGGTGGTCGTCGAGGAGATCCTCGAGTTCAAGGAGAACCTGCGCACGCTCCTCATCTCGTCGCTGTTCATCCTGCTCTCGGCGCGGATCCCGGTGGAGCAGTTCGAGATCCTGATGCACGCGCCGAGCTTCCTGTTCGTCGGCGCGCTGATCTTCGTCATCCGGCCGATCACGGTGTTCCTGTCGACGCTGGGCACGGGGCTGAGCTGGCGCGAGCAGGTCTTCCTCTCCTGGATGGCGCCGCGCGGGATCGTCGCCGCGGCGGTGGCGTCGGTCTTCGCGCTGCGGCTCGCGGACGAGGGGATCGGCGGCGGCGATCAGCTGGTATCGGTCATCTTCCTCGTCATCGTCGTGACGGTGACGGTCTACGGGCTTACGGCCTCGTTCGTCGCGCGGCGGCTCGGGCTTGCCGCGGCGTCGCGCGAAGGCGTGCTGCTGCTGGGCGCGCACGACTGGAGCTGCGCCATCGCCGAGGCGCTGCGCGCGGAGGGGTTCGAGGTGCTGCTGATGGACTCCGACCGCGAGGAGGTCCGCAAGGCACAGCTCGCGGGCCTTCCCGCGCTGCACGGCAACGTGCTGTCGGAAGAGCACCAGGGCGACCTCGGCGGGCTCGGCCGGCTGCTCGCGATCACGCACTCCGACAGCATCAACTCGCTGGCGGCGGTCGAGCTCGGCTCGCTCTACGGACGCTCGGAGATCTACCAGCTGGCCGTGAACGAGGACGAGCCCGGCATCTCAAACGCGCTGCCCCGCCACCTGCGCGGCCGCACGCTCTTCGAGAAGGGGCTGACCTTCTGGGACATCCACGCGCGCTTCCGCGCGGGGGCCGTCGTCAAGCGCACGCCGCTGACCGAGGAGTTCGACTTCGAGGCCTTCCGCGGCGTCTACGGGCCTTCGGCGATCCCGCTGTTCGCGGCGAAGGAGGGCCGCCTGCGGGTGTTCACGACCGCCGCGGATCCCGACCCTGAGCCTGGCGAGACGCTTTTCCACCTCTCGCTCGAGCCCGCCGCCGCCGCGTCCGAGGAGGGTATACTTCCCGGGCCAGCCGGCCCGTAGCCCCCCCTAAGGACCTCCCGTGACCGATTCCGCCGCCCGCTCCTCTCCCCGACCCGCGCCCGAACCCGCCGCCGACGGCTCCGCCCGGGTCGGAGACCCGCGCCGCTGGCTGGGCGAGGTCGACCGGCGCCGCGGCCTGACGCCCGAGGAGTTCTGGAACGAGTACCACCTGCCCAGAAAGCCGGTCGTGCTCGAGGGGCTGATGGACGACTGGCGCGCGATGGAGGAGTGGAGCATCGAGTTCTTCCGCACCGCCTGCGCCGACGACGAGGTCCCCGTCGGCCGCTGCTTCGGTCCGAAGGAGCAGCGCAAGCTCGGGAGCTACATCGACTCGATGCACGAGCTCGCCGACACCCGCGGCGAGGGCCCGGAGGGCAAGCCGCCGCTCTACATGGAGGGCTGGTACTACCTACACCAGCGCCCGGATCTGGCGGACTACTACTCGGTGCCCGAGCACTTCGGCCCCGACTGGTTCTACAGCGGCAGCTGGCCCTTCAAGCTCGACCCGAAACCGTGGGCGCTCCTCGTCGGGCCGAAGGGAGCCTTCACGAAGCTGCACCACGACCTGTGGGCGACGCACTCGTGGAACGCCCAGATCGTCGGCCGCAAGCGCTGGATCTTCGTGGCGCCCGATCACATCGACGACATCTACCTCGAGACGCGCCAGAGCGGCGGCTACGTGGCGGGGACGGACGTCGAGCGCCCCGACCTCGAGCGCTTCCCGCGACTCGCCCACGTGCCGTACACGACGGCGGTCGTGAATCCGGGTGAGATGATCTGGTTCCCTTCGATGTGGTTCCACGAGGTCGAGTCGCTCGACGACAGCGTCTCGATCACGCACAACTACGTGAGCGGCAACATCTACTTCCGCGTGCTCGGGCGGTACCTGGCGCACCGCTTCCTGAAGAAGCAGAGCATCTAGCCCTCTTAGCCACCGCGACGCCGCAGCCGCCGGAGGCGCGTGCGCAGCCGCGATCCGAGCGTCGGCCGCGGGCGCTCCAGCCGCAGCTCGGCGAAGGCGTCACCGATCGAGCCGCGCTCGTCGGCGCCCAGCTCGATCGCGCCCGCCCCCGCGTTCTCGCGCGCCTGCTCGGCGGTACGCGCGCCGACCAGCGCGGTCGTGACGCCGGGTTCGCCGGTCGTCCACGCCAGCACGGTCTGCGCGATCGTCGCCTGGTGAGCGGCGGCCACCGGGGCAACGATCTGGTCGAGGAGCGCGTTCACGCGCTGGCGGTTCGCCGGCAGGAACGTGGCCTTGCGGCCGCGGCCCTCGCCCTCGGCGAAGTGGCGTTCCTCGCCCACCTTGCCGGTCAGCAGGCCCTGCTCCAGGGGCGCGTACACCAATAGGCCCACGCGGTAGTGGCGGGCCCAGGGGAGCACGTCGCGCTCGATCCCGCGCTCGAGCAGGCTGTACTGCGGCTGATCGCTGGCCAGCGGGACGTCGCCCAGCGCGCGGAGCGCCTCGTCGAGCTCGGCGATGGTGTAGTTCGAGACGCCGATCGCGCGCACCAGACCCTCGGCGTGCAGCTCGGACAGCGCGCCCATCGTCTCGGCCACCGGCGTGCGCGGGTCGCGCGCGTGGACCTGCACCAGGTCGATCGTGCCGGTGCCGAGGCGCGTCAGGCTGCGCTCGACTTCCACGCGGATCGACTCGGGGCGGCAGTTGCGCTCGACGCGCCGCGGAGTGCCGTCGACGTCGGGCATCCGGAAGTCGTCGGCGCCGCTCAGGTCGTCCCAGCGCAGGCCGACCTTGGTCAGGATCAGCGCCTCGTCGCGGCGCGAGGCGAGCGCGCGTCCCAGCACCTCTTCGGAGTGTCCGAAGCCGTACACCGGCGCGGTGTCGAAGGCGTTCATCCCGGCGTCGAGCGCGGCGTGTACCGCGCGCTCGGCCTCGTCGTCGTCGACCGAGCCCCAATAGCCGCCGCCCAGCGCGTAGGCGCCGAACGTCACGGCGGGCAGCGAGAGGTCGCTGCGCCCGAGCGCGCGGTGCTTCACGGGCGCTCCTCGCCTGCGGCGGCAGCGCGCGCCGCCTCGAGGTCGTCCAGGCGCTGCTGCACGCGCGCGTCGCCCGCGGCGAGCCCCTGGAGCGGCAGCAGGCCGTTGCGGGCGCCCTCGAGGTTGCCCATGCGGATCAGGAGATCGATCAGCATCAGCCGCGGCTCGACCGCTCCGGGGGCGCGCTCGACGATCATGGCCAGGCGGCGGCCGGCGTCGCTGTTCAGCGGCTGCCGCGCGAGGACCTCGCCGAGGACCTCGGTCGCCTCGGGATAGCGGGTGCCGACGATCAGCACCTCGGCCAGCCGCATGCGTGCCGAGACGATCGAGTCGTCCAGCTCGACGGCGCGCCGCAGGTGCGGCTCGGCCTCGGCGTTCTTGCCCGCGTCGATCAGGAGCTGCCCCAGCTTGTTGTGCAGCTCGGGCGTGTCGCGCAGCCCGATGCGGTCGACGTAGCGGAAGTGCCCGAGGCTCGCAGCAACCGCGCGCGTGCGCTCGGCCGAGGGGCGTGGGAGCGTCGACGCCATCCGCAGGTTGTGGTCCCCGAGGCGCTGGTGTGTCTGCACGAAGCCCGAGTGGGCGGTGAAGGCGAGGAAGAGCAGCAGCGCCCCGACCGCGCCGAACCCGGCGCCGGTCAGCTTGGTGCTGCGCTTCAGCAGGTGGTGCTGAAACGTAAGCTCGGCGCGCGAGAGCAGCCGCCACGCGACGATTGTGCCTACCGCCGCGATGACCGCGAGCCCGATCGACAGCAGGAACGGGACCGCGCCGTACAGCCCGCGGAAGGCGTGCAGGCCGAAGAGGAACACGGCCGCCATGACGAGCTCTTCGCCCCAGGAGAAGTCGTAGCTCTTCTTCGGCTTCGACTTGGGTCGCTTGGGGGCGCGCGCGGGCGTCGGCCCGAAGCCGAAGTAGAGCGCGTCCTTGGGGCACACGCTGACGCAGTCGAGGCACTTCATGCAGCCCGCGTCGACCACCATGGCGTACTGCGCCACCTCGCGCCGCACGTCGACGTTGCTGGTGCACGTGGCCGTGCAGTGGCCGCAGCCCTCGCACGCGTCGGTGACCCGGATCCGGCCCTTGGCGACGCGGTCCACCGCTCCGAAGAGGGCGCCGTACGGGCAGCCGTAGGTGCAAAAACCCTTGGCGCCCAGCAGGTAGACGATCAGGAACCCGTCCACGAAGAACGTCAAGAGCGCCATCCACGGCCCCGGAAAGGTCTCCCACAGGGCGTTGGTCGTCAGGTGCTCGCTGAAGCCCGGAAACGCCGGGGACTCGGGGAAGCGGATCGCCGGCGGGAAGAACGAGATCTGCACCCACCGCGCCAGCATCGGCAGCAGGTAGATGTCGACCGCGGCCAGCACCGGCACCCACACGAGCAGCCGCGAGCGGATCGGCCGTGGCCGCAGACCGACCTTGCCGAGCATCCACGCGCACAGATCCTGCAGCGCAACCACGTGGCACGCCCAGCCGCAGAAGAAGCGGCCGAGGAGCAGCGTCGACACGACGGCGAGCGCGAGCAGCACGAAGCCCGCGTTGACGAAGCCGTAGGCGAGCGTCTCGAACGCCTCCGACGGCTCCATCGGCGAGATCGACGTACCCTTGAGCTTCCAGTGCAGGATGTGCGCGAACGCGATCAGGTGCACGGCCACGAGCACGATCACCCGCCAGCGCGAGCGCTTCGAGGGCCGCACCGACGCGTCGCACCCCGCCTTGGGGGCGCGCGCCGCGGGCAACGAGGTGCCTGCGGACGCCACCGCTACTTCTTCTTTGGCCGGAACACCTGCACCACCTCCGGGTTGCCCTCGAGGTAGGGCCCGCCGGCGAGCTCGATGCAGTAGGGCACCGCCGGGAAGATCGCGTCCAGGCACACGCGGATCGAGCCGGGCTTCCCGGGCAGGTTGACCACCAGGCTCTTCCCGAGGATCCCCGCCGTCTGCCGCGACAGGATCGCGGTGGGGACGCCGACGTCGAGCGATGCCTTGCGCATCAGCTCGCCGAACCCGGGCAGCATCTTCTCGCACACCTCGTCCATCGCCTCGGGCGTGACGTCGCGCGGCGCGGGGCCGGTGCCGCCGGTCGTGCAGATCAGCGCGCAGCCCTCCTCGGCCAGGGCGCGGATCGCGCCGGTGATGTCGGGGATCTCGTCGGGGATGACCACGCGTCGGTACTCGCACTCGGTGGCGAGGTAGTCGCGCAGCGCCTCTTCGATGGCGGGACCGGAGAGGTCCTCGTACTCGCCGCGCGAGGCGCGGTCGGAGACGGTCAGGATGCCGATGGTGGGACGGTTGCTCATGTTTCGCGGTGCAGGCGCACTCGGTGCGTGCCTGCGGGGTCGCCCGTGAGTAGAACAGCCACGGGACCTTTGGGGCAAGGCGTGGGACACAGCGGCGGGCAGATGGGGCAGACTTCCGGCGAGAGCGCGACGTTGGCCGGCAACCTGGCCGCTCTGCGGGCGACTCAGCCCGAGCTGGCGGCGCGGCTGGACGAGCCGCGCGACGACTCCCACGTCGACCCCGGGCCGCCGGCTCGGTACCGGCTGCACCGCTCCTGGCTGCCGCTCGAGGAGTCCGGCCCGCCGGCTCCCGGCGAGCTGGAGGCTGCGGGCGAGGTGCTGCTCGCCGGCGTGGGGGCGGGCGAGCTGCTCGCGCGCCTGCTGGCCGGTGCGTCCGCGGCGCGCGTGACGGCCTGGGACCGCGACCCGTCGATGCTGCGCCTGGTCCTCGACGCGCGCGATTGGACCACGCCGCTGCGCGAGGGGCGCCTGCGCTTCGCGCTCGGGACCGACCTGCTCGGCCTCCCGCTCGGCGGAGGCGCCGCGCTGGTGGAGCATCCGCTGCTGGGCGAGCTCTACCGCCGCGACCTGGCCTTCGCGCGGGCCGTCTCGCGGGCCCCCGGCGCGAAGCGCGCCGCGATGTGCACCGGTGGGCTGCTGATCGAGTCGCTGTCCGACTCGCTCGAGCGCCTCGACTACCGCGTGTGGCCGCTCGAGCTGCGCCGCACGTCGGTCGAGGAGATCGAGCGGACGCTCGCGCGCGTCGCGCCCGAGCTGGTCGTCGCGGTCAACTACACGAACGGCCTGGCCGAGCTGTGCGAGCGCCACGGTGCACGCCTCCTGGCCTGGGAGATCGACCCGACGACCTCGCGCCCGCGCCTCGACGGCCCGGGCTCGACCGCCCGCGTCTTCACCTGGCGCCGGCGCGGCGTCGAGGAGTTCCGCCGCGCCGGCTTCGCGCACGCGCGCCACCTGCCGCTGGCGGCCGACCACGAGCTGCGACGGCCGGTCGAGTTCACGGCGGAGGAGCGCGAGCGCTATCGCGCGCCGATCTCATACGTCGGGCAGAGCATGGTCGGCAACGTCGAGACCTTCCAGCGCCGCTTCCTGGCCCTGTGGCAGGCCTGCGGCGGCGCGCCGGCCGAGGGGCAGAAGTTCATGCAGGACGCGCTGGCGGAGCAGCGCGGTGACTTCTCGCGCTTCCTCCTGCCCCAGCTCCTCGCCGACCGCGCGCCGCGCCTGGTCGAGGACCACGCGGCCGGCACCGTCGCCGAAGACCCGGCGGTGCTCCTCGGCGAGATCTCGGCCTCGGAGAAGCGCCTGACGTACGTCGCGACGCTCGCCGGACTCGGCGTGCAGGTGTGGGGCGACGCCGGCTGGAAGCTCGTCGAGCGCCACGGGGCGCGCTATCGCGGCCCGGCAGGGCACGGCGACGAGCTGACGCGCATCTACGGCGCGAGCGACGTCAACCTCGACGTCGGCCGCATCTTCCAGGCGGACATCGCGACGATCCGCACCTTCGATGTGCTCGCGTGCGGCGGCTTCGCGCTGGTGGAGCACAACCCCGACCTCGAGCAGCTGTTCGAGCTCGGGCGCGAGCTCGAGACCTACCGCACACTCGCCGAGCTCAAGGAGAAGGCCGCGTACTACGCGACCCACCCCGACGAGCGACGCGCGATCGCCACGCGCGGCCGCGAGGCGGTGCTCGCGCGCCACACGGTGGATCGACGGCTGGGGACGATGCTCGAGGCTTGAGAGCGGCGTGCTAGTTCGACAGCACGATCGACGTGACGTTCGACCAGCGCAGCGCGAACGTGCTCGGCTGCACCACGACCATCTGGAGCGCCAAGCTAGCGCCGAAGATCACGCCGTCGGACGGCAGCGGGAACGGCTGCGACGTCGGGCCGGTCAGCACGCCGGTCAGCACGACCGGCGCGGCTGCGATGTTGATCAGGCCGACCATCTCCCACGGCGGCGGCAGGTCGAACCAGGCGAGCTGGGTCGAGAACGCGATTCCGAAGATGCCGCCCGGCTCGCCGTCGAGGTTCGCGGTGAAGCCCACGCCGAGCGGAACGAGCTCCGGCGCGTCGAGGTCGGGGTGGATGCCGGCCAGCGTCGCCAGCGACGAACCCGGCTCGACCGTCGGCGTCGGGCTCAGCCCCGCGAGCCGCGCATTCGACGCGCCGACCAGCTCGATCTCGTCGAGCGAGCCGCGGCCGAACACCGCCGTCGAGCCCAGCTCGAGGCGCGCGCCCGGCGTGCCCTCGATCGCGCACCGCTGGACGGCGGTGCGGATCGAGCTGCGTACCAGCAGGCCCGGCATGCCGGCGCCGCCGCGCACCGCGAGCTCGTCGAGCACGACGACGCCCGCGCAGCTCAGCACCTCGACGCCCGGGTTGGGTGAGGTCGGGTTGCCGATCTCAAGGTCGCTCAGCTCGACGGTGTCGAGGAAGCCCAGGCCCTGGATCGTGACCGGCGCCGCGGTCGTGTCGATCACGACCGGGCCGGTGCCGTCGCCGTAGATGCGCAGGCTGCCGACGCCGGGGCCGACGGTGAAGGGCGCGTAGTTGCCGGGTTGCACCAGCACGACCGCCCCGGGGAAGGCGGCGTTCACCGCCGCCTGGATCGACCCGAAGGGTGCCGCGGGCCCCACCGACAGCACCGTCGGCGGCAGGCCAGCGCTCCACGGCGTGGCCTCGTCGGTGTCCTGGAGGATGAGCGCGCCGGCGGTCTTCTTCTCGCTCAGGCGGTAGAAGTACTCCTGCCCCGAAGCGACGGCCGTGTCCGCGAAGGCGTAGAACGACGGGCCGACGGCGGGGAGGTCCGCCACGACCGCGAAGGGGCCGCCCGCCGCGGTCGCGCGCTCGACGACCCAGCTCGCGGTCGTCGGCGCTTCGATCGCCGAGGTCCAGCTGAGGTCGACGACCCCCGGGCCGGCCGCGGCTTCGAAGAAGAACGCCACCGCAGGGTCGTCGATCCACTCGACCAGCCCCAGCGGATCGAACTCGAACGCCGGACCTGCGAAGTTGCCGGCCGAGTCGGCGAAGGTCAGCGGCGCGCCCCCGGACGTGCGCACGTTCGTCGTGCCGACGCCCAGCGGATCCTCGAAGTCGACCCGCCAGACGGTCAGCGGCGCCGCCTGACGGATGTCGAGCAGCACCGAGCCGGCGGCGGGGGAGGGCGACGTCAGCACGCCGTCGCGCAGGTCGATTACGTTCGCGCTGTCGGAGATCACGACGCCGAGCGGCCCCACGTCCTCGACGCGGAACTCGGTCGCGTCGATCGCGCCGTCGACGCTGACGACGAAGCCGCTGCCCGCGGCGCCGGCGACGACGGCGGGCTGAGCGGGGCTCCCGAAGAGCTCGAGCAGGCCGCTTTGCGGCACGAGCACGACGGCCGTCGGGCCGAGGCTCAGGCGGCCGTCGACGCCCACGGCAAGCTCGCCGCTCACCGTCACCGGCCCGGCCAGCATCGTCGCCTCGACGCCGGTCACCTGGAGCCGGCCCGCGGCCTCGATCACCAGCTCGTCGGTGTCGAGCGCGAGGTCGGTTCCAACCGTCCGTCCGTCGGCGATGCGCAGGCTCGCGGCGCGCAGCGTCGCGCCCGGCAGGTCGGCCGTCAGCAGCGCGTTCGCATCCCCGTCGAGCTCCACCGTGCCTGCGTTCAGCGCGAAGGCCGCGCTCGCGGTCCAGTCGCCGCCGCAGCGGAACACCGAGCGACCGGTGGTCGTCCCGATAGCGACGAAGCAGGTGGCGCTTCCGTCGACATCGAACACGTCGTCGCCGCCCTGCTCGGCCGCGAACCAACTCACGGTGCCGCCGATCAGGCCCGCGTTGCCCTCGACGTGCAGCGTGGCGTCGTCCGCGATCAGCAGCGAGCCGCCGGTCAGGCTGAGGTCTCCGGTGACCGTCGCGTCGAGCGCCGTGCGCGCACCGCCGGACAGCACGAGGCCGGGCACGCTGCCGTCGCCCGTGGACAGGTCGCCGGTGCCGGTCAGCACCAGCGTACCGTTGGCGGCGTCTCCGCCGGCCGCGACCCAGTCGCCGACCACGGTGTGCGTCAGACCGCCGAGGTCGACCGCGGCGCCGGCGCCGAGCGCGACATCGCCCGAGGCGTTGATCGCGCCGTTCGTCGTCAGCGACGTGCCGTCGAGCAGCTCGAGGTCGCGCAGCGACGCCGCGTCGGTCAGCGTGCGGCTCCCAGCGGCGATGGTCAGGTCGGAAAGCGCGAGTCCGGTTCCGCCGACGGTCGACGCGATCGCGCCGTCGAGGACGACGCGGCCGTCCGTCGGCGCGTATCCCGAGTCGGACGACCACGCGCCGCCGCAGCGGAGCACGGCCCCGGCGGCGTGCGCCCCGGACGTCGCACCGGCCAGCAGCACGTCGCCCTCGACGTCGAGCACGCCCGCCGACGCGAGGGAGAGCGCGCCGCCGGTGAAGGTCGCGTTGCCCGCGACCACGACGGTCGCGCCGCTCTGCACGTCGATCGAACCCGCGGTCATCGCGAGGTCGCCTTCGACCGCCGCGGCCCCGAACGGGTGCGCGCCGGCCAGCAGCCGCAGCTCGGGCAGCGAGCCGCCCCCCAGGTCGACCGGCCCGGCGCCGTCGAGGTCGAGGCGCCCGCCGCCGGTGATGCTGGCGCCGCTCGACGTGACGCCGCCGCCGACGGTGTGCGTGAACCCGCCGGTGTCCCACGCGGACGTGGCGTCGCCCAACGCGACCGCGCCGTCGATGTCGAGGACGCCCTGGGTGTTGAGCAGCGCTCCCGAGGCGACCGTGAGGTCGAGCCGCACCGAGGCGGCGGTCAGCACGTCGACTGAGCCGCTCGCGAGCTCGAGCCCGGGGAGGATCGGATCGGTGCCGCCCAGCGTGGCGACCGCCGCCGGAGCGAGCACGACGCGCCCGTCGACCGGCGCCCAGTTCGAGCTCGACGTCCAGTTGCCGCGCACCTCGATGCGCGACTGCGGCGAGGTCGAGCCCGACTCGCCGAGGAGTGTCATGTCGCCCTCGACCTGGAAGGTCTCGAGCCCCGGCGCACCGCTCTCGAACTCCAGCAGCCCAAACGAGATCGAGGCGTCGCCCTCGACCAGCAGCGTCTGGTCGTCCTTGATCACCAGTCCGCCGCTCGTCATCGAGAGGTCGCCGCGCACGGTGGTCGTCGCCATCTCGCGCAGGCCGTTGGAGACCAGGACGTTCGGCACGCCGTCGGGCCCGGTCGTGGTCACCCCGGCCGAAACGAACTGGATCGTCCCGGTGCCGCCGACCGCGGCGTCGAGCGAGGTCCAGTCGCCGCTCACGCGGTGTGCCTCGGCACCGACGTCCCAGGTCGAGAGCGGCTCGAGCAGCACGTTGCCGAGCACCGTGAAGTCGGCCTGGGCGACCAGCGTCTGCCCCGCGGCGACGCGTAGGTCGCCGGAGACGAACATGGTCGGGATCGCCGTGGTCGTGCCGCTCTCCACGACCAGATCGTGGAAGATCGGCCCCGTCCCGGCGACGGCGGAAGCCTCACCCTCGAACACCACCGCGCCCGCCGGCGGGTTCCACGCTCCGTCCGACGACCAGTTGCCCTGCACGCGGATCAGCGAGTCGTCGCTCATCGCGCCCGCGAAGGCGTTCATCAGCACCGCTCCGCCGACGCTTAGCGTCTCGGACGTGCCTCCGTCGCCGGCGCCCAGGAACGCGAGTTGGCCCGCTTGGAGCAACGCGTTGGCGCCCACGTCGAGCGTTTGGTCGTCCTCGATGCTGAGCGTGCCGCCCGTGAGCTCGAGCGCTCCGGTCACCTGCGAGCTGCGCACCGCGCGCGCGCCGGACGCAATGCGCAGGTTGCCGACCGAGCCGGCGCCCGTGTCGAGCGTTCCCGCGCCGTTCAGCTCGATCCAGCCGTCGCCCGAGGCCACGCCTCCCGACGACGTCCAGTCGCCCGCGACCGTGTGCGTCGCGGCCCCGACGTCGAAGACGGCTCCGGGACCGCCGAGCACCACCGAGCCGTCGACGTCGAGCGCCGCGTCGGCGTCCAGCACCGCGCCGGTCTCGACCGTCAGGTCGCCGGCGACGAGCGTCGCGGCGGTCAGCGTTCGGGCGGGGCCCTGGAGCGTCAGGTTGTGGAAGCGGGGCGCACCCCCGACGGTGCTCGGACCCGTGCCGTCGAGATAGACCGTGAGCGCCTGCGGGTCGAAGTTGGTGTCCGAGAGCCAGTTGCCTCCGCAGCGGAGCTCCGAGGCCTCGCTCTCGGCCGCGACGACCGAAGCGCACGTCACGTCGCCGCGCACGTCGAGCACTTCGGCGCCGTCGGCCGCCGCCGGCGACCAGCCCAGCTCACCGCCGGTCAGCAGCGCGTTGCCGAGCACGGTCACCGTCTGGTCGTCCTGGATCTGCAGCACGCCGTCGGTGAGGCGCAGGTCGACCGCGATCGTCGCGTCGAAGGCGCGCCGCAGGCCCGCGCTGACGCGGATGTTGTCGACCGCCCCCGAGCCGGTGGAGAAGTCGCCGTCGGCGGTGAAGCTCACGAGTCCGTTGACCGCCGAGCCGCCGGCCGAGCTGAAGTCGCCCGCCACGCTGTGGTTCGTGCCGCCCAGGTCCCAGATCGCCGAGGCGCCGAGCGCGACGCCGCCTTCGATGATCGAGGTCGTCTGGGAGATGAGGTCCGCGTCGACCGTCAGGTCGCCCGACACCAAGAGGGGCACGGTGGCGGTGAGCGTCCCGGACTGGTTGGTCAGGTCCGCGAAGGCCGCGAGCCCGGTGATCGAGGACGCGCCGCCGCCGGTGTGCACGACGACGCCGGCGGACGGCATCCAGGTCGAGGACGCGTTCCAGTCGCCGCCGAACTCGATGCGCGAAGTGGCGGCCATCGCCCCGGCCGCGAGCCCGTCGACGTCGACGTCGCCGCCGAAGTCGAACAGCGAGCCCTCGGACAGCGCCAGCGAGCCGCCCTTCAGCGACGCGTTGCCGGCGACCGCCATCGCACCCGACGGCTCCAGCGTTACGTCGCCGCCGGACATCGTCAGCTCGCCCAGCACGAAGGCGCTGACCACGTCCCAGATCCCCTCGACGATGCGCAGGTCGTCGACCGAGCCGGTGCCGGTATCGATCGTGCCGCCGGCGCCGTTGAGGATCAGCACGCCGTTGGTGGCGGACGCCCCCATCGACGTGTACTCCTGCGCGACCGTGTGGGGGAAGCCCCCCATGTTCCAGGCGGCGGTCGCGTCGCCAAGCCGCACGAAGCCCTCGACGTTGATCACGCCGGAGGCGAGCAGCGTCGCGCCGTCGTCGATGCGGAGGTCGCCGGTCAGCGAGGCGCCCGCCTCGAGCGTCTTCACGCCGCTGACGATCCGCAGCCCCGCCAGCGTCGGCGTGAGTCCGGTCATCGCCGCCGGAGTGCCGCCGTCGAGCCGCACGATGCCCGCCGTGGGGAGGAAGGGCGCGTTCGCGTTCCAGTCGCCGGCGCAGTGGATCTGCGAGGTGTCGCCGAAGGCGCCGGCCGCCGTGCCGGCCCAGGTGATGGAGCCGTCGACGTCGAAGATCTCGGGCTCGACTCCGCCCACGGAGAACGAGAGCGCGCCCCCGGAGAGCACCGCGTCGCCGCCGACCGCGAAGGTGGTGTTGTCGAAGACCTCGATGACGCCCGCCGTCTGCAGCAGCCCGCCGGCCACCGTCGCACCGAACACCTGCCGCAGGCCGCCGAGCACGGCCACGCTGGGGATGGTGTTGTCGCCGGTGGCGAGCGAGCCGTTGCCCAGCAGCTGGATCGTGCCGCCCCCGGTCGTCGTCGCGTTGGGCGCGGACGAGTCCCAATCGCCGTTGACCGCCGCGACGATGCCGAAGGGCAGGTCGAGCGTCGCGCCGCTGGCGACCGTCAGGGCTCCCTCAACGCCGAAAGTCGAAACCGCGAGCCGTGTGCCGCCGTCGATGACCAGCGAACCGAACACGTTGACGGTGCTCCCACCGATGACGCCGGAGCCGGACAGCTCCAGCTGCGACCCCGCGGCTAGGAAGACGCCGTCGTTGATCCAGTCTCCGGCGACGACCGCCTGATTGTCAGGCGAGAAGGCCAGCGCGCCGTCGAGGTCGAGCGAGCCTGTCAGCGTGAGGTCGAAGCCCGGAGCGACCGCCATCGACGCGCCGCTCTCGATCGTCAGGTTGCGACAAACGGGGTCGCTGCTGTACGCGGATGGAATGGCCAGCGACGCCGCCGGAATGACGGCGTCGTCGAGCGGGCCCGGCACGACGCCGGTGCTCCAGTTGGCCGGGTTGTTCCAGCTTGGACCCTGGGATCCGACCCAGACCGACTGGGCGTTCGCGAGGGCGGGCGATGCGACAAGGGCAAGGAGAGTGCAGACGCCGGGGAGACGCATTGGGGGGGCCTCCGGTTGGGGACACGGGCGCCTGATTAGAGCGCCATCCCCCAAGCGGCGGGCGGTCCGCGGCGGGATTTTGCGGCTTTGATGGCAGGAATTTGAAAAGTCACGCTCTCCAGAGATTTGCCGGTCCCTGGGAACGCGGTTGCCGCGTCGAAGCCTGTTCGGCAACCCCGCCCGGCACCGGAAGGACCGCTGCCGGGTGCCGCGAGGCGCCGCCGGAACGCTGGGGCCGGGGTTATTGCTCTAGGGTGACCGCTAGCTGCTCGCCGGCGGCGGCATCGATCTCCGCGAGCACGATCCATGCCCAGGCGCTTCCCGGCTGGCCCTTGTAGCGGTGGATCTTGCCCTGGCCGGCCAGGATGTGCGGCAGCTGGAAGCGTCCCTCGGCGTCGGCCCGGACCACCGCCCGGGCGTGCAGATCGGCTCCCGCCAGCGTCGTGCCCTCGGCGACGTACTCGACCGTCGGGTCGTCGGCCAGCCCTTCGGCGCCCGCGCCGTCAACGCTTGCGAGGGCCAGCGCGTGGGCCCACGCGGTCTCGCCTTCGCCGAGCTCGACGGTGGTCTCGACCTCTAGTCCGTGTGGAGAGCGCAGCACGAGCGCGTAGGTTCCCGAGGACGGCGCCGTGAGCTCGAACGCTCCTGCGTCGTCGGTCAGCGTCGAGCTGAGCACCTGATCGTTGAACCACTCGGTATAGCGGAGCGACGCGCTCCACCCCGCCGGCGAATCGCCCTCGACCGCGAGCGTCCCGCGCAGCGTCGCCGCGTCCTTCTCGCGCAGGTCCAGGTCGAAGTAGGTCGTCTGCCCTTCGAACACCTCGCACGACCAGGTCGGCGGGTCGCCGCCGGGGTTGTTGCCGAGGCTGCTCGACGAGTGCTCCGGGGAGAGCTCGGCTTCCTCGCGCGTCAGCTCCCACAGGCCGACCGCGAGCCCCTCGAAGCGGTAGCGGCCGTCGGGGCCCGCGCGCAGCGTGCGGGCCTTGCCGTCGCCGTGGTTCAGGCCGAGCACCACACCCGTGGGGTCCTCGCCGCCCGAGAGCAGCACGCGACCCTCGATGGTGCCGCCCTGGCCGAGGCGCAGCTCGAGTCCGTCGACGGCGCGCGCGGTCTCGATCCGCAGCGGACCCAGCTCGGCCGGGGCGTACCCCGGCTGGTCGACGCGCAGGACGTACTCGCCGTCGTGCCGCGGGTAGACGTGGAAGCGACCCTCCTCGTCGGTGCGGCTGGTGGAGCGCGCGTAGGGATCGGTCGAACAGCGGAAGCCGTTGACCACGTGCAGCGTGCCGTCGTCGACGGTGGAGTGCAGCGCGACCTCGGCGCCTGCCACCGGCTCGCCGCCGGCGAGCACGCGGCCGTGCACTCCGGGCAGCGCGGTGAGGCGCACCTCGATCCGCTCGCCGACCTCTTCGGGCGCGAGCGGGCCGATGGTCTCGTGCTCGTAGCCGCCTGCGTCGACGCTCAGGTTGAAGGCCTGCGACGGCAGACGCAGCCTGGCCACGCCGTCCGCGTGCTTGCCCGATCCGACGAAGGCCAGCGCGCCGCGCGCGATCCCGGGGACGTCGGCGCTCTCGGCTGCGCGCGCCTCCAGCCCGAACTCCTCGACCGGTTCACCGGTTTGGTCGATCACGGCGACCTCGACCTCGCGCGTCTCCTCGAAGAGTACTTCGAGCCCGCGCGTGCCCGGCTGCACCTCCGGCACCAGCACGGCGGGCCAGCGGTCCTGGGAGTCCATCACCCGGAAGTGGTATGGCACGCGGTGCGCCAGGCGCAGCGAGAAGGTGCCGTCGGCTTCGGAGACCACGCTCGACGAGCTCGACGTGTTGCCGAAGCGATAGGAGTACGACATCCGCGCTCCCCCGACCGGCTCGCGGTCGGGAGACAGCACGATGCCGGCGATCACGTCGCCGCTCTCGAGCTCGGGGAGCGCGAGCACGACGTCGCGAAGCACGTCGTCGGGGGCGATCTCGTAGGGGCCCTCGGACACGTAGCCGCGGTCCTCCGCGTTTGCCCACACCTTGAGGAAGCCGGCGGGAATGCCCTCGAGCCGGAAGCGGCCGGCGCCGTCGCTCTCGGTCTCCACGACCGGTTGAGCGAGGAACGGGCCGTGCCGACGCAGCTCCTCGGGGTCTTCGCGCAGGTCGTCGAGCCCGGTGGCGAAGACGCGGGCGCCGGCGAGCGGCGCGCCGTTGCCGTCCTCGACGCGACCCTCGATCGAGCCCGCCGGGCCGAGCCGCACCTCGCCCAGATGCGCCGTCTCACCGGCGGAGAGCCGCGTTCGCACGAAGCGCGTCGCCAGGTGCGGGTGCGAGAAGCGCACGTTGACGGTTTCATCGCCGTTGGGCAGGGGGCGCTCGAGGCGCGCGCCGCCGTCCGCTCCCGCGGCGGCGGAGAGCGAGCCTAGCCCCATCAGCATCCCGCGCGCGGCCGATCCGAGGTCGAGCTCCATCTTCGCTCCCGGGAGCGCGTGTCCGCCGTCGTCGACGATGCGCGCCTCCAGCGATGCGATCGGCGTGGGCTCGGCCTCCGCGGCCTCGACCGGGGCCGCCGGCTCGGTCGGCGCCACCGCCGCCGTGCGGCGTTCCTCGCGCGGCTCCGCCGCCGCCAGCTCCTCCGGCTCGATGTCGCCCGGTGACGCGACCTCCGGCGCGGCCGCCGGCCGCGCCGAGACGGGGCCGGCGGGTGCGCTCTCCGCCTCGCGCGACCCAAGCTGCCACATGCCTACCAGACCCGCCGCGATCACCGCCGCGGCCGCCACGCTTCCCAGGACGATCTTCATCGCTAGCACACCCTCCACAACCGCGGCGCCGGATGCGCCGCCCACCAAGGCGGACTCGGGAGAGAGCAGCCGCAGCACCGCGCCGCACCAGGCCTCGCGTCCGCCGTGGCGGCGGTCGAGGTCGGTCCGGAGTCGGTCCAGCCCGCGCTTGAGGCGCGAGCGGACGGTGGCCTCGGGCACGCGCTCACGCCGCGCGATCTCGGCCGACGACAGGTCGCCGAAGTAGCGCAGCATGACGGTCGAGCGGTAGGGCTCGTCGAGGTCGGCAACCGCTTCGCCGACCAGCGCCCGCAGCTCGGCGTCGGCCGCGCGCTCGGCGGCCGAGGGCTCTTCACCCTCGCGCGCCGCCGCCTCGTGCCGCCGTGCGAGCCGTGCCCGGTCGCGCCTGCCGCGCAGGGCCAGCTTGCGCGCCACGGCCCCGAGCCACGGCCGCAGGCCGCGTTCGGTGCCCGGAGCGCGGTCCAGCGCCACCGCGAGCGTCTCCTGCGCCAGGTCCTCGGCCGCGGCCGGGTCGTGCACCAGCGAGCGGGCGAGGCTCCTCACCCAGCCCGCGTGGGCCAACAGCCGTTCGAGGTCGAGAGGGCGCTTCTCCATGGTCCGGAGGGGTTCTTTCCGCACGCGCGGAACCGTTGCGCGGATTCGGCGAAAAACGCGCCTCCGCGCCGCTCTCCAGTATCCCCGCCCGCGCGGATCTCCGCCCGGACCTTCCGGCGCGAGGTCCCTACGGCGTGTAGGCGAGCGGCGCGTCGGGACCCAGCGGCACCCCGGTGACGATCCACAGGACCAGCAGGATCGACCAGATCACCGCGAACGAGATCGCGTAGGGGAGCATGACCGCCACCAGCGTACCCAGCCCGCCCTTCTTCACGTGCTGCTGCATGAAGACGAGGACGACGACCACGTAGGGGTTGAGCGGCGTGATGCTGTTGGTCACCGAGTCGCCGATCCGGTAGGTGACCTGCGTCAGCTCCGGGCTGATGCCGATCGTCATGAACATCGGCACGAAGACGGTCGCCAGCATGGCCCACTTGGCCGACATCGAGCCGACGAACAGGTTGATGAAGGCCGCGACGGCGATGAAGCCGAGCATCAGCACCCAGCTCGGCAGGTCGAACTGGCGCAGGAAGTTCCCGCCCTCGATCGCGAGCATGCGCCCGAGGTTGGAGTGCTCGAAGGCCGCGACGAAGATCGACGCGAAGAAGGCCAGCACGACGTAGCTGCCGAGCACCGACATGTACTCGTTCATCATCTTGGCGACGTCGCGATCCGAGCGGATGCTGCCGGTGCGGATGCCGTAGGCGAGGCCCGGCATGAGGAACGCGATGATCAGGAGCGGCACGATCGAGCTGATCCACGTCGGGAAGGGCACCTGCCCCTCGCCGGTACCGATCGTCCCCTCGGGGTCATGCAGGAAGCCCCACGGGAAGGCGTAGCACGCGTAGAAGAAGCCGAGCGTCAGGAGCATCGCGCCGAAGCCGAAGATCAGCCCGCCCTTCTCGGTCTCGGTCAGGCTCATGTCCTGGTCGGTACCCGCGCCGCCGGGGCCGCCGTCCTCGGGGCTCCGCTGGCTGAGGCGCGGCTCGACGTACCAGGCGGAGACGGCCCAGCCGGCCAGCGTCAGCACGATCGTTGAGACGATCATGAAGTACCAGTTGCAGGCCGGGTTGACGTTGTAGCCCTCGTCGAGGATGCGTGCCGCCTGCTCGGTCAGACCCGACAGCATCGGGTCCAGGCCGGTGATGAAGAGGTTGGCGTTGAAGCCCGAGGCCACGCCGGCGAACACCGCCGCGATACCGACCAGCGGCGAGCGTCCCGCCGCCTTGAAGATCGCCGCGGCCAGCGGGGGCAGCACGATGTAGCCCGCGTCGATCGCCATCGAGCTCGTGACCCCCGCGAAGAACGCGGCCGGCGTCAGGAGCAGCTTGGGGACAAACACCAGGATCCCCTTGAGCGCGGCGGAGATGAAGCCGGACTTCTCGGCGACGGCGATGCCGATCGCGACCGCCAGCACGAGGCCGAGCGGCCGGAACTGCACGAACAGCGTCACCAGGTTCTGCGACAGCCAGCGGAAGCCCTCGGCCGACAGCAGGTTGGTCGCCTGCTCGTCGAGCACCGTCCCGCCGTCGGCGTCCAACAGCACGCTGCGCCACCCCTGCGAGGCCGCAAGCCACGAGAAGACGAACACCAGCACCCCGCCGAGCAAGAAGAGCGAGACAGGGTCGGGGAGCGCGTTGCCGAGCCGTTCGATCTTGTCGAGCCAGCCCCTCTTCTCGGTCGGTGCGGCGGTGGTCATGGCCGGTAAGCTAGCCCCGGCCGCGCGCCGCGTCGAGCCGGCCTTGCGGTTCGGAGCCGCCGCGACCACCCGGCCTCGGCGGACAGGGCGGCGGGCTTCACGTCGCCGAGGCGCCGCCCGCGCTCGACGCAGGCCGCGAGATAGCGCGCGTCGCCGTCCTCGACGTACTCGATACGCGCCGGCGCGAGCTGGCGCAGCGAGGCACAGAGCGCGTAGTGAGGGTTCTCGCCGAGCCCCTGCTCGAGCCGCTCCTCGGCGTCCTCCGGCAGCGGCGGTGCGTCCAGGAACAGCACGTAGCCCGGCGGCCCGTCCTCGACCTCCGGCGCCAGCAACGCGAAGCGCGGCCGCGCGCCGTAGTGGGTGAAGAGCCCGTCCAGCACCTGTGCGACGAAGCCGTCGGACAGCTTCTCGCCGCAACGGTCCGACACCTGATCCGCACGCCCCCGGAAGCGGATCGACGGCGTGCGTCCGACGAAGCCGTCGACTTCGACCAGGTCGCCGGTGCGGTAGCGATAGAGCCCGCCCGAGGTGCTGACGACCAGCTCGTAGCGCTCGCCGAGCCGCGCCTCGTCGATCCCGTGCGGGCGGCCTTCGCCGTCGAGCAGCTCGAACACGTGGCTGCGAACGGCCAGCGGGTGGCGGCCCGCGAAGGGGAGGCTGCAGAAGGCCTCGGTCGAGATCAGTCCCTTGGGCTGCACCCGGACGCCGGGGAGGCGCTTGGACAGCGTGCGTGCGCCGAGCGCGGCGTGCGCGTCGGCCCAGCAGCTGACGAGCGCGAGGCCGGGCCACGTGCGCGCCGGTTCACCCGGGCCGATCCCGGCGAGCTCACGCGCGCGTCGCCGTCCCGCGGCGCCGCGTTCGGCCAGCTCGGCCAGCAGCTCATCCCAGCGCGCGTCGATGTCGTCGAGCAGCAGCGTGAAGAAGCTCGGGTGCCACACCGAGACCACGCGCAGCTCGCGCGCGAGCAGCAGGTGCAGCGCCGTGCGCCGCCGGGCGTCGTCGGGCGCCAGCTCCGCGACCGACGGCGGTACGGCGAGGGCCGCCTCGACCACGCGCCTGCCCAGCCCGCCTAGGTAGTCGCCGTCTTCCTCGAAGCCGACCGGGATCTTCGCCTCGGGCAGCCGGTCGCGCGCGACCTTGGGCGTGACCGACCAGAAAGCCGGGCCCGCGGCGAGGCTGGGCGCGCGGCCGAACAGGTCGACGATCCACGGCGCGAGCGCGCGGCGGAAGGCGCGCTCGAGGCCCGCGGTGTAGGGGACGAGCTTCGCCGCGTCGGTCGAGCCGCTCGACCACGCCAGCCGGCGCACGGGCTCGGCGGTGAGCACGCCGGGCTCGCCGGCGGCGACGCGCTCCAGGTCCTCGCGGTAGTCCGCGTGCCTCGATAGCGGCACGCGCTCCCGGTACTCCTTCATGGTGCCGATCGACGCGAAGCCGTACCGCCGGCCGAAGGCGCTCACGGCGTTCGCGCGCAGGCAGTCGGCGAGGAGCCGTTCCTGCTCGCGCACGGGATGCGCGAGCGCGCGGCGGAAGCGTGCCCAGCGTCCGACGCCGGAGCCCGCCCAAACCGCGTTGGCGACGAGCGGCAGCGGCTTCAACGGAGGCGCGCTCCGCCGGCTCCGAACAGCATGCGCCGCCCCGCCGGCGTCAGGTTCGAGACCGAGAGCTCGGTGAGCGACACCAGCTCGTCCCCGCGTGCAAAGCCCGGGTTGCGCACCGCGAAGTGCTCGACGTGCGGATCGCGCAGGCGCGCGGACGGAAGCTCGCGCAGCGCTCCGCGCAGCACCTGGGGGCGCGCCAGCCGGACGATGCCGAGGTCGGCCCGGAAGGCGTCTCCCCAGCGCGCGGCGGCCGCACGCTCGAGCAGGCGCTGCCGCGCCGGCGGCGTCGGCGTATCCCAGCGCGGGTAGAAGCTGCGCCAGAAGGTGGGCAGGAAGCGATAGGTGCGGAAGCCCGAGGTGATGAGCAGCCAGAAGAGCGGCGTGCCCCCGTCGAGCGGGTGGAGCTCGTTCACCGCCTGGATCCAGCTGCTCGCGAGCGCCGGGCTGCCCCACGCTTCGCGGTGCACGATGGTGTCGCCCGAGACGAGCAGGCGGATCCGCTCGCCCTCGTGCCGCAGCGAGAAGAAGCCCAGCGTCGAGAAGCCGCGCAGCGAACCCGCGCGGTCTTCCAGCAGCAACACCCACTCCTTGTCGGCCAGGTCGGCGCGGAACGCGCGCTGCCCGACGCCGTCGAAGTGCTCGGTGAGCAGCCCCTCCATCGCCGCGAGCGTTTCGCGCTCGACCTGGCCGCGCGGTACCAGGCGCCCCGCCAGCGCCGGCCGGGTGTGAGCCTCAACGCGCATCGCTCGGCTCCGCGGTCGTCGAGCGCACGCCGACGGGGCTCTCGTCGAGCCTCAAGCTCTGGAGGAAGAAGCGCCCCAGGAAAGCCAGATAGGAGCGACCCTCGCAGCGGCGCGGCAGCCGGTCGTCGAGCAGCCGCTGGAGCGCGGGCAGGTGGTAGCTGGGCACCTCGGGGAACAGGTGGTGCTCGAGGTGCAGGTTCTCGTTCAGCAGCAGCGTCGAGACCAGGCGCCCGGGCCGCAGCGATCGGCTGGCGAGCAGCGGATCGTCGACGTCGGTCAGGCCGTGCTGGGTGAGCCCGCGTGCGCTGGTGAAGAGCGCGACCACCGCCACCGGCACGAACCAGGCCCAGAGCATCGCGGCCCCGGGCACCAGCGCGAAGAGCGCCGCGAACACCGCGACGAGCAGCGCGTACTCGGCCGCGATTCGGCGTCGGTCCTGCGCGTCGCCGTGGCGCCAGGCGAGGCGCGGGATCATCAGCAGGTAGAGGTAGCACCCGACGGAGAGGCGCACGTATTGCAGGGCGTAGACGACCAGCGGCGAGCCCGCATAGTTGCGGTACTCGTCGGGATCTCCGTCGCTCCCCAGGTGCCGGTGGTGGCGCAGGTGCAGCACGCGGTAGGCCGAGAACGACATCAGCACCGGCAACCCGCACAGGACCGAAACCCAGCGGTTGAGCCGTGGGCTCGCGAAGAGGACCCCGTGCATCCCCTCGTGCATCAGCAGCACCGAGGCGTTGAGCGCGACCGCCGCGACGAACGTGCCGGCGATCCAGAGGGCGACTCCGCCGCGGTGGTCGGCCTGCGCCATGCCGCGCAGGACGAGCCCCGCGCCGACCGCGTAGCCGCCGATCACGCACAGGAGCTCGGTCGCGCGGGGCCGCGCGCGCAGGTGGCGTAGGGGGCGCAGCTCGTCGTCCAGGCCCTGCGCGAGGGCGGCGCGGGCCTCTTCGTGTCTCGTGGCGTGGCTTGTCATAGGGTCGCGACCTCTACGTGTGGGAGGCGGTCGTCGAGGGCCCGCGCCGCGGCCTCGCCGCCGGGCCAGAAGTGCAGCAGGAGGCGCGCCTCGAGCTCGCGCGGGCGGAAGCGGCGGCGGAGCGTCGCCAGCAGCGGATGTGCGGCGGCGAGGCCCAGGGCGAGCAGGTCGATGCCGCGCGCGTGAGCCGCGCGCCGCGCCGCCGAGACGAGCGCGACCGCGACGGGCTCGGCCTCGCGCGCGTCGGCGGGGAGCGCGATATGGGAGAGGAAGGCCTGCGCCAGCGCCGCGCCCGGGCGCGGAAGGCGCGGCGCCCCGGTCCAGCGCGCCAGCGCGTTCCACGCCGGCCGCGCCGCGCCGAGCGGGCGCGCGTAGCCGTCGACCACGCTCTGCTTGAAGCCGCGCTGGTCCCAGACCGCGGCGCAGCCGACCAGCTCGTCGCCGCGCTCGACCAGCAGGAAGTCGTCCGCGCGCAGGTCCGGCGTGCGCACGTCGCTCTCCAGGTCGCGCGCCGTCCAGCGCGGCGCGAGTTGCAAGGCGCGGTAGCGGGCGCAGAGCAGCGCCGCGATCCGCTCGAGGTCCTCCGGAGCCCCACGCCGGACCGCGGGCCCGTCGCTGCGCGCGCGCCGCGGCGAGCTGCGCAGGATCAGCGTCGCGAACGCGCCCAGGTCGCGGCAGCGCGGCAGGCCGCCGCGTGCGGCGGTCAGGATCCGCAGCGCCTCGGCGTTGTCGGACATCACGCTCGCGAAGCTGAGCGGTGCGCCTCCCTCGTGCTCGTGCAGCGCGCGGATCTCGTCGAAGCCGCGTAGCAGGAGCCGCGGCGACCCGCGGAAGTCGCGGTGGACGCGCAGGTGGCTGAGGTAGGCCAGGCGTGTCTGCGACCCGTTCGAGAACGCGGCGCGCTCGGCGCGGCAGGCGACGGCGATCACCCGGCCGCCGGGCTCGCAGGCGAGCAGCGTCTGGTGCCGGTCACCCATCACGGCCGCGGCGCCGGTGAAGCTGGGCTCGCACTCGAGCCGCAGCCGCACCGCGCCGTCCATCGGCGCCTCGCGCAACAGGCGTCGCGCGGCCGCGTCGTCGCCCGGCTCCGCGAGGCGGAACGACCACGGGGCCGAGGCGCGCCGCCGGGCCCGCGGCGCCGCGTTCAGCTGGCCGGCAAGAGCTCGCCCCGCCATGCCTCGTCTCCGAGCGGATAGCCGTCGCGCAGGCTCACCTCGGCCCGGAAGAGCGCGTTGATGCCGAGGTACTGCCGGAACATGAAGAGGTCCGACCGGTTGGCCGCGCCGACCCAGCGGCGCGCGATGCTCGGCACCGAATAGAAGCGGCGCCGCGCGTCGACGCAGCCCTCGCGCACCTCGTCGGGGGTGAGCCCCGCGGGGCGGAAGGGGACCTCGTTGTAGCGGTAGCGGTCGTCCAGCCACCAGCGCTCGTACGACAGCCGGCCCTCGCGCTCGAGCTTCCCGTACAGCGGCGTCCCCGGGAACGGCGTCAGGTGGTTGAAGGCCGCGATGTACATCTCGTGCCGCCGCGCGAACTCGACGGCGCGGTCGAAGCTCGCCGTCGTGTCGCGGTCGTAGCCGAAGATGAAGGTGCCGTACAGCCGGATGCGGTGGCGGGTGAGGTTGGCGAGCGCGACCTCGTAGCCTCCGCCCATCGCGTTGAAGCCCTTGTTCATCGCCTTGAGGTTGGCGGGGTCAAGCGTCTCGAACCCGATCAGCACGCCCATGCATCCGCTCTGCGCGAGCAGCGCCAGGAACTCCTCGTCGTGCGCCGCGTTGATGCTCGCCTGCCCGACCCAGCGGACGTTGAGCGGGATCAGCGCGCGGAAGAGCTCCTTCGCCTGCTCCATGTTCGACGTGATGTTGTCGTCGACGAAGAACAGCAGCTTGCGCTCGCGCGCCACGCGGCGCACCTCGTCGATCACGTCGTCGATCGGGCGGCGCGTCTGAGAGGCCTCGAAGACGGTCTGGATCGCGCAGAAGTCGCAGCGGAAGTGGCAGCCGCGGCCCGACTCGACCAGCCCGACCGACAGGTAGCGCTTGCCGTGGAATATCTCGCGCCGGGGGCGCAGGCCGGTCAGCGACGGGCGCCCGTCCGCGCGGTAGACCTTCTTCGCGCTGCCGTGGCGGAAGTCGTCGATCACCTCGGGCCACAGCGTCTCCGCCTCGCCGACGACGACCGCGTCGGCGTACTCGGCGACCTCGTCGGTGCACAGGCTGGCGTGGAAGCCGCCCATCACGACGGGTACGCCGCGCCGCCGGTACTCGGTCGCGATCTGGTAGGAGCGCTTCGCCGTGTACGTCTCGACGCTGATCGCGACCAGGTCGGTGGGCTCGTCGAAGGGGATGCGCTCCATCCGGTCGTCGTGGAAGCGGATCTCGACGTCGTTCGGAGTGAGCCCGGCCAGCGTCGCCGCGGGGAGCGGCTCCATCTGCCACGTCTTGATGTAGCGCTGCCCCACGCGACGCCCGATGCACGGGTGCACGATCGTGAGCCGCATCGACGGGCCGCCGCGTGCGATCATCCCGCGCGCCTCGTCTCGGCGCCGGCCCCGCGCAGGATCCAGTCGCAGTTGTAGTAGCGGTGCAGCCGGTGGGCGTAGTAGCGATAGCCCAGGTTCGACGCCAGCGCGACGCGCAGCGGCGCCGGCGAGCGGCGCAGGCGTGTCCACATCGAGCGCACCGAATAGGCCGACTTCCAGGCGTGCTCGGTGCCCTCCTGCAGCTGCTGCGCGCTCATCCGCGCGGGCTCGAAGACGACGTGCTGGCCGTCGTACAGCTCCCAGTTGCGCGTCAGGATGCGCCCTTCGTCGTTCAGCCGCCGGAAGAGCGGCGTGCCGGGGAACGGCGTCTGGATGGCGAAGCGCGGCAGGTCGATGCCGGCCTCGACGGTGAACCGCGCGGTCTCCTCGAAGACCTCCGGCGTGTCCTCGTCCATGCCGAACACGAAGCAGCCGTACACCGCAATGCCGTGGGCGTGCAGGCGCTCGACTACCCGGGCGTAGCCGTCGGGGCGGTTGAAGGCCTTGTTCGAGCTCGCAACGTTGCCGGGCACGATCGACTCGAAGCCGATCAGAAGCCCGCGGCAGCCGCTCGCTTCGGCCAGGCCTAGGAGGTCGGCGTCGTCGGCCAGCAGCGTGGTCGCCAGCCCGTACCACTCGACGCGAACCTCGGCAAGCGCGCGGAAGAGCGCGCGCGCGTACGGCCGGTCGGCGATCAGGTTCAGGTCGACGAAGATCAGCCTGCGGTCACCGGTCCGCGCGAGGTGCGCCTCCACGTCGGCGAGCACGTCGGCGACCGGCTTCTGCAGCGGCCGGCGCCCCCAGGCCGACGGGACGACGCAGAAGTCGCAGTCGTGCACGCAGCCGCGCGTCGCCTCGAAGACGCTGTTCGTCAGGTAGTGGCCGCGCGGCAGCAGGTCGCGGCGGGGCGCGGGCGTGCCCGCGAGGTCGAGGCCGTCCCGCTGGTCGTAGCGCGCGCGCATCCGGCCCGCCGCGCGGTCGCGGAGGAGCTCGGGCCAGCTCTCCTCCGCATAGCCGACGACGATGCTGTCGGCGTGCGGCGCGGCGTCTTCGGGCACGAGCGTTACGTGCGGCCCGCCGAGCACGACGGGCATGCCGCGCTCGCGGAAGCGCGCCGACAGCTCGTACGCGCGCGGCGCGGTGCCGGTGATCACGGTCATGCCGACGAGGTCCGCCTCGAGTTTCTCGGGGATCGGCTCGATGCCCTCGTCGATCAGCGTGAGCTCAACCTCCACGTCGTCCGGGATGAGCGCGGCGAGCGTCGTCATCGTGAGCGGCGCATAGCGCAGCGACTTCTTGAAGATGCCCCCCCGGTGGCGGTAGAGCGGACCCTTCGGCGAGAGCAAGGCGACGCGAAGCATGTCGGTTAGCCGTGCCGCCTACGCTAAGCGGCGAGCGCGCGCGCAACAACGGGATTGGCGCTGGTTCATTTCGGCTTCGCGCTACAATCGGCGCGCTCGCGCAGGGGGATTTCCATGGCCTCGGCCGCAGTCCTTGTCGTTACCGGCAGCCTGATCTCGGTTAAGGACCGCTCGCTGCTCCAAGCTGCACGCAAGCAGCTTGCGAACCAACGCGCCTCGTCTGGCGCGTGGTGGGACCTGCGCATCAAGCTGCTCGCCGCGCCGCATGTGCTCGCGCTGCGGCGCGAGCGACGCTCGCGTCGCTTTCGGCGCGCGCCGTATAGGGAAGCGGTCGAGCGCTACTTCGCCGACGAGACCTTCTTCGACACGCCGGAGCTGACCGAGGTCGCGCTCGCGACGCTGCTCGAGCGCGAGGGCCTCTCGTTCGAGGTCGCGACGATCAGCGAGCTCTTCGAGGACGCACGGCGCCGAGAGGAGCTCCTCGCGCGCTGCGGCGTCGTCTTCCTCTCGACCACGCTGCTGCGCGATCTGAGCGAGCTAGAGCCCGTCGCGGCGCTCCTGAAGCGACCCGACAACCGCGTGGTCGCCGGCGGCGCGCTGACCGGGATCGTGCACGCGGGCCTCACGTCCTGCCCGGGCGTCGACGTCGTTGCGGTCGGCTACGGCGAGCACCTGGTGCCGGCGCTCGCGGAGTGGATCCGGGGCGGGGTCGCCGAGCTCCGGGCTCCCGCGGGCGGTCGCGTCGAGCGTCGCGGGGAGCTGGCGTTGCTCTTCGGCGGCCCGCACGCGAGCCGCAGCCTCGACGCCCTGCCCACACCCGACTGGTCGCTAGCGGAGCGCATCCACGGCCGCTCCTTCGGGCTCGTCCACTACGAATCGGTGCGCGGCTGCCCGTATCGCTGCTCGTTCTGCAACTACCCGTTCCTGTTCGACGACACGGTCTTCCGCACCAAGTCGGCGTCCCGCATCGCGGACGAGTGGGCCGGCTACGCGGCGCGCGGCGTCGGGTACATCAGCTGCCTCGACAGCCTCTTCACGATGCCGCGCGCGCGGCTGATCGAGCTCTGCGAGGCGCTCCTTACGCGCGGCGTCGAGGTGCGCTGGCTGTGCTACGCGCGCGCGGACGACCTGCGCGATCCGGAGGTCTGCCGGCTGATGCGCCGCGCGGGGTGCATCCAGGTGCAGATCGGCGCCGAGTCCGGCAATCAGGACCAGCTGGACAACATGAACAAGCGCTGTTTGGTCGAGGACAACGTCGTCGCCGTACGCAACTGCCGCCAGGCTGGTATCGCGAGCTTCGTCAGCCTCATCCTGGGCTTCCCCGGCGAGACCCCGGCGACGATCGACGACAGCCTCCGCTTCGTCGCCGAGGCGCGGCCGGACTTCTGCTACGTCAGCCCGTTCACCGCCCGCGTCGCGCACCTGCCGGTGTTCTCGCCGGAGAATCGCGAGCGGTTCGGGCTCTCGACGCACGGGGGCGACCGCGCGTCCTCGCCGTACTGGCGCCACGCCACGATGGGCTGCACCGACCTGGCCGAGCACCTCGCGCGCTTCCAGCGCGAGATGATGGTCGGACGGCTATCGCTCGATGCGGGCCTCTTCTACCAGGGGATGCTGCGCTACCGGAGCGCGGAGCGCGCCGCGCTGCTCGACTTCCAGCGCGACGCCGCGCTGCGCCATCGACCGCTGCGCGCGACCTTCGACGCGCTGGGGCGTTGGGCGCAGCGACGACTGGAGCGCGACGTGACGCGTTCGCTCGGGCCGGCGGCTACGGCCTAGCCGCGATCCTGCGGTAGACCTCGACCGTCGCCGCCGCGTTCGCCGCCCAGGTGTGACGCGCTGCGACCTCGCGTCGCGCCGCGCGCGCCTCGGCGTCAGTCGCGGCGGCCATCGCGGCGTCCAGGACGTCGGCGAACGCGTCGGGGTCCTCCTCGACCTCCGGCTCGAGCAGCGTCGCCTGCCCGTCGAGCGCTTCCTCGAACGCCGGTAGCCGGCTGGCGACGACGGAGAGCCCGAAGGCGAGCCCCTCGAGCGGCGTGACCGCGGTGGCCTCGGCCTCGGAGAGATGGACCAGCACCGACGAGGTCGCGAGGATGCGCGCCATGTCGCTCTCCGACGCGTTGGGATTCCAAAGCACCCACTCGCGCGCCGTCGAGCCGCCGAGCTTGTCGCGGAGGAAAGCGTCCGAGTTGTCGGTGCGCCCGCCGACGTAGAGCGCCTGGCACTTCGTGCGACGCCGCTTCAGCGTCTCGACCGCGCGCAGGACCATCTCCGGACGCCGGCGCGGGTGGATCGAGCCGAGCACGACGATCTGCGGAGGAGACTTTGGCTCGGGCGTCTCGCCGGCGAGGTCGCGGCACCAGTGGTCGCAGCCGACCGGCACCTGGTGGACGTGCTCGTCGGGCAGGCCGAAGCGCTCGCGCAGCTCGCGAGCCGTGTCCGCGCTGAAGGCGATCGCGTCGGCGCGGGCGAGCGTCTCGCGCAGCATCGCGTCGGCGGGCGAGCCCGGCGCCGGCAGCTCGGCGACGCCGATCACCTCGCGCGCCTTCCCGACCGGCGGCCAGTCGGGGAGCATGCGGTGGAACACGTCGACGCCGCCCAGCAGGCCGTCGGCGGTCCGGCGCATCAGCCCGAAGAGCTTGCGCCCCTGGCGCGAGGTCACGAGCTTGGGCTTGCGCGGCGCATCTGCCAGGCCGAGCGCGGGCTCGCCGATCGTAGGCGCATCGCGTCCGACGTCCGCAAGCAGGACCTCGGGCGCCTCGTCGAGGCGGACCAGCGCGCGCACGAGCTCTCGCGAGTAGCGCCCAACGCCCGGCGCGTGGGTCACCGCGGGGTGGTAGTCGATTCCGATTCTCACTCGGGCAGCCCGTTCTCCATCACGTCCTCGACCGCCTCCGTGAAGCGGTCGATCTCCTCGAGGGTGGTGTACACGCTCGGCGACACGCGCAGGCCGTCTGCGTCGCGGTGCTTGATCGCGATCGTGTAGATCTGGTGGTTCTTCCAGAGGTGGGTCTGGAGCTCGGACGTCGAGACGCCGTCGACGTGGACGTTGGCGATGCCGCAGGCGAGCCCCGGCGCGAGGCTCGTGTTGAGCCGCACCCGTCCGCTGGCCAGCAGACGTTGCGCCCAGCGGTCGCGCAGGTACTTCAGGCGCGCCTCCTTGCGCTTGGCCCCGATGCCCTGGCTGAAGGTCAGCGCCTCGGCGACCGCGAGGTGCGCAGCCGAGGAGTGCGTCCCGATCTGCTCGAATTTGCGGATGTCGTCGGTCTGCGCCTCGGTGGCGGCCATCAGCGGCCACAACCCCGCGATCCTGTCGCGGCGCACGTACAGGAGCCCCGTCCCGATGGGCGCGAAGAGCCACTTGTGCAGACTCGACGCGTAGTAGTCGCAGTCGAGCTCGGCCAGGGTGAAGTCGAAGTGCGCCAGCGCGTGTGCCCCGTCGACGATGACCGGGATGCCGCGGCTGCGGCCGAGCGCCACGATCTCCTTCACCGGCAGGATCTGGCCGGTCAGGTTGATCATGTGGCTGACGAGGATGATCCGCGTCCGGTCGGTCAGGTGCTCCTCGTAGAGCCGCACGATCTCGGCGGGATCCTCGGCCGGCGTCGGGATCGGGAAGGTGCGCAGCACGATGCCCTCGCGCCGCTCGCGCTGCCGGAACGTGTTCAGCATGCGCGGGTAGTCCTGGTCGGTGGCGACGACCTCGTCGCCCGGAGCCAGGTCGATGCCGAACTGGCAGGTCTGGAGCCCTTCCGACGCGTTCCGCGTCATCGCGATCTCCTCGGAGTCGACCTTCCACTCCCGCGCCAGGCGCCGCCGGACGCCCTCGAGCTGCGGGTCCAGCACCCTCCACATCGAGTAGGCGGGGATGTTGTTGGAGAAGTCCAGGTGACGCTTCACGGCGTCCTGGGCGAACCTCGGCGCCGGGCTCACCCCCCCGTTGTTGAGGTTGACGAGGCTGCGGTCGACGGTGAACGCGGTCTGGATCTCGCGCCAGTAGTCCTCGTTGCGGGCCACCTCTTCGGGCGTGCCCTCGGTGCCCGCGATCCGCTCGAGCACCGGCGCGAGGCGGGACGCCCGCAGGACCGGCGCCGCGGCGATCGCCGCCGCGGGCGCGCCCAGGGAGCCGAGGAGTTGTCGACGGTCGAGCATGGTGAGGGGGACCTCCTAGGGGGTCGATTCTAGCCTCGCTTTTTCCGCGGGCGAGCGTCGCTAAGATCTCGGTCTGGGAAACCCGCGATGACGATGCTCAGAAACGAAGCGCCTACGCGTCTCTTGCCTCTCGGACTGGTGCTCCTCGCCGCCTGCGGCGGTGGGGGCGAGAGCCCGCGACCGGACTTCGCCTCCGACGTGGACGAGTGCCACCACAACCTGCGCGAGATCTACAACGGTATGCGCGCGATGAAGGCCGAGAGCGGCTGGCAGCCCACCCACGGCGGGGTCGGGTTCTTCGGCGAGCTGATCTCCAGCGGCTTCTGGCCCGACACGCCCGAGAACCGGGCGAAGCTGTCCTGCCCCGGCAAGAACGTCCCGGCTGCTGAGCCGCTGAGCTTCGCCGACCTCGACGCGCTGACGGGCGCGCACTCGGCCTACGCCGGGCGCGACCTGGCAGCCTTTCCGCTCGAGCGCTTCCCGACCCGCGGCACCGAGCCACTCATCTCCTGCGACAACGCGCACGGGATGAACCACGACGGCGTGATGAACGTCCTCTTCGCCGACGGCAGCATCAAGACCTTCCAGCTGCAGCAGGAGATCGCCGAGGGGCGTCTGGTCGAGGGCTCGACGGTCATCCCGGTGGGCGCGAACTCGACGGTCGACGATCTGCGGATGCTGACGTCGGACTAGTCAGCCGGCGATCGACGGGAACAGACGGCTGGCGAGCGTCCAGGCGCCCGCCACCAGGAAGCCGGCGAACGACAGCCAGAGCATCGCGTCCCACAGCCGGCTGGGCCGCAGGGCCGGGTCGATGCGGCGATAACGCAGCCAAAGCGCCGCGAAGCCCAGCACCGGCAGCATCAGCGACTGAGCCACGCCGCTCGCCAGCACCAGCTGCGCAGGCGCGCGCACGTAGGCGTACACGCCCAGGCAGACGAGCGGATACAGCCCGGAGAAGATGCGCACCCAGCGCGCATAGGAGTCGGGGGTGTCGGCGCCCAGCCGGAAGACGCGCACGCCGTCCGCGCACAGCCGCGCGAAGCCCGCGCCGGTCACGAAGAAGGTGGAGTACAGCACGCAGAACGAACCGACCAGGAACACGCCCGGCGCCCAGTCGCCGAACACCGGCTGGTACATCTCGGCCAGCGTGCGGATCAGGCGGTCGCCCGACGGGTTGAGCCCCGCGCGCCCCAGCACCGCCGCGCCCAGCAGGTAGAACGCGACCGTCGCGAAGGTGTAGACGAGGGCCGAGACCCAGGCGTCCCAGCGCAGCACGCGCATCCAGCCGCGGGCGCGCTCGCGCCACGCGGCGGAGTCCTCGCGCGGTCCCGTCCAGCGCGCGTAGCCCTTCTCGAGGCACCAGTACGGGTACATGATCAGCTCGGCCGAGCCGACGCCGATGATGCCGAAGGCGGCCAGCGCGGTGGCGAGCGGCGCGCGCGACACCCCTTCGACCGGCTTCGGCAGCTGGAACGACAGCCCGGACGCGACCTCGTCCGAAGTGATGGCCCAGCCCGATTCGCGCTGCAGCAGCAGCACCGTCGCGACCGTGGTGAGCGTGAAGAGCCCCACGAGCGCGGTCGCGACCGTCTGGATCAGCCGATACCTGCCGACGAGCAGCAGCACCGACGTAGCCACCGCGAGCAGCGCCGACCAAAGCAGCGCGTCGGGCGCGCCGGGGCGCGAGGCGAGCGTGTCCTCGAGCTCGGAGATCCGCGCCGCCATCTCCGCGGTGCCCGCGCTCGCGGCTGCGCCGTCGATCTGCGCGCGCGCGATGCCCTGCTCGACCTGCAGCCCGACCAGCTCGTCGAGCAGCCGGTTGTCCTCGATGCCGCGCTCGGTCAGCGGCTGCGCGATCGCGAGCGCCTGGCCGACGCCGCCGACGATCCCGCCCTGCTGCGCCAAGGCGAGCACCGTCATCGCGAGCCACAGCCAAACCGCCCACCCGACGCGTGGCCGCGGCCCCGGGAGACCGTCGAGGCTCTCAAGCGCGGTCTTGCCCTCGGTGACCGTCGCCCGCCCGAGCTCGACCTGCGTGAAGACCTTGATCACGCAGCCCAGCACGATGAGCCACAGCAGCAGGAAGCCGGCCTCCGCTCCGACCTTGGTCGTCGCGATGAGCTCGCCCGAGCCCACGATCGACGCGGCGAGGATCAAACCCGGGCCGAGCTGGCGGGCGATTGCGACGGGACCGCGCGGCGGCTCGAGGATCGTCATCGTCGCCGAGATTACCCTCTTCCCGTTCGACGACTCCAGCACCTGGCGCCTCTCGCGCCGACGTAGTGCGCGCGAATGCGGGACGCCGCACGCATGCCCGCTCGAGAGGCGGCTAGCGCGGTGCTGCGCCGCGGGTATCGAGTCTCCTCAAGCTTTGCTAGGGTGAAGTCGAACAAGGAAGGGACGGTACGACGCATATGTGGAAATCGCTCTCTGGGGTCAGCATTGAGGACATCGTCGACGCTGTCCGCGACGTCCTCGGTGAAGAGGAGCGCATCGTCCACATCGGCACCGACGCGAAGAACCGCGGCTTCCACACCGACTTCGTGACGGTCGTGGCCATCCTCGACCCCGGCCGCGGCGGGCGTGTCTTCTACCAACGGGTGCGCCAGAACCGCATGCGTTCACTCGCGCAGAAGCTGTTCCGCGAGGCCGAGCTGAGCCTCGACACCGCGCTCCAGATCAACCCCCAGATCGTCCAGGACATCATCGTCCACGTCGACGCGAACGAGGACGAGCGGCACCGCTCGTCGAAGTACGTGCAGGCGCTCGCGGGGATGGTGCTCGGCCACGGCTTCCAGGTACGAGTCAAGCCGGAGGCGTGGTGCGCGAGCAACGTCGCGGACTACGTCGTCAAGGAGAAGCACCGCAAGGCGGCCTGACCTATTCGCCGGCGTCGTCCGCCGGCGCGTCGGGAGCCCAGGTCGCGAGCGGCGGCAGCATCGGCTGCAGGAGCGCCAGTAGTCCCGCCGCCGTCCCGTACCCGGCCGCGCGCAGGAACACGCGGTCGTTCCACAGCCCCTTCTCGTCGCGCAGCTCGAACAGCAGCTCGCGGAGCCGCGCGCGGTACTCGCCGCGGTGCACCTCCGGCAGGAGCTCGACCGCGCGCGCGGCGTGCAGGTGCGCGTACATGAAGTAGTAGGGCGCCAGCATGTGCGGCGGCGTGTGCAGCCCGCGCCTGCCGCGCAGCTCTTCGAGCAGGTGCCAGTGCGCTAGGAACGAGTCGAGCGCGCCGCGCAGGTGCAGCTGGCTGGACCGGCCGGCGAGGAACAGCGCCGTCTCGCAGCCCGCCATCCGCCCGACCGAGCCGGGAATCGTGGGCGCGGGACCGATCGCCTTCTCGCCTTTGTACAGGAACGGACCGGCGGGTTGGCGTTGGCGCTCGAGCAGGTCGAGCGCGCGCTCGACGCCGGCCGCATCGAGCTCGAAGCCCTGGCGCCGCGCTTCGTACAGCAGCACCAGGACGTCGGCGGTCACGTAGGAATAGGGCGGCGCCGGCAGGTGCCGGCCCGTCGGGCGGTGGTACGACCAGCCCCCCGAGTGCGGGATCTCCTGCGCCACCAGCCGCCGGAGATAGGTGCGGATCGCCTTGTCGACCGCCTCCTTCCGCTCGGCCGGCACCAGTCCGGCGTCGCGCACGTCGAGCAGGCCGCCGAGGCCGTTGATGAAGCCCCACAGGCGCATGTCGTAGCCGGGGACGATGTCCTCGGACATCTCACGCTCGTCGAGGATGTCCACCAGGAAGTCGGTCGCACGCTCCGCCGCCGCGCGCAGCTCGGGAGCGCGCGCGACGCCGGGAAGGCGCGCGAAGGCGCTGAGGACCGTGCCGGTGCCGCCCACGCGGTAGCCGATGGGGATCTGGCCCTGGATCCGCATGGCGCCTTCGTAGGACCACTCGCCGCTCCCTTCGGTCTCCTCGAGCGCGAGCAGCGCCTCGGCCGAGCGCGCCACGGCGCGCAGCAGCACCTGGTCGGGCGGCTCCGGCGCCGCCGACTGGGCCGCCGCCATGGGCGCCAGGAGGACAAGAGCGAGCAGCACCGCCGGGGCAGAGTTGTTCAGCCGCACGTCGCGATTCTACCCTGCGTCCTCGTGAAGCGGCTCCTGCTCGTCCTCGTCCCCGTGCTCGGCGGAGGCTACGCGGCCCTCTGCCTGACGGTCTACGTCCTGCAGTCGCGTCTGGTGTACTTCCCCGGCCCGCCGCCGGGGACGACGCCGGGCGCGATGGGGCTCCACTACCGCGAGGTGCCGCTCACCACGTCCGACGGCGTGGCCGTGCACGCTTGGTTCCTCCCGGCCGAGTATCCGGTGGGGGCGGTGCTCTTCAGCCACGGCAACGCCGGCAACATGGCGGGGCGCCTGCACGCCGCGCGCGCCTTCCTCGAGCAGGGGTTCTCGGTGCTGCTCTACGACTACCGCGGCTACGGCAACAGCGCCGGCAACCCGTCGGAGGAGGGCACCTATCTCGACGCCGAGGCGGCCTACGACTGGCTGATCGCCGAGGAGGGCTACGCGCCCGACGACGTCGTGCTGTACGGCGAGTCGCTCGGCGGCGCGGTGTCGATCGAGCTCGCGCGGCGCCGCTCGGTGGCGGGGGTCTTCGTCGAGGGCACCTTCAGCTCGCTGCCCGACGTGGGCGCGCGCTTCTACCCCTGGCTGCCGGTGCGCAAGCTGTCGAAGTTCCGCTACGAGAGCGCCGCCAAGGTCGGCGCGCTCGGTGTCCCGCTGCTGGTGGCGCACTCCCCCGACGACGACGTGGTGCCGTTCGAGTTCGGACGCGCGCTCTACGACGCCGCGGGCGAGCCGAAGCGCATGATCGAGACCGCGGGCGGGCACAACGACGGCGGCTATCTGCAGCGGGCCGAGTGGCGGCAGGCAGTGGCCGAGTTCCTGCAGGAGGCGATTCGGGTCGGCGGCTAGCTCGCCCGTTCTTTCGACTCGGCCTCCGCCGCGTCCGCCGCGACGTGCATCAGGGCCAGCCCCGCGATCATCAGCAGCGTGCCCGTCAGGGCCCAGACCATCAGGCGCCCGCCCTCTTCGCCCTGCGCGGTGACCTCGTCGATACCCGCGAACGCCTTCCAGGCCTGCGCGACCCAGGCGAGGAAGCCGCCTGCTGCACAGAGGCCGCCGAGAAGGCGTAGGCAGTGCTGTCCCGCGGAGGGGATTATCGGATCGAGGAAAGCGGCTTTGGCCTCAACCGGACGCTCGCTCGTTTCTGGACATCCTGCTGCGGGACGACTCCCCCTCGATGGAGCACTCGTCGGCTGGGCCCGACTCACCGGGTGCACGTCGGCTGGATCGGGGTAGCCTGACGGGATGGTTCGCGGTCGCTGCCTCCTGCTCTCCGGCACCGCCCTAGGGCTTGGCGTGGCCGCCGCGTTCCTCGCATTCCGCACCACCGCCGAGCTGTGTCGGTGGGACTCGAGCGAGCCGCCGCTCGTCGTGACTTCGGGGACGGCCTTCCCGCCGTTCCACGAGCCCTTCGTCCCGGCCCGGGTGTGCGTGGATGCTTCGCTGCAACCGCCGGCGCGACCGTGGCTCAAGCCGAGAGGGGGGCCAAGTCTGTTCGCATTTGCGGAACCTGGCGAGGGCGGGGCGGTGCGACTGGTCCTCAAGCCGGCCATGGACGACGAAGGCTGGACGGTCTGCGTCGAGCTGGACGGCCTTGAGTCCGAGGCTCCGACCGCGCGGGCCTACGCCTACCGGCGCAAGGCGGACCTGAGCGGCAACGTGAGCGAGCCCAAGTACCTTCGCGACGTCGAGTGCGTCGTCGCCGTCGGCCCGGAGAGCCCCGGGGCGATTGAGTTCCGCCTACGCGGTAGTCTGGGCTGCTTCCGGTCCGCCGAGCTCACGGGTGGAATGGCGCTGCAGTGAAGACCCGCGATCGGGAGCCGCCCGATCGAGCGAGGCTAGTCCGCCTCGACGAAGCGCGCCTCGGTGGGCGGCGTTAGCGGTGAGCCGGCCTTGAGCGCGTCCTCGAGCAGCTCGCGCAGCAGGAAGCCGGTGTCGAGCGCGGCGTCGACGTCATCGTCGGTCAGATAGCCGTCGCCTCCGGCGGCCAGGAATGAGTTGGTCGCCACGCGGTAGGTGCGGTCTGGGACAAGCGGCTCACCTCCGATCTCGACGCCCAGCAGGCGCGTCTTCGCTCCGCCGATCTCCTCGACGCGGATGGTCAGCCCGCTGACGTCGATCCCGGAGTGTCCACCGCCCTCGATCGAGCGCGCGAGGACGCGGCGTAGCGCGCTGCCCTTCACGTCCAGCACGACCAGCGTGTTGTCGAACGGCAGGATCTCGAACAGGTCGCGGCGCGTCACCTCGCCGGCTTCGAGGCTGGTGCGGACGCCGCCCTTGTTGTGGATGCCGACGTCGGCTTGCGCGCGCTCGCGGAAGAGGTCGGTGATCAGGTTGCCCGCGCTCGAGCTGCGGATGCCGCGGGCGCGGTCCATTCCAGCGGCCAGCCGGCCGACCACGACGTCCATCTCGGCGGCGGCGCGCTCGGCCAGCGCCTCGCAGGCGGCGTCGAAGGTGGGCGCGAGGCCTTCCGCCGGAGCGCGCAGGTCCAGCAGGCGCGCGCGCGAGCCGAGCACGTCGCCGTTGGAGCGGTCGATCCACAGGTCGACGCGCCCGAGCTGCTGTGCCTTCGAGCCGGTCTGGACGATCAGCGTGTCGCCCTCGCGCACGCCCTCGGGCAGGCGGGTGTGCGAGTGGCCGCCCACGATCAGCGGGAGCTCCGCGATCGCCTCGGCCAGCTGGCGGTCGTGCGTCACGCCGATGTGGGTCAGCGCGATGACGAGGTCCGCCTCGGCCTCGAGCTCGTCCCAGAGGCCGGCCAGCTCGTCCGCGGGGTCGCGGAACTCCAGCCCGCGGGCGTCGGGGTGCGTGATCATCGGGGTCTCCTCGGCGACGAGGCCGACGAGCGCGATGCGCAGCCCGCCGCGCTCGACGATGCGGTAGGGCGCGGCCCATGGGACGCGCTCGCCGCGGTCGTAGACGTTCGCCATGACGGCCGGCGGCTGCACGGCGTCGAGCAGCTCGACCAGCCGCGGCACGCCGTGGTCGAACTCGTGGTTCCCGACGGCCATCGCGTCGAAGCCGGTCTCGGCGAGCAGCTGCACGAACGCCTCGCCCTGCTCGATGCCGCCCTCGGGCGTCCCCTGGAACCAGTCGCCGCCGTCGACGAGCAGCAGCTCCTGTCCGGGGCCGAGCGTCGCGCGGATCTCCTCGACGCGCGCCGCGAGCCGGGGCAGGCCGCCCTGCTCGTAGCGCTCGTCGCCGCGCCCGTGCGTCCGCGGCAGCAGCTGGCCGTGCACGTCGTTGGTGTGGAGCACGACCAGGTGCAGCGGCCCGTCCGGCCGCACCGCGCCGTCGGCGATTACGTGCTCGATCGCGTCCAGCTCCCACGGGAGTACCAGACCGCCCGCGCTCGCACGCGTGGCCTCGGGCCCGAAGTACAGGTCGTGCACGTAGAGCGCCGCGTCGAACGACACGGCGCCGCCGGCCGAGGTGACCGCCTTGCCGTCGTGCACGAACGACACGTCGCGGTGCACGGTCTTCAGCCGCGGGCCGAAGCGCTCCTCGAAGGCGTCGAGGTCGCCGGGAAACGTCGTCGCCTCGAGGCCGTCGAGCAGCCCCGCGGCCGCGAGCACGAACGCGCCGTCGCAGAGCGACAGCACCAGCTCGGCCCGCTCGCCGGCGCGCCGCACCCAGTCGAGCGTGCGCTCGTCCTCGAGGTCGGTGTCCATGCTGTGATGCGCGCTCGGCACCACCAGCACGTCGACCGGCGGCGCGGTCTCGAGCGTGTAGTCGGGCACGATGCGCAGCCCCTCGAACGACACGACGGGACGCGCGTACGGCGCGACCGAGAACACCCGCATGCCGGGTTGCGCGCGGAACATCGAGTGGTGGAACACGTCCCACGGCGCCGTCAGCTCGGTGTTGTAGACGCCGTCGACGAGCAGGAAGCCGACGTGGAGCGGCTCTTCGCCGTTCGGCCCGGCCTCGGGCTGCGGCGCGCGGTAGGCGCCTTGGGGGGCGGCGCAGCCGAGGGCGAACGCCAGCGGAAGGCAGAGGGCGAGGAGCGCTGCGGGTCTCATGGCGCGGATGATAGCCGGCTCCGCTTGCATCGCGCGGCGCCAGCTCCGATCGTGCAGGCCATGAAGCTGCTCACGTTCCAGGCCAAGCGGTTTCGCTGGCAGAGCTACTCGAAGACGCTGGAGGACGCCCAGGAGGAGCGCGTCGAGGACGAGGTCGCGGAGGCCGTGGTCGTCTTCGTCCACGCCGAGGCCAAGGACGAGCCGGACGAGGAGCGCCGGCGGGTGTTCAAGCACACGCTCAAGCACGTGAAGTGGCTCGCGAACAAGCGCGGGCTCACCAACGTGGTGCTGCACTCGTTCACCCACCTCGGGGGGGACAACGCCGACCCCGACTTTGCGCAGGCCTTGCTGGAGGAGCTCGACGAGCGCCTGACCCAGACCGGCTACGACGTACGCCGCACCCCCTTCGGGTGGTTCTGCGAGTGGGACCTGTCGGTCTACGGTGAGAGCCTGGCGAAGGTCTGGAAGGAGGTCTGAGCCGGGCTGCGCGCCGGCTACAATGCCGGCGCTATGTCCCTCCTCTTCGCACTGCTGCTTCCGCTCGTTCTCACGCCCCAGGATCCGCCGGACAAGGCGCTCAAGTCGAAGGACCCCTTGGTGCGTCTCGCCGCCGTCGAGACGCTTGCTAAGGAGGACCATCCCAAGCGCGAGAAGCTGCTGATCGGCGTGCTCGACGACGACGACTGGGAAGTGGTCGAACGCGCGGCGACCGTGCTGGCGGACGTGGGCGGAGAGGACTCGATCAAGCCGTTGGTCAAGCTGACGCTCGAAGGCCCGGTGCGTCGCGTGCGGCGGACGGCGGCCGAGTCGCTCGCCAAGCTCGACGCCGCCGAGGGCTACGCCGGCGTGGCGAAGAAGGTCGCGTCGAAGCAGGCCGCGGCCGCGTGCCAGGCGATCGTGGTCCTCGCGCCCGCGCTCGTGGACGAGGATGTGTCGCTGAAGGCGGCCGAGAAGGCGCTGAAGTCGAAGGAGGCGCCCGCGCGCGAGGCCGCGGCGCGCGCGCTGATCGCGCTCGCGGGCGACGGGCGCGCCGAGCGGCTCGCGGACCTCCTCACGCACGAGGAGGTCGCCGTACGCTGTGCCGCGGTCGAGACCGCCGGCGCGGTCGCCGACCCCGCGGGCGCGGCGCCGCTGCTCGACGCGCTCGGCGGCGACGAGCTGCCGGACGTCGTCGAGCGGCGCTGCATCGCCGCGCTCGGCGCGATCCTGACCGGCGTGGACGGCGGCGAGCGCAAGGCGGTCGCGGCGGAGTGCCTCGCGCTCGAGCCGACGGGCGAGGCGGCGCTCGCGCGAGCCGCGCGCCTGAAGGGGCGCGTGGGCACGAAGGGGCTCGGGCTGGCCGACGCCAGCGACGCGGTCGCCGCGCTCGGCGGGGCGCTGGGCTCATCGGCCGACGGCGCGCGCGCGGCCGCGGCCGAGGCGCTGGGGCGCATCGCGTCCGACGCGGCGCTCGAGCGCGTGTCCGGCCTCGCGCGCGACGACGCCTCGCCGCGCGTGCGGCGGACCGCCATGCGCGCGTTGACGGCAGCGCGGCCGGCCTCCGACGACGCGGGCACGCTGGACCTATGCGTGACGCTGCTCAAGGACGCGGACGCCGGCGTGCGCGAAGACGCGGCGGTCGCGCTCGGCTACAAGGGCGCCGACGCGGCGATGCGGCCGCTGGTGCAGGCGCTGGGCGATGCGGAGTGGGGCGTTGCCGCCTGCGCGGCCGTTTCGCTCGGCAAGACGCGCGCCGAAGGCGCGATCAACCCGCTGGCGAAGCTCGCCAACCACGAGGACTGGCGCCTGCGCGGAGCGGCGGTGGTCGGCCTCGGGCACCTCTACCAGAAGGACGCGATCCCGCACGTCATCGCCGCGATAGGCGACGACGAGGCGGTCGTGCGCCGTACCGCGTGGGAGTACCTCTGCGCGGTCGCCGACCGGCGCCTCGACCCCGAGCAGGAGGTCTGGCAGACCTGGTGGACCGAGAACGAGAAGCGCATCGTGCTCTTCGACCCCGAGGAGGAGAAGGCGCGGCGCGAGAAGTACGGCTACACGCGCACGCCGACCGAGATCTACCAGGGGCTCGACGTCGTCGTCTTCGAGAGCCGCGGCGACCACATCCAGAATGTGCTTAAGGACCTCGACGTCGAGCACCGGCTCACGTCGCAGGGGCGCGTCGGCGAGGCCGAAGCGCACGCGCGCTCGGTCTTCGTGTCGAACTGCACCGGCGAGATGACGCCGGACGACATCGGCCGGCTGGCCTGGTTCGTGCGGGTCGGGGGCTACCTCTTCGGCTCGTGCTGGGCGGTGCAGGAGACCGTCGCGCGCGTGGTGCCGGGGGTCGTGCGGCGCCTCCCGACGCGCGGCGAGGTGCTCGACAACGTCTTCGCGACGCCGTGCACGATCGGCAGCCCGTACCTCGAAGGCGTCTTCGGCCCCGACGTGCGGCCGATGTACGCGCTCGAGGGCGCCTACCTCATCGACGTGGTCGATCCCGAGCGCTGCGAGGTGCTGATCGACAGCCCGGAGTGCTACGACCGCTGGGGCGGCGGCAACCTCGCGGCGTGGTTCACCGCGGGCCACGGCGTCGTGCTCGACTCGGTGAACCACTTCGAGGAGCAGGGGCTGGTGCGCGCGACGTGGCTGAAGAAGCCCGAGGAGCGCATGGCCTTCGCGGTCGACCACATGGGGCTCACCTACGAAGAGCTGCGCGAGGTTCGCGGCGAGAAGTTCTGGAAGAAGAGCCAGCAGGCGGCCGAGCAGGTGAAGGACCTGTCGGTCTTCCGGCTCATCACCAACTTCGTGCGCCAGAAGCGCATCGCGGGGGACGGTTGATGCGCGGCGCAGCGAGCGTGCTGGCGGCCGCGGCCGTGCTTGTCGGCTGCAGCGCGACGCGCGACGGCGAGCCGGCCGACGCGAGCGTCGAGCCGGCCGTGGAGGACGCGCAAGGTCCGCTGCCGGGCTACGAGATCACCACGAGCCGCGCCGGGATGTTCACCGCCGCGTGGCGCCCGCTCGGTGACGGCGTGCCGAACAACGAGCCCTTTGAGATCGAGGTGCTGCTGTTCGAGGGAGCGGGGATCGAGCAGCCGCTCGAGGGCGCACGCGTCCTGATCAGCGCCTGGATGCCCGACCACGCCCACGGGATGCTGCGCGAGCCGCGCGCGATCGAGGAGTCTCCCGGCCGCTACCGCGTGCGCGGCATGCTGCTGCACATGGGCGGCTTCTGGCAAATCTTCGTCGACGTGGTGCGCGACGGGGTGTCCGAGCGGGCTCAGTTCGAGCTGACGATCGAATGAGGGGCGTGCGCACGAGTTGCGCGGCGGCGCTCGCGGTCCTCGCGGCCTGCGGGACTCCGCCCGACCCGGCGCAGTCCGATGCGGCGCTCGTCGCGCCGGTCGAGCAGGCCGAGCCGGCCGAGTCCGGGGAGCAGCCCGAGCCGGCCCTTCCGCCCGAGGTCCGGGGCTTCACGCCCGAGGAGGTGGCGACGATCCTGAAGCTCTCGCCCCTTCCCGACCCGCCGCTGGACCCGACCAACCGCGTCGACGGCGACCCGCGCGCCGAGCGGCTGGGGCAGTTCGTGTTCTTCGACCAGCGCTTCTCGCGCTCGGGCGACATCTCCTGCGCCACCTGCCACGACCCGCTGCAGGAGTGGGCCGACACGCGGCGTCTCGGCAAGGGCGAGGCGGTGCTCCCGCGCCACTCGATGACGCTTTGGAACGTCGCGTACAACCGCTGGTTCTTCTGGGATGGGCGCGCCGATTCGCTCTGGGCACAGGCCGTGCAGCCGCTCGAGGACCCGCGTGAGCACGGCATCAGCCGATTGCAGGTCGCACATTTGTTCTACGACGATGCGGACCTGCGGCGCGCGTACGAGGAGCTCTTCGGCGCGCTGCCGCCGCTCGACGACGCGTCGCGCTTCCCGGCCGAGGGACGTCCCGTACCGGACGATCCCGACCATCCGCACGCGGCCGCGTGGAGCTCGATGTCCGACGCGGATCGCGACGCGATCAACGCGGTCTTCGTAAACGTGGCCAAGTCGATCGCCTCCTTCGAGCGCCGGATTGTCTCGCGACAATCCGCGTTCGACGACTTCGTCGCGGCCGTGCGGTCGGGCGATCTGCTCCAGCAACTCGCGATCAACGAAGAAGCGCGTAACGGGCTGAAGCTCTTTCTCGGCAAGGCCCGTTGCGTGCTTTGCCACAGTGGCCCAAACTTCACCGATCGCGAGTTCCACGACAATCGCGTACCGCCTCTGAAGGGCGGGAAGCGCCTGGACGCCGGCAGGTACGAGGGAGTCGAGCTCGCGAAGGCGGACGCCTTCAACGGCATCGGTTCCTACTCCGACGCTCCCGAGGGTGCCGCCGAAGACAAGGTCGGCTTTCTGCTTCGCTCCGGTCACAACTGGAGCGAGTTCAAGACTCCCAGCTTGCGCAACGCGGTGGTCACGGCGCCCTACATGCACCAAGGACAGCTCGGCACTCTCGACGAGGTGCTGCGGTTCTACAACACCCTCGAGGGTGCGGTGCCGAACCACCATCAGGCAGAGCGGATCCTCCAGCCCCTGGGGCTGACGGACGGGGAGCTGGCCGATCTTCACGCGTTCCTGGTCACGCTTACCGACGTGCGGATCGATCCCGAGCTGACGCGCCAGCCCCCGACGCCCTACCTGCCTTGACCACCGCCCACGAAACGACCCACTACACGACCTGTCCGCTCGACTGTCCCGACCTCTGCAGCCTCGAGGTGGCGACCGAGGAGGGGCGCGTGACACGGATCGGCGCGACCTCGCGCAACCCGCTGACCAACGGCTACCTCTGCAGCAAGGTACGCGGCTACGCGAAGCACGTGTACCACGACACCCGGCTGCACCACCCCATGGTGCGCGAGGGCGCGAAGGGCGAGGGGCGCTTTCGGCGCGCGAGCTGGGACGAGGCGCTGGACCTGGTCGCCAGGCGCTTGGTCGAGGCACGCGATACGCACGGCGGAGACTCGATCCTGCCGCTGTCCTACGGCGGCTCGAACGGGCTGATGACCGACAGCAGCACCGACCATCTCCTGTTCGCACGGCTCGGGGCCTGCCAGCTGTTGCGCACCGTGTGCGCCGTCCCCACCGGGATGGCGGCGCGCGGGATCTACGGCGGTATGCGGGGCGTCTCCTACCCGGACTACGCGCATTCCAAGCTGATCGTCGTGTGGGGCGCGAATCCGCATGCGACCGGAATCCACTTCGTCGAACACGTCAAGCGCGCCCAGGAGGCGGGCGCCAAGCTGATCGTCGTCGACCCGCGCCGGATCCCGCTGGCGCGCACCGCGGACCTGCACCTGCCGGTGCGGCCCGGCACGGACCTGCCCGTGGCGCTCGCCGTCCTCCGGCGCCTGTTCCGAGAGGGGGGCGCCGACGAGGCGTTCCTCGCCCAGCACGCGACGGGCGTCGACGCGCTGCGCGAGCGCGCCGAGCCGTGGACGATCGAACGCGCCTCGCAGGAGGCCGGCCTCGCCGCCGACGACCTGGCGCTCTTCGCGCGCCTCTTCGCCGAGACCTCGCCCGCGGTCGTACGCTGCGGCTGGGGGCTGGAGCGCAACCGCAACGGGGGCTCTGCGGCCGCCGCTGTGATGTCGCTGGCCGCGGTCGGCGGGAAGTTCGGCGTCCGCGGGGGCGGGTTCACGATGAGCACGAGCGGCGCCTGGGCGCTGCGCTCGCCGGTCGCGGCCGATGGGTGGGGGCGTCAGGTCAACATGAGCCGCGTGGGGCGCGAGCTGTGCGAGCGCCACGACCCGCCGGTCCAGGTGCTGTTCGTCTACAACAACAACCCGCTCGCCACGCTGCCCAACCAGGAGCTGGTGCGGCGCGGCCTCGAGCGCGAGGACCTCTTCACGGTCGTCTCCGAGCAGGTGATGACCGACACAGCGCGCTACGCCGACGTGCTCCTGCCCGCGACGACGTTCCTCGAGCACGTCGAGCTGCGCAAGGGCTACGGCGCGCCGCTGCTGTCGCTGGGCAAGCCGGTGATCGACCCCGTCGGCGAGGCGCGCCCCAACTACGAGGTCTTCGCCGAGCTTGCGCGACGCGCAGGAGTCTGGCGCGACGGAGACCCCGAGACGCCCGAGGAGCTCTGCGCCGCCGCGCTCGCCGGCGAGGCGGAGACGCGGGCGACGCTCGATCGCGACGGCTTCGCGGCCGCGGACCCGCTCTGCCCGGTCCAATTCGTCGACGTCTTCCCCGGCACCCCCGACGGGAAGGTTCACCTCGTACCGCCGGACCTGGACGAGGGCGCTCCGCTCGGTCTCTACGGGTACCAGGAGGACCCCGCGACCGCGGCGTATCCGCTCGCGCTCGTCTCGCCGGCTCTCGCTCGGCTCGTCACGTCGAGCCTGGGCGAGCTCCACACCGACGAGGTGCCGCTGGACCTGCACCCGGACGACGCCGCGGCGCGCGGGATCGAGGACGGCGCGCCGATCCGCGTGTGGAACGACCTGGGCGAGGTCCTGACGTCGGCGCGGGTGACCGAGGAGGTCCGGCCGGGCACCTGCTGCCTGCCCAAGGGGCTGTGGAGCCACAACACCGCTAACGGCCGGACGGCGAACGCGCTGTCGCCCGACACGCTGGGCGACATGGGCGGAAACGCCTGCTACAACGACGCGCGCGTGCAGGTCGAGCGTTTGAGCGGCTAGAAGATCGCAGCTCGTTTCAATAACGTCGGCCGGCCGCCGTAGTGCGCGCCCCTCGATGTCAGGCTCCGATCCCGTCGTCGCTTTACAAGGCCTTGCGAAGAGCTACGGCTCGGTTCACGCGCTCCGTGGGCTCGACCTAGAGGTCCAGCGCGGCCCGGTCGGGCTCCTCGGCCCGAACGGCGCCGGCAAGACGACGCTGATCAAGCTCCTGCTCGGCCTCCTGCGGCCCGATCAGGGCGGCGCGCGCGTCGCGGGCCTCGACCCGACCGACCGCCGCGAGCGCCTCGAGGTCCGCCGGGCGGTGGGCTACATGCCCGAGGGCGACTGCCTCGTCCCGGGGATGACCGCGGTCGAGCTGGTGACCACGCTCGGCCGGCTTACGGGAATGACCTATCGCGACGCGATCACGCGCGCGCACGAGGTGCTCGACTACGTCGATCTGGAGGAGGCGCGCTACCGCGGCCTCGACGAGTACTCGACGGGGATGAAGCAGCGCCTGAAGCTCGCCCAGGCGCTCGTCCACGACCCCGACTTCCTGCTGCTCGACGAGCCGACCAACGGGCTCGACCCCAAGGGCCGGCGTCAGATGCTCGACCTGGTGCACGATCTGGGACACGAGCAGGGCAAGTCGTTGCTCGTCTGTTCGCACCTCCTGCCGGACGTCGAGCGGACCTGTGAGGACATCGTGGTGCTCCACCGCGGCCGCGTGCTACACACCGGGGCGATCGCCGAGATGACGCGCAGGAGCGAGGCGTGGCTCCAGGTCGAGGTCGCCGAGCGCCCCGACGCGTTCCGCGCCGCCCTCGAAGCCGAGGGGCTCGCCTTCGAGACGGAGGGCTCGCTCGGCTTCCGCGTCGAGGTCGAGGCCGATCCCCGCCACGCGGGCGACGCGCTGTTCGCCGTCGCCGAGCGCGCGGGTACCGCGCTGACGCAGCTGAGCCCGGTGCGGGCATCGCTCGAGGAGGCCTTCCTCGACTTCGTCGACCAAGCCGAGGAGAAGGCCTAGTGGCGCGCACGAACACCGAGCTCTATCGCCGCTACGAGGGCGAGCTCCGCCCCAACGCGCTGCGGTTCCTGCCGCTCTTCCTCGCCGGCGTGCGGACGGCGACGAAGAAGAAGATCCCGCTGCTGGTGCTCTACGCCGTCCCGACCATCGCGACGATCGTCTACTCGTTCGTCGTGTACGCCAAGTACGCGGCCGAGGACATGGCCGTCTCGATCGGCGGTATCGAGGGGATGATGAGCATGTTCGCGCAGCGCGCGATGGTGAACCTCGAGGTGAAGGGGCAGATCGTCGAGCTGAACCACGTGATGCGGCTCTTCTCGCTGCTCGCGGTGACCTGGTTCGGGTCGGGGCTCTTCGCCGAGGACCGGCGCCTGGGCGCGCATCTGCTCTACTTCTCGCGGCCGATCACGCGGCTCGACTACTTCCTCGGCAAGTTCCTCACCGTCTCGTTCTTCGGAGCGCTCTCGGTGATGGTGCCCGGGCTGGTCGTCTGCCTCATCGCATCGTGGACGTCGCCAGACTGGTCCTTTCTGAAGGAGGAGGGGGACACGATCCTGCGCACGATCCTGTACTCCGGCATCTGGATCACACTGACCTCGTCGATCGTCCTGTGCGTGTCGTCGCTGGCCTCCCGGAAGACCTTCGCCCTGGTCGGCGCCTTCGGCTTCTTCGTGCTGAACTTCGGGCTGGGCGGTGTGCTGTCGCTGGTCGACCGACGCTACCTGGCGATCAGCGTGATGATGGACATGCGCAAGCTGCGCAACTGGATCTTCGAGATCGACGACGACTGGCGCGACCTCGTCTTCAGCGAGGCGGTCGCCGTCAGCGTCATCGGCGGCGTCATCATGGTGTGCCTGCTGATCATCGCGGCGCGCCTGCGCAAGCTGGAGGTGGTCGCGTGACCGACGTGCTGGTCGCGCGCGAGCTGGGCCGCTACTACGGCCAGGTCGTGGGGCTCAACGAGGTGTCGCTGACGATCGGCCCCGGAGTCACCGGGCTGCTCGGCCCGAACGGCGCCGGGAAGTCGACCTTCCTCAAGCTGATCGTCGGCGAGATCCAACCGACCCGGGGCGAGGTCGCCGTGCTGGGCGAGCGGCCCTTTGCGAACCAGCGGCTCTTCCGCCGGCTGGGCTTCTGCCCGCAGCAGGACGCGGTGTACGAGACGATGACGGGCTTCGAGTTCGTCGCGTTCCTGCTGCGGCTGCACGGCTACGGCCGCGCGGAGAGCCGCGAACGCGCCGAGCGAGCGCTCGGGCGCGTGCGCATGACCGAGAGCATGCATCGCCGCACCGGCGGCTACTCGAAGGGCATGCGGCAGCGCGTTCGGATCGCCCAGGCGATCGCGCACGACCCCGAGCTCATCGTCCTGGACGAGCCGCTCAACGGGCTCGACCCTCTGGGGCGGCGCGAGATCCTCGACCTGATGCGTGAGCTGGGCGACGCCGGCGTGCACGTGCTGATCTCCAGCCACGTGCTCCACGAGGTGCAGGACCTGACCGAGGAGATCGTCCTGCTCCACCGCGGCCGCCTGCTCGCGCAGGGCACCGTTCCCGAGGTGCGCCGGCTGCTCACGAGCTTCCCGCGCAAGGTCGAGATCGAGGCGCTCGACCCGCGCCGCCTGGCGGGGGCGCTCGTCCCCTGGGAGGACGTGCGCGCGGTGCGGATCGACCAGGACGCCGGACGTGTGACGGTCGAGACCGCCGACGCCGACCGCTTCCACCGGCGCCTGACGGCGCTCGCCGCGCGCGACGGCTTTGGCGTCCGCAGCCTCGAGAGCGTCGACGCGGGCCTCGAGGCGGTCTTCGACTACCTGGTGGAGTGACGATGGCTCTGCTTCGCACCACGCTGCTGCTCTTCTCCGCCCAGCTCCGACGGCTCCTGCTGTCGAAGCGGATGCTGATCTGCTCCCTCCTGTGCATGGCGCCGGTCGGCGCGGCGATCCTGATCTCGATCGTGGCGGACGCGCACGAGGACGACGTGCCCGCCTTCGAGCTCGGCTGGATCCTGATGATCCAGGGCACCGTGCCGCTGGTCGCGTTGATCCTCGGCTCCGCCGTCGTCGCCGAAGAGGTCGAGGATCGCACCGTGAGCTATCTCTTCTCGCGCCCGATCCCGCGCGCGTCGGTCCTCTTGGGGCGTTGGCTCGCGACCGTGGTCGTGCTCGAGCTGCTGCTCTTCTCCAGCGCCGAGATCACGTTCCTGCTCCTGCAGCGCGGAGCCGGCGCAAGCGAGTTCGCGTTGCCCGCTGGCATGGCGGCCGGGATGCGCAATGCCTGCCTGATCGGTGGGTTGGTCTACTCGGCCCTCTTCGCCGCGGGCGGGGCGTTTCTGAAGCACCCGATGATCGTGGGCATCGGCTACACCTTCGTGGTCGAGGGCTTCCTCGCCAACCTGCCGGGTCAGAACGGCAGCATCACGATCCAGCTGCACCTGAAGAGCTACCTCGCCGGCCTCGGCCCGGAGGTGCTGGCCCGCATGGAAGAGCTCGCGGGCCACCAGGACCTCTTCGCACCCGAGCACGCCCTGCGCCGGCTGGCGTTCGTGCTCGTCGGGGCGCTCGCGTTGGGGTGTTGGACGGTCTCGCGCCGGCAGTACCTCCTGGCTTCCTAGACCCCCGCGGGGGGATTTGTCGGACAAGCGTGGCCGCTGCCGCGCGGCTTCTGCGCCACCGAGGGTGAGCGGCGCCGTTGGGGCGCCGCGGTCCGACCCAGCTCTCGACTCTTGAGGGACCTCCGATGAAGCCACTCCTGTGCGCCGCGCTGGCCGCGGCCCTCGCCGCGCCGCTCTCCGCTCAGCGCGCGAACCTACGCCCGGGCGCCGCGGCGACCGTTCCGTCCTCCGCGCCCGTCCTCCCGCCGCAGGCGGCCGTGAAGACCTCGCTCTCCGACCTCGACGTGCTCGTCTACGACAGCTCGACCAACCACTACGCGCGCCAGGCCGCGCTGAACCTGGGCCTCAGCCCGAACTTCGTCGATCCGGTGGAGTTCGACGAGTACCTGCAGGTCTTCTCCTGGGACCTGGTCCTGGTCGACTGCCCCTCGTCACCGCCGGTCTGGGACACGTTCCTCTTCTACCTGAACGCGGGCAAGCCGGCGGTCGTCTCGTTCTGGGACTGGGACAACGACACCGGTGCGGGCAGCCCCTCGCTGCAGCCGCTGATGGACTGCTACGTGCACGAGGACCTCGACCTGGCGGGCAAGACCCTCCGGGACAGCGCGAACTCGGGCATCTTCGCCGGAGTGACCGACCCCATCAGCGACTGGAACGACACCTGGTTCGACGACGGCGACACCTTCAACCTGCTCGAGGGCGGCGTGCCGCTCGCGCACGTCGGCGACCCGCAGCACCCGGTAGTCGTCGGCGGCAACGGGGGGAATTCGATCGCCGCCTTCGTGATCGACGACGCCGGGCCGACCTGGCAGTCGGACGGCAGCGCGGTTCGGCTGTGGGAGAACATGATCCTGTCGGTGGTCTCCTCGAAGTCTCCACGCGTGCTGGTCTACGACCAGGATGCGCAGCATGAGCTCGCCGCGCAGGCGGCGATGGACTACTCGCCCGGCGGCACCGTCGTGGCGGACGCGGAGACCTTCGGCGGGCACGTCGCCGCGGGCGGGTGGGACCTCCTCCTGCTCGACGTCCCCAACACCCAGCCCGACTGGCTGCCGATCCTCGACCACGTGAACGGTGGAGGTCGGGCGCTCTGCTCGTTCTGGGACTGGGACGCGCAGCCGACGGTCGCCGCGGCCTTCGACGTGCAGGTGCAGGGCAGCTTCTCGCTCAGCCTGCCGGCCCAGACGCTCTACGACGCCGGTACGTCGGCCGTCTTCGACGGCGTGACGGTGCCCGTGGCGGACTGGACCGACAACTTCAACGACGATGGCGACGAGTTCCTGCCGCTCGACGGCGGCCTGGGCCTCGCGCACCTCGGCGACCCGCAGGCGCCGGTGATGGTGCAGGGCAACGCGGGGCGCACCGCCGCGGCGTTCGTGCTCGACGAGGCCGGGCCGACCTGGCTCGCGGACGGCTCGGGCGTGCGGCTTTGGAGCAACCTGATCGAGCGCATCACCGAGCCCGCCGCCTCGACCACCCTGCGCCACGGCGTGCTCGGGCTCAACCTGAGCGGGTACTACAGCTACAGCGATCCGGTCCTGGGGGAGACGTGGGAGGTGACCATCGAACCCGACCCGGTCTTCGGCACCCAGACCCTCAGCACGATCCTTACGACCGGCCTGGGCGGTCCCACCGAGGGGGTGCCGTTGTTCGGCTACGAGCTGCTGATCCTGCCCCCGTACGTCGAGAGCTTCGGGCTGGGCGATCACGACATGACGATTCCGCCGAGCTCCCAGCTGGTGGGCGCCGAGCTGTTCACGCAGGCCGCGCGACTTGAGCTCGGCACCGCCGGAATCGAGGTCGTGCTGCTCGACGCCCGGGACCTGGTCCTCGGCTTCTAGGGCTGCTCGCCGATGCGGTTGAGCAGCAGCGAGAAGCCCGTGTAGCGGTTCACCGCGGCGACGTCCGTCAGGCCGTCGCCGTCGACGTCGCCGGCTGCGACCACCTCGAGGTGGCGGCCGGCGCCGAAGCTCCCGGCCTGCTCGAAGACGCCGTTGCCGACGCCGGCGAAGACCGTCACGTCCTCGGAGGCCTGGTTGCCCGCGAGCACGTCGGGCACGCCGTCGCCGGTAACGTCGGCGATCGCCACCGAACGGGTCGCGAGCGGCTCGCCGAGGTCCACGACCGGGAGCACGCTGCCGTCGCCCGCGCCCAGCAGCACGCCGACCGACGGGAGCGTCGACGAGGTGCGAGCAACCGCCACGTCCGGCACGCCGTCGCCGCTCAGCTCGCCGACCGCCAGCTCCCACACGCCGCCCGAGACGCTCGTCGCCTGGTAGGAGCCGAAGGTCCCGTCGCCCGCGCCGCGGAACGTGCTCAGCTGCTGCCCCAGGAGCGACCCGAGCACGAAGTCCGCGTCGCCGTCCAGGTCCAGGTCGGCGGTCGCGACGGTCCAGGGCCGCGTCTCGGTCGCGTACGAGACCGGCGCCGCAAAGCCGCCAGCACCGTCGCCCAGCAGCACGGTCGCGCTGTCGACGAAGCCGTTCGGGAGGACTGCGTCGAGATCGCCGTCGCCGTCGAAGTCCGCCAGCGCGACGTCGACCGGCGGCTCGCCCGCGGATAGCGGCGTGCCGGGCATGAGGCCCGCAGAGCTCCCGCGCAGCAGCGAGATCGTCGCGCCGGCGCCGTTCGCGCTGACGACGTCCTTCCAACCGTCGCCGTCGAGGTCGCCCAGCGCGATCGCCTCGAAGCCGTTCGCGCCCGTCGGCGTGCCCGTGGCCGTCGAGAACCCGCCCTGGCCGTCGCCGGTGAGCACGCCGACCACGCCGTAGGTGGTGAACAGCTCCCAGAGCTGCCCGCCGCCGACGAGATCGAGCTCGCCGTCTCCGTCGAAGTCCTCGAGCGCGAAGTCGAACGTCACGTCGACTCCGGGCCCGTCGTCGACCGGCAGCCGCGCTGCGGGGACGTCGGAGACCGCTCCCAAGAGCAGTTCTACGCGGTCCTCGCCGCGACACGCGACGGCGAGGTCCGCGACGCCGTCACCGTCGAAGTCGCCCGGCGCGAGCGCGACCGGATCGTAGGCGGTCCCGAAGATGCGCGCCTCGCCGAAGGTCCCGTCGCCGACGCCCGCCAGCACGCGTGCGTCGTCGAAGAACGCGCTCGTGACGGCGAGGTCCAGCGTGCCGTCGGCGTCCAGGTCCTCGAGCAACAGCCCGCGCGCATACCTCCCCGCGTCGATCGCCAGGGGCGCGGCGAAGGTCCCGTCGCCCGCGCCCAGGAACGAGAGTGCCGGTTGGAGCGCGTCGTCGGTGACGACGAGGTCGGCCGTCCCGTTCGCGTCGAGGTCCGCGCTGGCCAGCGACCGCGGGCCGTCCGGCCCGAACAGGAACTGCGAGGGCAGGAACGCGCCGGTGCCGGTGCCCGCGAGCACGGTGAGGAAGTCGGTCGCGGCGAAGGCGTCGACGCTCAGCGCCAGGTCGAGGCTTCCATCCGCGTCGAAGTCCGCCGTCGCCACGGCCCATCCCTCGCCCGCGAGCAGGTACTGCGTCGACGGCGCAAACGCACCTCCTCCGGTGCCGAGGTGCACCGCCACGTCGCCGAGCTCTTCATCGGTGACGGCGACGTCCAGCACGCCGTCGCCGTCGAAGTCGGCCGTTGTGATGTCCGTGGGCCGCGCGCCGAGCTCGATGAGCTGCGGCGCTGCGAACGTCCCGTCGCCGCCTCCGAGCACGGAGAAGGTGCTGCCGGCGACGAAGAAGGGCAGACCCTGCGTCGCCGCGACGAGGTCGAAGTCGCCGTCGCCGTCGAGGTCACCGCCGGCGAGCGCCAGCGGGTGGTCGGCAAGCGGCACCGAGGGCTGCGGCGCGAAGGCGCCGGCTCCCTGGCCGAGCAGCACGCCGAGGTCGTTCCCCTTGCCGTTCGCCGTCACCAGATCCTCGCGGCCGTCGCCGTCGACGTCCGCGGCGAGCACGTCCTCGACGCCGAGTCCCACGGGTACCGCCACCGAAGGCAGCACCGGTCGCTGCACCGAGCCGGCCACCATGCGCAGGCCGTTGGTGAGCGCTACACCGCCCGCAGCCGACGCATCGACGAGCGCCGCCTGTGCGATGAGCGGCAGGCCGCAGAGCGCCGGCGACATCGCGGCGGTCGGCAGCAGCTGTGGTGTCGCGCCGGCCGCATCCAGAACCAGCGGCACCAGCGCGGTCACCTGCGGGAAGAGCGTGGCCCCGTAGGTCGGCAGGAACAGCGGCGCCTCGACCGTCCCGAGCCCGAGCACTCCGGAGGCGAACGCGGGCCCGTCCGTGACCTGCAGCGCAAACGGCGAGTCGAGGATCGGCGCGCCGCGCGGCGTCGCGAGCGTGGGCCCGGGTGCGCCGGACTCAAGCTCCTCGAGCAGCACCTCGGCCGGGCATTGGGCCGCCGCCGTCGAGAGCAGCGGAGCGAGCGAGAGGAACGTGAGCAGGGCGGTGGCGCGCATTGGGATGACTCCTCGGGACAGCGAGATCGAACGCCGAACGACCATCGCAGGCTAGAGCGTCCTTCCCAGGCCGGCAATGCGTCCCGGTGTCACCGGTTCGCAACCAGGCGCGCGCCGTCCCTTCCCCGCGCGCCGCGGGAAAAGGGCGATCCGCGCCGCGGCACCCAGAGGAAGGAGGTCGCCGCGGCGCGGACTGCCGGTCCTACAGCGGCTGCTGCAGAACCTCCACGAACCAGGCGGGGAAGGCCGCGTGGTTCGCGCCTGCCGAAGCGGCGCCCAGGGTCATCTTGTCCCTGCCCGAAAGGGCGATGGCGAGGCCCGCGAGCGCCGCTGCGCGGCTCTCGCCCCGTAGGGCCTCGTCATCGAGCGCTTCGAAGAGAGCGTTCACTGCGCCCGTCGTTCCGTGGGAACCGACGGCGACGGCGACCTGCATGCGAAGCAGCGGGTCGCGCGCGATGGCGAGCTCTCCTCTCAGCGCCTCGGCGTCGCGCTCGTCCCCGTATTGCGCGAGCGCCTGCGCGATGGCGGCACGGACCACCGGGGTGGTCTCGTGGACGAGCGCCTTGCGGAGCGCTTCGCGCCCCGCTTCCGCTTCCAGGAGCCCCAGCGCCTGCGCGGCGTAGGAGCGGTTGGAAGCGGATTTCGAGGCGAGCTCCCCCACGAGCAGCGCCTCGGCCTCCCGGTCGCCCGCGACCCCCATCGCGAGCAGGAAGGCACCCCGTGAGGGGCGTTTCTTCTCCTCTTCGAAGGCCTCGCGCACGGCGCGCCGGGCCTCGTCGTCGTCCTCCGTGGCGGCGAGCACGCCGAGCGCGAGCGCGCACCAGGCGCGCGTCGCCAGGGCGCCGTGCTCGAGCTCACGCACGAGGAAGGCACGCGCCTCTTCGCCGCCGCGCCGCGCGATCGACAGCAGCAGGAAGCCGCGCGCGAGCGGCTCCTTTTCGAGCTCGAACGCGGTCATCAGCGGCTCGCGCGCTCCCTGAACGTCGCCCAGCGCGAGCGCCGCCGAGCGCCGCGCTTGGGGGGAGCGTGCGCCGACCGCGTCGAGCAGTCGGGGCAGCACCTCGGCCGTCGCGTCGGCGGGTGCGAAGCGCAGCGCCTCGACGGCGCGCGTCGACACCATCGTCGTGTCGCTGCGCTTCGAGCGCTTCTTGGTGAAGAGCCCCGAGCGCTCCTTCGCCTCGTCGAGCAGCTTCGCATCCGGAGCGAGCGAGGGCAGCACGAAGAGCGCGTAGAGCTCGTCGTCGCCCCGCTCGCGCAGCAGCGAGCTGAGCATGCGCTCGACGCCGTCGCCGTTCCCCTCGGCCTGCGCCGCGCCGAGGGCGACCACGGCGGCCGCCCGCAGGCCCGGAGCCGGCTCCTCGTCCGCGGCGACGCAGGAGAGCAGCGCGTGCACGCCCTCCTCCGAGCCGGTGGCCGCCAGCGCGAAGAGCGCCGAGAGCCGCACGTGGCGCGTCGGGTCGTCGAGCAGCGCTTCGAGCGCAGGAACCGCGCCGGCACCCGCCGCGCGGGCCAGCGCCATCGCGGCGGCGCCGCGCACGGCGGGGTGATCGGCCTCCAGCTCATCTACCAGCAGCTGGCGCCCGCGCCGCCGGGCCGCTTCGAGCGGCGCCTCGCTGGCGCTCGCCCCGTCGCCCGTCGCCGGCGCGCGTCCCGCGAGCGGGCGCGGCCGCATCCACTCGAGCTTGTTGAACTCCCACCACAGCTGCCAGTCGGCGACCGACCCGCCGCCGGTACTCGCGAAGGAGCCGCCGCCGGTCGGTCCGGCGGTCGGGCCCGGCGTCGACGCTGCGGGACCGGCGCCCGGCAGGCCGGGGCCCGGCGTCGCGGGCGCGCTGGGCGAGCCACCGCCGGATCCCGGCGTATTGGCCGGGCCCCCGTACGAGGGGCCCGTCGCCGGCGGCGAGTCGAAGGCCAGGTCGCTCGGAGCGCCGCCGCCCATCGAGGGCACCTGGATGCGGGCCGCCTCATCGAAGGTCAGCCCGACGCGCAGCAGCCAGGCCTCGAACTCGGGATCGCCGCCGAGCTCGGCGACCCAGGCGTGGTTGTTGGTCCGCGTGACGCGCTCGACCAGCTCGGTGTCGCCGGTGAAGCGCAGGAGGTTGGCGACCGCGCAGTGGCGTCCGCCGTCGTCGACGAAGACCGGCACGCGGGCTCCGGAGGCGACGGGCTGCGTGAAGGCGCCCGCGTCGCGGTAGCGGCCCAGCTCGTCAAGGAGCTCGACGCGCGCCTGTCGGGCGGTGGGCGCAAGCGTCGAGGGCCCGCGCTCGCGGAGCTCCTGCTCCACGCGGCGGTAGTGTTGCTGGGCCCGCTCCACCGCGTCTCCGCCGGGGTCCGAGGCGGCGGCGGCAAGGGCGAGGAGGAGGGGCGCGGTCGGTTCGATCATTTCGAGGGGCTCGCTGTCGGTCGGTTGCAGGAAAGGCCGCCCGGGTCGGACAGCCGCGGCCCCCGGGGCAACCCTCGTGCCAGGCGCACGCACCCACTCAGCGGGCGTCTTCCGGGGGACTCGGGGCGCCGGCGTTCCCCCCGCGGAACGCCTTTGTTCCGCCGCGGTGGCGCCGCTCAGTCCGCGTCCAGCTCGCCGGCCTCGGCGAGGCGGCGGAGCTCCGCGAGACCTCCGACGAAGTCGCCGTCGAGCAGCACCAGCGGCACGCCGCGGTACTCGAAGCGCGCCTGCAGCGTCCTCAGGAGGGCCCGGTCGCCGTCGAGGCTCTGCTCGGTGAACGGCACGCCGTGGTGGCGGAGCAGCTCCTTGGCCTCGCGGCAGAAGCGGCAGGCGCTCCAGGTGTAGACATGGGCCTCCAAGCGCCTGGATCCTACGGCATGACCGCCCGCCTGGCGTACGGTAGGGGCATGAGCCAGGACCCCGAGCGCCCCGGCGGCGCCCCCGGCCGGCGCTTTCTGACCACCCGCTGGAGCGTCGTGCTCCGCGCCGGTGGCGAGCAGGCGGGGGAGGTCGGCGACACGCGCGAGGCGCTGGAGTCCCTGGCGCAGAGCTACTGGTTCCCGCTCTACGGCTACGTCCGGCGGCGGGGCTACGGCGAGGACGAGGCCCGCGACCTGACCCAGGCCTTCTTCGCCCGTCTGCTCGAGCGCCGCGACGTGGCTTCGGCCGCGCCGGAGAAGGGCCGCTTCCGTTCGTTCCTTTTGACCTCGCTGCAGCACTTCCTCGTCAACGCCGAGGAGCGCGAGCGCGCGCTGAAGCGCGGCGGCGGGCGCGCTCCGCTCTCGATCGACGCGAACGCGGCGGACAGCCGCTACGGGCTGGAGCCCACCGACGAGGAGACGCCCGAGCGGGCCTTCGAGCGCTCCTGGGCGCGGTCGGTGCTGGAGCGGACGCTCGAGCGGCTGCACGGCGAGTACGAGGCGCGCGGCAAGGAGGAGCTCTTCGCGGCGCTGCGCCCGCACCTGGTCGCCGAGGATGCGGGCCAGCCCCACGCCGCCCTCGCCGCCGAGCTGGGCCTGAGCGAGGGGGCGACCAAGGTCGCGCTCCACCGGCTGCGGTCGCGCTACCGCCGGGCGCTGCGGGCGGAGGTGGCGGACACGGTGGGGGAGGCGTCCGATGTGGAGGACGAGCTGCGGCAGCTGTTCCGCGCGCTCTCCTGACCGCCCGAGGCGCGGTCGTCGGACCTAAGCCGTTTCGCGTAGGCTGGTTGTGGCTCCTGAAGCCCGGTCGGTTGCGCCGCTCGGGACGGAATCCGGATTCGCCCGTAACCCCTGGCGCGGTTCCCTGCACAGCCACCCCGGACGGAGGTCCGGCAATGACGAACAAGCAAAGCTGTAAGCGCTGCGGTGCACCGATGGAGAGCGGAGCCGCGCTCCAGGGGATGTGCACCCGGTGCCTGATGGAGCTCGGGATGGAAGACGATTCGCAAGTGGTGATCACCGGCATCTCCGAGGCTCCGGCTCCGCCGCCCTCGCCCGACGAGCTCGCACCGCTCTTTCCGGGGCACGAGATCCTCGACCTCCTGGGCCAGGGCGGCATGGGCGTGGTCTACCGCGCGCGGCAGAAGGGGCTCGACCGCGAGGTCGCGCTCAAGATCCTGCCCGCGTCGGCGGGCCGCGATCCGGCCTTCGCCGAGCGCTTCGCCCAGGAGGCGCGCGCCCTGGCGCGGCTGAACCACTCGAACATCACCCAGGTGTTCGACTTCGGGAAGACCGGCGATCACTACTTCCTGGCGATGGAGTTCGTCGACGGGGTCAACCTGCGGCAGCTCCTCGGAACCCAGAAGGTCGCCCCGAAGCAGGCGCTGCAGATCGTCGAGCAGATCTGCGACGCGCTGCAGTACGCCCACGACGAGGGCGTCGTCCACCGCGACATCAAGCCCGAGAACATCCTCGTCGACCGGCGCGGCCGCCTGAAGATCACCGACTTCGGGCTGGCGAAGATGCTCGGCAAGGGGGATGGCGGGATGCTGACGCGCACGCACCAGGTGATGGGCACGCCGCACTACATGGCGCCCGAGCAGGTCGAGGCGCCGGCGGACGTCGACCACCGGGCGGACATCTTTTCCCTCGGCGTCGTGTTCTACGAGCTGCTGACCGGCGAGCTGCCGCTCGGCCGCTTCGCGCCGCCCTCGGGCAAGGTGCACGTCAACGTGGCGCTCGACCAGGTGGTGCTCAAGGCGCTCGAGAAGGAGCCGTCGCTGCGCTACCAGAGCGCCGACGCGGTCAAGACCGACGTGACCGGGATCGACGCGCCCGAGGCGCGCGGACGGCTGGGCCGCCGCGCCCGGCGTGAGCAGGCCACCGCCGGCGCTGGGGGGCGCCGGCGGTGGGGGCTCTGGGCGGTGGTGGGCATGATCGTCCTGATCGGCGGCGGGCTGATCGCCGTCCCCGCCCTCCTGGTCGCGATCCGCCAGCGCCAGAGCGAGGCGGAGATGCGCGCGATGATGCACGCCGAGCGGGCCCAGGCGCTCTCCGAGCAGCAGTTCGCGCTCGAGACCCTCGGCAGGCTCGATCCCTTCGTCTTCAACGGCGACCGGCTGCCCGAGTTCTCCCCGTCGCTGACCAAGGCGCTCAACATCCGCGAAGAGGCCTTGGAGGCGCTCACGCCCGAGCTCCAGTCCGCGTGGGAGCACTACCACCGGCTCGAGACCGCCAGCACCACCTACGAGGTGCTCGGCGACGGCCACGCGCGGGTGCGGATCGAGTCGTTCGAGCCCGACCTGACGGCGATCGCCGAGCGCTTCGGGGATCAGCTCGGGGCCCAGCTCGGGCCGGTTGGACTGCGGATCAGCGGGCTGCTCGTCGGGGACCTCTTCCCCCACGGCGTCGAACCGGTGACCTACGAGCTGCGCCAGGACGGACCGTCGGCGTTCTCGTACGGCCGGTCGACGGGCGACAGCCCTCCGCTTTGGACCACCGACTCCGGTCTGCCCGACCACCTCGACGACTACTGGAACAAGATCTTCCGTCCCTTCGCACCGTCGTCCCAGCCCGCGGTCGAGGCCTTCTTCGCCAGCGTGGCGAGGATCGATCCCGAGGGCCAACGGATCCGCGTTACCCGGGTCCTGACCAAGCCGGACGTCTGGGGAGTGACGATGGAGGTGGGCGTGTACGTCGTCACCGGCGACGCGATTTCCGCCTCCGAGCTGCTGGAGAGTCTGCGCGACGACCTGGTCTCCCAGGGCGCCGAGGTCGATCTATCGCGGACCAACGTCCTGGGCGACGGCTCCGGCGTCGAGGCCGGCAGGATCAAGGTCACGGTGGATGGGGACCGTCCGGCGCTGGCGCCGCGCGGGAGCAACGAGCCGCCGACCGACAGCACGGTGCTGCTGCGGCGCCTGACCCGCGATGCGGGCATGGGGGACATCGACGTCTCGCGGCGCACCCTCAACAGCCGCGAGGGGTACACGGACGTCGAGTATTCGCTCGATCCCTCCAAGGAGGCCGAGGCGCCGCTCGCGACCATCCTGGAGTGGGTCGATCGCCTGGAAGGCGCCGGCGAAGCCTCGGTGGTGACCGGGATTCGCATCTGGCGCAACGGCGTCACGCCGCCCAGGGACGCCTGGCAGGCCGAGACCTCGGTGCGCGTCCGCCGCTTCGAGGCCGAGGACGCCGGGGAGCCGCGCTAGCGCAGCTCGATCCGGAGTCGCTCCGTCCGCTCGGCCCTGACCCGGGCGTCGAGCCACTCCGGATCCTCGGCCCCGTTGGGGGCCTCGACCCGCAGCCGGTAGCTGCCCGGCTCGAGGTTGGCGATCCGGTACGGCGGGCGAGCCAGATCCAGCGGGCCAGCAACGGCCTGGCCGTCCTCGCCGGCCAGGGTGAGGGTCAGCTCGCCGGCGTAGTCGGCCCCGTCGGCCGTCTGGACCTCGAGCAGCAGGATCCCGCGGCCCTGGCCCGGCTCCGCCGCGCTCACCTCCTCGTTCGGGAGGGCGCCGGACTCACGCGTCGACTCGCCGCGCACGAGGTAGAGCATCGCCAGGAAGAGGCCCAGCGCGGCCGCGGCCAGGAGCACCCGATCGGGCGCGGTCCACGGGCGTTTGGCAACCTGATGCTCGAGCGTGGGAACCGCGGCGGTCCTCCTGGTTTTCTGCGGTTGGGCGGAGTCTTGTGGGCGAGCGGGGGCCGGCTGCTGCGCCGGCCGCTGTCCTTACCTCAATACTTAGCACGCTGGTGAGGCCGATGCGGCGTAAAAGGCGCCGCTTGCTCGGTCGCGGGCGCTTTTCTCCGCGATCCGGAGTGGCGCGAGCGGAGCCGCGTTGGTTCTCGGTAGCCGTTTGGCACGAACGCGGTACAACGGAACGTCATGACGGGGCTCAACGGGGACGGGCTTCGACGGCACATCGCCGCGACCATCGCGGCCTTCCTGCTGGCCGGTGCGGCCTTCGCGCTCGGCCGGTCGGACTCGCTCGACCGCGCGCTCTCGCGCCTGCGGCGGGCGTCGTCCGGAGATGTCGTCGAGCGGATGCAGGCGGTGCTCAGGGCCGGGGCGGAGGTCGAGGCCGACCTGGTCCGGCGCCTGGCCGACCCGGCGACGCGCGTCGAGGCGCTGGCCGAGGTCGCGGCCGTAGACGAGGACGAGGCGGACCGCATCCGCGCCGGGCTCCCCGCCGGGCCCGCCCCGGCCGAGCTCGTGCGCGAGCTGATCGCGCCGTTCGTGCAGCGGACCTGGACCAAGCGCGTCGAGACGCACCTCGCGGCCTCGCTGCGGCGCTCGGCGAGCGAGTACGAGAAAACGCTTCGCCCCGTGCTCGCCCTCGCGCCGAAGCTCCGGACCAAGAAGCGCGCCGAGCGCGTGGCCCTGGCCGAGGCGTGGCAGGCCCTCGTCCCGGACGCGTTGGAGCGGATCCGCGACGTAGAGGCGTACCCCGAGGGCAACCCGCGCCGCGCCGGGCAGAAGACCGTCGAGGAGGCCGTGGAGCGCGTCAGGGCGGCCCACGCGGCGCTGCTCGAGCCGGCCGCTGTCGACCTCGCCGCGCTCGAGGACGGCGACCCCGCCCGGCTCGCGGAGGCCCTCGCCGAGGCCGCGGCCTGGCGCGCCGCCCGCGACGCCTGCGAGCGGCTGATCGCGGACCGCGGAGCGGCGGCCCCCAAGCCGTTGCGCGTCGACCTGGGCGAGCCCGAGCGAATGCGCCTCGCGGTCGCGTTCGTGCTGGCGGCCTCGGGGCGCCCGTCCGAGGCGCGCGCCGAGCTGCGGGAGGCCGACGCCTACGACCGCTCGCTGCTCCGCCTGGCGCTCCACGATCGGGCGGCGGCCCGCAACGCGGCGCTCGACACCGGCGAGGTCGCCGCGCACGACCCGGTCGAGGCGGCGATCGTCGCCCGGATCAACGACTACCGAACGCTGCTCGACCTCGCGCCGCTCGAGGTCCACCCGGCGCTGATCGACGCCTCGCGCCGCCACAGCCAGGAGATGAGCGCGCGCGGCGAGCTGACCCACCATTCCCCCTCCCCCGACCTGCGCACACCCACCGACCGCGCGCTGCGCGCCGGGTACGCGCGGTCGGCCGTGGCCGAGTGCATCTATGAGGGCACCGCCAAGGTCGACGAGGAGGAGGTGTTCCTGGCGTGGTACCGCTCGGCGACCCACCACCGGATGATGGTGTCCGAGCGGTATGGCGAGGTGGGGTTGGGCCGCTCGGGCCGCTTCTTCACCGCCAAGCTCGGCGGCGGTCGCGACCGCCCGGCGGCCTCCTCGCGTCAGCGCTAGCGCGCTGCCGGCCTCCGCAATGGGGGGCGCGCGCCGATGCGGGGTTTCCGGGCTTGACACCTGCCGCGCCCCCGAGCAACCTGGCCCGCGACCGATCGGCGCAAGGGAAGGTGGTGCAAATCCACCGCGGTCCCGCCGCTGTAAGTGGTGACGAGAGCTCCGACAGGCCACTGCCCCGCAAGGGGTGGGAAGGCGGAAGCTCGAGGCTGAACCACGAGCCAGAAGACCTGGCCGATCGCGCTGTCCTCTAGCGTCTCCGGGGAAAGGGACGCATGGACTCACGGTCCCTGCGTGCCTTCCGCGGATGAAATCCACATCCCGGCTTGGATCGCCGAAGCGCGGTGAACGCTTCCCGGTCCGGAAAAGGAACCTGAGCATGACTCCCTCGGTTGGCCTTCGTTCGTCCGACCTCTCGTGTGCGGCTCGCCGTGCGCTCCCCCTCCTCCTCGCCTGCGCCGCCGGCGGCACCGCGGCGGCCCAGAGCCCCTTCGCGACCCAGGTCGTCTCGTACGTGCAGGGCTCGGGCGGAGGCATCTTCGTCACCGACAACGCCCTGGGCGGGCCCCAGGGCGGCGGCTTCGGCCTGGGCTCCCTCGACGTGCTGTCGCTCGGCGACGGCGGCGAGCTGGTGCTCGGCTTCGACGTCGCCATCCAGGACGGCCCCGGCGCCGACTTCACCGTGTTCGAGAACGGCTTTGTGATCTCCGGCACGCCGACGGTGTTCGCTGAGGTGATCTTCGTCGAGGTGTCCACCGACGGCGTCAACTTCGCGCGCTTCCCCTCGCGCTACGCGCCCGCCGGCGGCTCCGAGATGGGCGCCTACAGCGGGCTCTGCGGCGGGCTGCCGGTGCTCGCCGACGTGACGACGGGGCTGGTCGATCCGCTCAACCCGGTGGTTTCGGGCGGCGAGTCGTTCGACCTGGCGGACCTCGCCTCGGATCCGCTCGTGCTGTCGAGCCAGCTGGACCTCAACGCCGTGAACTTCGTGCGCCTCATCGACGTGGTCGCCGGCAGCCTGGACTCGTTCGGCACGCCGATCGTCGACTCGGGCCCCGCGGACGTCGATGCGGTCGCGGTGCTGAACAGCGACGTTGCGACGGCCGCGGACGGCCCGGTGTGCGACCTCTTCATCGACGCCGCCGGGAGCGTGAACCTCGTCCTCGGCGACCCCGACGGCTTCTTCACGCTGGACTTCGCCTCGCTGCAGGCGTCGATCAACCTGTCGCCGGTCTCGTTCTCGGCGCTGCTGCCGCTGTTCCAGGTGACGAGCTTCACGGCGACCGAGCTGCACCTGACCTCGGCGCCCCTCGCCGGCAGCGGCGTGCTCGCCGCGCTCGCCGTGTCGGTCCAGGATCTGGCCGGCGCCGCGTCGGGCGACCAGGTGATGATCCAGGGCTAACCCGATGAAGAATCACCGCATCTTCGCCCTCCTCGCCTGCGGGCTCTTCGGCGGCGAGGCCGTCGCCGATCAGCCGGCGGATGGCTTTGGGCTCTCTCCGCTCGCCTACCCCGGCCAGTCGCGGATCGCGACCCGCCCGGGGGGCGACGTCGTCTCGTGGGACGGTTCGCAGGTGCTGCTCAGCGCTCCCGACGGGACGCGCCTGCAGGTGCTCGCGAGCTTCGACCCGCCGGTCTACCCCAGCTTCGTGCGCATCGACCCGACCGACACCTTCGCCCTGATCGGCGAGAGCTCGAACGGCGACGTGCTGCGCGTCGACTTCGCCGGCGGCGGGGCTGCGTTCGTCGCGAACGTCTGGTTCAACTTCGACGCCGCGTTCGAGAACGACACGACCGTGCTCCTGAGCGCCGCCACGGGCGGCTTCTTCACGGGCAACGACCTCGTGCGGCTCGACCTCGTCACCGGCGTCCAGTCGGTCGTCGCGCAGGTCGGGGGACCGTCGGGTCCGATCGCGCTCGACGACGCGGGCAACCTCTACTACGCGACGCAGGACGAGACCTTCCCGGCGCGGCCGGGCTCGACCGACGTCCTGCGCTGGAACCTGGCCGAGCTCGGCGGCGCGTCGGTCCTGACCGAGGCCGACGCGCAGCTCTACGGGCTGGGCTTCAGCGGCGGAAGCTCGCTGGCCTTCGACCGCGAGGCCGAAGTGCTCTACATGGCCTCGAGCAGCCTCGCCTCGGGCGGCAACAGCGTCCTGCTGGTGAACGGCACGCCGGCCGCTTCGAAGGTGATGGTCGAGGGCACGTTCGGCCGCTGGATCGCGGACCTCGAGCTTGAGCTCGACCGCGCCCCGGCTGAGTTCGAGCCCTACCAGCCCGCCTCGGGCGGCATCCTGCGTTATTCCTCGACCGACTTTCAGTCGGTGTACGAGCGCACGGCGCTGGAGCCGAAGCGCGGCGAGCTGTCGCTCTCGGGACCCGGCCTGGTCGGCCCGGGCTCCTTCTCGGTCGACCTCGCCGGCGGCGGCCCGGACGGCCAGCTCCTGCTGGCCTTCGCGCCGCAGTCGGCGACGGTGACGCCCGAGCTCGCGCTGCAGCTCGAGGGTCTCCCGCCGCTCTTCTTCGCGCTCGACCTCGGCGCGCTGTTCCTGGTGCCCGGCAGCTATCCGGTCGACGCTTCGGGCGCGGCGACCGCGTCCTTCGCCAACCCCGGCGGCCTCGAGGGCGGGCTCGCCATCCAGGGGCTGCTGCTGAGCCCGTCGTTCGCGCCTCTCGGGACGACGACCGCAGCGCTCAATTAGGCCCGGGCGCATGCCCTCGCTCCCGTATGCTGGAGCGAGGGCATGCGCGATCTCTCCATCGAGGCCCGCGGGCTGGGCAAGGCCTATCGGCTGTACGACGGCAACCTGCGCCGGTTGCTCGAGCTTGCAACGCTAGGGCGACGCCGCGGGCACCGCGAGCTCTGGGCCCTCCGCGGGCTCGACCTCGAAGTCGGGAGCGGCACCGTGCTCGGCGTCTGCGGCGCGAACGGCGCGGGCAAGTCGACGCTGCTTAAGATCCTCTCGGGCACCACCTCGCCGACCGAGGGCGCCTTCCGCGTGCGCGGACGCGTGATGAGCCTGCTGGAGCTCGGGCTGGGCTTCCACATGGACCTGACGGGGCGCGAGAACCTGCGCCACCACGTGATGCTGCTCGGCTACAGCGCGGCGGACGTCGCGCGCAACATCGACGCGATCGTCGACTTCTCCGAGCTGGGTAGCTTCATCGACGAGCCGCTCCGCACGTACTCGTCGGGGATGGCGATGCGTCTCGGTTTCAGCGTCGCGGCCATGCTCGATCCCGAGGTGCTCGTGCTCGATGAGGTCTTCGCGGTCGGCGACGTCGCCTTCCAGAAGAAGTGCATTGACCGCATCCGCAGCTTCAAGGAGCGCAACCGGACCGTGCTCTTCTGCAGCCACAGCATCTACGACCTGCGCCAGTTCTGCGACGAGGTGCTGTGGCTACGCGACGGTCGCAGAGCGGAGCTGGGCGACCCGACCTTCGTCACCGGCGAGTACTCCTCGTTCATGCGCAGCCGCGCCGATCTGTCCGCCGAGGCGGCCGCGGGCGAAACCGACCCCGGCCTGCCCAGCGTCACCGACGTGCGCGTCTTCCGGCTCGGCGGCGACGAGGAGGTGCGCGAGATCACCACCGGGGACTCGATCGAGGTCCGCGTGCGCTGGCGCAACCCGCGGCCCGAGCTGCGCGAGCTCAACCTAGGCATCGGCTTCGTGCGCGAGGACAACGTCGTCTGCGTCGGCCTCGGCACGCACTTCGACGGCCTGCGCCTGCGCGGCGAGGGCGGGGAGGTGACGCTGAGGCTGCCCGAGCTGCGGCTGCTTTCGGGGCGCTATCTCGTGCCGGTGTGGCTCATGGACGACTCGGGTGCGCACCGCTTCGAGGAGTGCCTGCCCGACGGTCGGCTGGTCGGGCGCGCGACCAGCAACGAGATGGGCGTCTTCCGCCCCGAGCACCGCTGGGTCATCCAGCCTTCGCCCGAGCCCGCGGAGGCCTCCGAAGCACCGCCGCAGCACTGATCGCGAGCCCCGCCAGGCTGAGCACCGCGCCGAGCGCGAACGAGCGCGGCGCGTAGCGCAACACCACGCGGTGGCGCCCCGCCTCTGCGAGCGGCACGCCGAGGAAGGCGTGGTCCGCGGCGACCGTGTCGACCGGTTCGCCGTCGACCTCGCACCTCCAGCCCGGGAGCCGCGTCTCGGTGACGACCAGGAACGCGGGGCCGTCGGTCGAGAGCTCGAGCTCGATGGTCTCGGGCGAGGTGCGGCGGTAGACGACCTCCGCGCGTGCGAGGCCCTCGGCCGGCAGGCCCGCGGGCGGGAGGTCGAGCACGCCGACCCGCGCCGGCTCGAAGTCGGGCGCGGCGAGCGCGGCGAGGCGCTCACCGCGGTCGGAAATCACGCGCAGCTCGTCGACGAGAAAGGCCGGCGGCAGCGCGCCAGCGCGCTCGAAGATGGCGATCGCCTCGCGCTCGTCGCCGTAGGCGAGGCGCAGGCCGGGCTGCTCCGAGAGCCGCGCGTAGCCCGCGCCGCCCGTCACCACGTAGCGCGCGCCGACCAGGTCGAGCAGCGGCGCGTGCAGCGACTCGATCCGCGCGAGGGGTGCCAGGAAGACCGGATTATCCAGCTGCAGGCAGTCGGGCTCGAGCGCGCGCAGCAGCTCGGCCGAGCGGCGCGGCAGCAGGCCCGCCAGGCTCTGGCAGGAGCGCAGCCCGAAGCGCTGCGCCACGCTGGGTACCAGCACGGTCTGGTCGTGGAACGTCACCGTGCGCCAACGCTCCGCCGCGCCCTGGGCGGCGAGCCACTCGACGGCGGGCGTCGCGGGGTACGGCTCGCGCAGCTCCTGCCAGGGATTCGTGTGTCGCGCGAAGGCGATCAGCTCGAGCGCCGTGGCGCCGATCAGCAGCACGAGCGCCGCGCGCGCTCGCGCCGCCCGCACCAGTGCGCCCGCCGTCAGCAGCGCGACGCCAGCGACGAGCGCGACCCGCAGGTCGCGCGCGACCACCTCGGCGAACCACGCCCTCTCGGCGGCGTCCACGCCGGGGAGGAGCCAGCGCTCGAAGGGCGCCCAGGCGAGGGTCCCGAGCGCGGCGAGCAACGCGCCCGACAGCGCGAGCCCGCGCGCGCTGCGCGCGATGCGCTCGGCTCCCAGCGCCGCGAGCCACGCGAGCGCGTAGGCGGCGAGGAACAGCACGCGCTTGGGATTGCCCGCGTCGAGCCCCGGCAGCAGCCACGCCAGGTCGGCGGCGCCCGGCGCCGCCATCGCCAGCGCAAGCGCCGCCGCGAGGCCCAGCGCTGCGCGCAGCGCCCGCCGGCCGCCGGTCAGGGAGAGGAGCGCGAGCACGAGCGGCGCGAGCCCGACGTACAGCGCATTCTCCTCGAAGTTGTTCTGCACCTCCTGGTCCTGCCAGCGCGCGTAGGAGGGGAAGTCCCAGACCTCGGGCAGCGCCGGCGCGCGCACGTCGACGTCGGCGACGGGCGCCCCGAAGAAGTGCGGCAGCACGAAGCCGACGAGCGATTGCGGCGCCAGACCCTTGGCGCGCAGCGTCGACGGCTCAAAGCCGTCGCGTCGCCAGGACTCCCCGAGCAGCTCGGTCGCGGGCAGGAGTTGCACGCAGGCGAGCGCCCCGCCCGCGAGCACGGCGGCCGCTACCGCGATCGCCGCGCGCCCGCCGGCCCTGCGCACCGCAGGCAGCGCCAGCAGCGCCGCCGCGTAGATGCTGAGCAGCGCGATCTGCGGGAAGCCCGCGAGCAGCGACGCGCCGACGCAAAGCGCGAGCTGGCCCGCGCGAGCGGCGCAGGGCCGCTCGGCCACCCGCGCGAAGGCCAGGTGCAGCCACGGCAGCCAGGCGATCGTGCGCACGAAGAGCGGGAGCTGGAAGTGCGCCGTCACGTAGCCGCTTAGCATCATCACCACGCCGCCGGCGAGCGCGGCGAGCGGCGACAGCCCCGCGCGGCGCTGCGCGCACCACGTGCCGAAACCGAGCAGCACCAGGTGCAGTGCGAGCGACGCGGCGAGCGCCCGCAGCGGCGGCAGCGCGACGTGCAGCAGCGCCGACGGGTAGAACGGCGTGTAGCCGAGCATCGCGAGCCGCGGCTGCCCGAAGCCCTCCGACGGATTCCACAGCGGGAGGCGCCCCGCGGCCAACGCCTCGAGCTGCGCCAGGCGCTCGGGCAGCAGCCACGCCGCCAGATCCAGCGACGCGATGTTCATCGCGCGCGGCCCATCGCCGGCCTCGGCGAGCGCGCAGAACGGCGCGAAGGCGCGGGGATCGACGGCGAGCGGCGATCCGGCACCGAAGAGCGGCTCGAACAGCACCGCCGCCGCGAGCGCCGCGAGCGTCGCCAGCACGCGTAGCCGCAGCCCGAGCGTGTCGCGCGGCGTCATGCCGCCCTCCTCCGCCAACCGGCGAGCGACAGGCCGAGCACGCCCGCGACCGCTCCGAGCGAGATCCAGCGCCCCGTCGCGAAACCGGCCGGCGAGTAGCGGAGCTCGACCCGGTGGGCCCCGGCTTCGAGCTCGACGCCGAGGAAAGCGTGGTCGGCGCGGTGGAGCTCGGCGGGCTCACCGTCGACGGATGCGCGCCACCCGGGCGCGGCGCTCTCGACGACCACCAGCAAGGCGGGGCCGTCGCATTCGACCTCGGCCTCGATCACCTCCGGGCGCGGCCGCGCGACGCGCACCGGGCCCGCGCCGAGTGTCGCCGTGCGCGCAAGCTCGGTGGGGCGCTCGACGAAAGCGACGTCGGCGGGACGGAAGTCGGGAGCGGCCATGCGCGCGAGCCGCGCGCCGCGGTCGGGGACGACCTCGACGCTGCGCGCCAGGAAGGCCGGCGGCAGCGCAGCGGGGCGCTCGAAGAGCACCAGGCCCTCGCGCGCGTCGCGGTAGGCCGGGGCGCCGACCGCGGCCTCGAGCGCCGCCGCGTCGCGCGGCTCGGCCGCGACGAAGCGTGCGCCGAAGAGGTCGAGCAGCGGCGACGCCAGCGCCTCGTGCGACTCCAGCGCGCGCACCGAGCGGCCGCCGGCGCGCAGCATGGAGCGGTCGAGCCGCGCGCAGAGCTCGTGCAGCTCGCGGCCGACGAGCGGGTGGAAGCCGTGCACGCTCCGCAACCCGCTCGCCAGGGCGAGCGGCCCGGGAAGCGGATCGCCCGGCCCGAAGGAGACGACGCGGCCGCGCCCGCGGAGCCACTCGACGGCCGGCGTCGGCCCGTAGGGATGCCCGGGCGTCTGCGGCGGATGCTCGCCGCGGAACGAGGCGAAGAGCGTCCCGGCCGACGCGAGCGCCAAGAGCCACGCGGCCCACGCGTGCCGCGAGCCGGCCGCGAGCACGCCGGCGGCGACGAGCGCCGCCCCGCCCACCGCCAGCTGCACCAGGTCGGGCAGCAGCGTTGCGCGCAGCCACGCGCGGTGCTCGGGATCCGCGGGCACCAAGCGCTCGAAGGGCGCGAGCGCCACCGCCGACAGCAGGAGCAGGAGCGCTCCCGCGACTCCGAGCACCGCCGGGTGTATCCGACCGCGGGCGACCCGCGTCGCGCCGCTCGCCGCCAGCGCTCCGCCCGCGAAAACGAAGAGCGCGAGCAGCCGCTTGGGGCTCCCGACGCCGACGCCGGGCAGCGCGCGCACGAGCGGCGCCAGGAAGGGGACCCCCAGCGCGGCTAGGAGCGCCGCACCTCCCAAGACGATGTGCGCCCGGTCGTCGACCGTCCAACGCCGGCGCGCGAGGGCCAGGCAGGCGAGCACCGCCGGCACCGCGCCGAAGTGCAGCGCGTTCTCGACCAGGTTGTCGTCGTGCGCGGGCGTCAGGAAGCGCGCGCGCGTCGGGAACGCCTCGACGGCAAACCCGCCGCCGGCGACGGGGCTCACGCGCTGCACGGGATGGCCGAAGGCGTGCGGCAGGAGCAGCGCGGCGAGCGCCGGCGCAGCCAGGTCGGCCGGCTCCGTGCCGGGCGCGCCCGCGGCGCGGGCGGAGGCGCGGTAGAGCTCCGCCGCCGGGAGCAGCAGCACCGCGGCGAGCAGCGCGCCGAGAAGCGTGGCGCCCACGGTCGACGCCGCGGCCTGGGCACTCAGCTCGGCGCGCGCGGCGAGGGCGCCGAGCGCCAGCCCCGCGTACACCGCGCACGCCGCCAGCTGCGGCGCGCCGGCGAGCGCGCACAGCCCGACCGTCGACGCCAGCCACGCCGCGCGGCCCGGCGTCGCGCGCGCGAGACAGCGCTCCGCAGCGAGCGCGATCCACGGAAGCCAGGCAAAGGCCGCGAGGAAGCCGGGGCGTGTCGAGTACAGCGACGCGAACGACGACCAGCCCACCGCCGCCGCCCCGAGTAGCCCCGCGGGAGGCGCGTGCCCGCGCCGGCGGAGATAGGCGTACACGCCGAGCGCGAGCAGCAGCACGTGCGCCGCTCGCGACGCGCTGAGCGCGCGCAGCGGGTCGAGGACCAGGAGCAGCGCCGCGGTCGGGTACAGCACCTGCGCCCCCATGCTCGCGAGCAGCGGTGCGCCGAGCAGCGCGCGTTCGCTCCACAGCGGCAGCTCGCCGCGGCGCAGGCGCTCGGCGGCGACGATCGACTCCGGTGCGTGGAAGGCGTTGAGGTCGACGCCGACCAGGTTCATCGGACGCGCTGCCTCGTCGCCGCGCGCGTGGAAGCGCAGCGGGGCGAAGAGCCGGTTGTCGAAGCTCAGCCCCGACGCCCGTCCGAGGAGCGGCGCCGCGAAGAGAGCCAGCGTGCCGGCTAGCAGGAGCGCCGGAGCCAGGGCGCGGGCGAGACCGGGGCTCCTGGTCATCCGCTCCATCGTAGGGCAGGCCCTAGGGAGAGCGCCTTCCGCTCCCATTGTGGTTTGCGAGATCCCTGCTACGCTCGAGGAGAGAGAAGGCTTTCGGGGAGCCTTCGCGGGCTGTTCCGAAGGCCGTCCAACCACGATGGCGCACGGGGAAGGGGCAACGCGAACGAACGCTTGGGGCTTGGGGTCCCATCTGCGCGATCTACCGCATCCGCTGAACCTGTTTGAGTTCGTGACCGGCTCGCACCACTACCACCTGGGACTGCGGCCGTGCGCGGACGAGGAGCTGGGGAGCTCGATGGATCGCCTGCTCGACGTCCATCTGCCGCGCCTGCGGCCGGCGGGGCGGGTGCTGGACGTGGGGTGCGGAATGGGCGGCGCGGTGGCGCTGTTCGCGGCGCGCGGCTTTCGGGCGGTGGGCATCGACCCCTGCGCGGGCGCGGTGCGCTACTCGCGCGCCGTCCTGCCGGAGGGCGCCGAGGTCGAGCTCTCCCAGGCGCGCTTGGAGGACTTCGAAGGCGCCCCGGTCGACGCGGTCTTCCTGACCGAAGTGCTGCAGCACTTCCGCGATCTGGACCGCGTGCTCGCCCGCTGCCGCGCGTTGCTCGCGCCGGGAGGGGCCGTGGTCGTCAACGATCCCGTGCTGCACGAACCGGTCAGCCGTGAGCGCGTTCCCTACCATCCCGCCGGCGCGCTCGTCGCCGCCGCCGAACGGTTCGGCTTCGACATCGAGCGCGACGACGACCTCACGCCCGACGTGGTCGAGACGCTCCCGCGGATGCGCGGAGAGATCGAGCGGCGACGGGGCGAGCTCAGCGCCTTCTTCGCGGCGCGTCCGCGCGTCGACGAGGAGATCGACGAGCTGCTCTCACACCTCGCGCACTTCGAGCGCGGCTTCGCCGACGGCTACGTCAGCTACCGGGCGACGGTGCTGCGCCGCCCCGAGCAGCTCCGCGCGTGACCTCGTCCGAGATCCGAAGCTGCGGTCCCGAGGACCGCGACGCGCTGCTCGCGCTGCACAACCGCGCCTTCGGTCCGCCGCGCTGGGACGAGGCCTGGTGGGATTGGCGCTTCCACCGCCTGCCGGCCGGCGGCAGTGAGGTCCTCGGTGCATTCGAGGCTTCCGGCGAGTGCAAGGCGATCTACGCCGGCGTGCGCCACCGCCTGCTCTACGACGGCGAGGAGTGCTACGTGCTCAGCCACAGCGACGTCGCGGTGGCGCCCGAGCTGCGCACGGGGCTCGGCGGGTCGGGGCTGCTGATCCGCATGGCCGAGCTCTTCTTCGACAGCTACGGTGGCGGCGAGACGCAGCTGATGTACGGCATCCCCGAGCCAGCCCTGCGACGCGTGGTCGTGCGCCACATGCGCTCGGAGGTGCTGACCGATCTGCTGTTCCTGGCCCACGACCTGGCGGACACGCCGCCGGCGCCGGCGGCGGTCGAGGTGCGCACGGTGGCGGGCTTCGACGAGGAGACCGACGCCCTCTGGGGCCGCGTGCGTGGCGAGCTCGGGGCCGCGATCGTCCGCGATTCCGCCTACCTCAATCTGCGCTACCGGGATCACCCGCGCGTCGACTACCGCCTGCTGGAGGCCCGCGACGCCGCGTCGGGCGCGCTGCGCGGCCTGGCCATCCTGCGCGACGGCGGCTGGGACCCGGGCGTCGGGACGCTGAGCGAGTGGCTCGTGCCCGGCGGCGACGAGGAGGCCGAGCTCGCCCTCACCGCGGCCGCCGTGGACGACGCGCGCGCTCGCCGGCACCGGGCCCTGGTGGCCTGGTTCCCCGCGCCGGCGCCCCAGTTCCAGCGCTTCCAGCGGGCCTACGGCTTCTTCGCTCACCCCACGCCGTACCAGCTCGTCGTCCGCAACTGGCGCAACGGCATCGACCGCCGCTGGCTCCACGAGCGCTGGTACCAGACGATGGGCGACGTCGACTTCTTCTAGCCCGGCCGACCCGCGCGGAGGCGCCGAATCGCCCGCTGACAGGTCGCTGGATAGTTCTAGCGGTCGAAGGGAAGGCCCGTAGCGCTTAGCATGGGCGCCCGGATGAGCCACCTTGCACCGCAGGAGTTCGCGTTCCTCGAGGAGCGCGATCCCGACCTGGCCTGGTCGCAGCTGCTCGACTCCTGCCTCGGCACGATCGAGCGCGCCGTCCGGCGCGTCGTTCAGGACGACGAGGAGTCGCGCACGGTGGTGGCCGAGGTGCTCGACCGCATCCACACCGACTGGCCGTCGCTGATCGAGCGCTACCAGGCCGGCCGCGACGAGGAGCGCGGCAGCTTCCGGCCCTGGCTGGCCGTCGTGGTGCGGCGGCTGGCGATCGATGTGCTCCGCTCGCTCCACGGCCGCCCGACGCCGCCGCGCGCGGTGCAGCGCATGTCGCCGGTGCAGCAGCGGTTGTTCCAGCTCCTTTACCGCGAGCGCCGCCGGCTGGAGGAGGCCTACGACGTCCTGGTGGCCGAGGACACCTTTTCGGGCACCTACGCCGAGCTGGCGGTCGAGGTCCGCGGCCTGGAGGACGGTCTGCCCGCCAGCGCGCGGGTGGCGGCGGCGACCCCCCGGCGCCCCGCCAGGGCCGCTGGAGGGGCCGGAGAGGACGACGGAGCGCCCCCGGAGCCGGTCGACCGCGGCTCCCAGCCGCCCTCGGAGCTCCTGGCCCGCCGGGCCGCCCACGAAGGTCTCGCCGGAATTCTCGCGGAACTTTCCCAGAACGAGCGCCTGCTCCTCCGTGCGTACTACATCGAGGGCGCTACCGCCCGCGACGTGGCCCGCCTGGTGGGCGCGACCAGCGAACGCTCGGTCTACGACCGGGTGCAGGCCCTGGTCGGGCGCCTCCGCGCGGCCCTGGAGCGGGCCGGCCTGGGCCCCGACGACCTTCAGGACCTCATGGACTTCGACTGGAACACCAACCTCGAAAGGGGAGCGCAATGACCGAGCTGGAGCGTGTGCTGCGCGACCTCTCCCGCGCCCCTGGATCGCTGGAGAGGTGGAACGACGGCAAGGAATGCCCTTCGGAGTTCCGGTTGGCGGCCCTGGCCGAGGGCCTCCTTGGGGAGGCCGAGGCCGAAGAGATCCGCAGCCACCTGGCGATCTGCGGAGCCTGCCTGCTCGACTTCCAGGCCGCCTGTGAGGAGCTGGCCGCGATGGAGGCCGAGGCGGCCCCCGCGACTCCCGCCCCGGTGCTTGCGGGGCCCACGCCTCCCGCCTCGCGGCCCGAGGACGCCCCCAAGCCGGGGCTCCGGCTGGTCCGCGGCCCGGTCGCCTGGGTGGGCCTGGCGGCGGCGGCAGCCCTCCTGGTCTTCCTCGGGCTGCAGGTCGGAGGTTCCGGCGCGGGACCCGACCGGACGGCGATCGTCGCGCTGGCCGAGGCCCAGCCGGTCGCGGCCCGCGTCCCGCGGGGCGAGGTCGAGGATTCGGCCGAGGCCGCCTTCCGCGAGGGGCTCGCGTTCTATCTCGATCAGGACCTCACGCCCGCCCTGGCCGAGCTGCGGCGGGCCGCCGAGCTGGCGCCAGAGCGCCTCGACGTCGCGCTGTATCTCGGATCGTCGCTGCTGCTGTCCGGCGAGTACGAGGCCGCCCTCGGCGAGCTGGAGCGCGCCGCCGGCGGCGCCGGCGACGCCGGACGCGAGGCGAGCTGGCAGGCGGTGCAGGCGCTGCTCTTCCTGGGTCGCTCCGAAGCCGCGATCGAGCGGCTCGAGGCCCTGGCCGCCGCGCCCGGGCTGCGCAGCGCGGACGCCGAGCGGGTCCTCGGCGAGCTGAGCACGCTCTCGGAGTGAGTCCCGGCCCGCGCTCCTCCGGGGATCGCGGTCAGTCGGACGCTCTGGTCAGGACCCAACCGGCCCCGGTCACGCGGCTCCGCGCGCTGAGCGCGCACGGCCACCTTGGCCTCCCACAGCGCGCGGGCCTTGGGCGCACCCGTGTTCCAGACCCGCGCGTAGAGCTCGCGCATCAGGCGTCGCGTCGAGGCGTCGCCGACCTTCCAGGGGGACGTCCGCGTCCGAGGCGGGGAGGCAGCAGCGCGTGGTTCTTTCGCCCCGAGCCCGCCCTTTCGGTGCCGGCGGCGTGGGCTCGGGATCTCCCCGGTCCACAGGCCGAGCGGCCGGGGTCGCTCGCCCTACCGCCCGTCGCCGATCAGCACGAACGCCGCCCACGTGCCCGGATGCGCGAAGGGCCGTGAGCCCGCCCCGTCGCGGTGCTCGCGCAGCGCGGCGCGCGCGGTGCGCAGGGCGTCGGCCTTGGTCGCTCCGGCGCGCCAGGCGGTGTAGAAGCGCTCCATGAAGAGCGCGGTCGCGCGGTCGTCCACGCTCCAGAGGCTCGCCGCGACGCCGCGCGTGCCCGCGCGCAGGAACGCATCGGCCAGGCCGAGGTAGCCCTCGCCGGCGACCTCGCGGCCCAGGGCCGTCTCGCAGGCGGACAGCACGACGAGGTCGGCGTCGAGCCGCAGCTCGCGCGCGATCTCGTCGGCCTTCAGCAGGCCGTCGTCGATGCGCTCGCCCTTGAGCGCGGCGCCGATCCGGTCGGGCAGGTCGAGCTGCGACAGCACGAGGGCCGAGCGGTCCGGGCGCTCGTCGTCCACCAGCGCGTGGGTGGCGAAGTGCAGCACGCGGTACTCGTCGAGGTCGAGCGCGAAGAGCGCGCGCTCGGTCGCGCCCTCGCCGACCAGCGCGGTCGAGCCGGGGATCAGCGCCTCGATCGCGCGGGCCTCACCGCGCGACGCGGAGAGCCGCGGCAGGGCGGTGGGGCGCCGCACCCAGTCCTTCGGCGTGGCGCGTCGGGTGGGCGTCGAGCCGTCCTCGGGCTGCGCGCGGTGCGACTCGCGGAAGGGCGGGTCGCCGACCGCCACGGCCGGCGCCGCCTCGCGCCCGTGGCGTGCGGGGCCGCGTTCGTGCAGCAGGGTGCGGATGGTCGCCGAAGGGGCGTAGGTGATCGCCCAGCGCTCGTCGGCGGTGCGGCCGGCGCCGTCGCGCAGTGCCTCGAACGGTACGCCGAGCAGCGGGCCGGCGGGAACGATGGCGATGCGGTCCAAGTCCTCGAGCTCCTCGAGCGGCGCCAGCAGCGTGCGGAAGAGCTCCGCCGCATCGTCGTCGTCGGCGTCGGGCGCGGGCGGGAAGGCCGCAAACGCGGCGTTCGAAAGCGCCGCGCGGAAGGCGGCCAGCCGGCTCGCCGCGTCGCCGGCGGCGACGAAGGTCCAGCGCGGCTCGTCCATGCCCGCCAGGGTCCAGGCCCACAGCCCCGGATCGCCGTCCTCGGACTCGCCGGGTACCCAGCCGAGCAGCCCTTCGCCGGAGGCGAGCGACCTCTGCACGCGCTCGAGCTCGTACGGGCGGAGGGCGGCGCGCACGCCGTCGGGCGCGGCGGCGAGCAGGTCCTCGATGCGCAGCTCGAGGTCGAGCACCTCCTCGCGCGCCGCCGCGACGTCCGCCGCGGCCGACGGCTCGCCCGCGTCGCGGCGGGCGCTGGCCTCCTCGAAGCGGTCCTCGGCGGCCAGCAGGCGCGCCACCAGCTCGTCGAAGCGCACGGCGTCGGCGGGGGCCAGCGACGAGCGCTCGGGATCCTGCATCAGCTCGAGCAGCACGCGGCCGCGCCAGTGCTCCTGCGCCGTCCAGGCGCCGGTGGCGTCGCCCATCGCGGCGCGTACCCAGGCGAGCATGCCCCACGCATGCGAGCCGCCGAAGGTCGCGCGTCCGATGCCGGGGCGGGCGCGCAGCCGCGCCCGGTCCTGCACCTCGGCGGCCTCCATCAGGAGCTCTTCGGCGTGCTCCAACTCGCCCTCGCGCACCGCGACGCGCGCGAGGATCAACAGCAGGTTGCCGACGCCGGGCGCCGACGGGAGCGCGACCTCGCGGTGCAGGTCGAGCGCCTCTTCGGCCAGCTCGCCGGCGCGCGCGAACTCGCCGGCGTGGAAGGCCTGCGTGGTGCGCATGACCAGCTCGTCGGCCTCCGCCCACGGGCCGCCGCGCAGCGCGCTCGCCTCCTCGAGTACCTCGTCGGCGTGGTCCAGCTGACCGCTCTCCAGCAGCACCTGGGCGAGCGTATCGAGCACGATGCAGAGGTCCGCCGGGCGGTCGGCGAAGACCTCGCGGCCCAGCTCGACCGCCTCGACGGCGAACGCCTCGGCCTCGGCCAGCCGGCCGCGGACGACGTTCGACTGCGCCAGGTTGGCGATCAGCGACACGACCTGCAGGTCGCTGCCGACGCCGCGCGCGGTGCGCGAGAGCGCGTCGTTGACCGCTTCCTCGGCCGCGGCGTAGTCGCCGGTGGCAAGGTAGACGACCGCCAGGTTGTGCAGCGTGTTTGCGGTGCCCTGGTTGCCGCCGGGGAGCAGCTCCAGCTTGAGCGCGAGCGCGCGCTTCAAGAAGGGCTCGGCCTCGCGCATCTCGCCGCGCTGTGCGAAGGCGCTGCCGATGTTGTTCAGCAGGTTGGCGTAGGACTCGCTGTCCTCGCCGGGGTCGACCCGCACGAGCGCGAGCGCCTCGGCGAACAGCGTGTCGGCTTGCTCGTAGCGTCCGAAGGCGTTCTCGATCTGGGCGAGCCCGGCGACCGGGGTGCCGCGCTGGTGCCGATAGACGGGGAAGTCGGCGTCGAGCTCGGCCCACACCGTACGCGCCTCGTCCAGCGCGTCGCGCGCGTCGCCGACGCGGCCGCGCTTCAGCTTGGAGTAGCCGAGCGCGGTGAGCGCCGAGGCGAGCAGCGGATGCGGCTCGCCGTCCGCCAGCCCGCGCGCGGATGCCACGGCGCGCTCGGACTCCTCCTCGAAGGCGGTCGCCTCCTGGGTCGAGCCTAGCCTCCACGCGAGGTCGACGCGCTGCCAGGTCGTTTCGGGGTGGTCCTCGCCCAGGTGCTGCGCGAGGAGGTCCACGGCGCTCCGCGCTTCCTGCGCCGCGCGCTGGCGGTCGCCCACGCGGAAGGCCTCCTCGGACGCGCGGTCGAGCCGCACCGCGCGCGCCATGTCCTCGCGCGCGGTGGCGGAAAAGTCTTCCAGCCGCGTCAGCGTGCCCTGCAGGCGGGTGAGGTAGGCGGCGAACCACGGCGGCGCGTCGCCCGCGGAGGAGCGGAGGTCCGCGAGCTCTTCGAGGGCCCCCGAGACGTCGTCTGCGGCCCGCAGGTCGCGGATCGCCTCCAGCGCGGGCCGCGGGTCGGGGCCGGATTGCGCCACCGCAAGGCCGCCCACGAGCGCGAAAGCCGCAAGTCCCCGCGTGAACCCGCCGGGCTGAATCCGTGTCCGTAGAATGACTTTCAACGACCCTCCTCCTCCGATGAAGAACACCAGCATCCTACTCCGCGGAGCCGCGCTCCTGGCGCTCTCCGGCCCCGCCCTCGCTCAGGGCGGCATGATTCCCCTCCCCGACTGTCTGCTGCAGTGTCGGCCGTGGATCGCCGAGGTCACGACCTTCGACTGCGGCGTCGACTGCGTCGCCAACCAGGTCGAGCTCGAGTTCGACCTGGCTGCCAAGTCCGGGGAACCGTTCATCCCGCGCTTCTCGCTCCCCGGTTGCACGTCGGCGGTGTGCCCGTTCGGCGCGGAGACCTTCCAGTACGTCTCCGGAGCCAACGTCCTGCTGGGCGCCGGGCTGTGGGAGGTTCCGGGCGGCGGCTGGACCTCGTCGTCGAGCATCGTCCAGGCCGACTTCTACGCCGTGGAGCTGGTCTCGGTGATCGCCGAGAACGACATCACGCAGCTGCCGTGGAAGGCGCTGCCGACGGGCGTCTTCAACCCGACGACGCTGTTCTGGGAGACGACCTGGGACACGAACGACTTCGACGACCCGGCAGGCTATATCCTCCGCGTCGATCTGATCGATTCGATCACGGGCCCGATGGAGGCGTATACGATCGCCGCCGACCTGGGCAGCTGCGGGTTCCACACCTACGGTCAGGGCATCGGCGGGGCGAACACGCTGACGCTCGATGGTTCGGCCGGCGACTGCCCGGGGTCGACCGCCTCGTTCACGACCAAGACCACGACGGCGCCGGTGGTGTTCACCAGCATCAGCCTCAACGGCGCCCTAGCGCCCTTCCTGGGCGGGACGCTGTTCGTCGACGTCGCGCAGGAGGTGCTCGTCGGTTCCGCGCCGGTCCTCGGTGGCTCGTCGCAGCTGCTGGTACCGGTTCCGCCCAACCCGGGGCTCGTCGGCCTGTCGGTCTTCTCGCAGTCGCTGGCCTTCGAGCCCGCCGGCCTAGTGTTCTCGAACGGGCTGCGGCTGGACTTCTGCCCGCTGGGCTGCTGAGCCGCCCGAGCCTCGGAGCGGTCCGTGCAGGACCGCTTCGAAGGCCTGGTGGAAGCGCGCGCCGAAGTCGTCCGAGTGTTCGTCGTCGTGGCACTCGACGCACGTCGCGAGCTCGACCTCGCGGCGGATGTTGGCCGCGCTCGGCTCGGCGACGTGCGCGCCGCCGCTGCCGTGGCAGTTCTCGCACTGCACGCCCGCGAGCTTGGTGCTGCGCGCCGCCGGCTGGTAGCCGGTGCTCGTCCCCAGCCCGACCACGTGGCACTGGACGCACTTGGGGTGGTGGCTGCGACGCTCCGAGGCGAGCGTCTTGAGCGCGTCCGCGTGCGCGGTGGCGCGCCACGAGTCGTACTCGGACCGGTGGCAGCCCGCGCAGGCCTCGGCGCCCACGTAGTCGTCGCGGTGGGCGGGGTCGGAGCCGAACAGCGGCTCGAGGCCCTTCCAGAGCTCGGGGCGCTCGGCCCATCCCCCGTACAGCTCGTCGAGTCGGCGCTCGACCCCAGCGTCGGTGGGGACGCCGTCGGGAAGGCGGATCTCCTCGTGCGCGCCCTTGACGATGCGCCCTTCGTCGGTGACCAGCAGCTCGATCACGTTCAGGCCGTAGGACTCGCACGTATCGAGCGCGACGAGCGTGCCGTCGAGGAAGCCGATCGGGCCGCCCTTCACGGATCCGTAGCCGGCGTAGCCGCCCAGCAGCACGACGTCGACGCCCAGCTCGGGGTCGCACAGCGCGCGCAGCGTCGGCGGGCCGAAGCGTCCGCCGACCACCACCAGGTCCGCGTCCGCGCGGCGCCTGCGAACCTCGGCGCGCACGGCGTCCAGGTCGGTGGGGAACGCGACGTCGACGACGTTGCGCTCCTGCACCGAGCGCAGCGGCCCGAGCGCCAGGTTCTCGGAGAAGCCGATGTACAGGAGCCTGCGTCCGTCGCGCTCGACGAGCCTCGACGCGGGGAACGGCGCCTCACCGGCGACCTCCACTCCGGCGCCGACGAGCGGGAGCCCCAGAGGTGCGGCCGTGCTGCGCAGGAGCTCGGTGCCGCCGTAGAGCTCGTCCGGACCGGCCGTCGCCGCGTCGTAGCCCATGTCCGCGGTCAGCTCGACGTAGAGCGCGAGCTCTTCCTCGACAAGCGGAGAGAGCCGCGCCTCGCGCTCGACCGGAGAGAAGTTGCCGAGGTCGAAAACGAAGAGCGGCAGCCTGTGGTCGCGGGCCCCGTCGAGCGCGGCGGCGCGCTTGCCGACACCGCCCTCCTGGCCGAGGCGACACCCGCAGGGCTCGAGGAAGCCCTGGGTATCCGAGGTGAACGCGATGCGCAGCGACCCGCCGAACTTCGCGCCGCTCGGCGGGACGGCGAGCGGTTTCTCGAGCTCGAGGCGCCAGTCGGCCGCGAACGACAGCCGGGGACGGGAGGCCCCGCGATGCTCGTCCGCGAAGGCGCCGAGGAGCGCCGCGCTGGGGTCGCCCGCGGGCAGCTGCGGCAGGCCCTCGCCGGCGTAGTCCGCGAGCACGGCCGCGACTCCGCCCGACGACGCGAGGGCTAGGTCCAGCTCGTAGACGAGCGTCGCCGCGAGCGTGCGCCGCGTGAGCCGCAGCCCGGGGGTCCTGGGCTGGATGCGGGTCAGGTCGAGCACCTGCATGTCCGGGTCGCGCATCCAGGTGTTCTCGATCCCGCCGGCCCAGTCGCGCTCGACCAGCCCGGTCTCGACCGGGATGGACTGCGCGAGGTACTCGGCGAGCCCGAGCGGAAACCAGCTGTCCGGCGAGGTGTCGAGCTCCAGCGCGCGCCACGTGCGCCCGTACCACGCGGGGACGAGCTGGCGGACGAAGCGCTGCAGAGCCGCGAGGTCGCCGCCCTGCAGGTCGACCGCGACGAGTCCGAGGTCGCCGGGCAGGTCGACCAGGCGTCCGCCTTCCGCCGGCGGGAGCGGCACGACGTGGACCGGTGCCCGGGGGGCGCCCAGGAGCTCCACGAGCCGAGCGACGACGCGCTCGACCGCCACGGTCGCCGCCGGCCCGGCCGATGGGCCGCAGGACAGGTCGATGTCGGGCGCGAGCCGCCGGCGCGGATCCGCACGGCGCTCCGCGATCAGGGCCTCGGTCCAAAAGGCGTAGCGGTCGGACGTGGCGAGGGCCGCGGGCGGCACCGCGAGCGCGTCCCAGTCGCGCGGCAGCGTCGACTCGATCCGCACGTCGACCAGCTCGACGTCGGGAACCAGGACCACGCTCGGCAGCGCGAGCGCGCAGCCCTCGGCCCGCAGCGTGCCGAGCTCGCGTTGCTCCGGCTCGCCCGGGCGCGGCGGCGACGCGCCCGGGCGGGCGGTGTAGCGCAGCACCAGGCGGTCGACCGGTTGCTCCAGGCGTACGACGTAGCCGAGCTCCGGGCCGGCTGCGGCCGCCGCGGGGAGCGGCTCGACAAGCGCTGCGAGCGGACGCCCTTGCCCGTCGAAGGCGCGCGGCTCGGACAGGTCCATAAGCTTCGCCCCGAGCAGGCTGCGCAGCGTGAGCTCGCGCAGGCCGGGTACCGTGAGCTCGAGCTCGACCCCGGCGCGCCCGGACTCCGCGTCGCGCAGGTCCAGGCGAAAGGTCGCGCGGGCCTCGCGCGGCGCGGCGCGGAGGTAGGCAAGGGCGCAGAGGAGCAGGGAGAGCGCCAGGCAGGCAAGGAGCTTGGGCTTCATCGGGGCGGTGTTCGGTGGGGAAGCGGGGCGGGCTGCCCTCCGCTGAGGGCGGGCCCGCCTTCGCCGGTAGAGATTCTGCGCTTGTCTCGGCCTACTGGTCGAGACTCGGATCGGTCGTGTCTTGGCAGACCGTGTAGGTCTTGCCCTCGACCTTGTAGCTCGTCGTCATGCAGTACTTGACGGACCCGGTGACGCACTTGGTGCCGGAGTCGTCGCACTTGCGGTTCTTCTTGTAGGGCTTGCCCGCACCGGTGCCGTAGAAGTCCGTCAGCGCATCGGAACGAACCACCTCATTGACATTGATAGATTCGTCCATAAGACGAGCATTATTCGGTTCGCTTGCTTCTCCAGCAAAAACGACCGCGGCGTGGGAGAGAATGCCGAGAGAAATGACGCCAAGGATGTGTCCAGAGTTCAGCTGCATTGCGATTCTCGCTTTCGGAATAGGGATGACGGAACCCGCCGGGCTCACGCCCGGTCGGTGTTTCTTCGGAGCTGGGGGAGAGCGCGGCGTGACGACCGCGCCGGCCTACCAGGGGCTTAGATCGCGGACGTTCCGCCCGCCTGCTGTGACCTCGAAGGGGTCCCCAAGATAGGCCTCGCCGTCGTGATGGACGGCGAGGCGATAGACGCCCGGGATGAGATCTACAAACTCATACCGACCATCCGAGTCGACCAGCTGAAGGTCGACTTGCACCTCATTTGCGTCGAGGAGCTGAACCGTGACCAGTGAGCCCTGGGGATCGTCGAGCGCTTCCATCCCAAGGACGGTTCCGCTCAACGAGCACACCGCGGCGAGCACGATCGGATCCAGGACGAGCGGTCCGGTTCCGACCACGGCCGCAATCTCGACCGGAACGTGGTCCGGTCCCGAGATGCGCACCTCGTAGAGGCCGGGCGGAGCCTCGTCGACCAGGAACGTCCCGTCGGCGGAGGGGGTCAGGATGACCTCGCCCAGGGTGCGCCGGAAGGACTCCGACGGGTCCGGCGGCTCGCTCGGATCCTGCTCCGACTGCGGCACCGGGCTGCCTCTGAGCGTGAGCTCCTTGCCGGCCACGTTCTCCGGGATCACCGCCACTTCCACGCGGCGCAGGGGAAGCCCCGCAGCGCTCACCACGCTGCCCCGGATCGACCCCGAGGCCAGCTCCAGATAGACGTCCTGGGGCCCCGAGCCCAGCGTGACCTCCAGGCTGGTGGGCGGCGACAGGATGCTCGTGCGCGCCACGAGGACGTAGTCTCCGGCCCGGAGGGCAGGCAGCAGGACCTGCCCGCTCCCGTCGGTGTGGCTCAGGTTCTCGGCGCCGGTCGTAACCCACATCAGCTCTCCGGCGTCGAGCGTAGAGAGCCCGACCAGCACGTCCGGCACGGGAGCGCCGCGCCGCGTGACGTGGATCCGGACCGTCGGCTCGTGCCGCAGATCGAGCGGGACGCGCGTCGTCTCGCCCTCGTCGACGCGCACCGGCGTGCGCGACGCGCTCTCGAGCGCGCTGGGCTCCGGGATGAAGACGACGTCGGCAGGAGCGCGTCCCAGCGCGCCCGCGAAAGCGACCTCGTAGGTGCCGGGAAGCAGGTCGTCCCAGACCGCGATGCCGAAGTCGTCGGTTTCCCGCACGCTGTGCGGCTCGGCGGCTCCGACCGCGGTCAGGCTCAGCTTCGCGCGTGGGATGGCCACGCCGTCGCTGCCGCGGAGCTGCACCATCAGTCGCCCCCTCGGCCGCTCGTCGCCGGCCGAGTCCGGCGCCAACTCGAGCTCGACGTGCTCGGCGGAGTCGCTCAGCGTGACCTCGCTGGACGCGGGGCGCGAGTCCGGTGCGGACGCCGTCACGCGGTACGTGCCGGCGGGGAGCCGCTCGAGCGCGAACCGCCCATCGGAGTCGGTGTGCGCCTCGGTCTCGATCAGAACGCCCTCGGGCAGCACGGCGTCCGCGGGGACGATCACGACCTTCGCTTCGGCGACCGGCGCGCCGGCGGCGGTCGCCACGCGGCCCGACAGCCGGAAGCCGGGAGACAGGGCCGCGTCCAGCCGCCCGCCGCTCGACTCGAGCACGCGCACGACCCGGCCCTCGGCGGTGGCGATCCAGTGGAAGGGCTCCTCCGTAACCTGAAGCCGGAAGGAACCGTTGTCCTTCGCCGCGACCCCGCGGCCGCGCAGCGCCTCCACGCCCAGCGCGTGGCTGTCGACGGCTCCGTACGGCAGGAGTGCGACCTGCCCACCGGGGAGCGCCGCTCCGCCCGCGTCGCGCAGCCAGCCTTGGGCCTCGAGGCCGCGCTCCATCCGGATCTCGAGCGGCCGCTCCTCGACCTGCCGGACGCGCATCAGGTTGAGGCGTTGCTCCAGCAGGTCGGGAGCGCGCACCAACAGCCCATAGCTGCCCTCGCCCAGCCCGTGCAGCTCGAAGTAGCCCCGGGCGTCCGTGCGCACCTCGTGCACGATGCGCGACGCGGGCACTTCGCGTTGGAGCACGCTGAGCCCCATCAGCGACGTGTGCGAGAACACCAGCACGCGGGCCTGGGGCAGCGGGATGCCGTTCGGGTCCAGCACGCGCCCGGACTTGACCCCGGCCGGGCCGAGGGCGATCCGTTCCAGGTCGCGCTCCTCGTCGGGAAGGAGCTTGGAGACTCCGAGCGCGCGCAGCGCCCAGGGGCCGCCACCCAGCATCAGCTGGCTCTCCCGCCCGCTGTCCAGCGCGAAGGAGACACGACCCTCGGCATCGGACCGCGTCTCGAGCGCCTCGCGGCGCGATCCGATCCGCAGCTTCGCGCGCACGTCGGCGAGCGGTGCTCCGGTGTAGTCCACCAGGCGAAGCCGGATGCGCGAGGTCGGTTCGTCCTCGACGAGCTCCGCAGGCTTGCGCGTACGTGAGAGATCGCCCACCGGCTGGTGCAGCGCGCCGAGCCCGAGGTGGGTGGGAGCCGGAGGCGCGCCGCCACCGCTCGGCCCCTCGGCTACGGCTGGTGTGGAGCGTTCCTCCTCGGGGCCGAGGCTCGAGCGCTGTAGGGAGCGCTGTGCCACGAGGCCAAGCACGAACAAGATGGCGGCAAGAAGAAGGAGCAAGGACGCCTTCGCGGAGGAGCTCATAGCATCGAGTTTGGACGGAGATGCTTCCGGCCGGGGGGGGGAAGACGAGCTCGGATGGCTCGGATGTTCACCCCTGCTCGCGAAGTTGCCCCCATGCGACAACTTCCTGCCGTTTGTCTCTGGGGGGTCGATCGGACCAGCAGGCGTTCCTGTTTTTTGGGATCTTTTCGTCGGGGCGCAAGACCGTCAGCCCCGGTCGGTCGCCGCGTTCTCACGAGGGAGAATTCTCCCCATCGGGACAGGGGCCTCGCTGCCCGGCTCCGGGCTTGACCTAGGCTTGTCTCCCCGATTTGGAACCGCTCTACTTTTGCGCCGTTGCCGGAGGCATCCGTCGTAGAGCGTTCGATAAAGGAATGTATTCAAGCCGCCAGGGGCGGTGACGAGGAGAGTGTCGACCGACTGTGTCGGCACTTCGCGCCTCGCCTGCATGCCTACGTGACGCGGCACATGGGCGCGCGGGTCCGCCGCTGGGCCGACCCCGAGGACATCGTGCAGCGGGCTCTGATCGAGACGATGCGCAGCCTCGGCGCGTTGCCGGAGGGGGCGGGAGAGGAGGAGTTGCTGCGCCGGCTCTACCGCACCGCCAGCACGCGGATCGTCGATACGCTGCGCTCCCACCGGCGCGAGGCGGGGGAGTCGATGCTTCCCAAGGGCGTCCTCGAGCCCGCGGCGGCGGCCAGCGTCGAGGGGCCGGTGACCCGCCAGGACGAGCGCCGCTGGCTGCGCGAGCTGATCTCACGCCTCCCTGATACCTACCGCGAAACCGTCCGTCTCTGCGCCCTCGAGGGGCTGACGTTCGCCGAGGCGGCCGAGCACCTCGGCCTGAGCGAGCCGGCCGTGCGCAAGCGCTACGAGCGCGCGCGGCAGGTCCTCGCGCGCCTGCTGCGCGAGCGGGGAGAGCGCTAGCCCCAGCTAGCGGAGGCCGGGAGGGCCGGAGCTAGTCCGCCGCCGGCCCGGAGCGCTGCAGCGTGACCGGGTGGCGCTGGTCCATCTGGCCGGCCTGGGGGAGGGCAAGCACCGCGTCCTCGAACCCCTCGGCCTGGAAGCGCAGCTCGATCCCGCCGTTGGGCAGCCCCTCGAAGCGGTACTCGCCGTCGGGGGCGGTCGTGGCCATCAGGTCGGGGAACTCATCGGTGCCCGGCACGGCGGCGTAGATCGCGCAGCCGGCGACCGGCAGCCCGTCCTCGTCGACCACGCGCCCCTCGGCAAAGTGCGGGCGCTCGAGCGGCACCCGCACGTCGAAGACGTCGCCGGAGGGGATCCGGATCCAGCGCGAGTAGGGAGCGTGACCCGGGTGGAGGACCGTCAGCCGCAGCTCCTCGCCAACCAGCATGTTCTCGAACGAGAAGACGCCGTCGTGCAGCGCCAGGGCGCTGGAAGAGCCACTGATCGTGGTTCCCAAGTAGGCGGTCGCCCCGGGCACCGGGTTCCCGTCGGAGCCCACGACCCAGCCGCGCACGCGGGTGCCGCGCGCGAGCGTTAGGTCGATCCTGCCGTCGCTCCCGTTCAAGACGGTGTGCCCGCCCGTCGGGACAAACGACCGCTTGGAGGCGCGAACCCGATTGAAGCGGGGCCCGCGGTGGGGGAGCGCGTAGCGTCCCTGCTCGTCGGTCTGCACGCTGAGCCGCGACATCTGAGGGTCGGCGATCTTCACCCCGGCCACGGGGGCGCCGGTCTGGTCGACGACGATGCCGCGCACCACGAAGCCGGGTTGGAGCTCGACCGGAAGGACCAGCTCGGCGCCCGGAAGCTGGTCGTCGTAGTCCTTCGTATAGCGCGCCAGGCCATCGGCCCAGACGTGCAGTCGGCGCTCATGCCGGAGAGACCCGAGCGTGAACCGCACCTCGCCGTTGCGGTCGGTGAAGAGCTGCTCGGGAATCACCCAAACCGTCGCGTTCGGCACGGGCTGGCCCTGGTGCGTGACGCGCACCGTCAGCTCGTAGTCGCGCGGGAACACGTGGAGCAGCACGTCGTCCGGGGCCTCGGCGCCGGGGACGGCGTAGACGGTCGTGCCCTCGTTCTCGCTGTTCTCGGCGACCGGGTCGATGCGCAGCTCGAGGGCCTGCTCGGGAGCTTCGAGCTGCAGCTCGAAGCGCCCCTCGGAGTCCGCGACCGTTTCCAGCGTGCGGAACGGCTTCGAGTCGAAGCCCGCCGCGCGGCACACGGTCGCCCGCACCGGCGTGTGGGGCGCCGGGGGGGAGTCGTAGGTCGTCGTGTGGCCGAGCTGGACCTGGCCGCGCAGCACCCAGGGGGCCGGCGCCTCGGCGGCCCGCTCGGCCGTCTGGCCGGAGCCCACCGCGACCCGCGCCGGCTCGTCCGTCCGCACCGGGGCGGGGCTCGGGGGCGCGGGGGCGGCTTGCTCGGACAGCTCCGCCACCGCCGGGGCCGCCTCGGCGGCTTCGGCCGTGGGGGGAGCGTCCAGCGCGACCAGCCAGGCGACGGCCGCCAGCAGCACCGCGGCGGCGCTGCCCACGGCGCTCGCGGGCAGGCCGGGCCACGTCGGCCGCGCCGCGGCGATGGCGAGCTTGGTCGCGCTCGTCTTCGCGTCCACGCCCGCGAGGATCGCCAGACCCTTCTTCAGCTGGCGCTCGTCGCCGCCCTGCTCCAGCTTCGCCTGCAGCTTCTGCAGGCCGCGGTGCAGGCGCGTCCGCACTGTCTCGCCGGGGACGCCGAGCAGGAGGGCGATCTCCTTCGGCGTCATCTCGCGGTAGTAGCGCAGCAGGATGGTCGAGCGGTACGGGTCGTCGAGCGACAGCACGGTCTCGATCAGGCGCCGGCGCACCGCCTCCTCGGCGTAGACCTCCGAGGGGTCCGGCGCGAACTTCGCCATGTCGATCTCGATGGCGTCCGAGCCGGTGTTCTTCTTCTTGCGCTTGAGCGCGTCCCGGCTGAGGTTCGAGACCACCCCCGCCAGCCAGCTGCGGATGTCGCGCACCTCGCCGGCCGGCTTCGAGAGCGCGGCGACGCAGGCGTCCTGGACGACCTCCTCGGCCAGGTAGTCGTCCTGCAGCAACTTCCGCGCAAGCCCGCGGACCCACCCCTGGTGGGCCAGCAGCGCTTCGATCGAGATGCGGTCCGCGGAGTTGCTCACGTCGGTAGGTCCGTCGGGAGGGCGCTGCGTTTCGGACTTTTCCCGAGAACTCGGCCTCGGGCAGGAAGTCCCATTGTACCGCGGACGCTAGCCCCCGCGGGTGTGCATCTCGAGCCGGGGATCGCTGCGCAGGTCCTCGAGCGGCACCAGGGGGCCCCGGGCCTCCGCGGCCAGGCGCTCCTCGGCCCCACGGTCGCGGCGGCGGCGCCACGCCCCCTGGAGCAGGGAGCGCAGCTCGTCCGTCGAGGCGCCGTCGCGCAACGGCGTGCGCAGGTCGATTCCGGAGGGCGCATAGAGGCAGAGGTACCAGGTCCCGTCTGCGGTCAGCCGGCTGCGGTCGCAGGAGGCGCAGAAGGGCCGAGTCGTCGATGCGATGATGCCGAAGACTTCGCCGTTCGCGCAACGGAAGCGGTCGGCGGGCGCGGCGTCTTCCCGCGGCAGGGACTCGATCGGGCCGTAGCGCGCTTCCAGCGTGGTAAGGATTTCCCCTGCTGGCACGACGGCGTTCGGCCTCCAGTCGGTCGCGCCGCCCACGTCCATGTACTCGATATAGCGCAGCTCCGCGCCTACGCCGCGCGCGAGCTCGAACAGGTCGACCAGCTCGTCGTCGTTCACACCGCGCATCACGACGGTGTCGAGCTTGGTGCCGGTGAAGCCCGCCGCGTTCAGCGCTTCGATCCCGGCGAGCACGCGCTCGAGATCGTCGCGCCGCGTCAGCTTTCGAAAGCGCGCGGGTTGGAGCGTGTCGAGGCTGACCGTCACGCGGTCGAGCCCGGCGTCACGCAGTCGCTGCGCTTGCTCGACGAGCAACACGCCGTTCGTCGTCAGCGCGAGGTCGCGCAGCCCCGGCCTGCCCGACAGCAGCCCGACCAACGCGTCGAGGTCGCGTCGCAGCAGCGGCTCGCCCCCGGTCAGCCGCAGCTTGTCGACACCGAGCGACAGGAACACGTCGACCAGCCGCGCGATCTCCTCGAACGTCAGGAGGTCGTGGCGCGGAAGCCACGCGTACTCCTCCTCCGGCATGCAGTACGCGCACCGCAGGTTGCAGCGGTCGGTGACCGACAGCCGCAGGCTGCTGAGAGGGCGACCGAGGGTGTCGCGGGGGGGCTGGGTGGCTTCCGCCATGCTCCGCATCCTAGCAGGACCCTGGCCTCCCCATCCCGCCCAGGCGCCCGCCGCCGTAGAATCTCCGCCCCCCAAACCAGGAGAACCCAGATGTCCTACCGCAATGTGAACCCCGCCGGAGCCAAGGAGCTGCTCGAGGGCGGCGAAGACTGGACCTACGTCGACGTGCGCACCGTCGAGGAGTTCGACGCCGGCCACGCGCCGGACGCTTACAACATCCCGGTCGCCTTCCGCGGCCCGATGGGGATGGAGCTCAACCCGGACTTCGTCGACGCGATGAAGCGCGCCTTCTCCGCCGACGCCGCGTTGGTCCTCGGCTGCGCCGCCGGCGGGCGCTCGGCGCGTGCGTGCGAGATGCTCGTGGCCGAGGGTTTTACGAAGCTCGCGAACATGCACGGAGGCTACTCGGGAGCGCGTGATCCCTCCGGCCAGGTCACCGAAGCGGGCTGGGAGGCGTGTGGTTTTGAGGTGACCTCGGACTCGGCTCCCGAGCGCACCTGGAGCCAGCTCGGGCAGGGCTAAGCGCTCCACCTGCTTTCGGCGCGCGGTGCTATAAGGGAGCCTCTCCCCTACTAGCCACCGGAGTCTTTCATGCTGCATCTGATCGCCGCGCTCAGCGCGGTCGCGCTCCCGACATCCGTCGCGCCGCAGGACAAGAGCGTTCGCGTCCTTCCCCAGGCCGGGCCGCACGAGTTCGCCACCGAGTTCTTCTTCCCGCAGGTCGAGCAGACCGTGACCGACCTGAGGCGCGTGCTGCCGGACGGTCGCGTCGAGCGCGTCGGGCGCACGTCCGACGGGCTCGCGGTGGACGTCGACGCCCTGCGGCTGGAGGACCACCGCAGAGAGCTCGAGCGCTTCGGGCGGGTGGATTCGACCCTGCGCGCGCGGCTCGACCAGCTCGCGCCGGGCGACGCGATCGAGGTCGCGTTCTGGCTGCTCGAGCCGGAGGACGGCTTCGACCCCGGCCGGACGATTTCCGAGGCGGCCTTCGGCGTCGCCGAGCAGCACGTCGCGGACGTGGTGCGCGCGGCGCGCGCCGACGCGCTTCGCCGCAACGAGGCGCGGCTCCAGCCGGTGGTCGCGGGCTTCGCCGCGGCCGTCCGCGAGGCGGGCGGCACGACCGTCGTCGAGGGCATGGGGTGGCCGCTGGTCATCGCGAGCGTCGACGCGGGCCGCGTCGAGCAGCTCGCCGCCCACCCGGCGGTCGACACCGCCTACGTCAGCCAGTCGACCTGGGCCGCCGAAGGCGACGCGGCGCAGGGCACGATGCGCACGTACACGGTTCACGACCAGGGCGTGCAGGCGGACGGCAGCGTGCGCGTGATGGTGAACGACGTCGGCGAGGTGCAGGTGGGCAACCCGTACCTGCCGCCGGTCACGGTTCTGGTCCCGGACTTCACCGACTCCCACGCGACGGGCGTCGCGGGCAACATCTGCAACACGCACCCGACTTACTTCGCGTCGTCGTACACGCTGCCCGACATCTACTCGGCGCCGGGCACCGGCGACTCGGACGCGCCCAACGTCTGGGCGACCGGCATCACCGCCGGCATCGACTTCGGCAACTGCTCGTGGTGGAACTTCCTGAAGGGCAAGATCGAGTTCCTCGACCGCTTCTTCGACTACACCGTCCGCAACTTCGGCGTGATGATGTTCAAGTCGAACGGCAACCAGGGCTCGAGCTCGACGCCGTACGGCACCACGCCCGGCAACGGCTACAACGTGATCTGCACGGGCAACTACAACGACCTCGGCGACTCCAACTGGGCCAACGATGCGATGACGGGCTCGTCGTCCTACTGGAACCCCCAGGAGGGCCACGAAAAGCCCGAGGTCGCCAGCCCCGGCGACTGCGTGGCGACGGCCGGAACCGGCGGCTCGGGCATCCAGTCGTGCTTCGGCGGCACGTCGTCGGCGAGCCCGCTGACCTGCGGCGTCGCGGCGCTGATCGCCTCGTATGACAACACGCTGCTCGGGCAGATGACGACGGTCAAGGCGATGCTGATGGCCTCGGCCTGGCACAACGTGGAAGGCGCCGCGCTGATGTCCGAGAAGGACGGCGCGGGAGGAACGCACGCCAAGGCCGCGCACGCGCTGATCCGCGACGATCAGTGGTGGCACCAGGAGGTGACCGACGGCGACTTCTCGTCCGACCTGCTCGACGTCCCGATGACGCTCGACGCGGGGGACGAGACGCGCGTCATCGCGCTTTGGTTCTCGAACGTCGACGCCTCCTACTCGACCGACGTGCTGGACATGGACCTCGACCTGACCGTGCTCGACCCGGGCGGGGCGGTCGTCGCCTCGTCGGCCAGCGCGGTGAACTCGTTCGAGCTGGCGAGCTTCGTGCCGCCGGTCAGCGGCACGTACACGGTGCGGCTGACCAAGCAGCGCTTCGACGGCGTGACCGAGCCGCTGACCGTCGCATGGTCGACGCGCAACGACACCGGCACGGCGCGCGTGTTCTGGAACGACCACGGGGCGCCGTTCTCGGCGGGCGAGACGCCGTCCTTCCGCTTCCTCGATGAGTACGTCGGCGGCGGGCGCGAGTATGCGGCCTTTGCGGCGCTCTCCGGCAACTCCGCGGCGCCGCTGCCCGGCGGCTGGGCGCTCCCGATCGGCTTCGACTCGGTCAGCGCGGCCGTGCTGGCGCAGCCCGGCTGGATCGGCACGCTGAACGGCGCCGGTCAGGCCCAGGCGCTGCTGCCGATCGCCGACGCCCCCGGCCTCGCGGGCGTCGACGTCTACTTCGGCCTGCTGCTGTGGCCTCCCGGCATGCTCTTCGACGGTCCGGTGGAGATGGTCTCCGACCCGCTCGTTCTCACGATCCAGCCGTAGCGGCGTCGGGATCGGGCTCGCGCGCCGGGAAGCGGTGCGCGAGCCATCCGACGAGGTCGCCGAACACGCGCTCGCGCTCGGTCTCGTTGAAGAGCTCGTGGTAGAGCTCGGGGTAGTCGAAGAGCTGCTTGTCGGCGCTCCCGGCCGCCGCGAAGAAGGCGCGTGCGGCGTCGGGTCCCACGATCGTGTCGTCGCCCGCGACCAGCAGACAAAGCGGCAGGCCCACCTCGCCCGCCGCCGCCAGCGCCTGGCGCTGCGCGCGCTGGCTCTCGGTGAACCAGCGCGCCGTCGCGGTCGGCTCGCACAGGCGATCCTGCATGATCGCGAGCGCGTTCCGCGGGTCGTGCGACAGCAGCAGGATGTTCACCCGCGACTCGCGCCGCAGCGTCGGCGACACGCGCGAGGCGACCTGGGCCAGCAGCCGCTGGTGCCACGGCAGCGGTACCGCGAACGAGAAGGCCGGCGCCGAGAGGACCAGGGCGTCCACTCCGCCGGCGCCGCGCTCCTGGATCCAGCGCGCCGCGATGAGCCCTCCCAGGCTGTGCCCCAGCAGCACCAGCGGCAGCTCCGGCCAGCGCTCGCGGAGCGCCGCCAGCCCCTCGTCGACGTCGTCGAGGTACTCCTCGAAGCGAGCGATGTACGTCCGCCGCCCCGGCGACGCGCCGTGGCCGCGCAGATCGAAGGCCAGCGAGGCCCAGCCGTCGGCCGCGAGCCGCTCCTGCACGTGCCGGTAGCGGCCCGAGTGCTCGCCGAAGCCATGGACGACGAGCACGGCGCCGCGCGGCTCGTCGACCGGATGCGGGTGGAGGTGCAGCGGATCGGGCATCGCCGCAGTCTACAATCGCGCCCATGGACCGCATCGAGATCGTCACGGCCGACATCACCACGCTCGCGCTCGACGCCATCGTGAACGCCGCGAACGAGACGCTGCTCGGCGGCGGCGGCGTCGACGGAGCGATCCACCGCGCGGCGGGGCCCGAGCTCTTGGCCGAGTGTCGCACGCTCGGCGGCTGCCCGACGGGCGAGGCGCGGATGACGGCCGGCTACGCGCTGCCCGCGCGGCATGTCATCCACACCGTTGGCCCGGTCTGGCACGGCGGCGACGCGGGCGAGGACGAGGCGTTGACGTCGTGCTATCGGACGAGCCTCGGGCTCGCGACCGACGCCGGCCTCGCGTCGGTCGCCTTCCCCGGCATCTCGACCGGCGTCTTCGGCTTTCCGAAGGAGCGCGCCGCGGGCATCGCGCTTTCGACAACGCTCGCGTGGCTGCGGGCGAACGCGTCGCCGCAGCGTGTGGTGTTCTGCGCCTTCTCCGAAGGCGACGCGGAGATCCTGCGCGCGACGCTGGCCGGGCTATTCGGAAGCTGAGAGCCGCCGCCGGTTGACGCCCAGACGCAGCACATCGGGCCGCGCGTAGTGCCCGGAGGGGTCGAAGTTCTGGCGCTCCTCGAACACGCGCGCCGGGTCGAGCTCGGCGACGATCAGCTCCTCGGACCCGCACTGCGGCTCGACGACCCACTCGCCGTCCGGGCCGGCGATGCACGAGCCGCCGTCGTACAGGAGCTCGGCGTCCGCCATCGCGTCGCGCAGCGGCATGTCGGCGGGGATGTCCGCGGCGCGCAGCAGCGCACCGGCCGACACGACGTACGAGCGCCCCTCGCGCGCCGCGAAGCGCGTGATCTCGGACGTCAGCTCGCGGCTGCCCGGCCAGAGCATGACGTGCAGGTCCTCACCCGCGGCGTGCAGCGCGGCCCGCGCGAGCGGCATCCAGTTCTCCCAGCAGTTCAGCGCGCCCAGCGTGAAGCCCTCGACGCGGTGCGTGACGAGTCCGGCGCCGTCGCCGGCGCTCCAGACCAGGCGCTCCTCGTAGGTGGGCACGAGCTTGCGGTGGACCGACAGCACCTCTCCGTCCGCGCCGATCACGACGCGCGAGCAGAACAGCGAGTGCCCCCCGCGGTCGGCGGGGCGCTCGACGATGCCGAGCACCACGACGACGCCGGCCGTGGCCGCCGCCTCGCACACCGGCCGGAGGTGGCCCTCCTCGATCGACACCGCCTCGGCCGCGTAGCGCGCGAAGAGCCGCTTCTGGTCCGGATCGTCGAAGCGCGCCCCACCGGTGCGGCACAGCCACAGCGGATACCCGGGCACGAGCGACTCGCCGAAGGCGACGACCGAACAGCCGGCCCGCCCGGCGTCGGCGATGCTCGCGACGACCTTGGCGAGGGTCGCGTCGCGGTCGAGCAGGCGAGGTGCGATCTGGGCGATGGCTAGCTTCATGGGCCGCAGATGTTAGCCCGCGCGCGGCACGTCGCCGCGTCGTTCTCGCCCGTCCGCACGCGGCGGTGGTGGGCCCTCGGTGATTCGAACACCGGACCGATCGATTATGAGTCGACTGCTCTAACCTACTGAGCTAAGGGCCCGCACCCCGACGAGGTCTCCGTCAGGATACTATCCCCGTCGCCGGCCGACGAGCGGGCGCCGCTCTCCCACGCCACAGCAGGCGGGATTGTGGTCCGCGGGTTACCGTGTGGCTGCACTGGTCGCCGATCGCGACGCGGCGGGCGACCTTGCTTCGTCCAGTCACATCCAACGGAGGGATCCATGTTCGCACTTCCGGCCCTCGGTCTCGCTCTCCCCGCCCTCGTCGCGGCGACCTCGCCCCAGGACCAACTCTGGGTCGTCGACGCGGCCGGCGGACCCGGCTTTGACTTCTTCGACGTTCAGCCCGCCGTCGACCACGCCGGTGACGGCGACACGATCCTGGTTCGCGCCGGCGGCTACGGCTCGTTCACGATCGACGGGAAGGACCTGGTCGTCACCTCGGACGCCGAGGCGACGCCCCTGGTCCAAACCGTGACGGTCCAGAACCTGCCCGCGGGCGAGGAGGTCGCGCTGCGCGGCTTCCGCACCGGGCCGATCAACCTCTTGAACAACGATGGGACGGTGCTGCTCGAGTCGATCCAGGCCGGCTCGGTGCTGTTCCCCTGCGTCGCCTTCTTGCTCTCTCCGGGGCAGCTCGTGGTGGAGAGCTGCGCGAACGTGGTCGCGACCCGCTGCTCCTTTGTCGCGGGCGGCGAGGCGCTTGAGGGGTACGACGGAATCCACGCCGTCGGATCGAGCCTGTCGCTGTACGAGTGCTCGGCCCAGGGCGGAACGCCGACCCAGTCCGGCGGCTCGCCCGGGGGCGACGGGATCGAGGTGGTCGACGGCTTCCTGTTCGCGGCCGGCAGCTCGCTGAACGGGGGCTGCGGAGCGGAGGGTGGGCTGTGCACCGGCGGCGGCCCCGGCGGCGCGGGGCTGCGCCGCGTCGGCGGCGACCTGCCGCGCCTGCTCGGGAGCGTGTTCGCCGGCGGTTCGGGCGGCTGCCCGCTCGACTGGCCGCTCTGCAGCATCTGCGGGCCCTCGGGAGCGGACCAGGTCGGTGGCTTCGAGACCATCGCCGGGTTCGCGCGCAACTACGAGCTCGGCTCACCCGCGCCGGCGGGCGGCGCGACGACCTTCGTCTACAGCGGCCAGGCCGGCGACCTGGTCTTCAGCCTGGTCGGGTTCGGGAACACGCCGCTCTTCGCGCCGGAGCTCGCGGGTGTGCTCATCGTGCCGATCCCGCCGATTCTCGTGTCCCACGGCCCCGTGGACGCCGGGGGAGGCTTGAGCGGTTCGATCGCGCTGCCCGGGCTCCCGCCGGGCTTCGAGGCCTTCACCGTGTACGCGCAGGGCGCCGCGATCTCGGGCGTCGGCGCGGCGGTGCTGGCGGCGCCGAGCCAGCTCTCGATTCTGTAGAGGGCCCAGGGGACCGCGCCGCCCGCCGCGGCGCGGTCCCCCTGCGGATGGGGCCGAGCGCTCAGGGCGCCTGGATGCGCAGCGCGTTGCTGGCCGAGACGAGCTGCGCCGCGGTGGGATCGACGGTCCAGACCTGCGCCGTGCCGGCGCTGCCCGCGGCCGCGGAGGCGAAGGTGCTGAGAATCGTGAAGCCGCCGCCGGCACCGGTCAACTGATCGACGACGACGTCCGGGCTCGGGACCAGCGTTCCGCCGAGGAAGGGCAGGAAGAGCTCGCTCATGCCGTACACCAGGAACGCAGCGCTGTTCTCGTGCGCGTCCCACAGCGTGATGGCGTAGGACGAGCCGGCGGCGAGGCAGCCGAAGCCGGCCAGCCGCGGCGTGCCGTTCTTGCCCGCCAGGGCGTAGCCGAGGTCGCTCCAGGGGCTCGGAGCGAACTGGTGCGTTACCGTCAGCGCGACGTTGTCGACGCGGTGCTCGTTGGTGTCGATCCCCGTGCGGCCGCCGAAGCCGATCCGCGCGAGCGAGGGCGTGAAGCTCGGAACCGCTAGTCCCTGGAACGGGAACTCCGACGGCTCCCCGGCGCCGGTGAGCCGCAGCCCGAAGGCGCCGCCCTGCAGGCTGACCTCGGCGCGGTGCCACTGCCCCGAGTCCAGTTGGAAGCCGACCGGAACGGTGCCGAGGACCTGGCCGTCGATCGACAGGCTCACCTCGTTGACGCCGCCGGCGGCGTAGCGCCGCAGGGTGACGGTGAGTGCGCCGATGCCCGGCCCGTTCTCCCCGAAGAGCGCCGTTGCGTCGTGCACCGAGGCGTCCAGCAGGTTGAACGAGATGCCGTCGGCGCCGTTGCCGCCGCCCATCCAGAAGTCGAACGAGGCATGAAAGCTGTCCACCGGCGCCGGGGCGACGACATCGGAGATGCCGGAGCCGACCTGGCCCTGCAGGGCGGGGGTGAGCCGCAGTGCGGCCTGCTCGATCGCGGCGGCGCCGTTGGTCGCGAAGGCGAGGCCCGGCGTGCCCCCGAAGTCCTGGGTCGCCTGGACCGGCTCCTCGGTGAAAATCGCGACGTGCTCGCGGTGGGAGATCACCGTCAGTCGTCCGGCTCCGGGCAGGAGCGTCATGAACCCGCTCTGCCCCCAGGTCGACGTGCCGCCCTGCCCGAAGCTCGCCTCGACGGTTCCGTCCGGGAGGAGCCGCGTCAGCTCCAGGTCGGGATTCGAGCTCACCAGGACCTCCCGCGCCAGGTAGATCTCGCCGCCGTCTCCAAGGGCGATGTTCATCTCGCGGGCGTTGCCGCTCAGCGAGCCGCCGATCCCGAAGCCGGTGTCGAGCGTGCCGTCGGGCTGGAAGCGGCTGAGGGAGTAGGTCTCGTCGTAATCGGCGCCCCAAGCGAGGATCCCGCCGCCCGCGTCGATGGCGATCTCCTCGACCCGATCCGAGAGGAGGACCACGCCAGCCGTTCCGAAGCTCGCGTCCAACGCGCCGTCCGCGGTCAGCCGCGTGAGCCCGTAGCCGTTCTTGTGGAACGACACGACGATGCGACCGTCGGGCAGGAGCTCCAGATCGAAGGGGTATTCGAAGCCTTGGGGAAGGCCCTCGAACGTCGCGGTGCCGTTCACGCCGAAGGCGGTGTCGGGGGAGCCATCGGGGAGCAGGCGCAGGACCGAGGCGGGGAACGTGCCCACGCTGCCGGACGCGGTCACGAGGATTCTGTCGCCTTGAACCGCGAGGCGTTCGAGGCCCGAGTCGTCGCCCTGGGGCAGCTCGAGCACGCCCCCCGTGCCGAAGCTCGCGTCGGGCGTCCCGTCGGTATCCAACCGCGCCAGGAAGGCGATCCCCGGGCCGTCGCCGTCACCGCCCGACGGGTAGGAGGAGCCGACGAGCAGCAGCTTGCCGTCGGGCTGGAGAGCCAGCGGCTGCCTCTTCACGCGGACGACGTCGCCGCTCACCGCGACCGTCACGGTGCCGGCGACGCCGTAGGTCGGATCGGCGAGGCCGTTCGACAAGAGTCGCGTCACCGTGCCGGATTCGTCGGCGTAGAGGATCTTCCCATCGCTCTGGGCCACCGCGCCCGCCACCGTCGTCTGCTCGCCCAGCTCGACGACGCCGGCCCCGCTCTCCGAGAACAGGCCCGGGCCGTAGGAGAGATCGCGCGTTCCTCCCCCCACGTCGGCCAGCGCGTGGCCGCCGGTCCAGGACGTCGTTCCCGCGGTCAGTAGGGCCAGGCCCACGATTCGATTCCGGAGTGCTCTCGGGTCCATCCGTCGGTCCTCATCGGTTGAGGGTTCCCTAGCGTATGCGGGGATCGTCCCCCGCTGTCATGCGGGAGTGCGGTGGAGTCGAGCGGGAGGGGAACCGAAAAGGGACGCTTTTCTCCGCCCCGCGGCCCTTGGCTCGCGGGCTCGGGTTTGCGCCGCTCCTCCTTGGGCGGCGCTAGGGCCGCCAGGTCGCCCCGAAGAAGAACGCGCGGCGCGGGTTGTCGAAGTCGTCGAACTCCGACTGCGTCGAGTCGGTCAGCCGCTGCACGCCGGCGAACAGGTCGAGCGACTCGCTCGGCGACCAGCCGACGCGGACGTCGGCGCGCACGTACTCGGCGCCCTCGAAGCCGGGGCCGAGGTCCTCGACCGCGTAGATGCCGGAGTCGAGCTCCCAGTTGTCGCCGAGGTCGAGGTAGGAGCGCAGGTTGAAGATGTGGCGCGGGCTTTGGTCCTCGGTGGGCAGCTCGACGCCGTTGGCCTCGTACTCGCCGTAGAGAAAGGAGTAGGCCGAGCGCAGCGACCAGCGCGAGATGGGCTGGATGTCGAGCGCGAGCTCGGCGCCGTAGCCGTGGCCCTCGGCGTCGTTGGTGACGAACTGCTGGAACGTGACCGGGTCGAGGTCGGCGAAGTGCAGGTTCTCGTAGTCGTTGTAGAAGAGGGCGAGGTCCGCCGAGACGCGCTCGGAGAGCAGCGCGCGTGCGCCGATCTCGTAGGCGAACAGCACCTCCGCCAGGAAGTCCGGATCGCCGATGGTGGCGCTGTTCGGGCTGAGGAAGCGCTCCTCGAGCGATGGCGTACGCACGGCGCGCGAGGCGCTGGCCCACATCATGGCGGTCTCCGACGGGGTCCAGGTGGCGCGTGCAGTGGGCTGCAGCTCGAAGCCGGTCGCGTCGTTGTGCTCGCCGGCGAGGCCGAGCATGACGGTCAGGTTGTCGGTGATCTCGGTGGTCGTCAGGGCGAAGGCGCGGAAGATGCTCTGGGTGTGATCCTCGGGCTCGAAGGCCAGGAAGAACGGGTCGTCGCCCTGCAGCCTGCTGTCGATCAGGCGGTAGCCACCGCCGACGGTGAGCAGCGCGCCGTGATCGAGCTCCACGTTGCGGTTGTACTCGAAGTCGACCGTGTTGATGTCGAGGTCGAGCAGCGTCGGGATGTCCTGCTGGTTAGTCGTGAACCAGGTGTGCCAGTGGGAGCCCGCCTCGGCGTCCTCCATGCTCCAGTACAGCTGGAACCCGCGCTTGTCCGCGACGTCCTCGAAGGGCAGGAACGTCGTCAGGTCGAAGGCCGTGTCCTCGAAGCGGCCCTCGTAGGCGCGCGTCCACACCGTGAAGTCCTTGCCCTCGCTCGACCACTCGGTGCGGAAGCCGGCGCTGTTCAGGTTCCAGTCCTGGCCGAAGCCCTCGAACGGGTTGCTGGCGGTGTCGTAGTCGGCGACCTTGAGCCACGCGCGGTAGCGCCCGTTCTCGCCGAAGGTGCCGCCGTAGCGCGCGCTGGCGTGGCGGTCGTCGTTGGCCGCGCGGGCCGTGATGCGCTTGCCCTGCGTCTCGGACGGGTCGAGCGTGATGACGTGGACCACACCGTGCACGGCGTTGGAGCCCCACAGGATGCCTCCCGGTCCGCGGACGATCTCGATGCGGTCGACGTCCGCGAGGTCGATGTCCTGCAGTGCCCACCAGGTCCCGGCGAAGAGCGGCGAGTACACGACGATGCCGTCGATCATCACCAGGAGCTGGTTGAGATAGGCCAGGCTGGTCGACGACAGGCCGGGCCCGAAGCCGCGCGACGTGACGTCCCAGTTGTCCGTGGTCCAGTGCGACACGTAGAAGCCCGGCACCATGCGCAGCGCCTCGGGGATCGACGAGTGACCCGAGCGGCGGATCTCGTCGCCGGTCAGGACGTACACCGCGGCCGGCAGCTCGGACAGGCTCTGCTCCGACCGGGTGGCGATTGTGACCTCGATGTCCATGAGGTCTTCGAGGCTCAGGTCGGTGAGGTCGACACCGTCGTTCGCGACGGCCGATCCGAGGCCTGGCGCGGGGACGGGGCCCTGGGCCGCGCTTGGCGGCGTCAGGAGGGCGATGGCGCCCACGAGGAGCGCGAGGAAGGGCAAGGGATGGGTCATGCCGTCTTTCCGTATTTGCGGTTTCCGGCGTCGAGCCAGAACGCCAGCTTCGCGTAGAGCACTTTGCTGACCACGGGCTTCGGCACGTAGTCGTCCATGCCGGCCGCGAGGCACTTCTCGCGATCGCCCTCCATCACGTTGGCGGTCATCGCGATGACGGGGATGTGCCCGCCGAGGGTCTTCTCGCGCTCCCTAAGGGTGCGCGTGGCCTGGTAGCCGTCCATGACAGGCATCTGGCAGTCCATGAGGACGAGGTCGAAGGGCATGCGCGAGAGGGCCGCGAGGGCCTCCTTGCCGTCGTTCGCGACCTCGCTGAGGTAGCCGGCGCGCGTGAGCAGCGCGACGCCGATGCGTTGGTTCACCGCGTTGTCCTCCACCAGCAGCACGCGCGGCTTGCCGGCGCTCGCGGCGGGGGACTCGTGCTCGGTCACGACGTGGTGCGGGCGGTCGTCGCCTGCTTGGTCCTCGCGGCGGTAGCCGAGGACCCGCAGGATGCTCGCCTGCAGCTGCGTCTGCTTGACCGGCTTGGTCAGCTGTCCGTCGACGCGCGCGCGGTCGAGGTCGCGGCGGCGTCCGAGGAACGAGATCGACGTCAGGATCAGGATCGGCACGTCGCGGAGCTCCTCGCTCCCGCGCAGCCGGCGGCAGACCTCGAGTCCGTCGACGTCGGGCATCTGGTAGTCGAGGAGCACCAGGCCCGGGCGCTCGTCCTCCGCGAGGCTCGTCAGCCGCTCGATCGCCTCGCGCGGGTCGCCGTACAGCAGCGGCTCGCTGCCCCAGGCGGTCAGCTGGCGCGCCAGGATCTCGCGGTTGGTCGCGTTGTCGTCGATCACGGCGACGCGCAGCGAGCGCAGCACCTCCGGGAGCGCGGGCTCCGACTGCTCGTCGACGGGCTGCAGCTGGAAGGGCAGGCGCACGACGAAGGTCGTGCCCGCACCCGGCGTACTGTCGACCTCGATCCTGCCGCCCATCGACTGCGCGAGCTCGGCCGAGATCGCGAGCCCGAGGCCGGTCCCGCCGTACCTGCGCGTCGTCGAGGAGTCGGCCTGGGTGAACGGCTCGAACAGGCCCTCCATGCGGGCGACGTCGATACCGATGCCCGTGTCGCGGACCGACAGCGCCAGCTCGACGCGGTGGCCGTCCTGCCCGACCACCGCGGCGCTCAGGTGCACCTCGCCCTCGCCGGTGAACTTCAGCGAGTTGCCCAGCAGGTTGGTCAGGATCTGGCGCAGGCGCGAGGGGTCGCCGCGGAGCTGCACCGGGACCTCGGAGTGGATCAGCGAGATCAGCTCGATGCCCTTCTCCTGGTAGCGCGGCGCGAAGATGTCGCCGAGGTCCTCGACGAGCGCGCGCAGGTCGAAGTCGATCTCCTCGAGCTCGAGCCGCCCGGCTTCGATCTTGGAGAAGTCGAGGATGTCGTTGATCAGCGCCAGGAGCTGGTCGCCGCAGCTCCGGATCGTGCCCATCATCCCGGCCTGCTCTTCGTTCAGCTCGGTATCGAGCAGCAGGCCCGTCATCCCGATCACCCCGTTCATGGGGGTGCGAATCTCGTGCGACATGTTCGCCAGGAACTCGGCCTTGGCGCGCGCCGCGCCTTCGGCCTCCTCCTTTGCGGCGAGCAGCTCGGCGTTGGCCTGCACCAGGTCCGTGGTCCGGGCCTCGACTTCCAGCTCGAGGTTGAGCCGGTGCGCTTCGAGCTCTCGATCGCGGCTCTGGATGCGGTCGAGCATGCGGTTGAACGCGTCGACCAGCCCGCCCAGCTCGTCGTCCGAGCGCTTCTCGACCCGGATGCCGAAGTCGTGGGCCGACTCGACCGCCCGCGCCGACCACGCCAGCTCGCGGACCGGGCGCGCGATCCAGGCGCTGAGCGCGTACGAGAGCGCCGCCGAGAGCGCCAGTCCGAGCAGCGCCAGGATGCTCGTCCGCCCAGCGTTTTGGAGCACGCGCCCGCGCAGACCGGTCAGATCCGAGCGCACCAGGATCGCGCCATGTGGGCCGTCGCTGTCGCTGATGACGCGCGCGACGAGGAACTGCGAGCCCTCGGCGCTCTCCCACGACCGCACCTCGGACAAGTGCTCCGGCGGGCGTTCACCCTCCGGCGGCCAGGCGGCGAGCAGCGAGCCGTCGGTCGTGTAGACGCCGGCGCAGATCACGCTCTCGAGCAGCTCCAGCGCCTCCAGAGCGTCGCTTGCATAGACGGTGTCTCCGAACGCCAGCGCCGACGCGCAGTTTCGCCCGACCGACTCGGTCGTCGTCCGCACGAGCTCGTGGTGCTCGGCGCGCGCGCTCGTCCAGTGCGCGAAGACCTGCAGCGCCGACGACGCCAGCAGCGTCAGCGAGCAGGTCGCCACGATCACCAGCGCGATCTTGGCCCGGATGGAGAGGGATTGGACGAGCAACCTCATCTCACTTGCCCTCCGTCTTGACGATGCGGGCGAGCTTCAAGAGCTCGGAGCTGATCGAGAGCCCCTTGCGCTTGGCCACGCCCGTGTTGATCTCGAAGCGGACCTTTTGCCGCTCGAGGAACATGTTGATGCAGGCGCCCGCCTGCGCGAACCCATCGACCTCACCGACGACCAGGACCGCCTGTTTGGAGGTGCGGGTGAGCAGCTCGGAGCGGGTTTTTGCCGCCAGCCCGCAGCAATAGACGAGGTGGGCGTCGAGCGTCCGCGGCAGCTCCGCGACGCGACGGATCACGACGCTCCGACCCTGCACCTTCTTGCCCTCGAACGTCTTGTCGAGGAGCGCTCCGAACGGGTCCTTGCCGACGATCAGCAGCGTGATCGGCTCGTCCTTCCGCTTGAACGTGCCCTTGGGCCAGGTCGTGTAGCGGATGAAGTTGAAGAGGAAGGCCGCCTTGAGCTTGTACTCGGTCGGGTTCTGGGCCGCAGCCTCCACCGCGTGCGGGGCCTGCGGGCCAGCGGAGGCCGACGGACCGACCGCGAGGCCGAGGAGCGCCAAGACCCCGAGCCACACCGAGCACCGGCGCGGCGGGGCCGTGCGGAGCGAGGCGTCGTGGACTCTAGGCGCCGCCTGGGGGGGCGTGGGCCTTCGAGGGGGTACGGGGGAACGAGCCACGAGGGGGTACGGGCTGCTTTGGCCCCCCCCCTTTCGGAGCCCCACAGGGGCAACTTGACGGCCGCCCTGCCGTTAAGGAAAGGATGGCGTCCCGGTTTTGGGTCTAGAACCTCCCATTCCCCTAACCTCCGCGGTTGCTTTGGCTCGCCGTTCCGGATACCAAACAGCGGATTCCGGCTCTCCGCGTGGGAGGGCCAACCCCAGAGAGAAGGTTGATCCCAATGAAGAAAGCTCTCCTCGGCGCGGCTCTCGCCGGCGTGACCCTGGCCGGATGCCTCGGCCCGAACAAGGCGTTCAACGGCGTCCACGACTGGAACCGCGAGGTCACCGACAACGACATCCTGAACGAGCTGGTCTTCCTCGGCTGCACGTTCGTCGTGCCGGTCTACAGCGTTGCCTACCTGGTCGACATCATCGTGCTCAACACGATCGACTACTGGACCGGCGACGACTCGCCCATGGGCGAGTAGCTCCTGGAAGAGCCTCCGGCGCCCCCCCCGCCCGCCCCACCGGGGCCCCGGGCGCGGGGGGCCGGCGATTTGGGGGTAACACCAAAAACCAGTAGAAAAACAACACAAGAGAACCCCCCAAAGGGTCGCC
>JBCCGI010000004.1:0-209941 GCA_039029355.1 Planctomycetota bacterium
CCACCCCCCCCCGCCTCCGCACGCCGCTCACCTCGCGGCTCCCCCCGCGGGGCGCGCGCCGCGGAGTCGCCGGGGGCGCGCGCCCGCCCTACACTCCCGAGCATGGGTCGCTCGGCGCTTTGGTGCCTCGCGTTGGTGGCGTCTGTGCTGGTCGTGTTCCAGCCGGCGTTCGGCGCGGGGTTCGTGAACTGGGACGACAACCTGATCGTCACCGGCAATCCGCACTACCGCGGGCTGTCGGGCTCGCACCTGCGCTGGATGCTGACGAGCCTCTACGGGGGGCACTGGGAGCCCTTGACGTGGCTCTCGCTGGCGCTGGACCACCGCTTCCACGGCATGGAACCGCGCGGCTACCACGCGACCAACGTCGCGCTGCACGCGGGGTGCGCGGTGCTCGTCTTCGCGCTCGTCCGCGTGCTCTTTCCCGCGCTCGGACGCGGGGGTGCGGGGATCGCGGCCGCGTTCTTCGCGCTGCATCCGCTGCGCGTCGAGTCGGTGGCCTGGGTCACCGAGCGGCGCGACGTGCTGTCGGCGCTCCTTTTCCTGGCGACGACGCTCCTTTGGGCCCGCGCGACCCGCGGCGGCCGGTGGCCGTGGCTCGCCGCGTCGTACGCGGCCTTCGCGCTGGCGCTGATGGCCAAGGCGGCGGGGTTGGCCTGGCCGCTCGTCTTCCTCGTCGTGGACGTGCTGGCCGAGCGGCCGCGCGAGGTCGGCATGCGCCGCGTGGTGCTGGAAAAGGTGCCCTACGTGGCGCTCGCGGTCGCGGCCGTGCTCCCGGCGCTCGAGGCGCTCGACCGCTTCGGCGCGACCGAGATGGCCGGGGCGCTGGATCCCGGACAGCGCGCGGCGCAGGCGCTCTACGGGCTCTACTTCTACCCGGCGCACACGCTGGTGCCGGTCGGGCTGTCGCCGCTCTATCTGCTCGACCTGCGGCTCTCTCCGCTGGAGCCGCGCTATCTCGGAGCGGCGCTGGCGGTCGTCGCCGTGACCGCGACGCTCGTGGCGCTGCGCCGCCGGCTCCGCGTGGGTCTGGCCGCCTGGCTGTGCTACGGAGCGCTGATCCTGCCGTTCCTCGGGCTGTCGTCGAACGGCATCCACCTGGTGGCAGACCGCTACAGCTACGTCGGGTGCCTGCCGTTCGCGGTGCTCGTGGGCGGCGGCGCGGCGCTCGGGTTGCGGGCCGCTCCGCTGCGGACGGCGGCGGTGGCGCTCCTGGTGCTCGCGGGGCTCGGCGCCGGGACGTTCCGCCAGACCCGGGTCTGGAACGACTCGCTCAGCCTCTGGAACCGCGCGGTCGAGGTCGAGCCGGAGAACTACGTCGCCCTCAACAAGCGCGGGCTGACCCGGCTCGAGCTGCGCGACCGCGAGGGCGCGATCGCCGATTTCTCGGCCGCCGTGACCGCGCGCCCCAAGTACGCGTCGGCGTACCTGAACCGCGGAATCGCGCAGGTGTCGTCGGCCCCCGGCGCCGCGTTGGCGGACTTCGACCGCGCCATCGAGCTGCGCGCCAAGGACCCGGCGGCCTTCACGAACCGCGGCGCGCTGCGCATCCAGCGCGGCGACTACGCGGGCGCCGTCGAGGACCTGACCGAGGCGCTGCGCCTCGCGCCCGGCGTCCCCACGACGCTGCTCAACCGCGGGCTGGCGCACCTGTCGCTTTCGAACGGCCGCGCGGCGCTGGCCGACTTCGAGGGCGCCCTCCGCGCCGCGCCGCCAAGCTGGCCATACCGTCAGATGGTCGAGGAGAAGGCCATCCAGGCCCGCGCGATGATGTAGCGGCGCCATGCGCTACCCTGTGCGCATGCGCAACGAGCGAAGCCTCGGCGGGGCCCTCCTGCTGTTCACCCTAGGACTCTCCGCGTGCTCCGGCGGCGGCGATGCGCCGAGTGGCGAGGGCTACAACGTGCTGCTCATCTCCCTCGACAGCACGCGGCGCGACCTGTTGGGCGCCTACGGGTTCGAGTCGCCCTACGCGCCGGGTGTATCGCCGAGCCCCAACCTCGACGCCCTCGCGGACGGCGGCGTGCTGCTGCGCGACGCGTACTCAACGACCTCGTGGACGCTGCCGTCGCACATGTCGCTGCTGACCGGCCAGCCCGAGCTGGTGCACGCGGTCGACATCGACTACCTCCGCCCGGACCCGTCGCGGCGCACGCTCGCCGAGCTGCTGAGGACGCGCGGCTACGCGACGTCGGGCTTCTTCTCGGGCCCCTACCTCGACTCGCGCTTCGGCTTCGCCGAGGGCTTCGATCGCTACGAGGCCTGCTACGGACCGACCCTGTCGGACGCGTCCAAGCGCATGCTCGCGGCCTACGAGCGCGCCGCGCAGGCCGCGGCCACGGGCGACGCCAGGGCGGAGCGCGAGGCACGCGCCGAGGCGCTCGAGCTCGAGGGGCAGGTCGACGGCCTCTCGCACCGCGACGTCAGCTCGACCTCGATCGTAGACGCCGCGGCCGAGGCGATGGCCGCGTCCGTGCGGGCGGGGCAGCCCTTCTTCGTCTTCGCGCACTTCTTCGATCCGCACTACGACTACGTGCCTCCGGAGCCCTTCGACCGCTTCGATCCCGACTACGCGGGTGACGTCGACGGCGAGGACTTCTGGACCAACCCGGCGGTGTCGGAGTTCGACCGCTCGCTCCCGTCCGGCCGCCGCCGCACGATCGGCGACCGCGATCTGGAACACATCCGCGCGCTCTACGCCGGCGAGCTCGCCTGGACCGACGCCGAGGTCGGGCGGCTGCTCGACAAGCTGGACGAGCTGGGCGTCGCGGAGCGCACGCTGGTCATCGTCACCGCCGACCACGGCGACGAGTTCTTCGAGCACGACGCGATCGGGCACCGGCGCACGCTGTACGAGGAGGTCGTCCAGGTCCCGATGATCCTGCGCATGCCGGGCGTGCTGCCCGCGGGCGCCGATGTCGACGGGCTGGTCGCGAACAACGACGTGTACGCGACGGTGCTCGAGCTGCTCGAGATGCCGGCCGTGCCGGGCATGCGCTCGGACAGCATGGTCGGGCTGATCCGCGGCGCCGACGACGGCGCCGAACGGGCGGTCTTCGGCCGCCTGCTGACGGCGCTGCAGATCACGCTGCAGGTGCCCTCGGGCGACCAGCGGATCGACGTGCAGGGCACGCTCTTCACGCTGCAGGAGACCTATCGCAAGGGTCCGATCAAGATCACGCGGCGGCGCGAGTGGCCCGAACCCGCGGGCGACGTGCCGCTCGAAGTCGGCACCGAGCTGCGCCGCACCCGCGACCAGCACCGGGCGCGCGAGGTGCTCCGCTGGATCGACGTCGAGCGCTATCCCGGCGAGCCCGAGGCGATGCACTCGACCGACTTCACCTCTCCCTCGGTGCGCGCCCTGCTGCAGGAGTTCCACGACGCCTACGGCGAGCTGCTGCGCGACCGCGCGCAGGCGGGGCTGCAGGGGCAGGACGAGCCGCCGCTCGCCGGCATGGAAGGGCTGGGCTACACCGACGGCGCATCGGCGGCCGTGTCGAGCGACCTCTTCGTGCTGCCGCCTCCGGGCCGCGACCTTCTGCGGGACGGGCGGTGAGCGAGGACTCCTCCCCCACCGCCCCCCGGCCGCTGTTCGCGCGGCTGGCCGTTCCGGCGCTGCTCTTCGCCGCGGTCTTCGCGGCGTTCTGGCCGGCGCTTTCGGCCGAGTTCCAGGAGGGCTGGGACGACAACTACACGATCACCGAGAACGGCCACTTCCGCGGGCTGAGCCTCGAGCATCTGCGCTGGATGTTCACGACGGGGCGGCTCGGGCACTGGCAGCCGCTCTCCTGGGTCACGTTCGCGGTCAACTACAAGCTGGGTGAGCTCGACCCCTTCGGCTACCACCTGGTCAACCTGCTGATCCACGCGCTCAACGCGGTGCTGTTCTTCTTCCTCGGCCGCGCGCTGCTGCGGCTGGGGAGCTCGGCGCCCGGCGCCGGCGAGCGCGTGCTCCCGGCGCTGGCGGGCGCGCTGCTGTTCGCGGTTCACCCGCTGCGGGTCGAGTCGGTGGCCTGGGTCACCGAGCGTCGCGACGTCCTGTCGACGCTCTTCCTGCTGTGCACGGTGCTGGCGTGGCTGCGCTACGCGTCGGGCGGCGGGGCGAAGTGGTACGCCGCGGCGGCGCTCGCCTTCGCGCTCTCGCTGCTGTCGAAGGCGTGGGGCATCACGCTGCCGGCGGTGCTCCTGGTGCTCGATGCGTGGCCGCTGGGCCGGCTGCGGGAGCGCTCGCTGCTCTCCCTCGTCGTCGAGAAGGTCCCGCTGGGGCTGCTCTCGATCGGCGCCGCGGTTGCGGCCTACTGGGCGCAGAGCTCCAGCGGCGCGATGCACTACGCCGAGCACTTCGACGTGCTCCAGAAGGCCGCCCAGGCGTGCTACGGGCTTTGCTTCTACGTCGTGAAGACGGTCGCGCCGTTCGACCTGCTGCCCGCCTACCTGCTCGAGAAGGACCTGAAGTGGTCCGAGCCGCGCTTCCTGGCGAGCTTCGCGGGCGTCGCGGCGGCGCTCGTCGCCATCGTCGTGCTGCGGCGACGCCTTCCGGCGCTGACGACGGCCTGCGTCGTGTACGCGATCGTGGTGTCGCCGGTACTCGGCCTGACGCAGAGCGGTGTGCAGCTGGTCGCCGACCGCTACACGTACCTCGCGACGATGCCCTTCGCGCTGCTCCTCGCCGGCGCCGTGGCACGCGCGGCGGCCGGTACGGCACGGACCGCCGCGATGCTCGCCACGGCGGTGGTCGCCGTGGTGCTGGGCGGCCTGACGCACGCCTACACGCGGTACTGGCACGACTCGGAGACGCTCTGGGAGTACACGCTCGAGATCGAGCCCGACCACTCGCTCGCGTACAACCAGCTGGGCACACAGTACATGAAGGAAGGCGACAACCGCCGCGCGCTCGAGTGCTACGAGAACGCGGTGCGCGTAAACCCCAGCTCGCACCTGGCCTACGAGAACCGCGGCATCATGCGCATGCGTGCCGGCGACAACCAGGGCGCCCTGGACGACTGGGAGCGCGCGATCGAGCTGAACGAGCACTGCGCGATCCCCATCGTCAACCGCGGCTCGCTGCGGTTCCAGGCGGGCGACTACGCCGGCGCGCTCGCCGACTACGAGCTGGCCCTGAGCCAGGAAGAGGATCAGGCGGGCGTGTGGTACATGCTCGGCAGCGCGCGCTTCAAGCTCGGCAACTACCCCGGCGCGCGCGAGGCGGTGCAGCGCTGCCTCGAGATGGCGGCGGCGGACACGCCGCTCCACGATCAAGCGCTCAAGTTTCTCGCGGACATCCCCAGCGCGCCGTGACGAACCGATCGGACTACCAGCGCATCTACGCGATGGTCGACTCGATCCCCAAGGGCCGCGTGGCGACGTATGGGCAGGTCGCGACCGAGGCGGGCCTCCCGGGGCACGCGCGGCAGGTGGGCTACGCGCTCCGCAACCTGCCCGAGGGCTCGGGGCTACCGTGGCACCGGGTCGTCAACGCGAAGGGCGAGATCAGCCCGCGGCCCGGCCCGTGCTTTCCGTCGCAGCGCAAGCTGCTGCGCGCCGAGGGAGTGCGCTTCAACCGCCGCGGCCGCATCGACCTAGGGCGCTTCGGCTGGGAGCCCGACTGGTAGCCGGCCGCCCCGGATCGAGGTCCTATTCCAGCCCGTCGACGGCGCGCGCCGGGCGGACGCCGATGAAGTAGTCGAAGTAGCGCGGCAGCCGGTAGTAGCGGCACGAGACGCGCGTCTGTAGCGCACCGTGGCGGAACGAGCCGCCGCGCAGGATGCGCACGCCCGACTCGTTCTCGGTCCGGATCGCCTCGCGGAGCCCGTCGCCCGCCCGCACCGTCCCGATCTTGTCGTCGCCGGGGTCGCCGTCGAGGCCGTCGTACTGCACGAAGCTGTCCTCGCACCACTCGTACACGTTGCCGTGCACGTTGTGCAGGCCGTAGGGGTTCGGCGGGAACTCGTCGACCGGTGCGTGAATCGCCCAGCCGTCGTAGACGTCGAGCCAGACGCTGATGCCGGTCCATTGCGAGCCCCGGTCGCGCGCGGTGCGGTCGGCCAGGTTGGCGGCGTGCTCGAGGGCCCTGGGAGTGTCGCCGTAGGCGTAGATGAGCGCGTCGCCGCCGCGCGCGGCGCGCTCCCATTGGGCCTCGGTCGGCAGCAGCAGCTGGAGCCGGCCGAGCACGTCGCGGCAGTCCTGCCAGCTGACGTACTCCACCGGGTGCAGCCACGGCCGATCGGCGTCGAGGAGGTCCGCGTAGCGATCGACCAGCGGGTTGTAGTGGCTCGGAGCCTCGCCGGTGACCCGCCGCCACTGCGCCTGCGTCAGCTCGTACTTCGAAAGGAAGAAGGGCGCGAGCGTGATGGGATGGACCGGCCCTTCGTACGAGTGCGCGTCGGGATCCAGGTTGGGGCCGGTCCGCCCGGCGGGAAAGGGCGGCTCCGCGCCCATGTCGAACGTCCCGCCCGGGATCAGCACGAACACGAGACTGCTGTCCTCCTCGAGCGCCAGCGTGCCGTCGAAGTCGCGCTCCGGGAGCACGCCGGTCTGGAGGTGCGCGAACTCCCACAGCCCCGACTCGGGATCGCGGCCGAGCGGTACGAGCCCCAGCTGCGGCTCGAGGCGCAGCCCGTCGTACAGCGGGCACTCCTCAACGTCCGCGATCGACGCGACCGCCTCGTCCCAGGCGGCGGCGTGGTCGTCGATCGAGCGCGCGCGCACGGTCGTGGCGAAGTCGAGCCGGCCGCGCACGTCGGCGACGACGCTGACCTCGGGATCGTCGCTGTCGAGCCGCTCGAGGCCCGCCACCATCGCCGCAAGGCCGTCGTGGCGCGCCTGCAGGTCGGCGCGGTCGAAGCGCCACTCGCCGCTCTCGCGCGCCGCGGCGAACGCGGCAGGCGTCAGGTTCGAGCGGCGCAGGTCGTCGAGCCGCGCGACGTGCTCGGCCCGCCGCGCGCGCAGCTCCTCGACCTGGTCGAGCCAGAGCTGCATCTCCGGGATCATCCCGGGGGACGCGGGCCACAGCTCGCCCGCCCGCGCCAGGTGGTAGTCGAAGCGGTACACGTCGGCGGCGAGGAAGCGCTCCTTCGACAGCGTCTGCTGGTGGTAGAGCCACATCCACAGCCCGGCGATCCCCGCCACCAGCGCCGCCGCGAGCGCCGTCGAGAGCCCGCGGTTGCGCCCCACCCACTTGCGGAACTCGGCCCAGGCGCCGGTCTCGTAGGCGCGAACCACGCGGCCCTCGAGGAAGGCGTGCAGATCCTCGGCGAACTCGAACATGCCCGGGTAGCGGTCCTCGGGCTCGCGCGCCATCGCCTTGGAGCAGATCGCGACGAGCTCGGCCGGAACGCGCGGCGCCAGCTCCTCGATCGGACGCGGCGGGCCGCTGATCACCAGCGCGAGCACGGTGTGCGGCGACACGCGCATGCCGGGCTCGATGTACGGCATGCGCCCCGTCAGCATCTGGTAGAGCATCGCGCCGACCGCGTAGACGTCGCTGAGCGGCCCGACGTTCTCGACCTCGCCGCGCGCCTGCTCGGGCGCCATGTAGGCGGGCGTGCCGAGCACGGCTCCGTCCATCGTGACGACCGGCGCATCGGGTTTGGTCTCCTCGACGTCGCGCCGGTCGGTGCGCATCTCGGTCAGCGACATCTCCGGGTGGCGCCGCAGGCGGATGTCGTGCGCGAACTTCTCGTGCCCCTTCGCGATCGCGAGGCCCCAGTCCATGACGTAGACCGCGCCGAAGCGCCCGACCATCACGTTGGTCGGCTTCAGGTCGCGGTGCACCACGCCCTTCGCGTGGGCGAAGGCCATCGTCTCGCAGACCTTTACGATGAAGCCGACCGCGCGGGTCATCGACCACGAGCCCTCCTCCGCGTGCAGCTCCTCGATGATCTTCTTGAGCGTGCGTCCCTTGACGCGGCCCATCGTGAAATAGACGTTGCGCTCCGAGTCGATCCCGAGCTCGTGCACGGGGACGATGCCCGGGTGGTCGAGCTGCGCGGTGATCTGCGCCTCCTCGAGGAAGCGCACCACCGACTGGTCGGTGTCGGACGAGCCCGGCCGGTAGTGCCCCACGTCCTGGTGCAGGACCTTCATCGCGAGCGCGCGTCGCAGGTCGGTGTCCCAGACCTCGAGCACGCGCCCCATCCCCCCGCGGCCGAGCTCGCCGCGCGCCTCGTACCGCGAGTCGCCGGCCGCACGCTGGCGCTCCAGCTTGTCGAGTCGCGCGGCGTGTTGGGTCTGCGACGGATGCGAAGCGGTAGACCCCGAGCGCCACTCTTCGTGAAGGGTCTGCAACTCCCGCGTCACGTCCGGGAAGGACGAGGCGTAGGTTTCGAAGTCGATCTCCCCCTCGTCGCACCGACGAAGGTACTCTTCGAAGACCGCCCGGGCTTGGCGCAGGCGTTCCTGCTCGTCGTGTTCGGACTCGGGGGCGTTCATGCAGCGGTCGAGCGGGCAGCTGGTTATTGTAGAGAAGGCAGCGTCGACGCACCCGGGGGGCACGGTTCCCCCCTGGAATCGACATTTTTTCGCCCCACGAGGCACTTATGACCCAACGTCGCCTGAATCTCGTCCGCGGAGAGGCCCTGCGCCGCATCGTGAGCGAGGTCGTCGCGAGGTCCCTGAAGGGTCCCGGCGACGGGCGAGAGCTCGCTGACGCGCTCACGTCGGACCTGATCTCCGCCCTCCGGCGCGAGGGGCAGTCGGTCCGCGGCATGACCAAGCGCGCCTTCCTCGTGGAGATGGAGCGCTCCAACCACGAGCTGCTTCAGGCCCGCGACAAGGCCCGGCGCGAGCTCGACGAGCTCCGCAAGGAGGAGACGTTCCAGCGCCAGCTCCTGGCCGAGACGCACAGCGCGGTGATCCGCTGCGCCGACGAGGGCGCGGACGGCCGCGAGCAGGAGTCGCTGTCGCGCCTGAACGCGCTGATGGACGCCGTGGCACGGGGCGAGCTGAGCGTGGAGGACCTGCGCGACGAGATGAGCGCGCTGGTGCTCGAGTCCGCGCGCCGCGAGCGGCGGGACATCCTCGACGCGATGACGGTCGAGCGCGACCGCCAGGTCGACATGCTCGAGCGCCGGATCGCCAAGCTCAACCGCAGCCTGGAGCTGTCCGAGCAGGCGATCAGCGACCTCGCGTCGCGCAAGGACGTCGACGAGGGCATCGCTTCGATCTACCGCACGGTGCAGGGCCTGTCGATCCACGCCCCGCAGGCGGAGAAGAAGCGCGAGCTGCTGCAGGAGATCTTCCAGTCGAACGTCGAGCTCCGCGAGCAGCTCGAGCTCAGCTCGTAGCGCTCGGCCGCACCCGCCGACCTCCGGAACGGAAGCCGGCGGGCGTCGCTCGGCATCAGTCGAGCAGGAGGTTCCGCAGCACGGTGAAGCCGGTCCCGCCGCCGGAGTTCCCCGCCAGCAGGTCGGGCTGCAGGTCGCCGTCGACGTCGGCGGCGACCAGATCCAGCGGCCCGTCTCCCGCCGGATGGCGGCTGCTGAGGAGCAGAGTGCCGTCGCCAACGCCGAGGGCGAGCTCGACGTAGCCCGGCCCCAAGAGGCTGGCGGCAGCGGCGGTCGCCAGATCGGGCACGAGGTCGCCGTTCAGGTCGCCCAAGAAGAGCCCCTCGGGCCGGCCGAGGAGCCCGATGCTCTGGGTCTCGGTGAAGGTCCCATCGCCCGCTCCGGTCAGGACGGTCGCGCTTCCGGCAAGGAACGCGAAGTCCGCTCCGACGACGACGTCGACGGCGCCGTCCGAGGCCAGGTCGGCGACCGCGACCGTCAGGCTGGTCGCCGCAGGCGGGTAGGCGACAGCGGCGGAGAAGCCGCCGTCGCCCGCGCCGAGCAGCACGCTCAGCCCGGGGGTCAGGCTCGCCACGGCGAAGTCGAGCGCTCCGTCGGCGTTGAGATCGGCGAGGGCCAGGTCCTGCGGCGCCCCCGGGACGGCCTGGTCCGAAGCGGCCCCGAAGGTCCCGTCCCCCACGCCGAGCAGCACCGCGACGTCCGCCGAGCCGCTGTTGGCCACGGCCAGGTCGGCGACGCCGTCGCCGTTCAGGTCGCCCGCGCTCAGGGCGCGCGTCGCGACCCCGACGCTGTAGCTGACGGACGGCTCGAAGTCGCCGGCGGGCAGCCCGAGCAACACCGAGACGTCACCGGTCCCGAAGTTGGCCGTGACCGCGTCGAAGACCTGGTCGCCGTTGAGGTCGGCGAGCACGACGTCCTCGGGAAGCGAGCCCACGGTGTGGTACTCGGGCGAGCCGAACCCGCCGCCCCCGAGGCCCGGATGGACCGCCATCCGGTCTTCGATCCCGCCGACGGTGACGACGTCGGCGAGGAGATCGCCGTCGACGTCGCGCACGGCCAATGCCTTGACGGCATCGCCGCTGAAGGCCTGGATGCCGCCCGAGCCGCCTTCGCCGAAAGCGAGCAGCGGAACGGCGGCGTCGAAGGACTCCTGGACCGCGGCTACGTCGGCGCGCCCGTCGCCGTCAAGGTCGCCCGCCGCCAGCGCGCGACCCTGCCCGGCGATCACGCGGAGCTCGGGCGGTCCGAAGGTCCCGTCTCCGTTGCCGGAGAACGCCACGACACCGCTGGAGCTCGTCACGACGACCGCGTCGTCGACCGAGTCCCCGTCGACGTCCGCCGCGACGATGTCCATGCACACGCCCGGCCCGGCCGAGCTGCCGGCGGCGGAGAAGGTCCCATCGCCGCCCCCTAGGAGCCCCAGCACCTCTCCGTCGGAGAGCGAAGCGAGCACCAGGTCGAGCGCGCCGTCCTGGTCAAGGCTCGTCGGGGCCAGCGCGCGCGCCAACAGGCCGAAGCCGAAGGGCGGATCGGCGGTGAGGCTGCCGTCCGAGTTGCCCGAGAGGAAGACGGCCTCGCCCAGCCGGAGCGCGACGAGGTCCGCCACGAGGTCGCCATCGAAGTCGCCGGCGGCCAGGTCTTCCGGAGAGATGCCGGTCGGCGTTGCGACGGCGGCTCCGAGCGTTCCGTCTCCTCCGCCGAGGAGCGCGCGGACCTCGCCCGTGGCGAAGACCGCGACCGCGACGTCCAGCGCCAGGTCGCCGTCCAGATCGACGAGCTGAAGCGCGCGGGGCGCCGCCCCGACGGCGAACGACACGGGCGCCGCGAAGGCTCCTCCGCCCAGGCCGAGGTGGACGGTGACATCGTTCGAGCCCTCGTTGGCGACGACCACGTCGCCGCGCCCGTCGCCGTCCATGTCGCCGATCGCGATCGACGAGGGGCCCTCGCCGGCGGGCAGGGAGAACGCATCCTGGAAGAGCCCGTCCCCGAGGCCGAGCAGCACGGAGACCTCATCGGAGTCCGCGCAGGCGACCGCCAGGTCGGCGACCGCGTCGCCGTCCAGGTCGCCGACCGCGACGGAGGTCGGCTCGTCGCCCACCGCGAAGGAGGGCGCGGCAAACAGCGGCCCGCTCGGCGGCCCGCCAAAGCGCACGCGGACCGCGTGCGTGAACGCAACGCCACCCTGTGCGGCGGGATCGATCACGACCGCTTGGGTGATCGCCTCGATGCCGCAGAGCAACGCCTCGACCGGATCCTGCTTCAGCAGCCCCGCGGCCGTGCCGTCGGCCTCGACCGCAAACGGCTGCAGCAGATAGGGAGCGAGCGGCAGGAAGACCGCCCCGTAGAGCGGCAGGTCGAGGCTCCCTTCCCCGAACCCCAGGAACAGGATGCCATGCGCTCCCGGCAGAGCGCTCTCGACAACCAGCTCGATCGGCAAGTCCTGGCGAGGCGCGCCCCGCATCGTCAAAACCGGCAGGCCGGCGGCCCCTGGGGTACTGGCCCCCGCGACCTCGACCGAGGGATCTTCATCACAACCGACCTGAGCCACCGGAGCGGTGACGCCAAATGCGAGCGCAACGCCGGAGAGCACTCGGTTCAAAGACATGTGGTTCTTTCTTGGCTTGTGGGTCTTCGTCCGAGGAGACCTGAGCTTACACCGTCCTTGCCGATCGCACGGGACGAGCGACCGGCTGGTTAAATCCGGCTAAGATCGCGGGCGTGAAGTCCCTGCTCCTCCCCCTTAGCGGGCTTGCCCTCGCCGCAGCGGCGCTCCTTCCCCAGCCGACGGCCCGTCCGGCCGACGAGCCCCCCATCGACTTCGCGCGCGACGTGCGCCCGATCCTCGCCGAGAAGTGCGTGCTGTGCCACGGGCCGGACGAGAACGACCGCGAGGCCGATCTCCGCCTCGACGAGCGCGCCGACGTCTTCGCCGACCGCGGTGGGTATGCGGCGGTCGTCGCCGGCGACGCCGCGGCGAGCGAGCTCTTCCTGCGCGTGACCGACGAGCTCGATCCGATGCCACCGGAGAGCGCCGACGCTCAGCTGACCGAAGGCGAGATCGACGTGTTGCGGCGCTGGATCGACGAGGGCGCCGGCTGGAGCGAGCACTGGGCCTACGTCGCGCCACGGCGCGGCGCGAAGCCCGAGGTCTCCGAAGAGCTATGGCTCCGCGATCCGCTCGACCGCTTCGTGCTGGCGCGGCTGGATGCCGAGGGCCTCGCCCCCGCGCCCGAAGCGACGCGCACCACGCTCCTGCGCCGCGCGGCGCTCGACTTGACCGGGCTGCCGCCGACCGTCGAGGAGGTCGACGCGTTCCTCGCCGACGGTGGGCCCGGCGCCTACGGGCGCGCCGTGGACCGCCTGCTGGCGTCGCCGCGCTACGGCGAGCACATGACGCGCTACTGGCTCGACGCCGCGCGCTACGGCGACACGCACGGCTTCCACCTCGACAACGAGCGTGCGCTCTGGCGCTGGCGCGACTGGGTGATCGAGGCGTTCAACGACAACAAGCCCTTCGACGAGTTCACGGTCGAGCAGCTCGCGGGCGACCTGCTGCCGGAGCCGACGGTCGACCAGCTCATCGCCACCGGCTTCAGCCGCTGCAACCCGACGACCGGCGAGGGCGGGCTGATCGCCGACGAGTACCTCGTGAAGTACGCGGTCGACCGCGTCGAGACGACCTCGACGGTGTTCCTCGGCTCGACCCTGGGCTGCGCGTCGTGCCACGACCACAAGTACGACCCGTTCACCCAGCGCGAGTTTTACAGGCTCTTCGCGTTCTTCAACTCGCTCGACGAAGAGGCGTCGGACCGCAACGCGTTGACGCCGCCGCCGTCGATCGAGGCGCCGCTCCCCCAGCAAACCGCACGCCTGACGGAGCTGGGCGAAGCGATCACCGCGGCCGAAGCAGCGCTGGTCGCTCCCAACGCCGAGCTGGACGCGGCGCAGACGGATTGGGAGGAGCGCTGGGCCGCCGACCTGGGCGACCGCTGGCATCCGCTCGAGCCGCTGTCGGCGACGGCGCGCGAGGGCGCGACGCTCACGGTGCTGGACGACGCGTCGGTGCTCGCCAGCGGCGACAACCCGCCGAAGGAGGTCTACGAGGTCTTGGCGCAGACCGACGCCACGCTGATCTCCGCCCTGCACGTCGAGGCGCTGCGCCACGAGAGCATGGCGAACGGCGGCGTCGGGCGGGCGACCAACGCGAACATCGTGCTGTCGAAGATCGAGCTCGAAGTCGTCCCGGCCGGTCGCAGCGGCGCCTTTGAGCCGGTCGCGTTCGCCTCGGCCTACGCCGACTTCGCGCAGCCCGACTATCCGGCCGATGGCGCGATCGACGACGACCCGGAGACCGGCTGGGGCGTGCACAAGCGCGAGGCCGAGAACCACCAGGCGACCTTCGTGCTGGCCAAACCGCTGCGGCTCGAGCGCGGCGCGGTCCTGCGCGCGCGCCTGCGCTTCGAGAGCCTGCACCAGATGCACACGCTCGGGCGCTTCCGCCTGTCCGTGTCGACCGAGCCCGGCGGCGTCACGTCGCTCTCGCCCTGGTTCGCCGCCGGCCCCTTCCCCGCCGCCAGCGCGGACGAGGCCTACGCCACCGACTACGGCCCCGAGGCGGGACTCGACCTCAGCGCGCGCTACCCCGGCGGCGTGCGCTGGGAGGCGCGCCCCGACTTCGTCGACGGCGTCTCGCAGACCTTCACCGGCGACAACACCGCGTACTACGTCGCGCGCACGATCCACGCGCCCGCCGCGCAGCGTATGGGCTTGGCTCTCGGCAGCGACGACGCGCTGAAGGTCTGGCTGAACGGCGAGGTCGTGCTCGACCGCAACGTGCGTCGCCCGCTGGCGCCGGCGCAGGACCGCGTGATGCTCGCGCTTCCCGCCGGCGATAGCCACCTCGTCATGAAGGTCGTGAACGCCGGCGGCGGCTTCGGCTTCCACTTCGAGGTGGAGAGCGAGGAGCTGTTCGACCTGCCCTTCGCCATCGCGCGCGCGGTGTCGGTACCGCTCGCGGAGCGCTCGGCCGACGAGGCTGCGCTGCTGCGGCGCGAGTACCGCCGTGGGGCCTGGCCCGCGTTCGCGGGCATGGAGCGCGAGCTGGCCGAGCTGACCGAGCAGCGCGCCGCCGTGCAGGCCGCGATCCCGCGCACGATGATCATGCGCGAGCGCGCCATGCCGCGCCCGACGCACGTGCTCGTACGCGGCCAGTACGACCGCAAGGGCGAGGAGGTCCAGGCCGGCGTCCCCGGCGTGCTGCCGCCGCTGCCCGACGGGGCGCCGAGCAACCGGCTCGGGCTCGCGCGCTGGCTCGTCGACCCCGCGCACCCGCTGACCGCACGCGTCACGGTCAACCGCTTCTGGCAGCAGATCTTCGGCGCCGGCCTGGTCGAGACGCCCGAGGACTTCGGCACCCGCGGCAGCTGGCCGACGCACCCGCAGCTGCTCGATGAGCTCGCGCTCGACTTCATCGAGAGCGGCTGGGACGTCAAGGCGCTGCTGCGCCGCTTCGTCACCAGCGCGGCCTACCGCCAGGCGGCGACGGTCACGCCCGCGAAGCTGGAGCGCGACCCGGCCAACGCGCTGCTCTCGCGCGGGACGCGGCACCGGCTCGACGCCGAGCGAATCCGCGACGGCGCGCTCTTCTTGGGCGGGCTGCTGGTCGAGCGCCTAGGCGGGCCGAGCGTGCGGCCGTACCAGCCCGCGGGCCTCTGGAAAGCGGTGGGGTACACGTCGTCGAACACCGCCAACTTCAAGAAGGACTCCGGCGAAGGCCTGTACCGGCGCAGCCTGTACACCTTCTGGAAGCGCACCTCGCCGCCGCCGACCATGTCGATCTTCGACGCGCCGACGCGCGAGGCCTGCACCGTGCGGCGCGCTCGCACGAACACGCCGCTGCAGGCGCTGGCACTCATGAACGACGTGCAGTTCGTCGAGGCGGCGCGCGGCTTCGCCGAGCGCCTGCTGCGCTCGGGGCCGACCGAGCCCGACGAGCGCCTCGCCTACGCCTTCCGCGCGGCGACGTCGCGCGCGCCGCAGCCGGAAGAGCTCGCGGTGCTGCGGGCGACGCTGGACGGGCACCTCTCGACCTTCGCCGCGGACTCCGAGGGAGCCCGCGCGCTGCTCGCGGTCGGCGACTCGGTCTACGACGCGTCGCTGCCGGCGGAGGAGCTGGCGGCGTGGACGATGCTCGCGAACCTCCTGCTGAACCTCGACGAGGTCGTTACCCGAGGCTGACCCATGGATCCGAGACAAGAGCACGACGTTCTGGTTTCGCGCCGCGCGCTCCTCAAGGGAGCGAGCTGGGGGCTCGGCACCGCCGCCCTGGCCGACCTGCTGGCTGCAGAGGGGCTGGCGAGCCCGGCCGCGTCGGCGCGGGCCGTCGGCGGAGGTGCGCTGGGCGCACCGCACTTCGCGCCGCGCGCCAAGCGCGTGATCTGGCTCTTCATGTCGGGAGCGCCGTCGCAGATCGACATGTGGGACCACAAGCCGAAGCTGCGCGAGATGTTCGACGAGGACATCCCGGACTCGATCGTCAACGGGCAGCGCTTCACCACGATGACGTCGGGACAGGCGCGCTTCCCTATCGCGCCGTCGATCTTCGACTTCGCGCGGCACGGCGAGTCGGGCACGGAGGTGTCCGAGCTGCTGCCGTACACCGCGCAGGTGGTGGACGACCTCTGCCTCGTCCGCACGGTCCACACCACGTCGATCAACCACGACCCGGGCATCACGTTCATCCAGACCGGCGCCGAGCAGCCGGGCCGCCCCAGCATGGGCGCATGGCTCTCCTACGGCCTCGGCAGCTCGAACCGCGACCTGCCGACGTTCGTGGTGTTGCACTCCTCCTGGAGCGCGAAGCGCGATGCGCAGGCGCTCTACTCGCGCCTCTGGGGCGCCGGCTGGCTGCCCTCGGAGCATCAGGGCGTCTCGTTGCGCTCGGTCGGCGATCCGGTGCTCTACCTGTCCGACCCGCCCGGCGTCGCGCCCGAGGAGCGGCGCCGCATGCTCGACGGCCTCGCCGCGCTGAACGCTCAGCACCACGAGGCGATCGGCGACCCGGAGATCCGCACGCGCATCGCCCAGTATGAGATGGCGCACCGCATGCAGAGCTCGGTGCCCGAGCTCGTCGACCTCAAGAGCGAGCCCGAGCACGTGCTCGACCTCTACGGCCCCGACGTCCACAAGCCCGGTACCTTCGCCTACAACTGCCTGCTCGCGCGCCGCATGGCCGAGCGCGACGTGCGCTTCGTGCAGATCTTCATCCGCGGGTGGGACCAGCACGGCAACCTGCCCGGCGACATCCGCCTGCAGTGCCGCGACGTCGACCAGGCGTCGGCGGCGCTCGTTACCGACCTGAAGCAGCGCGGGATGCTCGAAGACACGCTGGTCGTCTGGGGCGGCGAGTTCGGCCGCACCACGTACTGCCAGGGCGCGCTCTCACCCGACAACTACGGCCGCGACCACCACCCGCGCTGCTACAGCATGTGGCTCGCCGGCGGCGGCATCCGCCCGGGCACGGTCTACGGCACCACCGACGACTTCAGCTACAACATCGTCGAGAACCCGGTGCACATCCACGACCTGAACGCGACGATCCTGCACTGCCTGGGGATCGACCACGAGCGGCTGACGTACCGCTTCCAGGGGCGGAACTTCCGGCTGACGGACGTGCACGGCGAGATCGTGCAGGGGCTGCTGGCCTAGCGCTCGTCCAGCACCGGCAGGTACGCCGCCCACACCCCGACGCGGCCGCGATACGCCTTCGCCAGCACACGGCTGACCTGACGCACGTGCACCAGATCGTGCGTCGTCCAGGCGCTGATCAGCTCACCCAGCGTCACGCGGCCGAGCTCGGGGTGGGTGCCGGTGCGCTCGAGCTCGGCGGAACCGAGGTCGAGGGAGACCAGCTCATCGACGGTGCGGGCGCGCCACTCGGCGAAGAGGTCGAGCTCGGCGTCGAGCGTCGCGGCCTTGGGCGCGCCCATCTGCGCGAAGCGGTCGAAGGGCTCGAAGGGGCGGGCTTCGCCGTGCTCCAACAGGATCTTGGCGCGCGGGAGCCAGTCGGTCTCCTCGCAGTGGATCAGGTGGCCGACGATGTCGAAGGCGCTCCAGGTGTCGTCGCCTTCGTTGAGGCGCGCCTCGGCCTCGTCGCGACCGCGGAGGAGGGCGTCGTACACCGCCGGAGCGCGGCGCAGCGACGCAATCGCAAGCTCCAAGTCTCTCGCCGTGTTCATAGCGGGCGCTATTCGGCCGACGCCCTCTCCTTGCCTGCCTTCTCCTCGGCCGGCTTCCCCTCCGCAGGCTTCTCTTCCGCAGGCTTCTCCTCGCCAGACTTCTCCATCTCCGGCATCGGCTCTGGCTTCGGCTTGGGCTTGACCGGCTTCAGCGACCAGCCCAGGTTGACGTAGAGCTTGGGCCGCTTCTCGCGCAGCCTCTTCGCGCCCCCCTCGGTGACGCCGGTCTTCCAGGCATACAGCTTCTGCAGCGTGGGCATCGCCTCGACGTGCGACAGGCCCTTGTCGGTGACCTTCGTGCCGTAGACGTTGAGGTAGGTCAGCTTCGAGAGACCCTTCAGCTGCGCCAGCCCCGCGTCGCCGATGGCGGTCTCCTGCAGCCAAAGGTGCGTGAGGTCGGCGAGGCCGGCCACCTGCTTCATGCCGGCGTCGGTCACCTTGGTCTTGCCGAGGCGCAGCTCGACCACGTGCGGGACGTGTGTCAGGTGGGCGAGCGCGGCGTCGCCCGCCTCGCGCCCGCCGATGGTGAAGTCGACCAGCACGTCCTCGGACTCCTGCGAGAGCTGCAGCACGCGACCGCCGGCCGCCTCGATCGCGGCGATCGCCGCCGCGGCGGGGTCATCCTGAACCGGCGCCGGGGCGAGGAGGAAGAGGGGCAGAAGCTGGACGAACATGGCGCTCTCCTGGATCGGAAGGGATCGGGGACGGCCCGAACATAGCAGCTGGTGCAGCGGAGCGCCGCCGGCGAGATGTCTGGTTACGCAGCGCGGGTGCGCCCGTGCCGGATCTGGTCGAGCGCGACCGCGGCGACGATGATCGCGCCGATGATCATGTCCTGCGTGTAGTTGCGCAGCTCGAGGTCCTCGCAGCCGTTGATCAGGAACGTCATCAGGAACGCGCCGATCAGCGAGGCCGCGACGCGCCCCGTGCCACCCGAAAGGCTCGCGCCGCCGATGACGACGGCCGCGATCACGTTCAGCTCCTCGCCCTTCGCCGTCGTGGGGTCGCCGGCGTTGAGGTCGCTGAAGGACATCACCCCCGCGAGCCCCGCAAAGAGGCCGCAGATCACGTACACGAGCAGCTTCACCCGTGCCACCGGCACGCCGCACAGCTGCGCCGTCGCCTCGCTCGACCCGACGGCGTAGGCGTGAACCCCGAAGGGAGTGCGCCGCAACACGAAGCCCATCACGCCGCCGAGCAGGAACATCAGCCAGATGCCGGGGCCCACCAGCAGCCACGACGGCTCGGGGTTCGACGTCGTCAGCTCGGTGAGCCACGACTCGGCCGAGTTGACGGTCGCGTTGTCGCCCAGGTACTTCGCGAAGCCCCGCGCCACGCCCAGCATGCCCAGCGTCGCGATGAACGGCGTGATCGAGAGGCGCGTGATCAGGAGCCCGTTCACGAGCCCGCAGGCGCCGCCCGCGCCCACGCCGGCGAACAGCGCCAAGAGCGGCGGCGCGCCCGCGTTGAACGCGAGCGCCGTCACCACCGCCGCGAGCGCGATCACCGAGCCGACCGACAGGTCGATGCCGCCGCTGACGATCACGAACGTCATGCCGATCGCGCCGAGCCCGACGATGATCGTGTGCTTGGCGATCAGCCGCAGGTTGTCGGCGCCCAGGTAGTACTCGGTGCCGATCAGCGCGAAGAGCCCGATCACGGCCGCCAGGCCGATCAGCGGGCCGACGACGTCGCGCACCTCGGTCCAAACGGCGCGCCGCAGCTCGTTGTCCGACATCCTAGAGCTCCCCCGTCGTGGCGACCTGCAGCAGGTCGCGCTCGGTCCAGTCCACGGTGTCGCGCGCGACGCGCAGCTCGCCGCGGTACATCACGCCGATGCGGTCGCAGATCCCGAGCAGCTCGGGCAGGTAGCTAGAGACGACGAGCAACGCCTTCCCCGCCGCGGCCAGCCCCGCGAGCAGGCGGTATACCTGCACCTTGCTGCCCACGTCGATCCCGCGCGTCGGCTCGTCGAGCAGCAGCACGTCCACGTCGTGGTGCAGCAGCCGCGCGATCGCGACCTTCTGCTGGTTGCCCCCCGACAGCGTGCCGACCGGCTGATCGGGATCGTCGCAGCGGATGGCGAGCTCGCCGGCCCAGCGCACCGAGGCGGCGCGCATCCCGCCGGGGGAGAGCACGCCGCGCCGAACGTAGGGCGCGAGGCGCGAGAGCGTGAGGTTGGTCGCGATCGACAGCGAGAGCGCCAGCCCCTCCTCCTTGCGGTCCTCGGACAGGAGCCCCACCCCGCGCGACAGCGACAGCCGCGGCGTCGGGTGGCGCAGGCTGAGCGAAGCGACGCGCACCTCGCCGGCGCGCACGGCGTCCAACCCGAAGATCGTGCGCAGCAGCTCGGTACGCCCGGCGCCGACGATGCCCGCCACGCCGAAGATCTCGCCGCGGCGCAGCTCGAGGCTCGCCTCGGCGGGCAGCGGTGCGCCGCGCAGGCCGCGGACCTCGAGCGCGACCTCGCCACGCGTCGCGGGCGCGGCGGGGCGCTCGGGATAGACCTCCTCAAGCCGCCGGCCGACCATGCGCTCGACGATCTCCTCGTTCGACGTCCCCGCGACCGCGCCGCCGCCGGCCGTACGGCCGTCGCGCAGCACGGTGAAGCGGTCGGCGATGCGCTGGATCTCCTCGAGAAAGTGGCTGATGTAGATGATCGACACGTCGCGCCCGCGCAGGCGTTCGATCGCGCGGAACAGCGCCTCGGCCTCCTCGGCCGACAGCGAGCTCGTGGGCTCGTCCATCACCAGGAGGCGCGCATCCAGCGCGAGCGCGCGAGCGATCTCGATCAGCTGCCGCGCGCCCGGGCCCAGGTCGGCGACCCGCGTGTCGGGGCGCAGGGCCGGATCGAGCAGCGCCAGCGCGTCGACCACGCGCGGCCGCATGGCGCGGGCGCGCACGACGCCGAAGCGCGACTCCTCGCGGCCGAGCATCACGTTCTGCTCGACCGTCAGGTCCAGCGCCAGGTTCAGCTCCTGGTAGATCATCGCGACGCCGGCGCGGCGGGCGTCCTGCGGCCCCGCCGGCGCGTAGGGCGCGCCGTCGAGCCGCATCGTGCCCGCATCGGGCCGATGCGCCCCCGAGAGCACCTTCATCAGCGTGCTCTTGCCCGCGCCGTTCTCGCCGACGAGCGCGTGCACCTCGCCGCGGCGCACCGACAGGTCGACGCCGTCGAGCGCGACCACGCCGCCGAAGCGCTTGCCGACGCCCTGCATCGTCAGCAGGACGGCGTCGTGCTCGCCTTGCAACGCGGGCCTACCCGCCGTACAGCAGCCGATCCACGGCCGCGTCGGCCATGTTGTCCTTGGTGGCCACCACACAGCCGGTGTCGATGCGCTTGTCGACCGGCCGTCCGTCGAGGTGGTCGACCATCCGCTGTACCGCGAGCTCTCCCATCCGATAGGGGTCCTGCAGCATCAGCGCGTCGATCGTGCCCGCGCCGAGCCCGTCCTTCAGCTCCTCGCTCGAATCGAAGCCCACCAGCCGGATCTCGCCGCTCTTGCCCACGCCGCCGATGGCCTTCATCAGACCGATCGTGACCGGCTCGCAGGGCGCGAAGCACCCGTCGACGTCGGAGTAGCGCACCATCAGGCGCTCGGCGGTCTCCTGGCACGCCTGCTTGCCCTCGCCGCCGTACTGGTCCGAGGCGACCACCTCGATGTCCGGATAGTCGGCGATCTTCTTGAGGAAGCCGTCTTCGCGGTTGGTCGTGCTCTCGTGCCCGACGGCGTAGCGCAGCACCAGCACCTTGCCCTTGCCGCCGATCAGGCGCGCGAGCTCGTCGGCCGCCATCTCACCGGCGGCGAAGTTGTCGGTGGCGACGAAGCTGACGTAGTCCTCCCAGCCGCGCAGGCCCGAGTCGAAGATCAGCACCGGCTTGCCGGCGCCGTGCGCTTCGCGCAGCGGCTTGGCGAGCGCCTCGGCGTCGAGCGGAGCGATCGCGATCGCGTCCACGCGCGGGATCGACTTCTCGACGATCTTGATCTGCTCGGCGCGGTCGGACTCCTTGCCCGGCCCGTCCCAGACGACCTCGACGCCCAGCTCGGCGCCGGCCGACTCGGCGCCGGCCTGCACGGTCTTCCAGAACTCGTGCGTCATGCCCTTGGGGATCACCGCGATGCGGCGCGCGCCGTCCTCGGAACCGCCGGCCGAGGCCGAATCGCCCGCGCCACACGAAAGGGGGAGGATCGCGAGCGCGGCGATCACGAGCGGCTTGACCCAGGCCTTCATGCCCGCGAACGATAGAGGCGAGGCCGGAAACGTGTCAATCGCTTCCCGCGTTCGGCAGCATGCGAAGGATGGAGGAGCCCGTGCGAATCGACGCCCATCAGCACTTCTGGAGCTACGACCCGGTCGAATACGCCTGGATCGGAGCGGGAATGGAGAGCCTGCGACGCGACTTCCTGCCCGACGACCTGGCGCCGCTTCTCGACCAACGGCAGCTCGACGGGTCGATCGCGGTCCAGGCGCGCCAGTCGCTGGAGGAGACGCGCTGGCTGCTGTCGCTCGCCCGCGAAAGCGAGCGCGTGCGCGGCGTGGTCGGCTGGGTCGATTTACGCTCGCCCGACGTCGCCGCCGAGCTGGACCGGCTCGCGGACGAGCCCGCGCTGGTCGGCCTGCGCCACGTCGTGCAGGACGAGCCCGACGACGAGTTCCTGCTGCGCGACGACTTCCAGCGCGGCGTCGCGGCGCTCGCGGGCCGCGGGCTGATCTACGACGTGCTGATCTACCCGCGCCAGCTGCCGGCCGCGGTGCGCTTCGTCGAGCGCTTCCCCGACCAGCCGTTCGTGCTGGACCACCTGGCGAAGCCGCTGATCCGCGACGGGGCCATGGAGCCCTGGGCGTCGCTCGTGGCCGAGCTCGCGCGCTCTCCGAACGTCAGCTGCAAGGTGTCGGGGCTGGTCACCGAGGCTCACTGGCGCGCGTGGACGCCCGAGGAGCTGGTGCCCTACCTCGACGTCGCGCTCGAGGCCTTCGGGCCCGAGCGTCTGCTCTACGGCAGCGATTGGCCGGTCTGCCTGCTCGCTTCGGGCTACGGGCGGATGTTCGCCGCGACCGAGGACTGGGCCGAGCGCAGGTTGTCGGCGCAGGAGCGCGTGGCGCTCTTCGGCGGGAACGCGGCGCGCGTGTACGGACTGCGCTAGCGGCCCGCCCGAAGGCGGGAAGTCGTGCGTCGCGCCGGAACAGGGCTGGCGCGCACGGCCGCGAGCCGCAGAATGCGGGACATGAACGAACCCTACTTCGTGACGGGCGCGCTGGGCTGCATCGGAGCCTGGGTCGTGAAGACCCTCGTCGACCGCGGGGACGTGCCGGTGGTGTTCGACCTCTCGACCGACCGACGCAGGCTCAAGCAGGTGCTCGACGAGGACGCGCTCGCGAACGTGCGCTTCGTCCAGGGCGACATCACCGACCTCGGCGCGGTGACCAAGGCCGTCGCGGGCTCCGAGGCGAAGAAGATCGTTCACCTGGCGGGCCTCCAGGTGCCGTTCTGCAAGGCCGACCCGGCGCTGGGCGCCGCGGTCAACGTCGTGGGGACGGTGCACCTCTTCCAGGCCGCGCACGAGCTGGCGCTGGAGCGCGTGGTGTACGCCAGCTCGGCCGCGGTCTACGGCCCGCCCGAGAGCGACGCCGCGCCCGACGAGCGCGCCGCCTGCGAGCCGGCGACGCACTACGGCGTGTACAAGCGCGCGAACGAGGGCAGCGCGCGCATCTTCTACCAGGACGACGGCGTGTCCTCGATCGGGTTGCGGCCGCTGACGGTGTACGGCGTGGGCCGCGACCAGGGGCTGACGTCCGGACCGACGCGCGCGATGAAGGCCGCGGTGGTCGGCCGCCGCTTCACGATTCCGTTCTCGGGGGCGACCGACTTCAACTACGTCGCCGACACCGCCGCCGCGTTCCTGGCGTGCGCGGACCGCGGGCCCGAGGGCGCGCACGTCTACAACCTGCACGGCGACTCGCTCGAGGTCGAGCGCATCGCCGAGACCATCGACCGCTTCGCGCCCGAGGAGAACCGCGGGCTGGTCTCGGTCGACGGCCCACCGCTGCCGATCCCGCCCGAGCTCGACGGAGCCGCGCTGCGCCGCGCGCTGCCGGACCTGGAGCTCACGCCGCTCGAGCGGGGCGTTGCGGAGACGATGGAGCGCTTCCGCGCGCTGCAAGAGCGCGGCGATCTGGACCTGCGCGACCTGGTGTAGCCCGACGGCCTAGGCCGCGTCGGCGGCCCCGCCCCGCCGCAGCCACCCGCGCAGCTCGCCGTAGCTCGTAGCCCGGAGCAGTCCCGGGAGCACATCCTCGGTCGCGCTCCCAAGCGGCACGAAGATCGGGGTCGGCGTGCAGACGACGCCGTCGATCCGGCGGAAGCGAGAGAGGTCGAAGTTGTCGCCCCGCGGCTCGCGCCGAAGATGCGCGACCTTGTCGATCCACGCGCGGCACGCCTTCTGGACCTCGTCGCTGCGGTTGCGGACGGTCGCGTGCTCGCCCTGCTCGTAGGACGCGGTGCGGCGCAGGCTCTTGCACGACACGAGCAGCAGATCGTCGCCGCGGCAGCCGATGGCGTCGAGGTCGGTGAAGAAGTCGCCGTCGACGCGTAGCTGCGTCCGGCGAAGCGCGCGCAGCTCGTCCGGCGGCCGGTACTCGCTGGCGTCGAGCAGCGCCTGCACCTCGTTCTCGAAGGCCCGCGCGCGCCGGTTCGGGGCGTCGCCGTCCAGCTCGGGCAGCTCCATCGCCGTCTCCAGGCGGTTGCTGGCGGCGTAGAGGTCGAGCCAGACCTTGCCGCCTTCGAGGCGCACCGGCGGACCGGGGCGCACGGGCCAGGCCGACGGCTTCACCTCGACGAGCGCCGCCAGCAGCTCTTCGCCGTCCCGCGGCTCGTCCGCCGGGAGCGCACCAAGCTGGCTGAGTCGCTCGAGCGCGAGCTCCTTGAACCGCGGCTCGTCGATCACCAGGTAGCCGCGCGAGAGGAGCTGAAACGCGCCCTGTCGGTGCTGCACGAGGAAGCCGAAGCCAATCCGCAGCAGCCGCACCAGCACGCGCGCCTCGCGCGGCCACGGATGCTGCGCGGAGGCGAGCCAGCTTCGCAGCTCGCCGAGCGAGAGGGCGTTGGCCGAATAGGCCGCGCGGAAGCTGGCCTCGTCCACGGGCAGGCGCACGGTCTCTCCCGGAAGGGTCATGCGCGTCGATCCCATCGCCGTGACGAAGAGCAGCGCCTCGGAGTCGTCGCCCTCGTCGTCGAAGCGCGCGGCGGCCGTGCCGGTGCGGTCCAGCGGGCCGCGTGTCGAGGCGCTGCGCCGGTCGTAGAGCTTCACGGCCTCCTCGAGCGCCGGCTCGGCCTCGACGGCGAGCCGGCCGCCACGCACGACGATCGGCGCGCCCTTGCAGGCCCAGCGGTAGATGGAGTGCAGGTTGGAGAGATAGAGCGCTCCGGCGACAAGCTTGCCGAGCCGGAACAGCGTCACGCGGTCGACTCGATACGCCATCTCGCCAAGCGCCGTCATGCGAACACGTGCTCGCTCGGGCACGGCATCCACGGTGAGCAGCTCGGCCAGCGCGCGGTCGTAGGCAGCGCCCGACCCGCAGCCGAAGACCTCGAGCGGCACGCGCCGCAACACCCACAGCCAGTGGGTCGGGCTCATCCCGTTGACCGCTCCGCGCACGCTCGCCTCGACGACCGGGATCATGCGCTCCAGCAGGGCGGGTGCTTCCGCGCCCTGTAGGCGCATGGCCGACCGAGGCAGGTCAAGGGCGGCGCGCAGGGCCCGTTCGAGCTCGCCGACGACGCGCTCGGTGGCGCGCGCGAGCACGTCGGTGTCGCGAAAGGCCCGAAGGAGCTCGACCTGCGCCCTGTCGATCAACTCGGTCACGCCCCCTCTTCGGCCGCGGCCCGCGCCGTGCTTGACGGTGGATGCCCTAACGCGCTGTGCCCACGAGCTGAAAGGCGCGCACGCGGTTCCCGTTCATCGTGACGACGTCGCGCTCAACGTAGCTCGCGCGCTCAAAGCGCTGGTCGATGCGGGCGATGCGGTCCGTCGTCAGGTGGCTGAAGGTGACGCCCTCCTCGTGGTCGAACAGGCCCTCCTCGCCGTAGCGCTCGCGGCCGGCGTCGTAGCGTTCGCGGTTGCGCGCGTCGGGCTGAAGCAGACAGTCGCTGACGTACAGGTGCCCCCCCGGGCGCAGGATGCGCGCGACCTCGTCGAGGAGCGCCACCTGATCGGCGGCCCCCGGGATGCAGGTGAGCACCGAGAAGAGCAGCACTCCGCCGAAGCGACGCGACGCGAACGGCAGCGGCCCGTCGGGAAGCCGGACAAGACGCAGGCGCGGATGCTCTTCGCGCGCTCGCGCGAGCATCCCGCACGAGCGGTCGGCCCCCACCGCCGCGTACCCGGCGGCGGCCAGCCGTGAGGTAAGACGGCCGTAGCCGCAGCCAAGATCGAGCAGCGGCTCGTCGCGGGGGAAGAAGCGCGCCAGCACGTCGTCGTCGGGCTCGTGCGAGAAGGTCTTGGCGCGCGCGACGCGGTCCCAATAGGGCGTCTGGTCGCGGGGGGGTGCGGAGGTCGGCTCTTCCATCCGCCAAGGCTAGCGATGCCTGCGCGGGCGTCCAGGGTCCGGGCTCGGGGAGCACGACGAGCGACGGTTCGCGCCGCGCGACGCGGCCTGGAGCGCTAGAATGAGTGGCCTTGGAAGCTCAAGCCACCCCCCTCCACGCGTGCGCGATCCAGGTCGACGCCGCGGACAACGTCGCGGTCGTGAAGGCCACCCTCACCGGCGGCGAGACGATCGCCCTGCCCGGCTCAGACGGGGTCAAGATCCGCGGCAAGGTCACCCCCGGGCACCGCTTCGCCACGCGCGACGTGCCGGCGGGTGAGTTCGTGCTCCAGTACGGTCAACCGATCGGGACGTCGCTCGGCATCGTCGCGGGCGACCCGATCTCGCACGACAACATGTCGGACGACGTGCCGGTCGTGCGCGACCTGCCCGACGACCTCTCCACCCCCGCTCCCGACTACGTGCCCGAGGCCGAGCGCCCGACCTTCCGCGGCTTCCGCCGGCCGGACGGCCGCGTCGGCACGCGCAACCACGTGCTGATCATCCCGACCAGCATGTGCGCGAGCCACGAGGCGGCGCAGATCGCCACGATCGTCGAGTACACGCGCTTCGACCGCGAGAAGTACCCGAACGTCGACAGCGTCGTGGCGCTGCCGCACAACAAGGGTTGCGGTTGTTCCGACGGATCGAACGTCGAGGTGATGCTCCGCACGCTGGCGAACTACGCCAACCACCCCAACGTGGGCGCGGTGCTCTTCCTCGACCTCGGCTGCGAGAAGACGAACCTGACGCTGGTCGGCCGCTATCTGCGCGAGCACGGCGGTGTCTCGTGGGAGAAGCCGGTCGAGTGGATGGGCATCCAGGAGTCCGGCGGCACCCAGGCGGCGATCGAGAAGGGCCTCGCGAAGATCGAGGAGATGCTGCCGATCGTGAACCAGGCACAGCGCGAGGAGGTGCCGATCTCCGAGCTGGTGCTGGGCGTCAAGTGCGGCGGCTCGGACGGCTTCTCGGGCCTTTCGGCCAACCCCTCGCTGGGGCACTGTTCCGACCTGTTGGTGCGCAATGGCGGCACCGTGCTGATCACCGAGGTGCCGGAGTTCTGCGGTGCCGAGCACGTCTTCGCCGCCCGCGCCCGCAACGCCGAGGTCGGGCGACAGGTGTTCGAGACAGTCGACTGGTACAAGGACTACGCCTCGAAGTTCGGCACCGTGCTCAACGAGAACCCGAGCCCGGGCAACAAGGCCGGCGGGTTGCTGAACATCACGATCAAGTCGCTCGGCGCGATGGCCAAGGGCGGCACGACGCGGGTCGAGGGCTGCACCGGCTACGCCCAGCCGCCCGAGCGGCGCGGGCTCAACATGATGCAGGGGCCGGGCTACGATCAGGAGTCGACGCCCGGGCTCGTCGGAGCCGGCGCCACCGCGGTCATCTTCACGACCGGTCGCGGCACCACGATCGGCAACGCGATCGCGCCGGTCATCAAGCTCGCGTCGAACAACGGCATCTTCGAGCGCATGAGCGGCGACCTCGACCTGTCCGCAGGCGGGGTGATCGAAGGCACCGAGAGCATCCAGGAGGTCGGCGCGCGCGTGTTCGAGCACCTGCGCCAGGTCGCCGGCGGCGAGCCGGCCAAGGCCGAGAACCACAAGCACCGCGAGTTCCAGATCTGGGCGGAGCAGTCCGTCTCGCTGTAGACGCCACGCCCCCACAGGTGGAGAGGATCACCCCATGCGCGCCTGCGTGTTGGTCGACGTAGGTCGACTCGAGCTCCTGGATGTGCCGGACCCGACGCCGGGTCCGCGGGACGTGCTGCTGTCGACCTCCGCGGTCGGCCTGTGCGGCACGGACTTCCACATCTTCGGCGGCGAGATGAACTTCAACCTCGACGAGCGCGGGCAGCCGATCGCGCTGCGGGACGCGCCGCAGATCCTCGGGCACGAGATTACCGGCGTCGTGCAGGAGGTCGGCTCCGAGGTCGGAGGGCTCGCGGTCGGCGACCGCGTCGTGCTCGACCAGGGGCTCAGCTGCGTCAGTGCCGCGCGCGACCTGTGCGAGTACTGCGCATCGGGCGACTCGCACCAGTGCGAGGGTTACATCGAGCACGGGATCACCGGCTTGGAGGGCGGCTTCGCCGAGTACGTCGCGACGCCCGGCGTCAACGCGGTGAAGATCGAGTCCGACCTCGACGCGGCGCGGGCGGCCATGACCGAGCCACTCGGCTGCATCCTGCACTCGTCGGACTTCGCGCAACGCGCGAACACGCGCTATCGCATCGGCGATGCCGACCCGGCGCGCAAGGTCCGCACCGCGCTGGTCTGCGGCGCCGGACCCGCCGGGCTCCTGTGGATTCAGGTGCTGCGCAGCGTGCTGGGCTTCGACGGCACGTTGCTGGTCGCGGAGATCGACGACACCAAGCGCGAGGCCGCGCGCGCCCTCGGCGCGGAGCCGATCGATCCGCGCGCCACCGACCTGACCGAAGCGGTGCGCGAGCGGACGTCGGGCCGCATGGTCGAGTACCTGGTCGAAGCGACCGGAAACGGCCCGATCTTCGCGCAGCTGCCCGCCCTAATCCGCAAGCAGGCGACCTTCGTGATGTACGGCGTCGGCCACGGCGGAGCGAGCCTCGAGCTGATGAACCAGGTGCAGTGGAAGGAGCCGTCGCTGGTCCTTTCGGTCGGCGCCTCGGGCGGCTTCGACGACGACGGACGGCCGACGATCTATCGCCGCGCTCTGCACCTGATCGAAGACGGTAAGGTCGATGTCGCCAGCATCGCCTCGCACCGCTACGAGGGCCTGGAGCGCATCCCCGAGGCCTTCGGCGGCGACCACGCGCAGCCGGGCTACGTAAAGGGCGTGGCACTCTTCGGGTGAGAGCCCCCCGCGGGGGCGCCGTCGTGGGGTGAGGTCGGCTCGCGGAGCTTCTCGGGCCGATCTGCGTGGCGATTCGGGCCTCGTCCCGTATCCTGTTTGCCCGAAAAGTCGCCCCGCAAAGCCTGCGTGGCGGCACTTCGGCGCGCATCCGCCGCGCGATCACGTTCGCCACCGGCGCCTCGCGCGCCGCCGACCCAGGGCTCACGCTCGTCGGCCTCCACGGACCCAAGGGGCTCCAAACGCTCCTTCTCGATCCCCCCACGCGTCTTGAAAATCGTCACCTTCACCCGTGAGCCCGGCGGAGAGCCGCGGCTCGGAGCGCTTCTGGCCGACGGCGACATCCTGGACTTCACCCACGACGAGGTCGGGATCCCGCAGCCCGCGAACCACAACGACTGGTACGACCTCGACGGCAGCCACCTGCCGCAGGCCGATGCCGCTCACGACGCCGTGACGAGCGACGCCGGTCGCCTCGCCGGGCTGCGGACGGCGGGCGCCGTCGTCGCGCGCGGCGACGTGACGCTGCTCGCGCCGGTGCCGCGACCGGGCAAGGTGATCTGCATCGGGCTCAACTACAAGGACCACGCCGAGGAGAGCAAGATGGACCTCCCCGAGCGTCCGCTGATGTTCTCCAAGTTCCCGACGTCCATCACCGGGCCCGGGGCGCCGGTCGTCATCCCGCCGCTGACCGAGCAGGTCGACTACGAGGCCGAGCTCGCCGTGATCATCGGGCGCCGCGCTTCGCGCGTGTCGGCCGCGGACGGCTACGACCACGTGCTCGGGTACGCGAACTTCAACGACGTCAGCGCGCGCGACTTCCAGTTCGCCGACGGTCAGTGGCAGCGCGGCAAGTCGCCCGACACCTTCGGCCCGCTGGGCGAGTACATCGCGACCACCGACGAGGTCCCCGATCCGCACACGCTGCGCATCTCGCTGCGGCTGAACGGCGAGACGCTGCAGGACTCTAACACCGACCAACTGATCTTCCGCGTGCCGGAGCTGATCGAGAAGTTGTCCGAGAGCGTCACGCTGGAGCCCGGCGACGTCATCGCGACGGGCACGCCCCCGGGCGTGGGCTTCGCGCGCAAGCCGCCGATCTGGGTCAAGGCGGGCGACGTGATGGAGGTCGAGATCGCCGGCCTCGGCGTGCTCTCGAACCCCGTCACCGAGTAGGGCGCCGAACAGCGCCTAGTCCGCGTCGTCGAGCGAGCGCAGGAAGCCGCGCACGGCCTCCTCGTCCGCCGGCGACAGCTCGCGGCCGCCGAAGCGCGCGCCGTAGAAGGCCTCGGCGATCGCGGGCAGCGGGCGGTAGCGCTCGCCGCCCGCCAGGCGCACCGACGCGGCGAACTCGCGGAGCGTCTGCGGCGGGCGCCGGCGGTGGCCTCGGCGCGCGAGCGCGGTGAGCAGCTTGCGGTAGAGCGACTCCACCCGCGCATCGACCGCGGCAGGCGCCACGCGCTCGCCCCCCGCGCGAGCCCCGAACCGCCGCAGGAGCAAGGCCGCCACCAGCACGCCGGCCAGCCCTAGGGCGATCAGCGGAGAGCGCTTCAGGCTCCCCCACACCGCGCGCGGCGCCTCGGCCAGCGTCGAGACGAACTCGCGCATCTCGGCCACGTCGCCGCCGGACTCGGCCCAGCGCTTGAGGCTGCCCGCGAGGTCGCGCGCGAGCGAGCCCACGCCCGGCTCACCCTCCGCCTCGAGCGCCTGCGCGAGGGCGCGCGCGCGCTGCCCCCCCGGCGTCGGATCGAAGGTGACCCAGCCGACGCCCTCGAAGTGCACCTCGATCCAGGCGTGGCCCTCGCGCGTCGTCACCTCGTAGCTGCGCTCCTCGGAGTCGAACTCCTTCGCCAGGAACCCGGTCGCGATCCGCGCCGGGATCCCGAGCGAGCGCAGCATCAGCGTCGCGGCCGAGGCGTAGTAGGTACACGGCCCGCTGCGACGGCGCAGGAACTCGAGCACGCCCGGAAGCCCGGGGAACTCGGTGACGTCGAGCGAGTAGGTGAACTCGGATTGGAACCAGCCGACCAGCGCGTTAACGCGCTCGACGTCGTTGTTCGCCGCCGCGACGACCTCGCGCGCGATGCGCTCCAGCTGCGCCAGCTCGTCGGCCGAGCGCGGATGGAACGCCAGCTCGGTGTAGAGCGGCTCGCCGTGCAGAGCCCGCCGGTCGGACAGGTCGAGGTACGAGGCGCGCCGGTCCTGGAAGCGCGCGCGGAAGCGAAACCAGTCGGGATCCGGCTCGAGCGCGACGAGCAGCCCGTCGGGGTCGTGCTGGATCGGCGTCAGGTCGATCGCGAGCAACCGCTCCGGCGCGAACAGGATGCCCAGGTTGCCGCGGCGGATCAGCATGGGCTGCTGCTCGACCGAGATCTCGAGCAACGCCGCGCGCCCGAACGGGCGCCCGAGGTCGGCCCAGCCGTCGGGCTCGGGCTCCTCGGTCACGCGGCCGCTGGTGCGCTGGAAGGTGGCGCCCTGGTCGTCGATCACGTCGAGCACCATCCCCCGCATGTAGAGCGGGCCGATGTCGACGCCACCGGTCGGCGCGATGCGCATCACCGTCTCGCGCTGCAGCTGCGTGATGCCGCCGGAGAGGTCCATTCCCGACGGGAAGATCTGCTCGAAGGTGTCGAGCGAGTCCTGGTCCTCCTGGGTACCGCTGCTCGCGAGCTCGCTCTCGGGCTCCGTCGGCGACTCGACCGACTCGCCCTCCTGTAGGATCGGTTCCGGCAGCACGAGCACCGCAACGTAGACCAGCAGCGTCGCGAGCAGCACCAGCGCGGTCAGCGGCGCCGCATAGGCGAGCAGGCGGCGTCCCGACGGCGGCTCTTCGTAGTCGCCGGGCCGGCGCCACGCGAGAAGCTCCGCGCGTCGCGCCTGCAACGCGAGCAGCGACGTCGCGCCCAGCCCGAGGGCCAGCGGAAACAGAATGAGCCAGACCGCCCCCGGCGCGACCGAAAAGCCGACGACCGTCGCCACCGGGCTCAGCACCAGCGCCGCAGCCGCGGCCGCATCGTTTGCACGGTGCAGGTAGAGGTTGAGATAGGCGAGCAACAACACGCCGAGCAAGAGCGCTCCGGCGGTGCCCCAGCCGAGCAGCGCGAGCGGTACGAGCTGCGCACACCACGCCGCTCCCACCAAGAGCGCCGGCACGGACGCCCGCGCCAGCGTGCTGCGCAGCGCCAGCGCCGCGGCGGGCGCGGCGAGGAGCGCGAGGCCGCCGAGCACCGCGACGGCACCCGGCAGCTCGGGGCCGCCGAAGAGCGTCAGCAGGAAGGCGGCTACGACGGGCACCGCCCCGGCCGCGAGCGAGGCGCGCAGCCAGCGATCGGCGCGGCGCGGCTGGCGGGCCGCGCTGGTTCCGCGGGCCGGGCTCACCACCGCGTCCCCGCCGTGAGCGGCTCGCCCATCCCCCACGGCCGTGCGGGCAGGAACATCCGCCCGGTCTCGGGCGACAGGACGTCGATCGAGAGCGCACGCCCGAGCGAAGCTCCGGTGCTCCCGTCGCCGACGAAGACCGCGATCGGCACCTCGCCCTCGGGGACGCGCTGCAGGCCGCGCTCGACGGCTTCGCGCGGGCTCCCCGCCGAGAAGCCGACGTCGGCGAGCGCGGTGGGCACGCGCATTAGCCCTCCGCGCCCGCGCGCGGCGTCGACCGCGAAGAGCTCGTCGCCGGCCAGCGTGAGCCGCACCGCGCGCCCGCGCCGCAGGAAGTGCTCGGCGACGGTCGCCGCCAGGCTCACGGCGCGCTCGAAGCGGCGGCGCGGAGCGTCGAGCGGCACCGTGCCCGCCACGTGCGTCCCCAGCACGAGGTGCACCGGCGGCTCGGCGTGCAGCCGGTACTCGCGCACGATGCGGCGACCGCGGCGCGCGGACAGACGCCAGTGCACGCGGCGCAGGCTCTCGCCCTCGCGCCAGTCGCGCACGCCGTAGAACTCCTCCTCGCCGCGCTCGAACGGCTGCTGCTCGTGGAGCGGCTCGCGGCGCGCGCGCGGCAGCGCGCCCAGCTCGCCCAGGCTGCCGAGGCGCGGGAGCGCCAGGAACTCGACCGGCAGGCGGTAGTGCAGGCGGTGCTCCACGAGACCCATCGGAAAGCTCGAGGCGACGACCAGCTGTAGCTCGTGATGCCGGCCGCGGCGGTGGAGCCGATGCGAGATCGGCACCCGCGCGCGCTCGCCGGGGCCTAGCGCGAGGCGCTGCCCCGCGGCGTGCTCGACGAAACCGTCGCCCTCACCGCAGGCGAGCCGCAGGTAGCGCGCGCCGTGGAACGAGCCGCCCGCAACCAGCATCACCTCGGGCGTGAACACATCGCCGACGTGCACGCGCGCGGGCCCGGGCGGGAGCACGCGCAGGCCCCGCAGGTGCCAGCGTGTCAGCGCGAGCGCGAGCACGAGCGCCGCGACCGACGTGGACGCGAAGAGGCCGAGCAGGCCGCCGAAGGCCCAGCTCGCGAGGAGGCTAGCGCCCGCGACCGGCAGCGCGATCCGCCCCGAAGGGGTGAGGCGCGTCGTGCGGCGCACCGGCTTGAGCGGAGCGACGGGCGCGGGCGCGGCGCTCACTCCGGCGCTGCGACCGCGTCCAGGAGGGCGCGCACGGCACCCTCGCCGCCGGACATATCGCCCGCGCCGCCGCCGGTCGGCAGCGGCACCACTCGGTGCGCGAGCACCGGCACGGCGAGTCGCTTGAAGTCGTCGGGCACGCAGAACTCGCGCCCTTCGATGCGCGCCATCGCCTGGGCGGCACGCATCCAGCCGAGGCCCGCGCGCGGGCTCGCTCCGAGCAGGAAGCGCCCGCGGTCGCGCGTCGCCTCGACGACGTCGAGCACGTAGTCGAGCAGCGCCTCGTCGACGCGCACCTCGCGCACGGCCTCGATCTCGGCCAGGAGCTCGTCGCGCGTCATCACCGCGCCGATCGCCTCTAGTGGGTCTAGCCCGACGCGGCTGAGCAGCACCTGGCGCTCGACGTCGCGCGACGGATAGCCGAGCCGCACGCACAGCAGGAAGCGGTCCAGCTGCGACTCGGGCAGCGGATAGGTGCCCTCGAACTCGAGTGGGTTCTGCGTCGCGATGACGAAGAAGGGCGCGGGCAGCTCGCGCGTCTCGCCCTCGGCGGTGACACGGCGCTCGGCCATGCACTCGAGCAGCGCCGACTGCGTGCGCGGCGTCGTGCGGTTGAGCTCGTCGGCGAGCACGATGTTCCCGAAGATCGGCCCGGGCCGGAACACGAAATCCGCGCGGTCCTCGGCCAGCACCGCCACGCCGAGCAGGTCGGCGGGCAGGAGGTCGGACGTGAACTGCACGCGCGTGAAGCCTACGTCGATCGACTTGGCGAGCGCGCGTGCGACGGTGGTCTTGCCGGTCCCCGGCACGTCTTCGAGCAGGACGTGACCTTCCGCGAGCAGGCCAACGACGCAGTTGCGGATCGCCTCGCGCTTGCCGTAGATCACGTGCTCGACGTTTTCGATCACCGCCTGGAGCTTGTTGGTCGGGCTCTTGAGGTCGGTCTGCAGCGTCATGGGGTCGGGGGTGAGCGAGGGGCGACGGGGCAGAATTCTACCCCCAGCGCGGTTCGAGGTGCTCTAGCCAGCCGGGCTCAGCCGGGCTACGAAGTGGTACGATCCGAATTCACGTGAGCAAGGCCCTGGCACTCGTGCTCCTCGCCCTGGGCGGAGCGTTCGCGCTCGGCGCGCTCGCGGCGCGCCCATCGGGCCGCGCCGCGGAGCTGGCCGGCCCGACGCCGCGCACGGCGAAGGCTCACATCGAGCCGCCCCGGTCCACCGAGCCGGCCGGGCTGACCGAGGCGTCGCGGCGCGGGGACGAGCCGACCGCCCGCAGCGCGGCCCCCATCGCCGACTCCGCGCCCGAGGCTCCGGCGCCCAGCCCCGCTCCGCCGCCCTCTCTGGTCGACGGCGAGGAGCTCCGCGCCCACTACGACAACGGCAACCCCGAGTTCGAGGGCTGGCAGATCCTCGACGGCGAGGGCCGCTGGCAGCGGCACGGCGCCTGGCTGGCGTGGCACGAGAACGGGCAGCTGCACGAGGACGGCTCCTACGCCGATGGAGAGGAGGCCGGCCTCTGGCGCTGGTACTACGACAACGGGGCGAAGATGGCCGAGGGCAACTTCCTCGCCGGCGAGCGCGTCGGCAAGTGGCTCTACTGGCACGACAACGGCCATCAGATGACCGAGTGCCACTACGTGGACGGCAAGGCCCACGGCCTGTGGACGCACTTCCACGAGAACGGCGCGCGCAGCGCCCAGGGGGAGTTCCGGAGCGGATCCCTGCACGGCTCCTGGACGGTCTGGCGCGAGGACGGGACTCTCAACCTCGAGGGCACCGGCACCTACGAGCGCGGCGACCGCGTCGGCGACTAGGCGCCCAAAGAAACCGCGGAATGCGCGAAGGATTCCGCGCGACTCGTCGCCCTAAGGCCCCAGCGCGCCCGCTCTAGGGCTCCCCAAGACCTCCTATCCACCCATGTCCGTCATCGAAGTCGAAGGCCTCCGCAAGACCTACGGCGACCTGGTCGCGGTCGACGATGTCAGCTTCCGCGCCGAGCCCGGCGCGATCTTCGGGCTGCTCGGCCCGAACGGGGCCGGCAAGTCGACCACGATCGGCTGCCTCTCGGGTCTCCTCACCCCCACCGCCGGCAGCGTGCGGCTCCTCGGGCGCGACGTCGTCGGCGACGCGCTGGCGGCGCGGGCGAGCCTCGGAGTCGTCCCCCAGGAGCTCGCGATCTACGAGGACCTCTCCGCCGCCGAGAACCTGCGCTACTGGGGCGGCGCTTACCGCTTGCGCGGCGCCGAGCTCAGCTCGCGCGTCGACGAGGTGCTCGCGCGCATCGGCCTGGCCGACCGCGCCAAGGAGCCGGCCAAGCGCTTCAGCGGGGGGATGAAGCGCCGCCTGAACTTCGCGTGCGGGATCCTGCACCGGCCGAAGGTGCTGCTGCTGGACGAGCCGACGGTCGGCGTCGATCCGCAGAGCCGCGTGCATCTGCTGGACCTCGTGCGCGAGGAAGCGGAGGCCGGCACCTGCGTGCTCTACACGACGCACTACATGGAAGAAGCCGAAGGCCTGTGCGACCGGCTCGGGATCATCGACCACGGCCGACTGATCGCCGAGGGCACGCTGGCGGAGCTGCGCGGCCTGCTGGGCGAGCGCGACCTCCTGCGCCTGGCTGGAGCCTTCGACCCCGACGCGGTCCGCGCCGCGCTCGGCGGAGAGCTCAGCGCGGAGCTGGAGATCGTCCAGGCCGACGCGAGCAAGCTGACCCTCGCGGTCTCGGATTCGTCGCGCCATCTGCCCGCGATCCTGGCCGCCCTGGGCGAGTCGGGCGCCGAGGTTCGCGAGACGACGATGACGCAGCCGAGCCTCGAGACGCTCTTCATCAAGCTCACCGGAAAGGCGCTGCGGGAGTAGATGGGCTTCCTCCTCCACACCGCTGCCAAGGACCTGCGCCGCCGGATGCGCGATCCGATGTCGTTCCTGATGTGGCTCGGCATCCCGCTCGCGATCGCCGGCATGATCAAGCTCGCCTTCGGGGGCGGCGGAGGCAGCGCCGGGCCAAGGGCCGAGGTGCTGGTCGCCGACCTCGACGGCAGCTTCCTGTCCGGGTTACTACTCGGGGCCATGGGCCAGCAACAGGGCCAGTCGCTGCCCTTCGAGGCCGAGAAGGTCGGGCTCGAAGAAGGCCGCGAGCGCATCGACGACGGAGACGGCTCGGCGCTGCTCATCATCCCGGAGGGCTTCGGCGAGGCCGTGTTGCGCGAGGAGGAGTGCACCCTGCGCCTGATCACCAACCCCGCGCAGCGCATCCTGCCGGGGATGGTCGAGGAGGCGTTGACCATGCTCGTCGACGCGGTCTTCTACCTGCACCGCGTCTTCGGCGAGCCGATCGAGCGCATGCTCCAGCCCATGCCGCCCGGCGCGCAGACGTTCCCCGACCAGGAGGTCGCGGAGATCTCGGTGCTGATGAACGACATCATGGGACGCCTCACCGGAATGCTGTCGCCGCCGGCGATCGAGCTCGTGACCGAGGTGGAAACCGAGGAGGAGGACGGCGAGCTCAACTTCGGGCTGCTGTTCTTCCCCTCGATGCTCTTCATGACGCTGTTCTTCCTCGCCCAGGGGATCGCCGAAGACATCTGGGTCGAGAAGCAGGGCGGCACGCTGCGGCGGGTGCTGACGACCCCCAACCGCGCCGGCGAGTTCCTGGCGGGCAAGCTGCTGACGTCGGTCGTGCTGATCGCGGCGGTCAGCGCCTTCGGGCTGCTGCTGGCGCGCGTCGCCTTCTCGCTCGACATCCACGGTATGCCGCTCGCGATCGCGTGGTGCGGTTTCTCGGGCGCGCTGCTGACGCTGATGATGATCCTGGTCCAGCTCTTCGCGTCGTCGCAGCGTGCGGGCAACCTGCTGGCGAACCTGGTCATGATGCCGCTGCTGATGCTCGGCGGCAGCTTCTTCCCGTTCGAGGTCATGCCCGACGGCATGGCCGCCATCGGCCGCCTGACGCCGAATGGCTGGGCACTAGAGCAGCTCAAGTCGATCGTGACGGGCGCGGCCGAACCGGCGCGCCTGGCGCTCGCTTTCGGAGGCCTGACCGCGGTCGGCGCGCTCCTCTTCGTGTTCTCGACGCGGCGGATGTCCGGCGCCTTCGCAAGGAGCTGAGCCATGCTGCGCGACGCCCTCTACATCGGCTGGCACGACCTGAAGGTCATGATCCGGCAGAAGGACACGATCCTGTGGACGTTCCTGATGCCGTTCCTCTTCTTCTACTTCCTCGGCACCGTGACGGGCGGCTTCTCGGGCGGGGGGGCCTCGTCGGAGAAGATCGCCGTGCGCGTCGCGCCCGACGCGGGCTTCCGGGCGGACGAGGTCCAGAAGCGACTCGAAGAGCAGGACTTCCAGCTCGTCCGCCCGGACGAAGACCCCGAGGCCGAGACGCCCTTCGAGGACTACCGGCGCCGGCTCGAGTTCCCGGCGGGCTTCACCGCGGGAGTGCTGGCGGGCGAGCCCCAGGACGTGCTGTTCCGGCGCGAGGGCGCGGGGCTCTCGACCGACTACGACAACTTCCGCCTGACGCGCGCGGTCTACACCGTGCTGGCCGACCTGCTCGCTGCGTCGAGCCTGGCGGCGCCCGGCGCAGACGTCGGCGCCGAGGAAGTGGCGGCGCTGCAGGCCCACCCCCGTGCGCTCCAGCTCGAGGTCGAGCCGGCGGGCCGGCGCAAGGTCATCCCGAGCGGCATGGAGCAGACCGTGCCGGGCACGATGGTCATGTTCACCATGATCATCCTGCTGACGAGCGGCGGGTCGTCGCTGCTGACCGAGCGTCGCGAAGGCCTGCTGCGCCGGCTCGCGAGCGCGCCGATCTCGCGCTCGGCGGTGGTCGCAGGCAAGTGGGGCGGAAGGCTCGCGCTCGGCCTGGTGCAGATCGCCTACGCCATGCTGATCGGCCGGATCGTCTTCGGGGTCGACTGGGGTGCGGGGCTACCGATGGTGCTCCTCGTGCTCCTCGCCTACGCGAGCATGCTCAGCTCGCTCGCGATCCTGCTCGGCAACTTCGCCCGCAGCGAGGGGCAGGCCGTCGGGCTCAGCGTGCTCGCGACCAACATCCTCGCGGCCCTCGGCGGCTGCTGGTGGCCGATCGAGATCACGCCGTCCTACATGCAGAAGCTGGCGCTCTTCCTCCCGACCGGGTGGACGATGGACGCGATGCACAAGCTGGTCAGCTTCGGCGCTCCGATGAGCTCGTGCCTGCCGCACGTGGTCGGCATGCTGCTGCTGGCGCTCCTGCTCGGCAAGCTCAGCGCGCGGACGTTCCGCTTCGTCGAGTAGGGAAAGGGCCCGGCCGAGGCAAGGGTCGACCGGGCCCCCGGAGAGAGGTCAGCGCGGGGCTGGAAGACCAAGGTCTCCAACCCGGGGGCGCTGAGCAGCACCACCGCGTTGCAAGGCAACGGTGGCGTGCACGACATGCGATCCGCGCGGAGCGTCCGCGTGAGTAGGCACCGCGCGCGGCGGCGTCACACCGGGACCGCCCAAAGCGCGGCCGCCGCGAACGGCCGGGCTTCCTGCAAAGCGGCCAGCGAGCTTGGCCTTAGGTGCCTTCATCCGATCCGTGGTCATCCGGTGACAGACGGCGGCGTTCCGGACGCCGCGTCTCTGAGACGACCGCACGAGCGTAGCAGGTTCCTCCCGGTTTTGGCGATTTGCGAGCCCGCTCGCGGCGCGTGCTGAACGGGGTGTTAGCCGGTCGTCCGAGCGAGCTTCGCGCGCGTGCGGCCCGGGGTTTGAAGGAGCGCCGCTCCCCGTCCCCGAATCGGCACGGCTCCTCCCATGAAGCACCGCTCTCCCGCCGCGCTCGCGGCCCTCGCCAGCTCGTTCCTCCTCTCCGGCTGCATCCTCCACGGTGGACACGGCGGCTACCACAGGCCGCACGGCAAGCACGTGGTGATCTCGGGCGGCCACGTGCACACCACCGGCTGCGGGCACTACGCCTACCGCGGGAGGTGGTACCACGCGGGCAAGCACGTCCACGGCCCTGGCTGCGGGCACCATTTCTCAGGCGGGATCTGGGTCTCCAAATAACGGCCGGCCGGAAGCCCTTGCCGCGGGCGAGCCGAGGGCGATGACGAGGAGCCCCGAGCAAGGAGAAGTTAGCCCCGCGCCATCCGATGGCATCCCCGGCGGCTGCTATCGTCGGGGGATGTCACCCACCCCCGGTAGGAGCCCCGGCAGCGTCGATCTGCCGGGCCTGGTGCGCGACGCGTTGGCGGGTGACGAGTCGGCCTGGTCACGGCTCGTCGACCGCTTCGGGCCGCAGATCGTCGAGGTCGCGCGCTCGATGCGCCTGTCGGACGCGGACGTCGACGAGGCCTTCCAGGCCACCTGGGTCTGCGTGCTGCGCGACCTCCCCTACCTGCGCGACCCGGGGGCGCTCGGGGGGTGGATCTTCGTGACCGCGCGGCGCCAGTGCTGGCGCCTGAAGCGCCGCCGCGGCGACTCCGCCCCCGGCGAGCAGGAGATGGCCGCCGTCCCCGGCGGGCCGGACGCCGACCCGGCGGTCGCCAGCGCGGTGATCGAGCGCCGCCGGCTCGTGCGCGACGCCATCGGCGAGCTCTCGGAGAGGTGCCAGCGCCTGCTGCGCGAGCTCTTCTTCGCGCGCGGCTCGTCGCGCTACGACGACGTCTCCGAGCGGCTCGGCATCCCGCGCGGGAGCATCGGGCCGCAGCGTGAGCGCTGCTTGGCCGGCCTCGCCCGCATCCTGGAGCGCCGCGGCTTCCCCGAGCCTCCCGGCCCCGAGGACGGCGCCTAGCGAGATTCCCCGGATTCGTTGTATCCAGGCCGGGTCGGCGGATCCCGAAGCCCCCTAGAGAGCACCCCGAGTGAACGACCCCGACGAGATCCGCTACGAGGAGATCCTCCGGCACCTGGCCGACCCGGACCCGGACGGCCCCGTCGCCCGCGCGTTGGCGCGGCACGACCCGGCGGGCGCGCTGGCGCGGCGCCGAGCGGCCCTCGCGCAGGACCTGCTGCGGGCCTTCGAGGCCGGCCCGCCGCCCGAGCTCACCGAGCGGCAGCGCGCCCTCGGACGCGAGGTCTTCCGCGCGGGAGCGCCCGCGCCCCGGCGCACGCTGGCGGCGCGGTTCGCCGACGCGCTGGGCGTGGTCGCCGACTGGGTGCGCGACACCGCGCCGGCGCCAGCGCCGGGCATGCGCGGCGCCGCGCAGGCGGGGCGCAGGCTCTACCGCGCGGGCGCGTGGGAGGTCGAGGTCGCGCGCATGCACCACGACTCGCTGGTCGGGCATGTTACGGCCCCGGAATCCGAGCGCGACAAGCTGCGCGGCGCCACGTGCCTGCTGCTGGGGGCGCGCGAGCTGGTCGAGACCGAGGTGCACGCCAACGGCGACTTCCGCTTCGGCTCGAGCCCCGCCGACCTCCAGCTGCTCCTGATCGAAGGGGACGACCTGCGGATCCTCGTGCCCGACCTGCCCGCCGTCGGAGCGTCGTGAAGCCCACGCTGTCGTCGCTGGTCGCGAGGCTCCGCAGCCCGGAGCCCGCGGAAGAGACCTGGGCCGCCTACGCCGAGCTCGCGCCCGCGGACCGCGAGGCGGTCGTCCGCGCGCTGAAGGCCGAGCTCGACCACCTCGTACGCAACCGTCCGAGCGAGGCGGTGCCACTCGCCCGGGTGCTGGTGCGCTGCGCTACGGGGAACGAAGAGCTCGAGGCGCTCGCGCTCCGCGGCCTCGGCACCGCGCAGCACTTCAGCGGCGATGGCAAGGGCGCGGTGCAGAGCTTCCGACGCGCGTGCGAGCTGTACGAAAGCTCCGGGTGCGAGCTCGAGGCTGCCACGGTCCGCCGCAGCCTGGTCGACATCCATCAGACGCTCGGCCAGGTCAGCGAGGCGCTCGAGGTAGGACACGCCGCGCGCGGCGTCCTGCAGCGCCTCGGCGCGGAGCGCGTGCTCGCACAGCTCGAGGTCAACGTCGGCAACGTCTACATGATGCGGCTCGACGACTACGGTCGGGCGCGCGAGCACTACCGCACGGCGCGCGAGATCTTCGCCCGCATCGAGGACCCGGTGGGCCTGGCCTTCGCCGATCTCAACCTGGGCGTGGTCGAGATGAACGCGAACCGGCTGACCGACTCGCGCTCCTTCTTCGAGACCGCCGAGCGCGGCTTCGAAGTGGCCGGCATGACGCTGCACGTCGCCGACGCCCGCTACCACCTGGCCTACCTAGAGTCGCGCCGCGGCCGCTTCGCGAAGGCGATCGAGGGGCTGCGCAGAGTGCGCGAGCGCTACCGCGAGCTGGAGAAGCCCGGCGGCGTCCCGATGTGCGACCTGGACCTGGCGGAGATCTTCCTGCGCCTGGACGCGCGCCTGGACTCGGCCGAGCACGCGGCGAGCGCGCGCGACGGCTACGCCGAGCTCGGCATGGAGTACGAGCTTGCGAAGAGCGAGGCCCTGTGGGGCCAGGCGACGCTGTCGCTCGGTCAGCCGGAGGGCGCCGCGGCGATCCGGCGCGCGATCGACGGCTTCCGCGACATCGGCAACGAGCCGATGGCGGGCTTCCTCGAGCTGCAGGACCTCGAGCGCGGCGGGGACGGCGGAGAGCTCGTGCACCGCCTGCGCGGGCTGCGGGGCAGCCTGCGCGCGCGGGACTGCGCGCTACTCGCCGACCTGGCGTCGCTGTCGCTGGCGCGCGCGTTGGCCGGGTCGGACGACGCCTCCGAGCGTCGCGAGGCACGCTCGCTCCTCACCGCGCTGACGTCGGAGCCGACGCGCGACCCGATCGACGCGCTGGTCGAGGCCGAGGCCTGGCAGGTGCTCGCGCACCTCCACCGGCGCGAGGGCGAGCGCGACGAGGCGCGCGAGGCACTCGAGCACGCGGTCGCGCGCATCGACCGCAGCTACCTGCAGGTACCCGGCGCGGACCGGCGGCTGGCCTTCTTCCGGCGGCCGCACAACGCGTTCGTCGAGCTGGCCTGGATGCGGACGGCGGAGGGGCGCCCCGAAGCGGCCCGGGAAGCGCTGCGCGTGATCGAGCGCGGCCGCATGCGCAGCCTGCGCGAGACGCGCGCTCACTCCGGCTCCGAGAACGCCGAAGAGCGCGACGCGCGCGAGCGGCTCGAGTGGCTCGTGTCGCGCCGCCTCGACGCCGACCTCGGCTCGATCACCGGCCCCGCGGACCTGCGGTCGGCCGGCCCGTCGACCGACGAGCTGCACGATGCACAGCGCGAGTTCCTGCGGCTGCGGCGAATCCGGCGCAGCGAGGCGGGCAGCGGCCCCGACCCCGACGGCGAGGTCGTCACGTCGGTCGCGGACGGCGAGGTTGCGCTGGTGTACCTCGCGGCGCGCGAGGGCCTCGCGGCGCTCGTCGTCGACGGCGACAAGACGCGCGTGGCGCGGCTACCGCTCGACCGCGCCGCGGCGGACGACCTCCGCGACCGCTTCGGCTTCCACGCCCAGCGCTTCGAGCTTGGGGGGACGTACCTGGAGCCGCGCCGACGCGACGTCGACCGCTCGCTACGGCATCTGCTCGAGGAGCTCGGCGAGCGGCTGCTCGCGCCGGTGTACGAGCACCTCGTGGGGCGTCACGTCGTTGTCGTCACCGCCGACCCACTGCACGGGCTGCCGTTCCACGCGATGCGGGTCGGTGGCAGGGTTCTGCTCGCCGACTGCACGGTGAGCTACGCGCTCTCGCTCACGCACCTAGCGGCCCTGCGCGCGCGGTCCGACGACGGTCGCGCCGAGCGGGGTCCGATCCACGTCTGCGCCGAAGCACGCCCCGAGCTGCCGGGCGCGGGCGCCGAGGCCGAACTGCTCGCCGAGCTGTATGGCCCGCGCCTGGTACGCGCCTCGGCGACCGATCTGACGCGCGGCCTGCGCGAGGGCCGCTTCGCGAGCGCAGCGCTCCACCTCGCCGGACACGGCGTCTTCGACACGCGCCACCCCGAGCTGTCGGCGCTGCACGCGGGCTCGGCGGTCCTCTTCGCCGAGGACCTGCGCCTCGCCTCGGTGTCGATCCCGCTGGTGACGCTCTCGGGCTGCGACACCGCGGTGTTCGGGCACCGCTCCGGCGAGGAGCTCGTGGGCCTGCCGCGTGCGTTTCTGGGCGCCGGCTGCCGGGCGACGGTCGGCAGTCTGTGGGCGCTCGCCGACGCCGACGCGCGGCGGCTGATGGAGCGCTTCTATCGCCTCCTCGCGGGCGGCGAGCCGGTCGGGCGCGCCCTCAACCTCGTGCAACGTGAGCTCGCCTCCGCGGATCAGCCGCTGGAGACCTGGGCTCCGTTCTGCCTCTTCGGCGATCCATCGGTTCGCCTTCCCAGCTTCTCCTGAGTTGCCATGCTTCTGATTCCTTCCACGTTGCTCCTGCTCACCCCGACCCCCGCCCTGGACGGCTCCTCCGAGGAGGTCGCCGCCTTGCTCCAGCCGGGTGGCGGAGGCTACGCCTACGGCGTGTCGATGGGCCTGGTGCCCGTCGACCAGATCGCCGGCGGGCTCCTTGTTCTCTTCCGCGCGCCGGACACCGGAACCGACGCCGGCTTGGCGCAGATCTCGTTTCAGCTCGCCCAGCACCCCGACGTGATCTGGGCCGAACCCAACCGGCAGGCCCAAGAGCCCGAGACCGAGGAGTGCACCGACGATGAGGGCGGAGAAGGCGGCGGCGGAACCGGCGAGGGCGGCGACCCGCAGGGCACCTCGGGGCAGCAGTGCTCGGTCGGCTTTGTCGACCAGACGCCGACGGTCGAGGAGTTCTTCGGACAGGACGCCCTAGCGCAGCTACACGCCGACGCGGCCGCGCAGTACGCGACCGGGGCGCAGGCCGTCGTCGCGGTGATCGACACCGGCATCGACCCGGGGCACCCGACCTTCCTGGGCAAGCTGCATCCGGCCGGCTACGACTTTCTGCTCGACCAGGCCGGTGGCATCGATTTCGCCGACGGCGAGGACACGGACGACGACGGCATCATCGACGAGGGCTACGGACACGGCAGCCACGTGGCGAGCTCGGTGCTGCTCGTGTGCCCCGACGCGCTCATCCTCCCGCTGCGCGTGCTCGACAGCGACGGCAACGGCAGCGCGTTCGACGTCGCCGACGCGATCTTCTACGCGATCGAGGCCGGCGCCGACATCATCAACCTGAGCCTGAGCACCAACGAGCCCTCCCTCGCGGTCGCGGCCGCGCTGATGTGGGCCGAGTTCCAGGGCGTCACGGCGTTCGTGTCGGCGGGCAACAGCGGGCAGTCGGAGGAGGTTTTCCCCGGCAGCTACAGCATCGCGAACGTCCCGTGGACGGTCCCGGTCATCCCCCAGGGCGTGGTGCTCGACGGGCGCGAGGTCGTGACCGTCGGCGGGGTGAACGGCGACGACGGGAAGGCCTCGTTCGCGACGTACGGCGCGCACGTCGACCTGTGCGCCCCGGCCGTTCAGGTCTACGGCTCGATCCCCGGCGGCGGGTATGCATGGTGGAGCGGCACGTCGATGGCGACGGGTCTCGCGAGCGGCGCGGGCGCGTTCGCGCTCTCGGTCGGCGCGGGCCAGGACTGGCTCGACGCGCTGCTGTCGTCGTGCGATCCGCTCGACGCGCTGAATCCCGACTACGCCGGCGGGCTGGGCTCCGGACGCATCCACCTGCTCAACGCCGTGCTGCAGCTGGTCAATCCCTGATTTAGGAAGATGCGCGTATCCAAGGCGCGCGCGCTCGGCCCCTTAGGGCATGAACGTCAAGTCCTGGATAGGAGGCGCCGCGGCGGCGCTGCTCGCAACGACGGCGCTCGCGCTTTGGCTCGCGGAGCGCGAGCGCCAGACCCAACCGCTTTCTCCGGAGAGTGCTGCGCGGACCGGGGGTGTGAACAGGGAGGGAAGTCGGTGGCTGCTCGCCGACGTGCTCGCAGGCCGCGGGCGGACCGAGGCTCCGCCCGCGGCATCCTCCGCGGCGACCCCGGCGCGACTCCTGCAGGTAACCGATCTCGACGGCCGGCCGCTTACGGGAGTTCGCCTTGTGCGCGAGCGCTCGTCGCTCTTCGGCGCGCACCCGGGCCCGGTCGGCGCCCGCGACGTGCTGCTCGAGGACGCCGCCTCGCCGCTCACGTTGCCCGGCGACGCCGTCGAAGACGAGCGCGTTTGGGTCGGCGCCGAGGGATATGAGTGGCGGCGCCTGCCCGAGCGCGGTGACGCGGTCGCCCTGGGTCCCGCGGCGGAGCTCGAGGTGGCGGTGCACGGCGTGCCCGCCGGCTCGCGCCTCGCGGTGCAGGTGCTCGCGGACGAACACGCCCCGGTCGAGCTGCTCGCGCGCGAGCGGACGCTGTTCCTGCTCGACGGGCTCTCTCCCGGCCCCCGCGAGGTGAAGCTCGCGCCGCCCGGCTGGAGCCAGGCGGTGCCGGTCGATCGCGCGGAAGCGGAGCTCGAGCGCGGCCGGCGGACGGTCGTCGAGCTCCAGTACCCCGCCGACGCCGCGCGCGACGCACGGATCGCGCTGGAAGGCGAGATCCGACTGCCCGCCGAGCTGACCGAGGCGCCGGCGCTTTGGGAGGAGCTCTTCCTGCTGGTCTATCGCGTCGACGCGGAGGGCCGCCGCGAGCCGCGCGCGGCCACTTCGGCGGGCTTCGGGCGCGGAGCAGGAGCCTATGCGCTGGCCCAGTCGTTCCGCACCAAACCGCTGCCTCGCGGCGACTACGAGCTGGTGCTGCACCCGCTCGGCGCGGTCTGGCCCGTCCACCTGGCGGACGACACGCCGGAGCTGTCGCTCGTCGCCGAACCGCTGGCGCGCACGCTGGTCCACGCCGTCGAGTCCACGAGCTTCACACGCCCGCGGTCGCTGCAAGTGTCGGTCGCGTGCGACCTCGCCCGCGGCGCGTTCGCCAGCGCGTGGCAACGCGCGACGCCCGAAGGCGACGCGTACGAGGTCTTCTCCGCACCCGGCCGCCTGCGCCTGTTCGTCAACGACCCGCGCTTCGGCCTGCACGTACACGAGGTCGAAGTGCACCCGGGCTGGAACCAGAAGACCCTGGAGCTCGAGCGCTCGTTCCCCTTCTCGCTCGAGCTCGCGGGCGCCGACGGAGCGCCGCTGACCGCGCCCGACGACTGGTGGCTCGGCATCGAGGTGCTGCCCGACGACGCCGCACACCGCGTGCTCGGCGTCGACCTGGTGCGGCTCTCGGGCATGACCGCGCGTGACATCCGACGCGCGCGTGTGTCGGTCAGCTCGCCGGGCTCGTACCGGCTCGCGCTGCCGCCCCTGGACGGCCTGGCCCTACCCGACTCGATCGCGGTACGGGTCGGCGACGGAGCGCAGACGCGCGTCACCGTCACCGCCGACGCCTAACGGCGAGCCAGCGCCGCCAACCCGCTTCAAGCGAACACGCGGAGGACGCCCTCCGTGTGCCTACCCCTCCTATGGAGACAAACCATGCTTCGTAAACTTCTCTTTGCTCTCGCCGGAAGCCTGTTCTTCCTGCCCCTCGCCAGTTCGGACGAGTCGCCGTGCGGCAAGTGTGGCGACTACCAGTCGATCGGCGGGCAGACCTTCCTGCTCGGCGCCTTCGCCACCGCCGCCCAGGCCGATGCGGCGGCCAACAACTCGGCGGCGCACGAGGCGGCCGTGATGTCGGCGCTCGACGCCGGGGGACAGGCCGGCTGCTTCGAGGTGATCTGCCTCCCGGGCCCCGGCACGGGCTGCGCGCCCTTCTTCCAGACCGAGGACTTCGAGTACGAGGTCTCGACCACGCAGGGCCCCGCGGGCTTCCTGGTCTACGTGACCGTGACCGGCCCGGATCCGCGCTACCGCCTGTGCTGCGAGCCGGACTGCCCCTATTGATCGCATCCAGAGGCGCCCGTCCGCGCTTCGGCGGGCGCCTCTCGTAACCCGACTCGCGGGCGGTGGTACCCTGGGCAGAGGTCGCCATGGCAAAGCGCTCCGCCCTTCCGCTCGCTCTCGCTCTGCTCGCTGTCGTGGCCGTCGCCGTCGGGTCCCGCGCGTGGGTTGGATCCCGCTCGGGTGAGGCGGCGCGGCCCGCGGCGCCCGAGGTGGCCCGCTCGTCGCCGACGCAGGCCGACCTGACCGTCCCGGACGCGGAGGCCCCGGTGCGCTCAGAGGCGGTCGTCCAACAGGCGCCTCCGCCCCAACCCACGCCGCCGACGCCCAAGGACCCGCGCTTCGACAACCTCCGGAGCTCGATCCAGCGCTATATCAAGAACCAGCAGGAGGACCGCGGCCTGGAGGTCTCGGGCCTGCTGCGCTCGAGCAGCGGCGCGTGGAACGACGTCGGGCGGATCGTCGCGGGGCACGTGCACGTCGAGCTGGTGTCGGTCGGCGGCGGCGCCCCGGCCACCTACGAGGCGCGGCTCTTCCGGTCGGACCAGGCCTCGGGCGAGGTCGCGGTCGGCTTCGCCTTCCGCGGCGTGCCGCAGGGCACGTATCAGCTCTGCGTCAGCACGACCGACAACTCGCGCTGGACGCCGGCGATTCAGACGGTGACGCCGCCGGTCTCGAGCCTCGAGATCTGGTGCGAGGAGGAGACCCGCGCCTCGCGGCTCGGCTTCCGGGTGCTGGACGCCGCGACGGGCGCGCCGATCGAGTCCTACCGCGCCTGGTCGGTGCGTATGGACGCGGACGCCGAGAGCGGCGTGCACTTCCACGCCGGGCCACTCTCCCTGGAGCGCCCGCTCGAGACCCCCTTCGAGTGGCGCCTGTGGGCGGATGGCTACGTGCCGGCCTCCGGCGACCAGACCGCCTTCGTGCGCGAGGCGGACGGGCGCTACGTCGCCGAGGTGCTGCTGAAGCGCGGCTGGGGCCGGCGCTTTGTCGCCCTGGGGCGCGACCCGACCATGCGGCCGCTGGCGGGGGCCAGCATCCGGCTCGACGGCCGCGAGGTCGGCCGAACGGCGGCGGACGGCTCGCTCGACGTCGTGCTGCCCGAGGCTCCCGTCGAGGCCTCGGCCTCGTGGGGCGGGCTGGAGCGGGCGCCCGAGCCGATCCCGCCCGAGGGCCAGGCGGCGGGCAAGGCGATGGTGACGGTCCTCGTGCTCCGCCCCCCCTCCGGGGAATAGGCGGTCACGCCGGGGCCCTCTCCGCATACTCTGCCGGAAGCTCGCCGCCGGCTCGGCGGCGCCCCAACACCAACCTTACAAAGGAGACTCGGGTCATGGATCGCAACAAGGTCAAAGCGGCGCTGGGAGCCAACGTCCTCGCGCTTGCCGTCGGCGGGCTCGTGCTCGGCACGACCGCGGGCTGCCATACGGACGGTGCCGGCAGCACGGCGGAGGTGCAGTCGAGCGCCAAGCACGCCTGCAAGGGCATGAACGCCTGCAAGGGCCACGGCGGCTGCGCCACCGACGCGCACAGCTGCGCGGGCAAGAACGAGTGCAAGGGCATGGGCGGCTGCGCGACCGCCGAGCACCACGCCTGCAAGGGCATGAACGACTGCAAGGGCCAGGGCGGTTGCTCCTCGGGCAACAACGGCTGCGCCGGCAAGAACGACTGCAAAGGCCACGGCGGCTGCGCCGTCCCGGTCAAGCACTAGATCCCTCTCCCCGGCGGGGAGCGGATCGGCCGCTCCCCCCGGGGGTACGCGGCCTATGGATACGAGCAACCGCTGGAACCTGCCCGGCCTCGGCTTCGGCATCGGGCTGCGCACGACGCACTACCCGCACATCCTGTCGACCGAGCCCGAGGTCGACTGGTTCGAGATCCTGTCGGAGAACTTCATGCACACCGGCGGGCGTCCGCTGGAGGTGCTCGACCGCATCGCGGCGCGCTATCCGATCGTGATGCACGGGGTCTCGATGTCGCTCGGCAGCACCGATCCGATCGACCGCGACTACCTGCGCGAGCTCAAGGCGCTCGCCGATCGAGTCGACGCGGTCTGGCTCGGCGACCACGTCTGCTGGACCGGCGTCGGGGGGCGCAACAGCCACGACCTGCTGCCGCTCCCCTACTCCGAGGACGCGCTGGCGCAGATCGTCGACAAGACCCGCGCCACCCAGGACGTGCTGGAGCGCCCGCTGGTGCTCGAGAACCCCTCGACCTACGCGACCTTCCGCGGCTCGACGATGACCGAGGGCGAGTTCCTCGGCCGGCTCGCCGAGGAGGCCGACTGCGCGCTGCTGCTGGACGTCAACAACGTCTACGTGTCGGCCCGCAACCACGGGCTCGACCCGCATGAGCTGCTCGCGTCGATCCCCTACGACCGGGTGGTGCAGATCCACCTGGCGGGGCACAGCGATCACGGCACGCACTGCATCGATACGCACACCGGGCACGTCGCGCCGGCGGTCTGGGAGCTCTACGCCGAGGCCCTGCGCCGCGGCGGGCCAAAGGCCACGCTGGTCGAGTGGGACGCCGACATCCCGCCCTTCGACGTCGTGCACGGCGAGGCCCTGGAGGCCAAGCGCCGCGCCGGACTCGCGCCGGTCAGCGCGCGGGAGGGCGACGGTGGCTAGCGCCGAGCTCGACCGGCTGCAGCGCTGGTTCCTGGAGGTCGTCACGCACCCCGCCGGCGTGCGCGCGGGCGAGGGGGCCGCCGACCCCGGGCTCGCGATCGACGAGGTCATCGCGCCGTCGGAGAGCCTCGACGGCGAACGGCGTATCGGCCTCTACGCCGGCATGTACTTCACGCGGCTCTTCGAGGTGCTGGAGGAGGACTTCCCGGCGCTGACCGCGCTCGCCGGCGAGGACGCGCGGCGCGTGTTCGAGGCCTACCTCGTGCGCTACCCCTCCGATCACCCGAACCTAAACCGCCTGGGCCGGCGGCTGGCGGGCTTCGTTGCGGAGGAGGAGCTCGGACTCGCCCACCCGGCCTTCGCGGCCGAGCTGGCGCGCCTGGAGCGCACGGTCCAGGAGGTCTTCGACGCCCCGCGCCAGACGGCGCTCTCGACCGACGAGCTGCTCGCGATTCCGCCCGAGTCGTGGGGCGGGCTGCGGCTCACGCCGGTCGCGGCGACGCGCGTGCTGGCCTTCGAGCACCCGGTCAACGAGTGGTACCAGGCCTTCCGCGAGAACGGCGAGGTCGCGGGCGTGCCGGCGCCGGCGCCGACGTGGCTCGTGCTGTACCGACGCGACTACCGGGTCTGGCGGCTGCCGCTGTCCCACCCGCAGTTCACCCTGCTCGAGGCGCTGCGCGCAGGCGCGACGCTCGGCGATGCGCTGGGCGAGCTGGCGCTGGTCACCGACCTCGCGGCGATCGCGCCCAGCCTGCAGGAGTGGTTCCGCGACTGGAGCGGGCTCGGCCTCTTCGGGAGCCTCGCCGCCGACGAAAACGCCCCCGCAGCCGACTAGGCCGCGGGGGCGCTGCTTGATCGGTCGCGCTCGAATCAGTCGTCGGCGGCGACCAGCGTCACGTGCGACTCGGCATAGGTGCCGGTCGACGCGGTGACGCCGAGCGTCACGCGGATCTCGCCGGGGCCCGTGGTGAACAGGTGCCAACCGTCGGCGCGGCGCTCGACGTAGCCCTGCCCGGTGCCCCCGACGCTCCAGGTCAGGTGCGGCTCACCGCCGGCCGGGTCGACCGCGGTGAAGTCCAGCCGCACCGAATCGCCCGCGACGACGTCCTTCGCCGCGGCGCGGAACGAGGAGACCTCGGGCCGCGGTACCGCGGCGCCGGCCTGCAGCGCCTTGCGTGACGAGATCGCCCCGTCGACCGCGGCCGAGACCGCGGCGAGGTCGAGCGTCGGCGTGGCGCGCGGGTCGAAGGTCACGACGCGGACGAAGACGTTGCCGCGCGTGAAGGCGACCCACGAGAGCGCCCGCGGGCCTGCGCCGGACGGGCCGACGAAGGCCACGTCGCCCACCGAGAAGCCGCGCGCCTCGGTACGGGGCGCGAGCTTCGGCGAAGAGAGGCCGGCGAGCCACTGCACGAGCAGCTCGTGCGCCTGCGCCGCGTCGTCCCCGACGAAGCCCTCGACCAGGAACGCGGGCGAGGCGCCCTCGGGGGCGTCGGCCGCGAAGAAGCTGCGCGAGAGGTGCCCCTTCTGGCTCTCGAGCTCGGCGCCGCGGAATCCGCTGAGCTCGAGCGACGCGAGGGTGAAGCCATCGCGCGCCGGGCCGGCGGTCCACTCGGCGGCGGCGTAGCCCTCGCGGGCGCGCTCTAGCTGCGCGTCCGCCTGGGCTGACTGGGCCGCGGTCGCACCGGCAAAGAGCCCGGACGCCGCGGTGGCAAGAAGGAGGTGCTTGATCGTCTGCTTCATGGCTTTGCTCCTTCTAGCTAGTTAAGGCCCGGGAGGTTCTCCAGCGACGTGGAGACCGTGTTGTAGGCGGACAGGTCGTCGTAGCCACCGGGCCCGGCCCACGGCCGGTCGGTGTTCCAGCCGGGCGTGCCGGGCGTCGCGCCGGGGTTGCCGTCCTCGTCGAGCTGCATGCAGGTGTCCAGCACGGTGACGCCGTTGTCGCGCGTCACGATGTGGTGGTAGCTGAAGCTGTGAGCCGAGCCCCAAAGCGCCGTCGTGTAGCTCGGCGCGCCGATGCCCCAGATCGCCTTCAGGGTCATCGACCCGAGCCGCACCGGGCGCACGTTGGACAGGCCGAGCATCGAGAGCATCGTCGTCGACGAGCCCATGTTGTCGGTGCAGTTGACGTAGGTGCCCTTGGCGGTGTTGTTGAGCAGCGCCGACAGGTCCATGTTCCAGGTGCCCCAGTTGAAGTAGTGCGTCGCGCCGCCGTCGCCGCCGAGCGGGTAGGCATCGTAGAGCACGTCCTCGATCGGCTCGGTCAGGCCGCCGTTCTGGCCGACGAAGCCCTTCACGAAGGTCTCGACCAGCCCCGAGGCGTCGGAGGTGTCGAGGCCCAGCGTGTTCTTCCAGCTCGCGAGGTAGTCGGCGACCTCGACCCAGGGGCCGGTGTACTGGGTGCCGGAGGCGCCCGCCTTCCACTTCGGAGAACCGAGCAGGGTGTAGAAACGGTGGCTGGTGCCGAACGAGCCGGCGATGTCGGCCCACTCGTCGGTGCCGGTGGGCGCATACTGCCAGGTCCACACGACGCCGACGCCGTAGCGGCCGACGTCGTTCGGCAGCGGGTCACCGTCGAGGACCAGCTCGCCGCCGGGCACCAGCGGGCCAGCCGTGTCGGAGCCGCCGGTCGAGAACGTCGCCACGACGCGGACGTCATAGCCGGCGACCGGAAGGCCGGTGCCCATCGCGGCTCCCGAAGCCGACGTGGCGGTGTCGCCGAACGTCACTTCCAGGCGCGGGCTGGCTCCGGCGAGGTACGCGAGCGGGTAGTTGTACTGCTGCGTCTCGTACTGCGTCCCGTTCATGACGGGCTGGTCGGTGGCGGTGTGCCCAACCACGGCCGAGCGCGGGTTGCCGTCGTCGAGGTCGAGGTCGGAGACCTCGCCGCTCTTCTTGAGCGCCGCGTACTCGTGGATCGCGGGCGTGGCGTAGAACACGCCGTCGAGCGTGTTCTTCTTGAAGTACACCATCTGCCACTCGTCGTTGCCGGCGGCCGAGTCCTGGAACTCGATCTCGGTCACGCCGAGCCGCACGACGTTCACGGGCAGGTCGAGCGGCGTGGAGCCGCCGGCCTGGCCGGACACTCGGATCGTGTACGCGCCGGTGTCGACGAAGCCGCCGCCCGTGTCGGTGCCGTCCCACGTCACGGTGGTCGCGGCCGCACCGCCGGTGAGGTTGCCGGTCCAGAGCGTGGCGACCACCGAGCCGCCGGAGAGCACCTCGGCCTTGGCGGCGAGCGACGTCCCCGCCGGCTCTAGATGGAAGGAGACATCGGTGCTCCCGCCGATCTTCGGGTCGAGCATCCGGGTGTAGCCGTCGGACACCAGCGCCGCGCGCTTGGCGACGGGCTGCTGGGTGACCTGGGCGGTCGATTCGGTGCCGACGGCGAGAACGGCCGTCACGACGCAGGTTGCCAGACCTGCCAATCGGGCTTGTTGCATGGGCTTCTCCTCGGGGTCCGTGTGCCGGACCGAGCGGGGTTGCGACGCCTGGGATAGGTCCCCGATGTTAGGGCCTCGCGCGCCTCCCGGGGCCCTCAATCCTCGCCTGGCGCGCTGTGGCGTCGGTCGAACTCCCGCCCCTTACGCGAGGCTAGCGAGGGACGAGCCCTCCGGGCGGGCTCGCCCCTCTAACAGGACCTCGGGTCTACCTTCCCGAGGGTCAACGTGCTCCTACACACGTTGCCGGTGAGCCGCCCCCCGCCCCCCGGAAGTTGCACGGAAGGTACGTTAGTTCGCCCCGGGCCCTTGGGGCTTCCGCCTACCCGCGACCCGAGCAGCCGCCGCAACCCCGCTTCGAGCCAGCCCTTGCGGCGCGAGGGCGCCGACTTCGGGCCCCCGGGCGGATTTGCTCGGGAAAGGCGCAACTCGGCGGGCGGTTGGGCCGGTTCACCGGACGATGTCAACGTCGAACGGTCCCTACACCGCCGCCTTGCGCGCCTCCGCTCCGCACGCGGCCGGCCGCAGACGAGCGGCTCTGCTGCGGACCCGGGTCTTTCGGTATGCTCGCAGCCGAGGGCTCGACGGCCTCAAGGGAGTATCCGCGGAGCCTTCCGCGAAGCAGAAAACGTTGATCCGAAAGGCGCGCCACGCAGAGGACCTGCGCCTGGTAAAGCGGGTGTTGAGGCGCGACCGCGAGGCGGTCGCCGCCTTCTCGGAACGCCTATCGTGCGTGCCCGCCTACCTGCGCTCGCTCGCCGCCCGCACCGGGCTCGGAATCTCGGCCCCGGCGCTCGACGATGTCGCCCAGGAGACCTTCCTGGCGATCTGGCGCAAACTCGACACCTTCCGCGGGACGTCCAGACTGGAGACCTGGGCGTGCGGCTTCTGCTTTCACGAGCTACGTCACTGGCGGGACCGACACCTCCGCGTGGAGTCGCGGAGAGGTGAGCTGGAAGAGAGCCCCAGCGTCGCCGCCGTAGCGCCCGACGACACGGGCGAGCTCGTCGACCGAGCCCTCGCGCGCCTCGGCCCGCCCGCCGAGGACGTGATCCGCCTGAAGCACTTCGAGGAGCTCTCATTTCAAGACGTAGGCGAGCGGCTGCAGGTCTCGCCCAACACGGCGAAATCCCTGTACTACCGAGGACTCGCGCGGCTGCGCGAGTGGCTCGGGGATCGGGGAGAGGAGCTAGCCGGATGAGAGAACCGGAAGAGGAGTTGCAAGGACCGGCCGAACGCGAGCGGCTCGAGCGTGAGCTAAGCGCTCCGCTCGAGGCCTGGGCGCAGCGCGAGCGCGCCGCGGCCAAAGACGCTGAGAAGGCTGCGACAGCGGCCGACGCCGAGCTGGCGCGGCAGGTGTTCGAGGGCCTCTCGCACCGCCCTAGAGGGCACCCGCTGCGACGCTATGGCTTCGTCGCCGCTGTCATCGCAGCGGGGCTATTGGTCTGGCTCGGGTTCGGCCGTCCGGCCGAAGAGACCGCAGGGCCCAAGGTCTTCCTCGGGTCCGGCGAAGGCCGTCTGCGGCGACCGGTCGGCGAGGTTCTTGGGTACGATGAGTTCCAGTGGGACGCGTCGGGCGAGGATATCTATGCGCTGCGCATTTGGAGCGGCGACGACCTGAAGCCGACGGTGGCGGTCGACGCTCTCCTGACGAACTCCTACCTCCCCACGCCGGCGGAGCTGGAGCTGCTCGGCGAGGAGATCCGCTGGGAAGTTCACGTGCTCGACGACGCCGACCGCTTCCTTCGCATTCTTGGCTCCGCCGAGGCGCGGCTGCGGTCGCGCTGAGCCTGCTGCTGGCGGGCTTCGCCGGCGCACAGGTCGAGGAGGACACGCCGGAGGGCGTGCTGCAGGAGCTGCGCGCCGCGGACCGCGGCGAGACCAAGCTGTCGAACGGGCGGCTGGAGCAGCTCTTCCATCTGGTCATCGACTGGGAGATGGAGCGTCCCAACCGGGGCCCGGGGGTTCCTTGGAGCGAGCCCCTGGGGCTGCTGTCCGCACAGCTTGCGCAGCGGCCCGGTCTGGTCGATTTTGCCGTGGTCGTCGCGCAGGCCCACGGCAAGCGCCTCGACAACGAGGGGCGGCGTGACGAGGCGCTGGCGGTGCTGCGCGCCGGACTCGAGCGGTACGAGGACAACCTGTACTCGATCTACCTGAGCATCGAGCTGGGCACGCTGCTCCGCGACGAGCACGAGTTCGGCGCCGCGCTCGACGAGCTGCGCGCCGCCGAGCAGCGGGTGCGCCTGCGGAGCGCGCAGGACGGGCTCAGCTCCTACGACCGCGACAACCTGCGCCTGTTCGACGCGCTCGTACTCGCGGAGCTCGGCTCGGCCTGCGAGCAGCTCGGCATGTCGGACACCTCCGACGACTACTTCGAGCGCTCGGAGGCGCGCGCGCTCGAGCTCGACGTCGCCGCGGGCAAGTACATCTGGGGCGCCGGCCTCGTCTACCGGCTGAACTCGCTGAACCACCGCGGCCGCTACCGCCAGGCCGCGGCGCTCGAGGAAGCGATCGCCGGCCACGCATGGTTCCCGAAGCTGCCCCCGGAGACGGCCGACCAGATCCGGCTGCGGCTCGCGATGGCGCGCGTCCAGGCCGCCTTCAAGGGGCAGGAGGAGCCCGGCAGCGCCGAGGAAGCGCTGCTGGAGCTGCTCGAAGAGGGCCTCCTGAAGCCCGACGAGCAGATCCGCGCCTGGGGCTCGATCGCGACCTCGCGGCTGGACGGCGGCAGCCTCTACGACGCCACCGAGGCGCTCGATGAGTGCTCGGCGCTGCTCGAAGAGATGGAGGCGCACGACCCGCAGCGCCTCCACGTGCTGGGCCTCCGCGCCCGGCTCCCGCTCCTGCGCGACGACGCGGAGGCCGGCCGCCGGCTGCTCGAAGACGAGCTGCGGCCTGCGTTCGAGACGTTCCTGGAGCGCTGGCAACGCGGCCCGATCGAGGCGGCCGGCGTGGCGATCCTGTCGCAGGAGCGCATCCGCGAGGCCCTCAGCGGGCTGATCAATCTGGAGCTCCTGCACGGCGGCGGCGCGGAGGCGGCCTTCGACTGGGTGCTGCGCATCCAGGCGCTCGGCACCTTCGCGCGCGAGCACGGCATCGGGACGCCGACGCTCGACGAGATCCGCGCGACGCTGATCCCCGCCGGACGCGGGCTGCTCGCCTACGTGCCCGGGCGCATCGACTCGCACCTCTTCATCGCCGACGCCGGCGCCGTCCGGCACCTCAGGCTCGCGGCGTTCCACGAGCTAGAGGCCGCGTCGGCCGAGCTCGTGGAGTCGATCGCGGGCGCGCTGCGGTCGTCCGAGCCGCGCGCCGGGCGCAGGCTCGACGCGGCGCTCTTCGATGCGGGCGACGCGTTCCTTCCCGAGGAGGCGCGCGCGCACATGGACGGCTGGAACGCGGTCGCCGTGGCGGGGCTCGATTCCTTCGGCTACGTGCCGATCGAGGCGCTGACCGGGCCGCACCGCGTGCCGCTGGGAGAGACCCACCTGGTCACCTGGCAGCCGTCGATCCCCGTGGGCGTGTGGCTCGCCGAACGCGCTGGCGCGCTCCCGGAGGCGGCCGGCTCGCTCACGGTCTACGCGGGCACCGGCGACCCCGCGGTCGGGGGGCGTCCCGACCTCGCGCCGATCGAGGCCGGCTTGGTCACCGCCACCGGGCTCGGGCTCGACGCCTTCGACGGCACCGCGATCCAGGTGCAGCTCGCGCTCGCGGGGCCCGCGCTGGACCCGGCGAGCGCCTTCCGCGGCTCGGCGCTGCTGCACATCCTCGCGCACGGCGTGTACGACTCGGACCGGATCCGTCCGGCCGGCGTGCTGCTGGCGCCGGAAGCCTCAGACGGCACCTGGTTCGCCGAGGACTTCGAGCGCACCTCCGCTCCGGCCGCGGTGATCGTCACCGGCTGCGGAACGGGCCGCGCACGGCTGCGGCGCGGCGACGATGGGCGCGGGCACCTGCGGTCCGCGTTCTTCGAGGCCGGCGCGGTGTGCGCGGTGACCTCGACGATGGAGCTCGAGCTCGCCGCCAGCCTCGACTTCGTAGCGCGGCTACACGGACACCTGGCGCGCGGCGGCTCGATGGCGGGGTCGCTGTGGTCCGCGCGGCGCGAGGCTCAACCTCAGCGGCACGGCGTGCACTGGATCCACTCGTTCCTGATGCACGCCTGGGGCGAGGGCGGCTACGTCCCCACGCCGCGGCCGGGCGGCTACGCCTCCGCAGCCACGCAAGACGGCGAGCCCGGTGAGAGCACCCCCCCTTCGCGGATGCTCGTAACCTGGCTCGCCGCTGCTGGAGCGATCTTCGCGCTGGTCGCGCTGGTGCGAAAACCGCGCGAGGCGCCTACATCCCCGTCGGACCGGGGCTGACCTTCGGGCGCCGGGTGGTGCCGCCACCGCCGCCGATGTCCTCGAAGGCCTCCCAGGCGTAGATGTTCTCCTCCTCGCCGTGGAGGTCGTCGTTCGTGTAGGGGTCCGGGCTCCAGATCTCGACCCGAACCGGGAACACCTTGTTGGGATCGTTCGCGTCGATCGCCCGGAAGAGCAGGTGCACGATCGCGTCCGTCGAGGAGGACGGCAGCTCCTCGTCGATGATCAGCGTCGCACCCGGCGCCACGGTTCCGGTCTTCACCGGCGGCCAAGACACCGGCACGGTCTCGCTCGGCTGGTACCACACCTCGTACTCGACCGTGCCCGCACCCGCGGGCGCGCCGCAGGAGGCCGAGTAGCGGAACTCGGACGTCGCCGGGTCCAGCGACGGGACCGAGTAGATGCCGGCTGGAGTCATGTCGGGCCGCAGGAACTCCTCCTCGAATGCGGTCGCGAGGATGACCAGGGCGTCGCCGCGATCGTCGAGGAACACCACGTCCTCGTCGCCGTCGGAGTCGAGGTCGGCGTGGGCCGTCAGAGCGGGAGCGGACGGCGCCGCGATCGCCGCGGAAGTCGTCTCGAGCTGGATCAGCGCCGTGTTGGTCAGATCCAGCGTGAAGATGGGCTGCACCTCCGTCTCGGTCATCTGATGCCGGAGCACGTAGGACGACCGCTCGTCGCCGCGGCTCACGATCATGTCGGGATAGGTCCCGGCGAGGAAGCGCGCGTTGTCGAGGTGCTGCAGGTTGAGGCCGGCGGCGTGGATCACCTCGGCGTGGGTCGAGTTCGCGATCGTCACGACCGGCGGGTCGCTCGGCAGCGGCCGCGCGTGCCACATCAGGAGGTCGCGCCCCCACTGCGTTTCCGCGGCCGGAAGCACGTGCAGGAAGGCGTCCTGCGCGGAGCCGGGGAAGAACTCCTTGAGGTTGCCGCCGTTGTCGAAGATCTCGACGCCCTGGTCCGTGACGAGCGCGACGCCCTCGACGTCGTGGATCCAGGCCATCACGGCGACGTCGTGGAAGCTCCCCTGAACGGCGTCGGCGTCCCAGAGGGTCTCTAGCACCCAGCCGCCCGCGATCAGCTTGAAGACCTGGGCGCGCTTGTCGTTGTTATCGATGACGAGCAGCCGGGAGCCGCTCGGGCGCTCCTGGATGCGGAAGACCGAAGGCCCAACGAAGCTGATGGTCGGCGCGTAGGCCGGCACGGTATCGCCGGTAACGTCGCTCCAGAGCACCTGAATCAGGTCTTCGTCGCCGTCGACCGCCCAGATGCGCGGCGACCCGTCCCGGCTCACCGCCATGTACTTGTAGCCAGCCAGGCTCTCGACCTGGCCGTACTCGAGGAAGTTGTCGTTGCCGTAGAGCTTGCCGTCGACCCCCAGGGCGAGCAGGTCGTGGCGACCGTCTCCTGAGAAGTCCGCCAGCTCGAGCGCAGCCGGCGCGACGTTGGGAAGGAACTCCGAGTGGAATCCGTGTCCGGCGTATTCAAAGGGCTGCTGAGCGCTCGCAACCTGGCCGGTGTGGTGAAGGCAGAAAATGGCCCCTAGTGCCGCGAGGGCACCCCGATAGCGGAGATTGTCAATCATGGTAGAGAAGGCGCGGAGCGCCGGTCCGAGATCCTGTGTCTCGGTCAACCAGGCGGCGCCTAGCTCCAGTTTCACCCGATCGCGCTTTTTGTGCTGGGCAAGACCAGGAAGGGTCCGAGCACGAGGGCGTCGAGGCCGGTGTGAAGAAACGTCTCGATCGCGTCCGAGGGCGTGCAGACGATGGGCTCGTCCGCGTCGTTGAACGAGGTGTTAAGGAGCACGGGGACGCCGGCCTCGCGCTCGAAGGCCGTGAGCAGGCTGTGGAGGAGGCCGTCCGCGCTGCGCCGCAGCGTCTGCACGCGGCAGGTCCCGTCGTGGACGACCGCCGGGATCACCGTGCGCGCGGCCTCGCGGACCGGGACGACGAACTGCATGTAGGGCGACTCGCCTTCGACGTCGAAGAGCTCGGCCGCGCGCTCGGCCGGAACGACCCCGGCGAAGGGGCGAAAGCCCTCGCGGTGCTTGATGCGCGCGTTGACACGATCGCGCATCGCTTCGCGCCGGGGGCTCGCGAGGATGCTGCGGTGGCCGAGGGCGCGCGGGCCGTACTCCATCCGCCCCTGGAACCAGCCCAGGATGCGGTCCCGCGCCAGGAGGTCCGCGGCGCGGTCGACGAGGTCGCGCGGGCGGGTCCAGGCAACGTCCGCGGCGCGCGCCTGCAGCGCGGCCAGCATCTCGCCCTCGTCCGCCCCGGGCCCGAGGTAGGGCGTGAAGCCGACGTCGTCGCGAGGGGCTCCGGAGCGCTGGTAGTAGACGTGCAGCGCCGCTCCGAGGGCTCCGCCGTGATCGCCGGGCGCGGGCGGGACCCAGACGCGCTCGAAGCGCCCGCTGCGCCGGATCTTCCCGTTGAGCACCGAGTTGAGCGCGACGCCCCCCGCGAGGCAGAGATCCGGCGCGTCGGTCGCGGCGCGCAGCCGGTCGAGCAGGTGGAACGCCACGCGCTCGGTCGCGTCCTGCAGCCCGGCGGCCAGATCGAAGTGCACCTGCGTCAGCTCCTCACCAGCGCGCCGCGCCGGCACGCCGAACGCGTCCGCGAGCACCCGCTCGCACGCCCCCGGCCGGAAGACCAGCGCGGTCTGCGGCGTGCGGTAGAGCCCACCGGGAAGGATCTGCACGAGCTCTCCGAACGCATCGCGGAAGCGCGCCGCGTCGCCGCGCGCCGCCATCGCCATGACCTTGTACTCGTCCCACCCCGCGCGCATGCCGAGGAAGTCGGTGACCATGCCGTAGAGGATCCCGATCGAATCCGGCGACCGAACGGACGCGAGGCGCGTGTACTCGACCCCTTCCCAGAGGCCGAGCGATGCGCTCTCGGCCTCGCCCTGGCCGTCGATCGTCAGCACGGCAGCGCGCTCGAAGGGCGACGGCAGGAAGGCCGCCGATGCGTGGCCCATGTGGTGCACCACGCCCTGGCAAGGCGGAAGCGGCTCGCCGACCGCACGCGCGAAGCGACGCGCGACCCGCCTAGGCAGCATCAGGTCGCGCACGACGCGCACGCCGGTGGCCGCAAGCGCGAGCGCGTGGCGCGGCGGCACGCGCGGTGCATGGTGCAGGCACATGTCCAAGTACTGCCGGAAAGAGACGCTCCACGTGTACGCGAGGTGGTCGACGTCGCCGAGCTGTATCCCCGCCTCCGCGAGCGCCGCGCGGAGCGCCAGCACCGGAAGGCGCGAGGTGTGCTTCTCGCGCGAGAAGCGCTCCTCCTCGGCCGCGAAGGCGACCTTGCCGTCGATCACGAGCGCGACCGACGAGTCGTGACCAACGAACCGCAGCCCGTACTCGCGGGCATAGAAGTCGCCGTTTTCGATGCCGGAAAAGCCCAGGACGATCATGCATCACCCACGGTAGAGACGGCCCTCGACGGCGCCTTCGGCCGAGCTGAAAAAAAGTGCGAGCGACGCAGAACCGCAGCGTGCATTCGGACACCAAGGCCTAGGTGTTGCCGGTCGGTTCGCATTCCGGTTCGCGGGCGGTTCTCGCTCACCCGGTGGTCGAAATCGCACCCCGCTGCGCTCGGCCGGCACGGATACAATCGAGGCTTAGCCGCTTCCCCCTCGCCCACGTACCTCTTCATGACTGCACGCTTTCTGACCGGGCTGGCGCTCATCGCGCTCGGCTCGCCCGTCGTCGCACAGGACCTCGTCGACGGCCTCTACTCCTGGTTTCCCTACTCCAACGACGTCGCCGCCGCAGGCCCGCCCGAGTCGATGCACGTCGGGCGCTTGACCGGCGACATGATTCCGGACGTCGTCTTCCTCGCCGCGGGCCGCCCGTACCTCGCGTACGGCCCGTCGGTCTATCGCACCACGATCGCCATCGACGGTCCCACCGGGATGCTCAGCGACGTCGGCGTGCTCCCGGGCGGCGGCTTCGACTGCAACGACGCCTTCGTCAGCGTCTCGCCCGAGGGGCTGCACCTGTGGCGAATCCTGCCCGGCACGGTGAGCTGGGACTGCACTCTCGTCGACGGTAACGAGTGGGCGGGAGCCACGCGCCTGAAGGTCGTCGACACCGACCTGGACGGCTCGCCGAACATCGTCGGCCTCGCCGCCGACGGCCACACGCTGCTCGACGCCGAGGACGAGGGCGCGGGCTGGACGACGACCACGCTCTACGAGGCGGGCGTCCCGATCGAGCACTACGAGCTGCTCGACTGGGCCTCCGGCGAGGGCCTGGACGGACTCGAGCTGGCCGTCGCCGACGCCGAGGGGCTGCTGAGCGTCTACCCGCGCGGCGGTGGCGAGTCGATCTACTCCTACACCGTCGGCGCCCGGAGCCTCGACCTGGCCGTCATCGACCGCGTCGACGACCCGCACCAGCGCGTCGCGTGGATCTCGCTGCTGGGCGAGACGCACTACCTGTCCGTGCACGGCGCGGGTGGCGACGAAGGCATGCTGTCGCTCGGCATCCTGTCGTGCTTCGAGCTGACCGCCGGCGACGCCGACCTCGACGGCGACTCGGACCTCCTGATCTCGCACCGCTACAGCACCGATCAGGTCCTGCTGGCGAACTTCTCGGATGTGCTGCCCGGGGGCGCGACGTTCTCGTACGCCGGGGTCATCCTGGTGCGCGTGGCGGCGCCGGGGACCGACATGAGCCAGCAGATGAGCGCCGGCGCGGCCGGCGACCTCGACGGCGACGGTGACGACGACCTGTTCCTGCCGATCGTGGCGAGCCAGGAGTACCTGCTGCTGCTCAACTGGGCCAAGTCGGAGACCGCGCAGCGCGTCTATCCCGGCGGCGAGGACTCGCTGCTCGAGACCGACCCGCTCGAGGGCGACTTCAACCTGACGTTCTCGCTGAAGTCTCCCAGCCCGCCGCCCCAGGCCAACGCGGTCGAGCTCACGGTGTGGCACCAGCCCGAGGAAGCGCCCTACACGCTCGAGTGGGTCGGGAGCTACGAGCTCCCGATGGTCAACGGCGCGCCGCCGGAGCAGACGACGGTCAACATCCCGATCCTGCAGACGCCGAACAAGGACGCCTTCCACCTGATCATGCGCATGGTCTACGTCGAGGACGGGCAGGTGAAGGAGGGCTTCCCGGTCTCGATCTCGACCTTCGTCGCCGACAACGCCGAGGCCGCTAGCCTCGAGAACGAGTACCAGATCCTGAAGCAGGACCTCGACCAGTTCGAGGGCGTCGCGGCCGGCATGACCTTCAAGCCCACGGGCGTCCAGGTCGGCGGCATCGTGCCGCGCGTCGACCCGAACCTGTTCGACCCGACGCAGTGGCCGAACCCGCCCGCGAGCCAGAGCTAGCGGAGGCCGACGGCGCGCAGCAGCGCGTAGTAGTGAGGATGCGCGAAGCGCGCGTCGTCCGTGAGGGCGGCGCGCGCTTGCCGTAGCGCCTCCGACGGCGAGGCGCCGCCCGCGAGCGCCGCGTAGAGGTGCTCGGACAGCGCCACGCTCGCCGCGTAGTCCTGCCCCGCGTGGGAGAGCAGCACCGTGTCCGCGCCGGCCCAGAGGAAGGCCCCGCCGAGGTGCGCGATGCCGTCGTCGCCAAGCCGCAGCGGCCCGCGCGCCGAGCCGCACGACGACAGGAAGACCAACGGCGGAACCGCGAGCGCCTCGACGTCGTCGCACGTGAGCAGCCCCGAAGCCGCGCCCACGCCGGAGAGGACCAGCGCCGCCGGTCGCTCGCGCTCGGGCGCGTACACGCCGTGGCACAACAGGTGGAGCACCTCCGGCGCCTCGGCGAGCGCCGCGCGCAGCTCGTCGGCCACCGCATCGGTGCCGCTCAGCAGGCTCAAGCGGTCGCCCAGCGCGTCCTCAAGCACCTCGGCGTCCGACTCGTCGAAGGGCAGGTCCACGAGGCCGCCGAACGACGCCCGATCGACCGCGGCGTGCTCGGGCGCCGCGACGAGCAGCACGCCGTCGCGCGCGGCCGCCTCGCGCGCCCGTGCCGCGAGCGCGAGGCCAACGGCCACCGAGGGCAGGTGCGTCAGGGCGCGCTCCGCGCCCAGGAGCCCGAGGCCCGGCACCGGCAGCGCCTCGATCGGCAGCGGGCCTTCGAGGTCCATCGAGACCAGGAGCACCTCGGACCACCCCTTCAGCTTCGCCCGCACCGACTCCGGCAGGAGCTCATCCGCCAGCCGCTCGCCGGCGCGCTGGGCGCGCGCGAGGTCGTCGGGGTGGATGGCGCGTCCCTCGCGGCGCGGCGCGGTCAGGAGGCTGCGCAGCAGCGGCTTCTGGGCGTCGCGCAGCGCCTCGAAGCTGGCGAGCTCCTCGACGAAGAAGGCCTCGCGGTCGAGCGCGAACAGGTACGACCGCGTCGGCCCGGGAAACAGCACGAGCATGCCGGCGCCGGGCCGCAGCAGCTCGGAGCGGATGCGCGCCAGGTCACCGGGCTCGGCCTCTAGTCGGCGCGCGAGCGTCCCCTGGGCCTGTGCGCTCAGCAACAGCTCGAAGGCGTCCTCGACCTCGACGTCGCGCCCCGAGTCGACCGCGAGTGCGACGAACTGCTCGAGCACCAGGCGCCGGCCGCCGTAGTTGAGGAAACCGATTCCACCCGCGAGCAGCGGCGTGTCCGCCCAGCTGGTGATCAGGCGCTCGGCGCCGCTCCGCAGACGGCTCGCGAGCGCCTCACGCACTCCGGGCGCGACGTCGGCGAGCTCGCGCTCGCGCGCCCGCATCGCGGCGGCCAGGGCACGCAGGTAGACCTCGCCGCGCTGCTCCGCTGTACGCGGCGGCTCCTGCTCGGACGAGGCCGCTCCGCCGAGCATCTCCTCCGCCCGCGCGAGCGCCTCGCCGGCGGGCTCGCGCTCGCCCGCATTCACGTGCTCGTGCGCGAGCCAGAGGTTCGCGCGGACCCGTTCGCCCGTCCCGAGCTCGCCGGACTCAGCGGCCGCGCCCAGGAGCTCGATGCCCCGCTCGGTCGCGCCCTCCTCGTCGACGTGCAGCAGCGCCAGCCCACGCCGGAGCTCGAGCTGCGCGCGCATCCCCGGCACCGACCCGACCAGCGTCGCGTCGTCGAGCATCGCGGCGGTCCGCTCGAGCACCTCGTGGTAGCGCCGCGCGGCGAGGTCCACGTCCGCCCGGTGCAGCCCGGCGCCGGCCTCCAGCGAGGGATAGCGCAGCGGGATCGCGCGCACGGCGGCCTCCTCGCGCTCTAGCCACAGAGCCGCCTGGCGCGGCGTCCCGAACTGCAAGTAGAGCTCGACGTGCTCACCGCACCAGCTGGGGCGCACGAGCGCCTGGGGCGGAAAGCGCTTCGTGTCGATCGCGCGGTCCACGCGCTCGAGCGCGACGCGCATGTCGTCCCAGCGGCCGAGCAGACGCAGCGCGGTGGCGCGCTCCAGCTCGAGGTAGGGCTCGTAGCCCGTCACCTCGCCGGCGGATTCGGCCAACGCCGCGTCGGCCGCCGCGAGGACGGCCGGAACGCGGCCGAGCTCCGACAGCACGCGGCACAGGTTCAGCGAGGCCCCCGCAAGGCGCACCGCGCCGAGCCCGCATGAGGCCGCGCGCGCGTCCTCGGCCCAGCGCACGCGCGCTTCGGCTCCTCCGTACGGCGCCGCCAGCGCGGCGGGCAGATGCGAGAGGTCGACTCCGCTCGCCGCCAGGCCGGTGCAGAGGTCCTGGTCGACGGCCGGCCCCTCCACCGGCTCCGGGAGCGCCGCACGGTGCTCGTCGTGCCAGCGCACGAGCTCGGCGACGGCGGCGGTCGGGTCGGCCGCGTCCTTCCACGCCGCGACGAGCGCCATCGCGCGCGCGCTGTGGCTCTGGCCCTCCTGCGCGGCGCGCGCCGGCGACGCGTCCAGGAGCGCGCACGCTAGGGCGAGCGCCGCGCCTCGCCGGAGCCGGTCGCCAGCACCGCGCCGCCCGCGTCGAAGGCGGTCACCTCCCAGCGGATCTCGTCGGGCAGCGAGTCGAGGCGCGCGCCCGGCCGCCAGCGCGGCTCGCGCAAGCGCGGCGAGGCGAAGACCTCGTCCAGCGCCATGCCCGCGCGCGCGTCCAGGATCAGAAGCTCGAAGTACCCGCCCGCAGGCAGCTCGTAGGTCCATCGGAATTCCTCGTAGTCGGGCACCGCGCCGGCCGGCGCGTCCAGCCGGACGGTCGGGCCGAGCGGAATGTCGGGGTCGAGCGGGTCGACGTCCTCGCCGCCGCGGTCGAGGACGAACAGCACCGCGAGCAGGGTCGCGGCGACGGCGGTGACGACGGCGGCGAGCCGGGCAAGGCGCGGGACGCCGTCCGTCGGCGCCGCCGCCTGGGCCGGGGCCGCGCCGGCGGCCTCGGCGAAGCCCGCGAGGATGCGCTCTTCCTCGGCGCCTGCCTCCGCCGTGCCGGCGGCGGCCCGGTGCAGCTCGTCGGCGGTCTCTTCGACGATCTCGGTCAGCCGCCGCTCCACCCCCTCGAGCTGCTCCAGCTCGGCGCGCGCCGCCGGCGAACGGTCCAGCAGTGAGCGGGCGGGTTCCTCCTCACGGCGGAGGTCTCCGGTCAGGATACGTCTCACGATGTCCAGCTCCTCCTCAGGTAGAGATTCGCTCACGATGACTCCTCCCCGAAGGCCTTGCCGAGCGTGTCCCGGAGCACGCCGAGGCCGCGATAGTAGCGGGTCTTGGCCGTGTTGGCGGAGATGCCGAGCAGGGCGGAGATCTCCGTGAAGCTGCGGCCGCAAAGCTGCTTGAGGCGGATGACCTCGCGCTCGTCGGGAGGCAGCCCGTCGAGCGCCTCGTGCACGAGGTCGAGGTCCGAGGCGAAGGTGCGGGCGCCGGGCCGACTCGGCGCCTCGCCGACGAGCTCTTCGCGCTCGCGCCGACGGCTCTCGCGCGTCTTGCGGCGCACGTGGTTGAGAAGCGACAGGACGCAGAAGTGGTGCACCCACGTCTCGAGCGCCGCCTCGCCGCGGAACTCGGCCAGCTTGCCCCAGACGACCGAGAAGGTCTCCTGCGCCAAGTCCGCCAGATCCTCGGGGGCGAGCGGCCGCCCGAGCTTCTCGTTGCGGATGCGCTGGACGCGCGGGATGCAGCGCATCCGTTCGACGAAGCTGCGCACGGCGTCGGCCTCGCCCGCGAGCACGTCGCGGACGAAGGCCAGGTCGGCGTGGAGCCCGGCGGGAGCCGCAGCGGACACGCTCGGCGGGCTCACCTCGGGCTCACCGGAAGGACACACGCGCGCATGATATCGACGGCGGCTGGCGCCGCACGCGGAAGCAGGAAGACGGAGGAGGGCGCACGCTGCCCCCTCCTCCGCCCGTGGGCCGCCCCCCCCAAGGTGCCGCGGCCCGCGTCGCGCCCGCTAGCGCGCGTAGGGCAGCTTTCGCTTCCAGACAAAGCCGCCGCCCGCCTGTCCGTCGCCGGTGCCGAGGCGCAGCCGCAGCGCCCGCCCCGGAAGGAGCGGCTGGTTGGCCGCGCTGATGAAGGTGTCGACGAAGACCCAGTCCTCGGGCCAGGGCTTCAGCCAGTAGAAGAACGCCTCCTGCGATCGGTCGAGGGCTCCGATGACGCCGAAGCCGAAGTCGTCGCCGGCGTACGCCGGCAGGCCGGGAGTCGTGTACTCGAGGTAGTCCGAGTCGAAGAGGTCGCTCGTGTTGAGCAGGAACCCGCTGGGCACCAGGTTCGACGTGGCGAAGCGCAGCGTGCCGCCCTCGCCGCCGGGGCCCTGGTTCACGGGGTAGAGCGACACCCCGACCGGGAACGGCCAGCCCGCGACGTTCAGGCGCTGGGCGTAGGGCGCGGAGGCGCGCTCCAGATAGGCCCACACGTCGCTGGTGGGAATCTCGCCGACGACGGTGACGAAGGTGTCGGCGGCCGCGGCGGCCGCGGTCACGACGACGACGTCGTTGGGCGTGAGCCGCACCGAGCTGCCGTCTCCGATGAACGACCACGCGCCCGACCCCGCGTCCTGGCGCTGCCACTGCCAGCCGCCAGCGGGGTGCTTGGACACGCGGTGCGCCGGGCCGAGCGAGGTGGGGCTCTCGACGCGCACGACGTCGAGGGCGGTCAGCCCGAAGAAGGGCGCCAGGCTCGGATCGCCGAGGTCGGGCAGCGGGCCGAAGAAGTCGGCCAGCGAGCTGAGCGGGCGCACCAGCACGTCCGACTCGAGCGGGACGATCGCGGCAAGGTCGGTGTCCGGCGGCCGCAGGGCGAGCTTGACGCTCGCGGGGCCGTTGTTGGTGACCGTCCACCACTGGCCTTCTTGGCCGTGCTCGTAGGGGTTGCTGATCGGGTACATGTGCGTCTGGTCGCGAACCAGCATCGCCAGGTGCGTCGGCCCGTCGGCGTCCGGCGAGAGCGCGCCGAGCCCGGGGTCGCCCGCAGCGGGCGGCTGCAGGTCGAGGCCGGTGAGCGACGCGAGCGCGACCTCGGCCTGCACCAGCCGCGCGGGGTCCAACGGCGGCGTCAGGACGTTGACGCGCGGCCCGCCGGCCGAGCGCGAGACGCGCACCGTCAACAGCGCCCAGGCCGGCGTCGCCACGGTCGGGTGCACCGCATCGACGGCCACGCGGAAGAAGTGCGCGCCGGCGTCCGCGGCGAGGGGCTCGTTGAGGTTGAGCGTGGTCGACGCGCCGGCCGCGACGACGGCGCTCGGCGCGCTCTTCCACTGCGGGAAGGGGTGGATCGTCGTCGCCGCCTGCAGCCGGTACGAGACGCCAGCGACCGAGTCGAAGGTCAGCGCCAGGTCCCAGCCGTCGCCCGCCGCGTCGGGGGTCGAGACGAGCGAAGCGACGCGCAGCGCCGAATAGGGGTCCTGCGGATCGGTGCGCGCCGCGCGCTCCTCCCAGTCGTTCTGTCCGTCGCCGTCGGTGTCGGGGTCGTCGACCTGCGAGCCGAACACGATCTCCTCGACGTCTTCGAGGTCGTCGCCGTCGGCGTCCTCGAGGCCCAGCAGCTTCGCGTCGAGGAAGTCGAGCGCGAGTGCGTTTCCCTCCGAGCGGTTGTCGCGCCAGCCGTGCCCTTCGCCCTCGAGCACGAAGCCGGTGAAGTCCAGCGACAGCTCGGCGGCGCGCGCTTCGAGCATCTCGAACTGGTTGATGTCGACGATGTGGTCGTCCGAGCCGTGGATGAGCAGCAGCGGGCCGACGCTGGCGTCGAGCCTGGTGAGCGGCGCCGTCTGCTCGATGTAGTCGATGAAGTCCGGGCAGAGGAACTCGGGATACGGCGCGCTCTCGGGCGGGCCGAGCTCATACGTCACCGGATCCCAGTTGGGCTGGGGGAACCAGCTCTGCGCCTGGTCGCCCTGGTCGTTGAGCCAGAGGGCCCCCAAGAGGTCGATGCCGGGGCACAGGGCGTCGGCGAGCGGGTTCTCGGGCTCCGCGAAGCCCAGCCCCGAGAGGTCGGGGTGCAGGACGAACGACGGCGAGGTCCAGAAGTACCACGGGTCGACCTGCTCCGCGATCCGCGGATGGGCCGCGCTCCCGCCGGTCGAGGTGGCGATCGTGGCGGCGCTCCGGCTGCTGATCGAGTCGATCGCCGGGTCGTAGCCCGGAGCGCTCGGGTCGCCGACGCCGCCGACCGCCCAACCGAGCGCGATGCCGCCGCCGGAGCTCCCGCCGGTGCCGCAGATCCGGTCGGGATCGACGCCGAACTGGTCCGCCATGCTCTTGTACACGCGCATCGCGCGCGCCGCCTGCTCGTTGATCTGCGTGATCACCCAGCCGGGTCGGCGCTCGGACAGCGGGCCAAAGGTCTGCGCGATGCTCCCGTGCGTGAAGCCGACGACGGTGTAGCCGCGCTCGAGGAACGGACGCACCGACAGCGCGTAGTCCTCGTCGGCGAAGAGGTCGTCGACGTCGGGCGAGCCGAAGCCGCCGCTGACGGCGTGGAACAGCGTCGCGCCGTTCGGCGGCGGGCTGGCCGGGCTGAACACGACCATGCCGAAGGTCGTGGGGCCGTAGTGGTAGTGATCGAAGACGCCGTACTCGACGAGCGTCTTCTCGTACTCGAGCGTGTCGGCCGCGCTCGCCGCCGGAGCGACGAGGGGCACAGCGAGCGCCAGGAGCGCCCGTTGGATGCCGGTCATGGAGAGCCTTCGGGTGGTGGAGGGGGCGCGGAGCCCGCTCGGCCCCGCCGGACTCCTTGGTGTCGCAAGCCCCGCGGCGGTTCTCGAAATGCAACGACCCAGAGACGACGGGGGCTCTCGTGCGCCTCGGCGTCCCTCCGGACCGCCCCGCCGCCGCCGCGGCGTCGAAACGCCGCCCCCAGGGGTTTTTGGGGCCTCCGGGGTCGCCCATAACTCTTTTGTTCGACCAGGCGCTCTCCGACGCCTCGCGCGGATCGTAGCCCCGGCCACGCGGCGTTTTGTCGCATCTCTGAAACCGGAGACGCCGGCCGAACGGACCTCCGACAACCCTCCGCCCCCCAGCGAGCTATGGCCCTCCTCAGGCCCACCTTCAAGAAGATCGATACACCCAGCCGATCTGGTACTCGTCACGCCAGAATGGGGGCGTGGAAAGCGGGAGCACGATGAGAAGGAAAGCGATGAGGTCCGCGGGATCCGCGGCCTGGGCGCTGCTTGCCCTCGTTGCCGGGGGATGTGCGGGCGGCGCGAACGAGTACGTCATCGACGTGAAGCGGACGGTCCAGGACGACAACGGCCTGCGCTGGGACGCGACCGCCGAGGAGCGCTTCGGCATGCGGCCGATGAGCAAGCCCTCATCGACGACCGAGGTGTCGCAACAGTCGTCGGGACCGTTCGACTGGACGGCGCCCAGCGGCTGGACGCAGGTCGCTCCGACGATGATGCGGGTGGTCAATTTCATGGCGGGCGAGCACCAGGAGGTCCAGTGCTACGTGACCATCCTGGCGGGCGACGGCGGGGGCGCGCTGAGCAACGTCAACCGCTGGCAGGACCAGCTCGGCCTGCCCGACCTGACGCCCGAGCAGTTCGACCGCCTCGAGCGGCACCCGGTGCTGGGCACCGACGGGGTCCTGCTCGAGGCCCGGAACGACTCCGACTTCATGTACGGCATGGTCTGCGAGCTGCCGGGTCAGGCGGTCTTCGTGAAGATGACCGGCCCGCTGCACGAGATGAGCGGCGAGCGGGACAAGTTCCTCGCGTTCTGCACCTCGCTGAAGGAGAAGGGCTAGGCCATGCGCAGGTTCTTCAACGGGCTGATCAACGTCTTCTCCTCGCTCGGGCTGAGCTGCGTGCTGCTGCTGCTGCTCGCGCTCTTGACCTTCCTCGGGACGCTGGAGCAGGTCGACCACGGGCTCTATGAGGTGCAGAAGAAGTACTTCGAGTCCTTCTTCCTAGTGCACGACTCCGGCGCGGTCCCGATCCCGCTGCCGGGCGCGAACCTCGTGCTGTGCGTGCTGGCGGCGAACATCCTGCTCGGCGGCATGATCCGGCTCCGCCGCGGCTGGCGCACGGCCGGCGTCTTCGTCACGCACATCGGCATCGCGATGCTGCTGCTCTCGGGCTTCATCAAGATGTACCACTCCCAGGACGGCCACGTGACCCTCTATGAGGGCGAGCAGTCGGCCGAGTTCCAGAGCTACTACCGCTGGGAGCTGGCGGTGATCGAAGAGGCCGGGAACGGCGAGCTCACCGAGCACATCGTTCCTCAGGAGAAATTCCTACACGCCTCGGACGGCCAGTCCGTGACGCTCAGCTCGCCCGAGCTGCCGTTCGAGCTCGAAGTGGCCAACGTCATGCGGAACAGCCGGCCCATGCCTAAGGGGCCGATGTTCGAGGTCGACGTCCCCGTCGTCGACGGCATCTTCCTGAAGGAGCAGGACCTCGTCTCGGTCGCCGAGCAGAACATCGCCGGCGCCTACGTGACCGCCGTCACCGCGGACGGCGAGCGGCAGGAGGGCTTGGTCTGGGGCGTCGAGCGCCACCCGTTCACGGTGCGTGCCGACGACAAGAACTGGGGCATCACGCTGCGCCACGAGCGCTATCCGATGCCCTTCTCCGTGCGGCTCGACCGATTCACCAAGGAAGAGCACCCGCGCACGAATATGCCGAGCGTGTTCTCGAGCGACGTTACCGTCGTCGAGGACCAGACCTCACGCGGCGTCGAGATCTCGATGAACGAGCCGCTGCGCGACGAGGGGCTGGTGCTCTACCAGGCCTCCTGGGGCCCGTCCAACGCCCGGCCGGGCGACCCGCTGTTCTCGACCCTTGCCGTGGTCCGCAACCCCGCGGACCAATACCCGCTCTGGGCCTGCTGGGTGATCGCGATCGGTCTCCTGCTCCACTTCGGGCTCAAGCTCATGCGCTACATCCAGATCGAGGCGAAGGCGTCATGATCCGCTGGAAGAACCTCCTCGCGATCGCCCTCGGGGCGGCCGCCCTCTGCATTCCCGCCGCGGCGCAGCACGATTCGCCCTCCCAGGGCACGCGTCAGGCCGCCTGGTCCGAGCAGACGCTCGACCTCGCGGGACGCCTGCCGATCCAGGACGGAGGCCGCGTCAAGCCACTGTCGACGTACGCCAGCTTCACGCTGCTGCGGCTCAACGGCAAGCGCTCGCTCACGACGCCGGCCGACGAGAAGCTGGGCGCGACCGAGTGGCTGCTGGACGTGTTCTTCTATCCGCACGCCGCGGCCGACTACGAGTGCTTCCTGGTCGAGAACCGCGAGGTAATCGCGGCCATGGGCCTGAAGTTCGACGACAAGAAGGCGCGCGACCGCTTCTCGTTCTTCGAGCTGCAACCGGGCTTCGAGCGGCTCTACGACCTCGCCGACGAGTACAAGCACCTGGAGGACTCGCAGCGCACGCCGGTGCAGCAGCAGATCGTCATCCTGGCGAGCAACGTGTCGCTGTTCTTCAGCATCGTCGGGCACCTGGACTTCGCGCGCATCGAGATCCCGGTCGGCGCGGATCCCGAGGTGCGAGCGCTCTTCGACGGCCAGGAGGCCATCGGCTACAGCGAGCTCGTGGGCAAGGCCAAGGAGCTGCGCGACATCTTCCGCCGCACCGGCGAGGACCGCACGTCGCCCGCCTTCGCGCTGCTGGGGCTCGGCGGCGAGCTCGCGCGTTCGGCGGAGACCCTGGCGCTGGTGCCGCCGGCGGCCTCGGCCGCGGATGAGCCCGAGTGGCTCACGCCCAGCGACCTCTTCTGGATCAGCTACGAGTCGGGCCAGATCGACGACGAGCATATCGCGACGCTGACGGCCTTCGAGGCCATCGCCAAGCACCGCGACGACGAGGCGGGCTTCGAGCGCGAGCTCGGCGGCCTGCTGGCGAACACCAGCGGCCTGGCCGACGCGCGCGGCGAGTACGGCAAGATCGGGCTCGAGGTCAACTACTACAAGTCCAAGCTCATCATGCGCAGCTTGGTCCTCTTCATCCTGGCGTTCCTGCTGGCGGCGTTCCTGTGGCTCTTCCCGAAGGGCCGCGTCGGGCGCATCCTGCACGGGGGCGCGTCGGGAGCCGTGCTCGTGGCGACGCTGTTGCTGTGCGCCGCGATCACCATCCGCTGCATGATCCGCGGCCGGCCGCCGGTCAGCACGCTGTACGAGACGCTGATCTTCGTCACCGCGGTCGGCGCGATCGTCGCGCTGATCACCGAGCTCATCAACCGCAAGCGCATCGCGGTCTCGACCGCCGCCTTCCTGGGCATGGTCGGACTGTTCCTGGCGAACGGCTACGAGACGCTCGACAAGCAGGACACGATGCCGAGCCTGGTGGCCGTCCTGGACACCAACTTCTGGCTGGCGACGCACGTGACCGCGATCACGATCGGTTACTCGGCCGGCATGCTGGCCGCGTTCCTGGCGAGCGCCTATCTGCTGGCCAAGCTGGTCGGCTTCCGGCGCACCGAGCGCGGGTTCTACAAGAACCTCGCTCGCATGACCTACGGCGTGCTCGCCTTCGCGATCATCTTCTCGACCGTGGGGACGATCCTGGGCGGCGTCTGGGCCAACGATAGCTGGGGCCGCTTCTGGGGCTGGGATCCCAAGGAGAACGGCGCCCTGCTGATCGTCCTGGCGCAGCTGACGATCCTGCACGCCCGCATGGGCGGCTACCTGCGCGAGCACGGCATCGCGATGGCGACGGCCTTCCACGGCACGGTGATCGCCTTCTCGTGGTTCGGCACCAACCTGCTGGGCGTCGGGCTCCACAGCTACGGCTTCACCAGCGGCATCCACACGGCTCTCTGGACGTACTACTACGTCCAGTGGGGCATCGTCGGCCTCGGCGGCGTCGCGTTCCTGATGGAGCGCAGCCGCATCGCGGCCTCGAAGCCCGACGCGAAGAAAGCTCCCGCCACGGCCGGCGAAATCGCCGTCGCGAGCACCGAGCCGGCAACGCAGCGTCCGTAGCTCCGCCCGTCCACGACTCCTCCTCAAGATCGCGCGCCCGGCCTGCCGAAGGGCCCCTAGTCCCGCTTTTAGGAGCGGAACGCCTTCGTCAAGCAGTCCTCGTTGATGAGGAAGGGAGACTCAGTGGTCAGGCGCACGTTCGCGAAAAGCTTTCTCGCTCTTCTGCCCCTTATGGGGGCTACCGTCAGTTGCCTTAGCACCTCGCAAGAGGTCGACACGCTCAAGCGCGTTGACAACCTTGTGGGTCGCGTCGAGCTCTTGCACTTCGAGGCTGAGCTCTCAAAGTCGCGTGTCGACAACGCCGTCGACGCGCTCGTCGGCTTGGTCGAGGGCGAGTATCAGGGCGATCCCGTGATCGCGTTCGAACAGCTCGTTACGGCGATCGAGCTGTCCGAGGATCAGGCCGAGTCGCTGCGCGACAGCGTCGAGCCGATGCACGAAACCGCGGACGCGGTCTTCACGCAGTGGGCCCAGGACGCGGCGGAGCTCCGCATCGACACCCTGCGCGCTCGCAGCGTGTCGCGCCTGGACGACACGCGCCGGCGCTATGAGCAGATCCTCGCCTCGGTCGAGCAGGCGCAGTCGGCCTACGACGCGTTCAACCTCGGCCTGCGCGATCACGCCACCTACCTGGAGCACGACTTCAACCCGGCGGCGGTCGCATCGATCCAGGGCGAGATCCAGACGCTCACGAAGTGGGCCGGCGAGGTCGACATGCGCCTGGACAACACGATGCAGGCGGCGGAGGAGTACGTGCGCGCCTCGGCACTCCCGGGAACCATCGAGGTCGCGGCGACGACGACCACGGACGAGTAGACCTGTCGCCGCGCCGGGAGCAGCGCGGCGGATATGAGCTGGCTCTTCCTCCTTGGGGTCACCCTGGCCCTGGGGCTGTCCTTCGTCGCCGCCGCGTCGCGGCGCGCAGAGCTGGCGCGCATGGAGGAATCCGTGCGCGTCCGCGAGCGCGCACGCAAGGCCGGCGCCGACAAGGCGCAGCTCCAGCACCCGGTGATCGATCTCTCGCGGTGCCTCGGGTGCGCGACCTGCGTCGCGGCTTGCCCCGAGGACGGCGTGCTCGAGCTCGTCCACGGCCAGGCGATGGTCGTGCGCGGCGCCCGCTGCCAAGGCATCTCCGCCTGCGAGCGCGAGTGCCCGGTCGGCGCCATCACGATCACCCTGGCCGACATCGGCACGCGCCGCGACGTGCCGGCGATCACCGAGGAGCTCGAAGCCGCAGGCGAACCGGGCCTGTTCCTCGCCGGCGAGGTGACGGCCCACGCGCTCATCAAGACCGCCGTCGAGCACGGCGTGTCGGTCGGCTCCGAGGTCGCGCGCCGCGCCGCAGCGAACCGGGTGAAAGACGACGCGGAGCTCGACCTCGTCATCGTCGGCGCGGGGCCGGCGGGCCTCGCGTGTGCGCTCGAATCGAAGCGCAACGGGCTCTCCTTCGCGCTACTAGAGCAGGAGTCAGGCCCGGGCGGCACCGTCGCGAAGTACCCGCGCCGCAAGCTGGTGGTCACCCAGCCGATCGAGCTGCCGCTGGTCGGCAAGCTGAAGCGCACGAGCTACTCGAAGGAGGAGCTGGTCGAGCTGTGGCAGCAGGTGACCGACGAGCACCAGCTCCCGCTCAAGAGCGACTCGCGCTTTGAGGCACTAGAGCGCATCGACGACGGTGGCTTCGTCGTCCACACGAGCCAGGGTGAGCTCCGCGCACGCCACGTCTGCCTGGCGCTGGGGCGCCGCGGCACGCCCAACAAGCTCGGGGTTCCGGGCGAGGAGCTGTCGAAGGTCGCCTACAGCCTGCTCGACGCGGCGTCGTTCTCGGGGCGCCGCGTCCTGGTCGTCGGCGGCGGCAACAGCGCCGTCGAGGCGGCGCTCGGCCTGGCCGAACAAGCGGGCAATATCGTGACGCTCTCCTACCGCCGCAGCGGCTTCTTCCGCATCAGCGGCGCGAACGAGGCACGCCTGAACGCGGCGCTCGAGGCGGGCCGGCTGCAGGTGCTCTACAGCAGCCGGGTTCAGGCCATCCGCGAAGACGCCGTCGAGCTGGCGGTGGGCGAGGGCGCGGAGACCGAGTCGGTCGAGCTGCCGAACGACGACGTCTTCGTGCTGGCGGGCGGCACCGCTCCGTTCGAGGTGCTAGAGCGCGCCGGCGTCTCGTTCGACCCCTCGCTGCGCGAGCAGCCGAAGCCCGTCGGCGAGCAGGGCACCGGCCTGATGCGCGCGCTGGGGATCGGCTTCGCGGTATCGTCGATCGCACTCGTCTGGGCCCTTTGGCACATGGAGTACTACGGGCTGCCCCAGGAGCAGCGCCCGGCCCACGCGAAGCACGAGTTCCTGCGCCCGGGCGAGGGCGCCGGCCTGTGGCTGGGGGTCGCCGCGACGGGGCTCATCGCGGCCAACCTCTTCTATCTCGTCCGCCGCTCTCCGCGCATCCGCTTCGCGTTCGGATCGCTGAAGCTCTGGATGACGAGCCACGTCGCGACCGGGATCCTGGCCTTCCTGTGCGCGACGCTGCACGCCGCGATGTCGCCCGGCAACTCGGTCGGCGGGCACGCGTACTGGGCGATGGCGGTACTCCTGGTGACCGGGGCGATCGGGCGCTACTTCTACGCCTACGTGCCGCGCGAGGCCAACGGGCGCGAGCTCGAGCTCGACGAGGTCAAGAAGCGCCTCGCACGCCTCGCCGAGGAGTGGGACCAGGGCCAACAGCGCTTCCGCGAGCGCGCCCGCGACTCGGTCGAGAAGCTGGTCGAGTCGCAGCGCTGGCAGCGCTCGTTCTTCGGGCGGGTGCGCGCGCTGGTCCGCGGCCAGCGCGAGCTGGGCCGCGTGCTGCGGAGCATCCGCCGCACCGGCAAGACCGAGGGCGTCGCGCCGTTCCAGGTGAAGGAGACCGTGCGCCTCGCGCGCCGCGCGCACCACACCGCGATGATGGCCGCACACTACGAGGACCTCCGCGCGGTCGCGGGTAGCTGGCGCTACTTCCACCGCTGGATCTCGCTGCTGATGGTGGTACTGGTCGCCGTCCACGTCGCCTACGCACTGATCTACGGCGGGCGCCTCGGAGGGCTCGGATGAAGGGCAAGCGCGCGCACTTCTGGATCGCGCTGCTCTCAACGTCGATCGTTGCTCTGATCGCGATCGTGGACGTGTCCGGTCGCTCTCCGGGGCCGCTGACGGGCGTGCACGGGCGCATCCCCGAGCTGGCCGACAGCTCGAACTGCTCGGCGTGCCACGGCGGATGGACGAGCAGCATGACCAGCGCCTGCCTCGACTGCCACGAGGTCATCGGCAAGCACATCGAGCGCGGCGAAGGCCTGCACGGCACGCTCCCCGAGAACAAGGCCAACGACTGCGCGCGCTGCCACAGCGACCACCACGGCGAGGGCTTCGCGATCGTCAACCTGCAGAGCTTCGTGCAGGCGGGCATCTCGCACCCCGACAACTTCAACCACGATCGCATCGGCTGGGAGATGGCGGGCAAGCACCTCGAGCTCACCTGCGCCGAGTGCCACACCAACGCCGACGTGCGCCTGCTTCCGGAGGGCGAGCACCGCTTCCTGGGCCTCGAGCAGAGCTGCTCGACCTGCCACGAGGACTCGCACGAGGGCCAGATGGCGCTCGCGTGTGCGCAGTGCCACGGACAGGAGTCGTTCACCGAGCTGCACTCGCTGGGCCACGAGCGGCGCCTGCCGCTGATCGGCGGGCACGGCGACGTGTCGTGCCGCGAGTGCCACGTGGAAGACACGGAGCGCTCGCTCGAGGAGCTCGGTCGCCCCGGCCACGACCTGGCGCCGCGCAAGTGCCAGGAGTGCCACGACTCTCCCCACGAGCAGAGCTTCGTGAAGGGCGTGGCGCGCGCGGTCGAGCGCTCGCCCGGCGCAAGCTGCGTGACCTGCCACGTCTCCGAGCACACGAGCTTCCGCGAGCGGGACCTCGAGCCCGGGAGCCTGACGGTCTCCGACGAGCTCCACGAGGCCTCGGGCTTCCCGCTGAGGCGCCCGCACCGCGAGGTCTCGTGCGAGGAGTGCCACGGGACGGCCGACGAACCGTTCGAGGTCCGCTATCCCGGCCGCGGCCGGGACGAGTGCAGCGCGTGCCACGAGTCGCCCCACGGCACGCAGTTCGAGAGCGGCCCCTTCTCCCAGGGCGACTGCGTCGCGTGCCACGAGCGCCAGCACTTCGACCCGCCCGCGTTCGGCGTGAAGAAGCACGAGCGCGCGCGCCTGGCGCTGACCGGCGCGCACCTGGAGCTCGAGTGCGAGGCCTGCCACGAGCTCCCGGCGCTGTCCGACGAGCGCGTCTTCCGCGGCACTCCGACCAAGTGCGACGGCTGCCACCCCGACGCCCACGACGGCTTCTTCGCGCCCCACGGGAAGGAGCTCAAGAAGACCAAGCACGGCATGTGCGCCGCGTGCCACGAGGAGACGAGCTTCTCGGACCTGCCACCCGACGGCTTCGACCACCACCGCTTCACCGAGTTCCCGCTCGAGGGGGCCCACGCCCAGGAGGCCTGCGAGAGCTGCCACAAGCGGACCGAGAGCGACGACATCTTCGGCCGCTCGTTCGGCCGCATCGCCACGCGGTACGGCCAGATCGAGGGCTGCGAGTCCTGCCACGCCGACCCGCACCGCGGCGAGTTCGACGGAGCCGGCCTGCCGCGCTTCGTCGACGGGCGAGCCGGCTGCGCGCGCTGCCACACGACGCTCTCCTTCCGCGCGCTCGCCTCCGACTGGGACCACCGCCGCTGGACCGGCTTCCCTCTGAAGGGCGCTCACGCGAGGGCCGAGTGCGCCGACTGCCACAAGCCGATCCGATCGGCCAACGGCGCGGACCCGATCGGCCGCACGTGGGAGCGCGCACACGGCGACCGCTGCGCCGACTGCCACGAGAACCCGCACAGCGATCAGTTCGAGCTCCGCGGGGAGACGTCGTGCGAGCGCTGCCACGAGAGCCCCGCGGGCTGGGACGAGCTCGACTTCAACCACGACGTCGAGGCGCGCTTCCCGCTGGGCGAAGCGCACCGGTCGGTCGAGTGCTCCAGGTGCCACCTGCCGTCCGACCCGCGCGACGACACGTCGTTCATCCGCTACCGCCCGCTCCCCATGGACTGCGTCGACTGCCACGGAACACACGAAGGGCCCTCGCTGAAGAGGAGAGGCAAGTGAACGCCAAGCTCATTCCCCTGATCGCGTTGCTCTGGGCCACGCTCGGCGCCTACGCCTTCGGGCGACAGCAGAGCGAGGAGATCCGCATCGACCTCCGCGTCACCAGCGCTGGACCGGGTGCGGTGGTCAGCGTCGACCGCGGCGCCAGCGACGGCCTGCAGAAGGGCGACTCGGTCCTGTTCCGCCCGCGCACCGGCGGCACGATCCGCGGCACGGTCCGCATGGTCGACGAGCGCACGTCCGTCGTCGAGCTCGCCGACCCCGCCTTCGTCCCCGCCCCCGGCACGCGCGGCGAGGTGCTCGTGCCGCGGGCGCGCTTTGAGACGCCCGAGCCTCCCGAAACGCAGGATCCGCCGGCCGAATCGCCTGATTCAACAGAGTCGACCGGAGAGCCGAAGCCGCCCATCGGCCCCCCCGTGGACCCGGCCGACGGTCCCGACAACCCGGCGACCGAGCACGAATGGGAGAACCAGGACGAGGAGTGGACGCCCAACCTCCCGCTGCTCGCCCGCGTGAAGGCCGTGCGGCCCGAGGATCGCGCCAAGCTCTACTCGGGTCGGCTCTTCCTCATCACCGACAACACCTGGACCACCGAGGACGGACGCTACGACTCGCTGATCCGCCTCGGCTCGGACCTCAACGTCGAGAACCCGTTCGGTTTCGGCGGCGAGATCGACTTCGACGTCGAGTTCAACGACTTCGAGTTCAACGTCCCCGACCTGGACGACGACGACGAGACCGCCTTTCGCGTGGATCGGCTCTCGTACGCGATCGGCGGCACGCGCTTCCAACGCGACCGCTACGAGGGCGGCCGCTTCCTCCAGCACGCGATGCCCGAGTTCGGCTACCTGGACGGCGCCGAGTGGACGCACCGGCGCGACAACGGCCACCGCTTCGGCGTCAGCGCGGGCTACATGCCCGAGCTCGACATCGACTTCGCGACGGGCGAGGACTTCCAGATCGCAGGCTTCTACGAGTGGATCGCCAAGGGCAACGCCGACCTGAGCCTGGCGGTCGGAGCCCAGAAGACGTGGCACGACGGCTCGCCCGACCGCGACCTGCTCGTGACGCGGGCCGAGTACATCCCGAGCGATGGCTGGGACATGCGCGGCACCGTCTGGACGGACTTCTACGACTCGGACGACGACGAGAAGGACTCGGGGCCCGAGATCACTCAGGCGCTGCTCTCCACCGGACGCGACTTCGACACCGGTAGCCGGGTCCAGGTGACCTACCGTCGCCTGCGCTTCCCCGAGCTCCTGCGCCAGGAGTTCATCGAGTCGGTCTTCGAGAACCTGGCCAACAACCGCTACGACCGGCTGTCGGTCTCGGGCTGGAAGCCCCTGAGCGACGACATGCGCTTCCACGGCTCGGCCGGCCTGTGGGACGACGAGGACGAATCCGGCGGAGACCTCGAGGCCGGCGTCGATACCGCCGATCTGTGGCTGGAGGACAGCCGCTTCGACGTCACCCTGTACTTCACGCGCGGCGCGTTCAGCGTCGATGGAGGCCTGCGCCTGGCCTACGGCCGCGCGCTGGACAACGGTCGCTGGGACCTCTTCTATCAGGTCGCGGACAACCACCAGGACGACTTCTCCCACGAGAGCGACGACCTCTGGGAGCACGCGCTGCGCGGCACCCGCGCCTTCTACCTCGGAAACGGCTGGAACGTCTCGGTCGACGGAGAGACCCGCTACTGGGACGAGGAGCTCTCCTACTCCGTCAGCCTCTACGTGCAGAAGAACTTCTAGGTGACCCGACCCATGGTGAAGCAGAGACAAACCTGGATCACCCTGCTGCTGTCCCTCCTCGTGCTCGGCGCGGCGTGCGCGATCACCGACGGGCCGGGGCGCGCTTCGCGCCACCGCTGGTGGTCGGGGCTCGGGCCCGTCATCCCCCATGACACGTTCCCGGCCGACTGCACCCTCTGCCACCTCGGAAGCCACTGGCAGGAGATGGTCCCGGACTTCAAGTTCGACCACGAGGCCGAGACGGGGTTCCGGCTCGACGGCGCGCACGACGACGCCCGCTGCCTGCGGTGCCACAACGACCGCGGCCCGGTCGACTACTTCGTGGCGCAGGGCTGCGCCGGCTGCCACGAGGACGTCCACGAGGCCACGCTCGGCGAGAACTGCACGTCGTGCCACCAGCAGCTCACCTGGCAGCCGGTCGGGATGGTCGCGATGCACAGCCGGACGCGCTTCCCGCTGCACGGCGTGCACGCCTCGACGTCCTGCCAGCGCTGCCACCCGGGCGCGGTAGTCGGGCACTTTTTGCCGGTCGACACCGAGTGCGTGAGCTGCCACCAGTCCGACCTGCTGCAGACGACCAACCACCTGGGGCTCGGCTGGGTCGACCGCTGCGACCGCTGCCATCAGCCCACGAAGTGGGAGCTCGCTGAGATCGACTGACCTCAAGCTCCGGCCACGAAACGCCCGATAAGACGGATTCGCGGGGACGCCGGGAGGCGTCTCCCTGTGGAGCAACGGGCGGAAACAGCGAAGGGGAGCGATGGATCGGTCCATCTGGAGCAGCATTACAGTTGCGCTATTGGGAGTCGCGCTCACGGGCTGCGGCGACTCCAGCGGAGGCGGAGTGGAGACCGTCGCCGAGACCTGCATGACGTGCCACAACGGCTCGCAGGAGAACGACTACGCGGGGCCGGGGCTCGAGAACCCCCACCCGTTCGGGCCAGCTCAGCCGATGAAGTGCACGGTGTGCCACGGCGGCAACCCAAAGGGTGAGGAGGCGCTGACGGCACACGTTCCTCCGCCGCCGGAGATCGGCGACGACGAGCAGATGGAGGACGATCCGACCGCGTACTTCAACCGCCTGACGCTGACCGGCATCGACAAGTTCGACGACTACACGGTCGGCGGCAAGACGTACACGGCGCTCGACTACCTGCAGTTCATCAACCCGGGCGACCTGCGCGTCGTCACGCAGGGCCAAAGCTGCGGCCAGTGCCACGACCCGCACGCGGACAGCGTCGCGAACAGCCTGCTCGCCACGGAGGCTGGCGTGTTCGGCGGCGCGATGTACTCGATCGGCGTCGACAACGAGGTGCCCGCGAGCCAAGGACTCTATCAGGACACGGCCGCGGACCTCGGCTTCCGGGCGGCCCAGGACAACGGCTTCTCGCTGACGGCAGAGGTCGGCCCGGTGTCGGAGCTCTACGAGTACCCGGTCATGAGCCAGTTCGGCGTCGAGGGTCCGGGCCAGCTCTTCAAGAGCGACGAGTACAAGTCCGAGGACCTGCCCGCGGGCCTCAACCCGGACAACTCGGTCATCTCGGGCTCGCCGCTCGCGGACCTCTTCCACGAGCAGGTCGCCTTCACGTGCGGGGACTGCCACCTGGGCAGCGCCGGCGCGAACAACCGCTACGGCGACTTCCGCTCGTCGGGCTGCACGTCGTGCCACATGCCGTACAGCCTCGACGGACGCAGCACCACGGGCGACCCGAACGTCAACCTGCTCGAGCCGCTCGATCCCGACGAGATCGAAGCGCCCGAGCGCGCCCACCCGAAGCGCCACCTGATCCAGAGCATCGCCAAGACGCTGCCCAGCGGCGAGCACGTGCAGGGCATCAACGACTACGCCTGCGCGGGCTGCCACCAGGGCTCAAACCGCACGGTGATGCAGTACTGGGGCATCCGTCTCGACCAGAACGAGGACGTCGACGACGGCTTCCAGTATCCGGCCAACCCGGTGTCGTACACGACCACCAAGAACGACGAGCGCCTGTTCGACCCGGTCGTCGACAACAACACGTTCAACGGCCGGCGCCATCAGCAGTATCTGCTGATGGAGGACTACGACGGCGACGGCCTCGACGATACGCCGCCCGACGTCCACTACGAAGCCGGCATGGGCTGCATCGACTGCCACGGCAGCTTCGACCTGCACGGCGGCAACGTGAACGACGACAAGATCCTGAGCCGCATGGAGCACGGCGTGGCCATCCGCTGCGAGGACTGCCACGGCACCGTCGACGAGTACGCCCCCACCAAGCTGGGCAAGACGTACGACGGCGACACGCTGCAGCTAGCGATGGACTCGCAGGGCAACGTGCTGCCGCACGTGTACGTCGACTCGCTGGGCGACTACTACATGAAGAGTCGCCTGACCGGCGAGACGCACTACGTCTCGCAGACCAAGGACACGGTACACGACAACGGGAAGACCAACCCGCTGAACGGCGAGGTCATCTACAGCGACAAGGCCTCGTTCGCCATGGGCCGCCACGACGGCGACGACTCGACCGGCACCGGGCCGGTCCAGACGGGCTTTGCTCTGTCGCCGAACTTCGCGCACGGCGACAACATGAGCTGCGCGAGCTGCCACGCCGCGTGGACCAACACGTGCATCGGCTGCCACCTCGAGGGCGAGTACAACACCAATCCGAACAACATCAGCAACATCACCGGCGAGCGGATCGTCTTCCGCGAGCGCAACGCGGACTTCGTCTACCAGTCACCGGTGCTGTTCCAGCTCGGCGTCGGGCCGGACGACGAGATCGATCCGATCATCCCGAACACCGAGACGTTCTTCCGCTACCTCGACAAGGACGACGTCTGGTCCGACACGTTCGAGTTCACCGACCGCAACGGCGGCGGCGCGAACAAGCTCGACACGCCGTACCCGTCGCTGGCGCACAACGTCATGATGCCGCACTCGATCCGCGGCAAGATCGACTTCGAGACCGGCAACGAGGGGCCGCGCTACTGCGTCTCGTGCCACCTCACCGACGACGCCCTCAACGACTGGGGCACCGAGTACGACGCGTTCCGCACCGCGATCCAGACCGCCGACTTCGGCGCGCTGGACTTCGATCTGCTGCAGGAGCACATCGGGCTCAACCCCGGCAACCAGCTGAACTCGCCCTTCTTCGTGCACATGGCCTCCGGCCTGGGCACGGGCCTGTTCCTGTTCGACGACAACGGCTGCCCGGAGAACCCGCTCGACCAAGAGCCCAACCGCGCCGGCTGCGACGCCCACGAGGGCGTGGCTCCGGCGACGCACTTCGACCCGGACAACGTCGCGTACGACCTCGACCGGATCGTGAACGAGCTCGGCGAATCGACCGGCTCGAACAGCCACCCGATGGTCAATCCCGACCCGGCGCTGCGCGAGGACGAGGCCGATTCGGGTATGTCGGGACCGCTTGGAAGGACGCTCATCGAGCGCCTCTCGCACCCGACGCTCGGCATCCGGCTCGACTCCTGGCTGAACGCCGACGGCACTCCCGAGGGCGGAGCCAGCGGCTTCGTCGACGACACGCCGTAGCGGCCAACGAAACGCCCCGTCCGGGGCGCAGGCAAGACCGGAGCCCGTGCCGAATAGGTGCGGGCTCCTTCTGTTTCTCGCACGGCCGGCAAGCGAGACCAGAGCTCACCATTTCTCGTGGGGCTTGAAGCCGAACCTCTCCTCGGGCACCGCCTGGAGCATGCGCCGCGTGACGGTCAGCTCGGCCTCAAAGTCGGCGACGATCTATTCCGCGATCGTGGCCATCGGCCTGGCGCCCCTGGCTAGAGATACCGCTCGCGCAGCACCTGGCGGTGGTGGAGCTCGTGTCCGGCGATGATGTACAGGATGCTGCGGACGTTGAAGTCGCCGCCGCTGGCGTTGCCGCGGCGGTCGAGGATGCCCTCGTCGAAGCTCCCGAAGAGGCCCGTGTTGGCGGCGCGCAGGCTCCGTAGCTCGGCGAGCAGGTCCGAGAGCGAGCGCTCGTCGGCGTTGCCGTTCTCGACGAAGTCCTCGTGCGGCATCGTCGGCAGCGGCGTCGCGTCGCCGCGCGCGAAGCGCAGCGCGCGATAGGTGAAGACCCACTCGACATCGAGCATGTGCCCCACGACCTGGCGCAACGTCCACTTGCCCTCGGCGTAGCGAAAGCTGTGCCGCTCCTCGGGCAACCCCTCCAGCAATGAGGCGGTCTCGCTCACCTGCCCCCGCAGGATGCCGAGCACGTCGCCGCCGCCGACGCGCTGCACGTAGGGAGCGTAGTATTCGGGGTATTCGCCCGCGTCGGGCCGCCTGGAACGCGTTTCAGAATCGACCATGGAGCGGTTGTACGCCGGTTTCCGCGCGCGGGCAAGTCGGGGTGCCCCGGCGCCTGCACGGTTACAATCCGCGCTTCGAGAATCCGCGTGGACCCCACGGCCGTAGTCCCGCGGAGGGAGAAGGAGCACCGGCTTTTTGGAAGAACCTGGAGACGTCACCGTCCTCCTGCGCCGGATGGGCGCGGGCGACGGCAACGCGGCGGACGACCTGCTGCCGCTGCTCTACCGCGAGCTGCGCGCCCTCGCGCGCGGCTATATGCGCGGGCAGAAGCCAGGGCATACGCTCCAGACCACGGCGCTGATGCACGAGGCGTGGATCAAGCTCGTGGGGCCGGGGGTCGAGGACTTCGACGACCGCCGTCACTTCCTGCGCGTCGCCGCGCGCGCCATGCGGTCGGTCCTCGTCGACAACGCGCGCGGCAAGGCCGCCGAGAAGCGCGGCGGCGGCTTCGAACGCGTGCCGCTCGAGGAAGGGCTCACGATGGACGGGAGCTCATCGGACCTCGTCCTCGCCGTCGACGAGGCGCTCACGCGCCTGAAGGCCCTGGACGCCGACCTGACCCGCGTCGCCGAGCTGCGTTGCTTCGGCGGCCTCTCCAGCGCCGAGGCCGCGGACGTGCTGCAGGTCTCCAAGCGCACCGTCGAGCGCGCCTGGCGCACGGCACGCGCCTGGCTGCAGCGCGAGCTCGAAGGCGGCGGCGAGGCGCATGAAGCCTGAGACCTGGGCGCAGGTGCGCGAGCTCTTCGAGCGCGTCGCCGACCTCCCAGCCGACGAGCGCGCCTCGGCGCTCGACGAGGCCTGCCGCGACGACGCGCTGATCAGGCGCGAGGTCGAGGAGTTGATCCGCGCCGACTCCGACTCGAAGAGCCTGACGCAGCTCGCCGAGCGCGCGGTGGGCGTGGCTTCGTTCGAGGAGCGCGACGCCTCGGCGCTGCTGGGCCTCGCGCTGGGCGGCTTTCGCCTGACCGAGGTGCTCGCCGCCGGCGGCATGGGCGTCGTGTTCGCGGCCGAGCAGGAGACCCCGCGCCGCACCGTGGCGGTCAAGCTCCTGGCGGGCACCGTCCCGACGCCGTCCGCGCGCCGCCGCTTCGAGTACGAGGCCGAAGTGCTCGCACTTCTGCGCCACCCGGGCATCGCGCAGGTCTATGCCTCGGGCACGCACCGCGACCAGGTGGCGCGGACCGAGCTGCCGTGGATCGCGATGGAGCTCGTCGAAGGCGCGCGCCCCGTGACCGACTACGCGCGCGCGGAGGGCCTCGACCTCGACGCGCGCCTGAAGCTCTTCCTCGGCATCTGCGAGGCGGTACAGCACGGCCACTCCCGCGGCGTGATCCACCGCGACATCAAGCCCGGCAACGTGCTGGTCGACCCGGAGGGACGCCCCAAGGTGATCGACTTCGGCATCGCGCGCGCGGTCGAGCGCCAGGACGACCGGACCGAGGACGGCGCGATCGTCGGCACCGTGCGCTACATGGCTCCCGAGCAGCTGCGCGGCGAGGAGGTCGACATCCGCTGCGACGTCTACGCGCTGGGCGTGCTCCTCTACGAGCTGGTCTGCGACCACGCCCCGCACGACCTGACCGGCAAGGCAGCGCCCGCCGCCTTCCGGCTGCTGGCCGAAGAAGCTCCGGCGCCGCCCTCTGAGCGCCGGCCCGGCGTCCCCCACGACCTCGACTGGATCGTGCTGCGCGCGATGGAGCACGAGCGCGATCTGCGCTACGCGTCGGTCGCGGCGCTCGAGGACGACCTGGAGCGCTTCCGCCGCGGCGAAGCGGTCCTGGCCGGCCCGGCGCGCGCGCTCTACCGCGTGCAGAAGTACGTCCGCCGCCACCGCGTCGGCGTGGCCGCGCTGGCGGCGATCGGCCTGCTCGCCGGGGCGGCGCTCGCGATCTACGTCGCGGGCATCCTGCGCACCGACCGCGAGCACCAGAAGATGCTGCGCCTGGCCGACAAGCTCGACCTCGCGCAGCTGCGCGCGCGCGCCGAGCTGCTGTACCCGCCCGATCCCGAGCTCATCCCCGAGCTGCAGACCTGGCTGGCCGACGCGCGGCGGCTGGAGCCGCGCCTCGCCGACCACCGCGAGGTGCTCGCCGAGCTCGAGCAGCGCGCGCAGGCGTCGACCGAGGGCGAGCTCGAGTTCGACGAGCGCGGCGATGCGTGGTGGCACCAGACCCTCTCCGAGCTGGTCGCCGACTTCGACCTCTTCTTCGGCGCCGCGCAGAGCCTGCCCGCCGACGTCGAGCGGCGGCTGGAGCAGTCGCGCACGCTCGGCGAGCGCTCGGTCGACGGCTTCGCCGCGCGCGCCGCCTGGGATGAGGCGATCGCGTCGATCGCGGACCGCGACGCGTGTCCCGCCTACGACGGATTGGAGCTCGAACCGCAGCTCGGGCTGCTTCCGCTGGGTCGCGACCCGGACTCGGAGCTGTGGGAGTTCCTCGCCATCCTTTCGGGCGATCCGCCGCCGCGCGACGCGGACGGCTACCTCGTCCCGGAGGAGGCGAGCGGCGTCGTGCTCGTGCTGCTGCCGGGCGGACGCTTGGCACTGCGGCAGGTCGACTACGAGGCGCCGCTCGACGCGGACCGCGACACGCGCCAGGCTTCGGTCGAAGTCACGCCGCGCTTCCTCTCCAAGTGGGAGCTGACCCAGGCCCAGTGGCAGCGGCTGACCGGGGCCGCTCCGAGCCTCTCCGCCGGCGCTCTTCTCCCGGTCGAGCGGGTGAGCTGGGAGGAGCTGAACCGGTGGCTGCCGCGCATCGGGCTCGCCCTCCCCACCGACCTCACGTGGGACTACGGCGCGCGCGCGGGCATGGATCGCGATCACTGGTTCCATAGGGCGCCCGCCGACCCGACTCGGCTCGCCAACGTCGCCTCGCCCCAGACCCTCCCGATCGGCAGCCTGCCGCCCAACCCGTTCGGCCTGCACGACATGCTGGGCAACGTGCAGGAGTGGTGCCGCGACCTGAGCGAGGACACCGGCAAGCACGTCTGCCGCGGCGGCCACTTCGGGGTCCAGCGCGAGTGGTTCCTCAAGCTCACGCGTGCCGCGTGGCGCGAGGCAGGCGCCCCATCCGAGCGCCAGGCGCTCCGCGGAGCGCGCGCCGCGCGTGCGCTCGACCCCTGAGCCGCGCGCGCGGCTCCGGGCTCAGTAGTCGACGAGCCAGAGCTCGGCGCTCAGATCGCCCTGATCCGCCGCGCCGGTCACCAGCACGCGGGCACCGCCGCCGAGCGGCATCAGCTCGGGCAGCGTGCGCGGCTTGACGAAGGTGCCCCCAAGCGACCAACCGCCGTCGGGCGCCTCCTGCAGCACGAAGACCTGCGACGAGTCATCCGAGGAGCCCGACGCGAGGTCGAAGTCGATCAGCCCGCCGCCGTGCGCGTACACGATCGGCGCCTGGATGCCGCAGTCGTCGTCGTCTCCGTTCGGATTCGGGAAGCCCGGTCCGATGGGGCCGATCGGAGCCTTGCACACGCAGATCGTGCGGCCATCGGGCCCTTGGATCGACGGCAGCAGCCCCGCGCCCGACCAGGTGTCGGCTGCCGGCGTGTAACGCCAGGTCGCCGCCGAGCCCTGATAGGTGGTGCTGGCGAAGAGAATGCGCCCGCCGCCGGCGACGATCGCTCCGCCGTCCAGCGTCGGCGACGCCGAGTGGAAGCACACCGGCTGCGGGAGCGCGGGAGCACCCAGGAGCGCCATCTGAGCGGGGTCGTAGATCAGGCACGACGCGGTCGTCGAGCCGGTCGCGAAGAAGATCACGCCGCCCGAGATCAGCACGCTTCCGTCGCCGAGCTTCGTCGCCTGATGCGCCGTGCGCCCCGTCCCCAGGACGGGCCCGTTGAGCCAGGTGTCGCTGCTCGGGTCGTAGATCTCGATCTTCGTCGTGGCCGCCGCGAGGCTCGCCGGGAAGCCGATCGGGTGCGGGTAGTCGTAGTCGACGGAACCTCCCACGACGAGCACCCTGCCCCCCGGCAGCAGCGTCGCGGTGTGGAAGACGCGCGGAACCGCCATGGTCGCCGCCGGTGCGAACGCGTCGGTGATCGGGTCGTAGAGCTCCGCGCTGGCCAGCACCGTCCCACCGGGTCCGATGCCTCCGACAACGAGCACGCGGCCGTCGAGCAACTCGGTCGCCGTGTGGCGCGAGCGCGGGATTCCGAGCTTCGCGAACGACGGCACGAACGACTGGGAGTCCGGGTCGAAGAGCTCGGCAGAAGCGACGTGGAACGGCTGCGAGCCGGGGAAGTACGGATCGAGTCCTCCCGTCAGCAGCACGCGGCCGTCGGGCAGGCTCGACGACGTATGGTGCCGGCGCGGGAAGAGCGTGTCGCCGCAGGCGAAGTGCGAGCCGCCCTCGAGCTCCAGGATGAGCTCCGCGCGGGGCGAGAAGGCGGCCACCAGGAACGTCGGCAGCTCGAACTGCACCGCCTGCGCCAGCGCCTTGACGCCGGTGAGCGCGGGGTCGGCCGGGAGCGGGAAAAGCTCCCACGCCGTGCCGCCCGGGTCGAAGGAGCCGACGCGCCACAGCGCCTGCAGCTCGGGCCCGACCCCCAGCTCACACGGGGCTACACCCGGCACGCACTGCAGCGGTGTCGCCGTCGCGGTGATGCCTACCGCCAGGCCGTAGAACGCGAGCGGCGCTCCGCTGATCTCATAGCCGACGTCCGACCCAAGGACGCCGTCCTGGAAGCTCAGGTCCACCTGGCCAAACGCCGGAGCCGCGGCCAGCGGCGCCATCCAAAGGGCAGCAATCCAGCTCATTCCCATCCCTCTTCACACGTGTCGTTGTTGCGGTGCGGAGCGGCTCTCCGGACGGCCGCTCCTCGGGCGCGGCGCAAGACGCGCCCACCGGATCGACGGAAACCCGCGCGCCGGAGCGACAGGGTTCTGCAACTTCCGGGCGCCCCGGGCCCCAGGCCCTGCAGAGGGCCGCTCCCGGGGGCTCCGAAAGGGTCTTGATCGTAGCGGTGGGGTGCGACAAGGTCGACCGGATGCAGTCCGAGCCCAACACGGCCCAAGGCGGCGCCCTGCGGTGGGTGGAGGCCGCGCTCTGGGGCGGGCTTCTGCTGGCGGCGCTGCGCGGAGCGACGCTCTTCGCGATGGAGCGCCTCGCCCACGGCGGCGAGCTGGCGGAGGTCCAGCGGCGCCTCGCGAGCGCGCTTCCCTCCGTCGCGCTGCGCGCGCTGGTGCTGGCCGCGGGTGGCGCCCTTCTCGTCGCCCTCGCCGCGCGCGCGGCGGGCGCGGCGCGGCGAGCGGCGCTGGCCGCCGCCACGCTGGCGCTGACGGCCGGGGCGCTCGTGCTGCTGACCGGGAGGCTCGCGGACGACGCCTCGCGCGAGATCGGGCTCGAAACCGCCCGCGGCCAGGCCGCGACGGCGGTACTGGCGCTGCTGGCGCTGCTCTTCGCCGCAACCTTCACCGCCGCCGCGCTTCGGCTGCGACGCGGCGGCGCGGCGCGCGCGCTGGTCCCGGCGCTCGCCCTCGTGCTGCTGCCCGTCGGGTGGCGCGCCGCCTTTGGCGAGCTGACCGACGAGATGACCATCCGCGAGGTCGTCCGCGAGCTGCTCGCGGGCGAGCCGACGTGGGACACCGTCCAAGCCCGCGACGACAGAGCACCCGCGGTCGGCGTGATCAGCCCGTCGCTCAGCTTTCGACTGCGAGGCGGAGACATCCCGGCGCTCGTCCTTCCCCCGCCGGCCGAGGTGCGGCTCGCGCCCGAAGCGGAAGATCTGCCCGCGCTGCTCGAGTTCCGCGCCGGGGTCGATCACTCGGTGCTGCACGGCGCGACCAAGGCGCTCGTCGAGCAGGGCTGCGCGATCCACTTCGAGCTCGAAGTCGACGGCGAGCTGCGCTTCTCCGCCGACGTCGACCTGACCCAGGACGACGTCGCGCCGGGCACCGAATGGGTCGACGGCGAGCCGCTCCCACTACGCGCCGGCCAGGCCGTGACCCTGCGCACCTCGATGCGGCGCGCGGACGGTAGCGAGCTCGTCCCCGACGTCCCCGTCAAGGCGGGCTTCGGCGGACTGAAGCTGACGCGCCGGTTCGAGCGCGAGCGCATCCCCTCTTCGCCCTCGGCCCCCAACATCGTGCTCATCGTGATGGACACGCAGCGCGCCGACCGGCTCTCGGTGTACGGCTACGAGCGCGAGACCTCGCCCAACCTCGCGCGCCTCGCCGAACGCGGGATCGTCTACGACAATGCATACTCGACCGCCAGCTGGACCTGGCCGTCGACCGCCTCGATCCTGACCGGCCTCCAGCCGCAGGAGCACGGCGTGCTGAACGAGACGTCGTGCTTCCTCTCGGAGGCGCTCGTCACGCTCCCCGAGGTGCTCCAGCGCCGCGGCTTCACCACGGCCGGCTGGTCGGCCAACCAGCTCATCGTGCCCGACAAGAACTTCGACCAGGGCTTCGAGTTCTTCGAGTACGCCAAGGGCTCGGTGATGCGCAGCGAGGTGCTGATGCCCGAAGCGCTCGAGTGGGTCGAGGCGATCGCGGGCACGCGCTTCTTCCTCTATCTGCAGCTGCTCGACCCCCACTCGCCGCTGGATCCGCTCGAAGAGGGCCGCCGGCTGTTCGCGCCCGACGTGCCGCGCGACTTCTCGAGCTACTCGATCGAGGACTACAAGTGGCCGCTGCTCGAGAACTGCGGGCACACGCCCCAGGGCGAGGTCGTGACCAACCGCTGCGTCCCGCCCGAGCACCAGCGCTGGATCAGCGACCAGTACGACGCCTGCGTGTGGAGCGGCGACTACTGGGTCGGCCTGCTGCTCGACAAGCTCGCGGAGCTGCAACTCGACGAAGAGACCATCGTGGTCTTCACCTCCGACCACGGCGAGGAGCTCTTCGAGCACGGCCAGCTCAGCCACGGCCAGTGCCTCTTCTCGCCCTCGGTGCGCATCCCCCTGGTCCTCGCCGGCCCCGGCATCCCGCGCGGCAACCGCGTCGAAACACCGGTCTCCAACCGCCACCTGGCCCCGAGCCTCGCGCGCCTCGCCGGCATCGAGTGGTCGCCGGTCGCGGACGCCCGCGACCTCTCCCGCCCGGACGAGCTGCCGTTGGGCGACGTCATGTTCTCGACGTACAACGGCTGGTGGAACGGCGAGCACCGGACCGAGCTCCTGGGCCTGCGCAGCCACGACCGCGTCCTGCTCTACGCTCCGGACGGCAAGCCGTGGAGCGCAAGCGACCCGACGCCGGAAGGCGACTGGGTCCTCTACGACCTGGGCGCCGACCACGACGAACGACGCAACCTGGCCGCCGAACAACCGTCGATCGCCGACGCCCTCCGCGAACGGCTGATCCGGCTCGACACCCAACTGGAAGAGCGCCGCAGCGCGCCGACGGTGGAAGCGGGTGACAGCACGCTGCAGATGCTGCGGGACATCGGGTACCTGGGAGACGGGTAATCGGGGCACTGGTGGCCGCCGCTTCGCGTTTCGGCGGGCGGCGTCCTCCAGCGACCGCGCCGGTCCGGGCAAGCGTGGGCAGCCGCGGACACGGCCCCCGCCCCGCGACCTGCGCTCCTAGTCCGCCTGCAGACGGAACTCCTCCGGCGTCATCTCCACCGACGTCTCCACCTCGTCCAACCGCACCACCAAGCGCCCGGACGCGGCGTTCGCGATCTCGGAGTGGAAGGGGATTCGCATCCCCTCCACCTCGCGATAGTCCGCCAGGGTGGTCGTGATCGGGAGCAGGCCTACGCCCGGAGTGATCGACGGTTCGCGCCAGCGCAGGATGTCGCCGGTTGCGGCGTCGATGTCGACGCGCGCGGCGGGGAGCTCGCCGTCGGTCAGGCGCAGCTCGATCACCGGACGGCCCTCGAGCTCGCCCAGGCCCAGGACCTCTTCGCCTTCGAAGTGGTGGCGCCAGTCGCCGAGCAGGACCGAGGGGTGGGCGTGTAGCTGTTGGGCGAGGGAGTCGCCCGTGAGCTCGCGGAAGGGCTCGAAGGAGGAGCGGGCCCAGGCCCGCTCGCCGTCGGCCGCGCTGTGGATGCCGCCGAAGCGGCCGAGGTCGATGTCGGCGCGCGCGAGGTCGCGCGCGGCGAAGGAGACGGTCTGCGCGCCCTCGACGCCGGACTGCGCGAAGCGCGCCGTGCCGCGCATGCGCACGATGCCGGCGGCTTCCAGCGCGCCCTGGCGGGCCTCGGAGCCGCGCAGCGCGTGGAGCTCGGCCAGCGACGGCGGGGCGTTCTCGACGTCGAGGCGCGGGCACTCGAACACCGCCTCGCCGTCGACGAAGGTGAGCGACGAGACCCGTCCGTCGGTCTCGTTGAAGCGCACGCGGAGGCGGTCCGCGATACGCGCGACGCGGTAGCCGTCGTCGTCCGGCGGCAGCAGCTCCATCACCATCTGGTGCGGGATGTCGACGCCGAGGTGGTTGTTCCGAATCACGACCTCGAAGTCGCCGTCGTGCATCGAGGCCTCGTAGCGGCCGAGGAAACGCTCCAGCTCGTCGAGCGGAATCTCGGCGGGATACTCCCAGCCCTCACGCGGACACTCGAGGTCGAGCCCTGACTGGTGGAAGGTCATCACGTTCGCGCGGCCGTCCTCGACGTCGAACGAGAGCGCGATCGTGTCGGTCAGCGCGAAGTACCACTTGCCCTCGTCGTCCGGCTCGCGCAGCTCGTAGACCATCTGACCCGGTACGTCGACCGCCAGGTGGCCGTCCTTCACGAGCACCTCGATCCGCTCGTCGTCGAAGGCGCCGAAGTTGGCGACGTAGCGACCGACGTAGGGTTCGTAGCTCTGCCCCTCGGCAGGCTCGGCGCCCTCGCCCTCCTCGGCGCCGGGCTCCTCGTCTTCGCCGAGCATCGCCTCCCAGACCATCGGCAGCGACATCTGCTGCAGCGGCGTGAACGAGACGTTGGTCAGGAGCACGAACCCGAGCTCCTCTTCGGGCAGCAGCGCCACCTGCGCCGCGAAGCCGTCGATGTTGCCGCCGTGCTCGACGACCTTGCGGCCCTCCCACTCCTGCAGCATCCAGCCCATCCCGTACCCGACCGTCGGAGCGATCACGATCTGTTGCGACCAGAGCTCCTGCACCTGCTCGGAGCTGATCAGCCGATCGTCGCCATACACGCCTTCGCCGAGCATCAACCGCAGCCACTCCGCCATGTCGAGCACGTTGGAGTTCACCGAACCGGCCGGTCCGATGTTGCCGAGGTCGCGCATAGCGAGGTGGTCCCACTCCTCGCGGTCCTCGTCCCAGAGATAGCCCTGCACCAGCCGCGGGTCGTCCGCGACCCCGTCGATGGACAGCGTCGTGCTGTTCATCCCGAGCGGCTCGATGAGGCGCGCGCGCATCAGCCCTTCCCAGCTCGACTCCGCGGCCTCGCCGGCGAGCACGCCCGCGGCCAGGTACTGCACGTTGTTGTACAGGAACTCCTCGCGAAAGCCCGCCCACGGCTCGGCAGCCGCGGCGGTTCGCAGCACGTCCTCGCGGCCGACGTCGCCCGAGGCGAACAGCACGCTCATGCGCGTGAAGCCGGTGCGGTGCGCGAGCAGGTCGCGCACGGTCACCTCGGCGTCGGCCTCGTCGGCGTCGATGTCGAGCGTGAAGTAGGGCAGGTAGCGCGTGACCGGATCGTCCCAGCCGACGATCTGCTCGTCGACCAGCGTGGCGACGACGGCGGCGGTCATCGCCTTGGTCGTCGAACCGACCGCGAACAGCGACGAGGCCGTCACCGGGTCGCCGCTCTCCAGGTCGGCGACGCCGAAGCCGCGCGCGAACACGACCTCGTCGCGGTAGACCACGGCCAGCGCCATGCCGGGGATGTGCAGCTCCTCACGCCTGGCGTCGAGCTCGCCGGCCAGCCGCTCCAGGCGGGAGGTCAGCTCGACGTCGTCGGTGAGGATATCGCGGACGAGCGGCTCCCCTTGCTGGGAGCGGCACGCGGGGAGCAGGCAGAAGAGCAGCGCGAGGGGGATGCGGTGCATTGGGTGAAGCTGGGGTTGGAGGGGGTCGCGAGCGGAAGGATACTCGCGACGGGCCGCTGTATTGCGAAGGGCCGGAGCCCCTCCCGCTCCTTTCCCGCGTTTGACCGCTAGGCGAGCGCGCGCGGCTCGAGCCACGCCGCGGCGGCGAGCAGCTCCTCGTCGCGTCCGAAGCGCGCGCTGAGCTGGAGACCAAGCGGCATCCCGTCGGCGCCCGGGCCGGCGGGCAGCCCGAGGGTAGGCAGCCCCGCATGCGTCCAGGGCAGGTTCATCGCCGGGCTGCCGGTCGCCTCCAGCCCGACCGGCGCAGTGCCCATCGCGGGCGGGCTGACCCACAGGTCGGCGCGGTGCTCGTCCAGCAGCCGCTCGAGTCGCGAGCGCAGCTCGACACAACTCGCCCGGGCCTCGTCGGCCTCGGCCTCGCCCACGTCGCGCCCCGTGACCACCAGGTTGCGCGCGCAGTCGCGATAGCGCTCGCCGTATAGCTCGTAGAGCCGCTGATGCTCGCGCGCGAACTCGTACGCGACGAGCCGGCTGTGGCGGTGGGCGAGGGCCTCGAAGTCGTCCATGCACGGCACGCGCTCCAGCTCCACGCCGCGGGCCACGAGCCGATCGAGGCGCTGCTCGAACTCCGCCCGCCCGTCGTCGGGCTGCTGTTCGAGGTAGGGGCCATCGGGCACGAGCATCCGCGGCGCGGTGCCGCGCTCCGCCGCCTGCGTCCAACCCAGGCACGCGGTCCGCGCGGCGGACGTCATCGTCGCGACGTCGCGCGCGAACAGGCCGACGTGATCGACGCTCGGCGAGCAGTACAACACGCCCGCCGTCGGCACGCGGTCGAAGGTCGGCTTGAAGCCGACCACGCCGCAGTAGGCCGCGGGGCGCAGCACCGAACCGACGGTCTGCGACCCCAGCGCGACCTCGGCGAGCCCGGCGGAGACGGCGGCCGCCGAGCCACTGCTCGAGCCCCCAGGCGTCCGCGCGTGGTCGTGCGGGTTGCGCGTCGGCCCCGGATCGAGCATCGCGAACTCGGTCGTGTGCGTCTTGCCGAGCACCCAGGCGCCCGCCGCGCGGAAGCGGCGCACACACTCGGCCTCGTCGCCCGCGAGCTCGTGAGGCGGCAGCGAGGATCCGGCCCGCGTCTCGAAGCCGTCGACGCGGAAGATGTCCTTCACCGCGAGCACCGGGCCCCGCCGTCGCGGCTCGTCGCCGTGCTCGCGTTGGAGCCGACCGCGGCGGTCGGGCTCGGGGAGGAAGGCGCGTAGCTCGCCGTCGACCTCGTCGAGGCGCGCGCACAGTCGCTCGATCTCGTCGGAGACGCCCATCACGCCTTTCGGCGGCGCGCGGGCGGCGCATCGGTCGCGCCGTCGAGGGTCGCCACGAGCCGCTTCGGCGCCACCAGCCGATAGCTCTTCACCAGCAGGTCTTCGACGAGCCCCCAGTCGAGCCGCCCGTCGGTGTACATCGACACCCACCCGTGCTTCCCGACGTAGGGCGAGCGGAAGAAGCGCTCGTCCTCGACCAGGAGCGCCTGGTCGACCAGCGTCTGCTTCGAGCCGAAGGTGGGGCGCTCGTGGTAGACCCCGTAGGCGGCAAAGATCTTCTTGCCGACCAGGAAGTTCGGGTGGCCCCACTTCACCGCCTCGCTCGTCTCGGGCAGCGCGAGGCAGATCTTGCGGATGCGGGCCAGGATCGGCGCCTGGCCGGGCGGGATCGAGAGCAGCTTCATGGGTCGGCCTCCGGTGCGCTATTCTGGCGTGAAGCGATGGACGAATCCCAGGCCTGGATCGAGAAGCTGAGCGAGCTGCGCGCTGCGGGGCGTGCGTGCGCGGTGGTCGTGGTGACCGACGTCCAGGGCAGCGTGCCCCGCGAGCCGGGCGCGCGCATGATCGTGGCCGACGGCGAGCTGGCCTGGGGCACCATCGGCGGCGGCAACCTCGAGCTGCAGGCGATCGAGCACGCCGCCGGGCTGGTCGCGGCGGGAGCCGCGCGGTCGGAGAGCGTCGACTACCCGCTGTCGGAGAAGGTCGGCCAGTGCTGCGGCGGGAAGGTGACGCTCTTCTTCGAGTCGTTCCCCTGGACGCGCCGCCGCATCGCGGTCTTCGGCGCCGGGCACGTCGCCCAGGCGCTGGGCGCGCTCGCGCCGTGGCTCCAGGCCGACGTCACGCTGATCGACGGGCGCGACGAGGCCGAGATCCGCCCCCCGCTGCCCCCCGCGGGCGAGCGGCCGTACACCGTCGACTGCGTCGACGCCCCCGAGGCCGTGATCGACGAGCTCGCACCCGAGACGCTGGTGCTCGTGATGACCCACAGCCACGCGCTGGACCTCGACGTGCTCGAGCGCGCGCTGCGGCGCGAGCCGTTTCCATACCTCGGCTTGATCGGCTCGGGCCGCAAGTGGGAGCGCTTCCGCAAGCGACTCGCCCAGCGCGGCTTCAACGACGATCAGATCGCGCGCGTCACGTGCCCGATCGGGGCGTCGAAGACGTCGAAGGACCCGCGCGCCATCGCGGTGAGCACGGCCGCCGAGCTGCTCGAGGTCTTCGAGCGACTGGCCGCCGAACGGCGCGCGCAGCCCACGCGGCGCTAGCCGGCCTGACCTCCGCCTCCCCACTCCGCGCGCAGCGTCTCGATGCGCTGGAGGACGGTCGGGTGCGAGTAGTGCAGCGTGACGTAGAACGGGTGCGGAGTCAGGTTCGACAGGCTGTCCGCCGACAGCTTCTTCAGCCCGAGCGACAGCTCGCGCCACAGGCCGGTCGTCTCGGCGGCGTAGCGGTCCGCCTCGAACTCGTTCTTCCGCGACAGCGCCTGCATGACGAGCTGCAGCAGGAGTTCCAGCGGCGTGTAGAGTAGCCCGAAGAAGACCAGCCCCGCGTAGGTGGAAGGCTGCTCGACGCCGAAGGCATCGAAGAGCCCCTGCTCACGCGAGAAGAAGGCGAGCAGCGCGAACAGCACCCCCATGTGCAGGATCCCGATCACCATGCCCTGCTGGATATGCTTGCGCTTGTAGTGCCCGATCTCGTGCGCGACGACGGCCAGCAGCTCGTCGGAGGCGTGCTTCTCGATCAGCGTATCGAAGAGCGCGATGCGCTTGTTCTTCCCGAAGCCGGTGAAGAACGCGTTCGCCTTGGTCGAGCGGCGTGAGCCGTCGATCACGAACAGGCCCGCGAGCGGGAACCCGACCCGGTTGGCGTACTCCAGCACGCGGTCGCGCAGGTCGCCTTCCTCGAGCGGCGTGAACTTGTTGAAGAGCGGCATCAGCCACGTCGGCGCGACGAACTGCACCAGCAGCAGGAACACGGTCGCGAAGCCCCAGCACCACAGCCAGGCCGACGAGCCGGTGGACTCGAAGAAGGCCAGCACCGCCGCCAGCAGCGCTCCCATCAACACGACGCTCAGCAGCAGCTCCTTCACGACGTCGGCGAAGAACGTGCCCGGCTTGGTCTTGTTGAAGCCGAAGCGCTGCTCGATCACGAAGGTCGAGTAGTAGCGGAACGGCAGGTTGATGACCGAGTGGGCGAGGAGCAGCGCGCCGATGAAGAACAGGCCCGAAACGACCGGGCCGTGCCCGAAGCCACGCACCCAACCGTCGAGCCACGCGAAACCGCCGACGGCCCAGAAGAGCAGCAGCGTCGACAGGTCGAAGATCCGCGTCACGATGCCGAAGCGGGTCCGGGCGCGGGTGTACTCCTGTGAGCGGCGGTACTTGTCCGCGTCGTAGACGTCGCGGAACTCGTCCGGCAGCTCGGGCCGCAGCGCCCGCAGGTTGAGCACGTCGGCCCAGAAGTTCAGGACGAAGTCGCCGACCAGGGCGACGAGCACGATGATTCCGTAGACGTTCATGGGGGCACCTCGGCGGCGGCCAAGGAGTGTACACTCCTCGCCCCATGTCCGACCCCGAACCCAAGGCTGGCCCGAACCCCGCGATCAAGCTCGCGGTCGAACTCGGCCCGATCCTCGTCTTCTTCTTCGTCTATTCGAAGTGGGGCATCTTCGCCGCGACGGGGACCTTCATGGTGACCAGCGTGCTCGCGCTGGGCTACTCGTGGATGACCGAGCGGCGACTGCCGCCGATGCCGCTCATCACTGCGGTCGTCGTGCTGGTCTTCGGCGGGCTGACGCTCGTGTTGAAGGACGAGACCTTCATCAAGGTCAAGCTCACGATCATCAACGGGCTCTTCGGCGGGACGCTGCTCGTCGGAGCGCTCCTCGGGAAGCCGCTCGTCAAGCACCTGCTGGGCGAGGCGCTCCAGCTCGCCGACCGCGGCTGGCAGCTCGTCACGCGGCTCTGGATCGGCTACTTCTTCACGATCGCGGGGATCAACGAGGTCGTGTGGCGCAACACGACGACCGACACCTGGGTCAAGTTCAAGACCTTCGCGCTGCCGGTGCTGACGGTGCTCTTCTTCCTGTGCCTGGCGCCGATCATCGCGAAGTACGACGTGAGCGAGAAGGAAGAGCCGACGCCCGAGGCGTAGCGCGGGGAAATCCGAAGCGGGCGAAACCCGGCGCGGGTTCGCGGTCGCGCACGTGGCTGGCTCGCCCCATCCACGTCCCCCTTCGGAGCCCTAGACATGCACGCTCTTAGTCGCCCGGCGCGCTTCGCGCGCTCGTTCCTTCGTCTCTCGGCCGTCGCCGCGCTCGGTGCGACGTCCGTATTCGCCTCCGACGCGCGGCTCGACACCGCCGGCCTGCGCGCTCTGCACGCGGGCTTTGATGCGTTCCACGCCGATGTCGGCGGCCGCTGGTGGGGCTATCGCGGCCCCGGCGGCGGACTCGAGCTCCTGTACGGCAACGCGCTCGCGCCCGCGAGCGCTCGCATCTCGTCGATCGAAGAGGCCGCAGCGGCGGCCGAGCGCGTGCTCGCCCGGCATCCCGAGCTTTGGGGCGCGCCGCTCGCCGAGCTGCACCTCGCCCGCTCAGCGCGCGCCGGCACGCTCTACGCCGTGCACTTCGAGCAGCAGCACCGCGGGCTCGCCGTCGACGGCGCGCGGGCGTCGGTCTACCTGGCACCGTCGGGAGCCGTCGCGGCGGTGACGGCGCTCGGCGTCGAGGTGCCGCCAAGCCTGTCGACGACCCCCGCTCTTAGCGCGGGGGAGGCGCTCGCGCTCGTCCGCGACGCGCAGGCGCCGCACGACGGCGACGACTTCGCGGTGTCCGAGCTCTATCTGCACGTCACGCGCTCCGCGGGCCGGGCGCGGCCCGCGCTCGCATACCGCGTGTCGGTCCACCAGCCGGCGCTCGCCCGCTATGAGTGGCACGTGATCGACGCGCAGAGCGGTGCGACGCTCGCCGTCGACCCCGCCGCCGCGCACGGCGGGCAGTACTCCGGCAACGTCTCCGGCGTCGTCAACGCGTCGACCAACCCGAACGCAACGCTGGTCACGGCGGGGCTGCCGAACATCGAGGTGCGCGTCGGCGGAGCGCCGGCGGCGACGACCGACGCGAACGGCGACTACACCATCACGGCGACGCCGCCGGTCGACGTCGACGTCACGCTCAAGGGCCCCTGGTTCGACGTGCTGAACTTCGGCGGGGCCGACGCGCTCCCCACCGCGGTGCCGCCCTTCGCCTTCGGATTCCCCGAGGCCAACCTGGTGTTCAACCTCGTGCCGACCGAGTTCGAGACCGCCCAGGCTACGGCCGCGTACCTCCATGCACGGATCCGCGAATACGCGCAGGCGGAGATGAGCTCCTTCGTCCCGGCGACCGACCAGGAGATCCACGTAAACGTCGACGTCTCGCCCGCGACGCCGGCGAACGCCTGCAACGCCTACTACATCTTCGACACCGCCGAGCTGCGCTTTGAGCGCGCTCACGGGGTGTGCGTGAACACCGCCTACTCGTCGATCTTCGAGCATGAGTACGGGCACCACGTCGACGACGTCTTCGGCGGCCCCAACGGCAAGGTCCGGCTGCGCGAGGCGATCGCGGACGTCTTCTGCTCGTTCGCGCTCGACCATCCGCTGATCGGAGAGGACATCTCCGGCCCCGGCAAGTTCCTGCGCACCGGCAACAACAACAACACCTGGCCGTTGATCGGCACCGAGCACGCGAAGGGGACGCCCTTCTTCGGCTTCGCTTGGACCGCGCGCAAGGACCTGACGGCCCAGCAGGGCACCGCGGGCACGGAGCACGCCGAGGACCTGTTCCTGGGCCTCTTCCCCGCCGAACCGGCCTCGCTCCTCGCGGCGTTCGACCTGGTCTTCCTGATGGACGACGGCGAACAGCCCGACCTGAGCGACGGCTCGCCCAACTACCCGCTGCTCGCGTCGATCGCGGTCGAGAAGGGCTTCACGCCCCCGGAGACCGACGTCCTGTCCTTCGTGCACGCTCCGCACCCCGAGACCTGGAACCAGACCAGCGCGCTCGACGTGGTGTTCGAGGCGGCCTCGACCTCGGCGGCGGCGCTGACGTCGGCCGAGGTCGAGTACGAGGTCGAGGCAGGAGGCGCACTGATCGCGTCTGGGACGCTCGCGGCGCAACCGTACGGCGAGCCCGGGCTCTGGGTCGCGTCGATCCCGCCGCCCACGGTGCTCCCGGCGATCGTCCGCTACCGCATCTCGATCGAGAACGCGGACGGGTACTTCCGGACCGAGCCCGGCTACCAGGACGCGTACCTCTTCGCCGTAGGCGACCGCGTTGGGGCGCCGCTCTTCGAGGACGACATGGAAGGCGGCGCGAACGGCTGGACGACCGGTGGCGGCGGCAACGACTGGGAGCGCGCGGTCCCGCCGGGCGTGGCGCTCACCGAGCTCGAGGCTCCCGGCGGAACGGGCGCGAGCACCGTATGGGGCAACGACATCACCGTCGACGGCAACGCGAACGGCTGCAACCCGCTCATCCCGGGTTGTGAGCGCTTTCTACGCCAAACCGGCATCCCGCTGAACCAGAGCGGCGAGATTCACCTTCGCTACCGCCGCTGGCTGACCGCCGAGGACATCGACGACGCGCGGATCGAGGCCAACGGCCTGGTCGCGTGGGAGAACGACGCCCAGGAGGACCACATCGACCGCGAGTGGGTACGGCACGACGTGACCCTTCCGCCGCTGCCGGGGGTCAAGCTCCTCACGCTCGAGTACTTCCTCGACATCGCGCCGCAGGGCATCGCCGCGATCGACACGACCAAGGCCGGCGGGTGGACCGTCGACGACGTCGAGGTCTATGCGCTGCGCCAGGCCCCGCTGCTCGAGCTCGACCTGACGCCGAGCACGACCTCGCCGCCGCTCGGCGGCAACCTGACGCTGACGCTGCAGGGGACGCCGAACGCGCCGTGGAGCCTCTACCTGTCGACCGGCAAGGGCCCCATCACCAGCGAGCTGGGCGTGCTGCGCCTGGGTTTCGACGTGCTGCTGGTCGCGGCGGGCACGCTGGACGCCGCCGGCACCGCCGTGTTTCAGGGGGCCGTCCCCTCCCAGCCGATCTGGTCGGGCGAGGACCTGAACTTCCAGGCGATCGCCGGCTCGCCGAGCTTCCTGGGCCAGATCAGCAACCCGGTCGAGATCGTGATTCAGTGACCGACCGCAGCCGCGGCACCGGGCTCAGCGCCGCCCGGTGCTGCGGGGGCGCGGCTTGGCGGGCAGGTATTGCTTGGGCCACGGCTGGTCGAAGTACTCGTAGCGCGACGACGCGCCCAGCGTGACGTGCGGGTCGACCAGGTGCGGGCGCGCCATCGCGCAGAGGTCGGCGCGCCCGGCGGCGAGGATCGTGTTGCAGTGGTCCGCACCCTGAATCGCACCGACGGCCATCACCGGCATCTGCACCTCGTAGCGGATGCGCTCGGCGAAAGGCAGCTGGTACATGCGTCCGTACTCCGGCTTCGACTCGGGCGTGTTGCCCGCGGTCGACACGTCGAGCACGTCGCAGCCGCGCTCCTTGAGAGCGCGTGCGATCTCGACCGACTCCTCGATCGTCTGACCGCCGGCGTCGTCGAGCCAGTCGGTGGCCGAGATGCGGACCGACATCGGGCACTCCGCGGGCCAGGCCTCGCGCACCGCGTCGAAGACCTCTAGGGGGAAGCGCATGCGGTTCTCCAGGCTGCCGCCGTACTCGTCCGTGCGCAGGTTGGACTTGGGCGACAGGAACGACGACAGCAGGTAGCCGTGGGCCATGTGGAGCTCGATCATGTCGAAGCCCGCCTCCTGCGCGCGGCGCGTCGCGCCGGCGAAGGCCTCGCGCACGTGCTTCATGTCGCGCGCGTCCATCGCCTTCGGAACGTGCCAGCCCGAGCCGAAGGGCAGCGCCGAAGGCCCCATCGTCTGCCAGGCGTCCTTGCCCGTCAGCGGGTCGTCGCCCTCCCACGGCAGGTTGCACGACGCCTTGCGACCGGCGTGCGCTAGCTGCACCGCGATCTTGGCGCCCGAGTTCTCGTGCACGAAGTCGACCACCCGCTTCCATGCGCGGACGTGGTCGCCCGAGTAGAGCCCCGCGCAGCCGCGCGTGATGCGGCCGTCGGGAGTCACGTCGGTCATCTCGGTGATCACGAGCCCCGCCCCGCCGACGGCACGGCTGCCGAGGTGCACCAGGTGCCAGTCCCCCACCGCGCCCTTGACCGCCGAGTACTGGCACATCGGCGACACGACGACGCGGTTCGCAAGGGAGAGCTCGCGCAGCTGGAACGGCGCGAACATCGGCGGCGGCGCCTTGCCGTCGGAATCGCGCGCCAGCCCGTTCTCCTCGGCGAACCACTCGGTCACGTCGCGCACCAACTCGGGGTCGCGCAGCGCAAGGTTGTCGTAGGTGATGCGCTTCGAGCGCGTCATCAGGTTGAAGCTGAACTGCACCGGGGCCTGGCGCGTGTAGCGGGCGGAGTTCTCGAACCACTCGAGGCTCGTCTGCGCCGCCTTCTGCGTCTTCACGACGTCGACGTAGCGCGAGTCTTCGTAGGCCGCGAGCACTTCTTCGACGTTCCAAGCTCCGTTCGAATCGGGCGCCTTGGCGCGGAAGGCCTCGACCAGCGCGATGGAATCCTCCATCGCCAGCTTGGTCCCCGACCCGATCGAGAAGTGCGCCGTGTGCGCGGAGTCGCCCACCAGGCAGATGTTGCGGTGGCTCCAACGCTCGTTGCGCACCGTGGGGAAGGTGCGCCAGACCGAACGGTTGGTCAGGATCGGGTGCCCGTCCAGGTGCTCGCGGAAGAGCGCCTCGACGTAGGCCACCGTCGCCGCCTCGTCGGCCTGGTCGAGGCCCGCGCGCTTCCACACATCCTCGGCGCACTCGACGATGAACGTGCTCAGCGGCTCGTCGCCGCGCTGGAACGGGTACGCGTGGACCTGGAAGAGGCCGTGCTCGTTCTCCTTGAAGATGAACGTGAACGCGTCAAGCGGCTTGGTCGTGCCGAGCCACGAGAACTTGCAGCGCCGCCAGTCCAGCGTCGGCTGGAAGTGCTCGGCGTACTTGTCGCGGATCGCGCTGTTGATGCCATCGGCCGCCAGGATCAAGTCCGCCCCGGGCACGTCGGCCTCGTCGTTGATCTCGCTCTCGAACTCGAGCTGGACCCCCAGCTCGGCGCAGCGCGCGTGGAAGATCTGCAGCAGGCGCTTGCGCGACAGCCCGCAGAAGCCGTGGCCCGTCGACCGCACGCAGGCGTCGCCGTAGTAGGTCTCGATGTCGGTCCAGTACGCGAAGTTGCGCCGGATCTCGGCGTAGCTCTTGGGGTCGGCCTCCTCGAAGCCTCCGAGCGTCTCGTCCGAGAAGACGACGCCCCACCCGAAGGTGTCGTCGGGACGGTTGCGCTCGTAGACGGTGATCTCCGTCTCCGGGAAGGCCTTCTTCATCAGGATGCTGAAGTAAAGGCCGGCCGGCCCTCCGCCGATGCACGCGATCTTCATGGCGCGCATGATAAGCGGTAGGCTTGGGCGCCGTGACCAGGATCCTCACCGTCGCCGCCCTCCTCATCCTCGTCGTCTTCGGGGCTACGACGCTCCGCGAGATGCTGCTCTCGGACGAGACCAAGATCCGCAACCGGATCCTGGACGCCGCCGAGGCGTTCAACGACGCTCGCCCCGGCTCCGCGGTCGCCCCCCTGGCCGACGACTGGCGCGCACGCCCCTCCGGCGTGACCAAGCAGGAGCTGCACCAGATCCTGGTGGGGCTCGTACTGCAGGAGAAGGACGCCGAGGGCGACTTCCTCTACGCGGTCGACGTGCCCGAGGAGTCCCTGGCGGTCGAGCTCGTTGAGGAGGGGAAGGCTAAGGCGACCCTCGTCGCCCACTTCACGCGCCGCGTGGGCGACGCGCCGACCCCCAAGTGGTCGGTCTCGATCGACGCCGAGCTGCGCGACGGCGACGACGGCTGGGAGATCCAGCGGACCGAGCACACCACGCTCTCCGGCAGCCCGCGCTAGCCGGGCCGGTGGGCTATGCTGGGCGCATGTTCGCCCCTGCGCTGCCCGCCCTGCTGCTCGCCGCCGCGGCCCAAGGTGCCCCCGAAGAGGTGCGTGCCTGCTGGCTGACCCAGTACACCTACCTCGGCAAGTCCGAGGCACAGCTGCGCGCCATCGCGCAGAACATCCGCGCCGGAGGGATGAACACGGTGTACGTCGCGATGTACTCCGGGCAGCAGACGCTGTGGCCGAGCAAGGCCTACCAGGCCGCCGGCGGCAGCTGGACGTCCGCGACCATCGACTACGCCGACTACCTGGTCGACCTCTTCCATGACGAAGGCCTCGACGTCGGCGCCTGGTTCGAATACGGCCTCGCCGTCGGCTGGTCGAGCCACCCGGTCGCCGAGGAGAACCCCGACTGGCTCGCCCAGGATCAGCTCGGCAACACGGTGTCGGACGAGAACGGCGGCTTCGTCTTCCTGAGCCCGGGCCACGACGCCGCGACCGACACGATCGTCGCCATGGTGCGCGAGCTCGCCGAGGGCTACGACTTCGACGACATCCAGCTCGACCGCATCCGCTGGAGCTCGACCGGCGGCCAGCGCGAGTTCGGCTACGAGCCGCAGACCAGCGCGAAGTACCAGGCGCAGTACGGCGTCGCCCCACCGCTCAACGTCAACGACCCGCAGTGGGTCGACTTCCGCGAGGGGTTGATCAACGACCTGTTCGCGCGCTGCTACGACGCGATCGAGGCCGCCAACCCCGAGATCGTCGTCTCGTCCGCGCCGACGGGCTACTACGGCATCACCAAGTTCATGCAGCGCTGGCCTGACTGGCTCGAAGCCGGCACGTGCGAGCTGGTGCTGCCGCAGATGTACAAGTTCTCGCTGGGCGACTTCGTCACGGAGTTCGGGCTGCAAATCGCCGCCGCGGGGCCGCACGTCGACCGGCTCGGCGTGGGCTATCGGGCGCAGGAGGACGACGATTGGACGCTCGTCAGGAGCCAGCTCACGCATGCACGCGCGAACGGCATCCCCCACGCCGCGCTCTGGGTCTACCACCAGTATTCGGCCCAGATCGCGATCCAGGACGAGATCGACAACCTGCCGCAGCCGGGTGAGCCCTGGGAGCTCACCGCCACCAATCCCTTCGTCTCCGGCGACGTCGTGCAGGTCGTGCTCGACAACGACGATCCGGGCGAATACGCGGAGAGCGGCGCGGGCTGGATCGACTCGGCGCAGCCCGACTTCTTCCGCTTCGGCTCGCGCGTCGCGCCCGGCGACAGCGTCGCGGCCGAGTTCTCCGAGCCGCTGTCGCGCACCGGCATGTACGACGTGTACGCATGGTACACCGCGTCGTCGAACCGCAACGACGCCGCGCTCTACGAGGTCCACCACGCGGCCGGCGTCGACGCGATCGCGATCGACCAGCGCACCGGCGGTGGGACGTGGGTCGAGCTCGGCCGCTACCCCTACGCGGCGGGGCCGCCGCAGCTGCGCGTGCGCCTTTCGTCGGCCGGCGCCGAGCCGGGGGAGTACACCTCGGCGGACGCGGTCAAGCTGGTCTTCCGCCCCGACGCCGAGCCGCCCGCCTGGTCGGCCTACGGCGCGGGCTGCGCCGGCCCCTTTGGGACGCCGACGCTGGTCGCGGCGGGCGGAGGCGCGGCCGGCGCGCCGATCGCCTTCCTGCTGGAGGGCGGCACGTCGAGCGGCACCGCGTTCCTCGCCTTCGGCCAGGGAGCGACCGACGTGCCGCTCGGAGCGGGTTGCAACCTGCTCGTCGCGCCGCTGGCCGGAGAGCCGATCCTCTTCGCGCTCGACACCGGTGGCGCCGGCGGCGTCGCGGCGCTGCTGCCGCCGCCGACCGGCGGGGCGAGCCTCTACCTCCAGGCCGCGGTGCTCACGCCCGGCTCGCCGCTCGGCTTCACGGTCTCGAACGGCGTCGCGCTGACCCTCCCCTAGGCCGCGCTTGCACGTCGACGAGGACGAAGCGCGCCGGCTGATCGGCGAGGGCGAGGGCTCGCGGGTCGAGTTCAAGCTGGGCCTGCCGCGCGACGCCAAGGTCGCGCGCACGCTGGCGGCCTTCGCGAACACGCGCGGCGGGCACCTGTTCATCGGCGTCGACGACCGCGGCCAGCTCGTGGGAGCAGCCAAACCGCGCGAGGTCGAGCGCGCGCTCCGACGCATCGGAGAGGCGTCGATCGAGCCGCCGCTGGCGGTGCGGGTGCAGACGCTCAGCCTCGACGGGCTCAAGATCGTGGCCGCATCGGTCGGGCTCTCCGAGGCTCGCCCGCACGCCGTGGAGCGCGCTTCCGGCGAGCCCGAGCACCCGATCCGCGTGGGCTCGTCGACCCGCGCGGCGAGCGGGCCGGCCCTCGAAGCCCTGCGCCGCGGCCGCCGGGCGGGCGGCCTGGCGGGCCTCGCGCCGCTGGAGCGCCAGGTCCTCGCCTGGATCGAGCAGCAGGGCGACGCCGGCACCACGGCCCAGACCCGCTGCACCCCGCAGGCCTTCTCCAAGGCCCGCAACGTCGGGCTGGCCCGCGCTCGACGCGCCTTCGTCAAGCTGGAGCGCTCGGGGCACCTGATGGGCCAGGGCAGCGGCGCGCGGCGGGCCTACGGGAGGCCCTAGCCGCGTTGGGACGGGCCGCGCGCCCCTGTATATTGGACCAGCTCGTCCCGGCCCTGCGGGGCCTTCCCCCCTTCTGCCCCTGCCCCTTTCCCTTCGATGACCGCACCGGACCCGACCCAGGGGGCGGCCACCCTGGTCGAGCTGCTCCGGGCCCGCGCCGCCCGTGAGCCCGAAAAGAACGCCTACACGTTCCTCGTCGACGGCGAGCGCGAAGGCGATCAGCTCACGTTCGCCGAGCTCGACCGCCAGGCCCGCGCGGTCGGCGCGCTGATCCAGCGCGAGACGGGGCAGCCCAAGAGCGGCGCGCGCACGCTGCTCCTCTACCCCGCCGGCCTGGACTTCGTCACCGCCTTCTTCGGCACGATGTACGGCGGCGGGATCGCGGTGCCCGCGCCGGTCGGCGAGCCCGCGCAGATGAAGCGCACGCTGCCGCGGCTGCAGGCCGTCGCAAAGGACTCCGAGCCGGTGCTCATCCTGACGACCGCCGAGGGCAAGGCGGCGCTCGAGGAGCTCTTCCGGCTAGCGCCCGAGCTGCAGGGCATCCCGATCGTCGCGACCGACGACCTGGGCGCCGGCGCCGAGGACGGCTGGGTCGACCCCGGCGCGACCGGTGACGACCTCAGCTTCCTGCAGTACACGAGCGGCTCGACCTCCGCCCCGAAGGGCGTGATGGTCAGCCACGCGAACATCCTGTACACGGCCAAGGACATCGACGCCGGCTGGAAGTACGAGCCCGACAGCGTGCTGGTCACGTGGCTCCCGATCTTCCACGACATGGGGCTGATCTGCGGGATCGTGCTCCCCGCCTACCGCGGCTTCCACGCGTACGTGATGTCGCCGGTCGCGTTCATCCAGAAGCCGCTGCGCTGGCTCGCGGCGATGTCGAAGTACGGCGGCACGCACAGCGCCGCGCCGAACTTCGCGTACGACCTGTGCGTGCGCAAGATCGGGCCGGCCGAGCGCGAGAGCCTCGACCTGTCGCCCTGGAAGGTCACGCTCAACTCCGCTGAGCCGGTACGCCGCGAGACGATGGAGCGCTTCGTCGAGGCGTTCGGGCCGTGCGGCTTCGAGATGAACGTCTTCTGCCCCGGCTTCGGGCTGGCCGAGGCGACGGTGAAGGTCACGAGCTCGAACAAGGGCGACGCGCCCACGTTCCTGAACCTGCGCAACGGCGACCTGGAGCATCACCGCATCGTGCTGGTCGGCGACGACGAGCGCGGCCCGGGCGTGGTTTCGCTCGTGGGCAACGGGCCGCCGATCCTCGAGACCGAGATCGTCATCGCCCATCCCGAATCTCGCGCACGGATGAAGCCGATGGAGCTCGGCGAGATCTGGGTCGCCGGCCCATGCGTCGCGCAGGGCTACTGGAAGCGCCCCGACGAGAGCGAGCACACCTTCGGCGCTCACCTCGCGAGCGGCGAGGGCCCCTACATGCGCACCGGCGACCTGGGCTTCGTCGACGAGCGCGACGAGGTCTTCTGCGCGGGCCGCATCAAGGACCTGGTCATCGTCCGCGGCCGCAACTTCTACCCGCAGGACATCGAGCTCTGCGCCGAGCAGAGCCACGCCGCCGTCCGCCCGGGCTGCAGCGCGTCGTTCTCGGCCGACGTCGAGGGCGAGGAGCGCCTGGTCGTCTGCTTCGAGGTCGACCCGAAGAAGGCGCAGGATGCCGACGAGGTGCTCGGAGCCGTCAAGCAGGCGGTCGCCGAGGAGTTCGAGCTGATGCCCTACGCGGTCGTAGCGACCAAGCCGCGCACCGTGCCGAAGACGTCCTCGGGCAAGATCCAGCGCCGCGCGGCGCGCGAGCTGTTCCTGTCGCTCGGCCTCGGCGCCGTCGGCGTCTCGGTCCAGCGCGAGGAGGCGCCGGCGCGCCCCGCGCAGAGCTTCGTGCGCGGCCGCATCCTCGCCGCCGACGAAGCACAGCGGCAGCGCATGGTCGAGTTCTACCTGCTGTCGCTGCTCGCGCCGACGCTGCCGGGCGCCGACCCGTCGCACCTCGACCTCGACGAGCCCCTCGTGCACCTCGGCCTCGACCTGCCGACCGCGGTCGACTGGATCGACACCGTGCGCGAGACGCTCGGCACCAGCCTGCCGCTGCTCGGGTTCTTCTCGCGCCTGACGATGAAGGAGCTCGCGGCGGCGCTGCTCGAGGAGCTGTCGCGCCCCGCCGACCCGGCCCCGGCGCACAGCGCCGAGCCCGCGCCCGCCGACGAGGCGCCGGGCGGCCCGCCCAAGGCGCGCGACATCGAGGATTGGCTGATCGACAAGATCGCGTCGCAGACGGGCATGGACCCGAACGACATCGAGGTGCACCGGCCCTTCTCGTACCTCGGGCTGGACTCGATGCTGGCGGTCGACCTGGCGATGGACCTCGAGGACTGGCTCGGACGGCCGCTGCCGTCGACGCTCGTCTGGGACTATCCGACGATCGAAGCCGCGGCGCGCTTCCTAGCCGGCGAAGGCGGCGGGGAAGCGGCCTCCGAGGAGCCCAAGGTGTCGGCCGATCCCGCGGGCGCGAGCCCGGACGCGCCGCGCCACGAGCCCGTCGCGATCATCGGCATGGCGTGCCGCTTCCCCGGCGCGCCGAACCTGGACGAGTTCTGGCAGCTCCTGGTCGATAAGGTCGACGCGATCCGCGAGACGCCCGAGTCGCGCTGGAGCGAGGAGCTCTACGACCCGAAGCCGGGCCGTCCGGGCAAGCTCGCCACCAAGTGGGGCGGCTTCCTCGACGACGTCGAGCTCTTCGACGCGGGCTTCTTCGGCATCGCCTCGCGCGAGGCGTCGCGCCTCGACCCCCAGCAGCGCATCATCCTCGAGACCGCCTACGAGGCATTGGAGCACGCGGGGCAGTCGACCGATCGGCTCTCGGGCACGATGACCGGCGTCTACCTCGGCAAGTCGAGCCGCGACTACCTGCACGTGCAGCTGGCCGAGCTCCACAACATCGACGGCTACGCGTCGACCGGCAACGCCTCTTCCGTCGCCGCCGGCCGCATCAACTACATCTTCAACCTGCACGGGCCGAGCATGGCCTTCGACACGGCGTGCTCGTCGTCGCTGGTGGCGCTGCACCACGCGCGGCGCGCGCTGCTCGACGGCGAGTGCGACGTGGCGCTCGCGGGCGGCGTGAACCTCACGCTGATGCCGCACTGGACCATCTCGTTCTCGCACGCGCACATGATGTCGCCCGACGGGCGCTGCAAGACGTTCGACTCGCGCGCGAACGGCTACGTGCGCGGCGAGGGCTGCGGCTTCCTGGTGCTGAAGCGGCTGTCCGACGCGCTCCGCGACCGCGACGACGTGCTGGCGGTGATCCGCGGCTCGGCCGTGAACCACGACGGCGCGTCGAACGGCATCACCGCCCCCAGCGGGCACGCCCAGCAGGAGGTCATCCGGCGCGCGCTCCGCGACGGCGACGTCGCGCCGAACGACGTCGGCTACGTCGAGGCGCACGGCACCGGCACGCCGCTGGGCGATCCGATCGAGGCGCAGGCGCTCTCGGAGGTCATCCAGGAGGGCCGCGGCGAGGACGAGAAGTGCTGGATCGGCTCGGTGAAGACCAACATCGGGCACCTCGAGCCCGCCGCCGGCGCCGCGGGTGTGATCAAGGCCGCGCTCGCGCTCTGGAAGGAGGCGATCCCGCCGCAGATCCACCTCGAAGAGGTCAACCCGCGCATCCCGATCGACGAGATGCCGCTGCGCATCGCGACGGACGAGGTCGCGTGGCCGGCGGGTAGCCCGCGCCGCTTCGCGGGTTGCAGCTCGTTCGGCTTCGCGGGCACGAACGCGCACATCGTGCTGGGCGAGGCGCCGCAGCGCTCACGCGACGCCGACGCAACCGAGCGACCGCTCCACCTGGTGACGCTGTCGGCGCGCAACGACGAGCAGCTGGCCTCGGTCGCCGCGCGGCTCGTCGAGCACCTCGACCGCGGGACCGAGTCGCTCGGCGACGTCGCGTTCACGCTCAACACCGGCCGCGCGCACCTCGCGCAGCGGTGCGCGTTCACCGCCGCCACGCTCGACGAGCTACGGGCCAAGGCCGCCGCGCTCGCGTCCGGCGAGACGCCGGCGGACACCTGGCGCGGCGCCGCGGGCGACCGCCGTCCCGAGCAGCTCGCGTTCCTCCTGCCCGACGCCCTGGGCGTCGCGCTCGAGGCGGGCCGCGCGCTGGCCGACACCCAGCCCACCTACCGCGCGGCGCTCGACCGCTGCCTCGCCATCGAGCCCGGCGCGGACGCCTTCGCGCACCTCTTCGCGCTCGCCGAGACGCTCTCGAGCTTCGGCGTGCGCCCCGCCCGCGCGATCGGCCACGGCCTCGGCGCCCACGTCGCCGCCGCGCTGAACGGCGAGCTCGAGCTGGCCGCAGCGCTCGAGCGCGCCAAGTCCGAAACCGGCCCCGCCGCCGACGCCGGCGTCGACCGCGAAGCGCTGACCGCGGCGCTCGAAGCCGGCTGCTCCGGCGCCGTCCTCCTCGGCGAAGACGAGGGCTGGACGGCCGCGTTCGCAGCCCTCGGTGAAGAAGCCGACGCCCAGCTCGTCCGCGCCGGCGGCGGCGACGGCTGGCCGACGCTGCTGCGCGCGCTCGGCGAGCTGCACGCTGCGGGCTTCGCCGTCGACTGGGAGGGCTTCGACCGCGACTACGACCGCCGGCGGGTGCACCTGCCGACGTATCCGTTCGAGCGGAAGCCGTACTGGTTCAAGCCGAAGAAGCGGAAGTAGCGCGGGCGGGAGGCTGTTCGAGCGTTCCCTTGAGGAACGGGCACAAGTGAGCGTCCGTCGGAACGCGGAACCGGTTCACGCCTCGCGTCACGGATACTCGTGGACCACGGGCAGCCGGACTCCGGCGACGGCGAAGACCTCCTGGACGCCGTCCGGTGCCACGAGCCACTTGTAGACAACCTCGACGGCCCCTGGAGGCACGGCCACCTCGGCAGCTCCGTCTCGCAGCCGCGACCCGTCGACCTTGCGAACCAGGCTCCCGTTCTGCTTGAGGTGAATCTCTTCCGGAAGGGGTCGTGGGGGCTCAAGCACGAGCACCGCCGCGGGAACCAGCCGCAGGACGTGTTTCGAGTCCTCCGAGCCTAGGGCCCAGCTCACGCGGGGGCTGTACATGTCCGGATCCCGAAAAGCCCAGGCGCTCACGGCCCCGGCGCAGAGCGGGCCTAGCTGAAAGCTGCCGGACGCGTCGCACGCTTCGCTTCGAGTCCAACCATCGTGGAGCCAGACCTCGACGCCCTCGGTCTGAGCCGAGCCGAGGACCTGGCCGCTGCAGAACCACGCGTCGCTCATCCGCAGGGTCAGAGACTGACCGCAGCTCGCCGTCGCGCTGGTGGACACGCAGAAGGGCCCCGTCTTGCTCGTCCGCCTCGCCTGGAGGGTCCAGGACTTGTTCCCGCACCCGCCCATGGCGAATCGGCCCAGGAGGTCGGATTTCCCTCCCCAGGTGTCGCCGTCGCTGCCAAACGCCACGACCCAGGCGCCGGCGACCGGTTGGTCCTCCATTCCAACCACGACCCCGTGGATCACGTCGCTGGCATCCAGCCAGTCGCAGGTACTCGTGAGCTTGGCCAGCGGCACTCCGTTCGGGCTGACCGTCACTTGGACCGCAACGCCCTCGCATTCCAACAGGCGCACCTGCCATCTGCCTACCGACACGCCGCGGATCGTGAAGTACCCCTTCCGGTCCGTCCTCGCGGTCGCCGGAGCATCGCTACCTTCCCCCGGCGTGACCTGACCTTCGTCGGAGACCGGCATGGCGCCCACCGAGATCCCGGCGAGGACGTTGCCGGCCACGTCCTGCACGTATCCTCGAATACTCCGGGCGGAGGAGCGAGTTTCCTCCGCCATAGGCGCGACGGGCGAGGCGTGGGGCTCTTCCTCCTGCTGCTCAGGCGGGTTTGCGACGCCCCCTTTGGCCAGCCCCGCGGCCGCGCCGCCGAATCCAGGCGGGGCGGTCGGCGTCGCTCCGATCGGGGGGCCCGGGGCCTTCGCCTCTGCGGGCGGAGGCTCGCCCCGCGCCGGGCTCTCCTGCGGCGACCGCGGCAGTGTCAGGAGCACCACCACCACGGCCGCCAGCGCCGCGGTCACAGCTAGAGGAAGTAGTCGACTTCTTCGCATTCCTCGCACGAGAGAGTGTGGACGCCCGTAACAAGACCAACTTCCCCGCCGACGACCGTAAGTAGGCTCACGGAAATCTCCTTTGGCTGATTGTTACAGCCGGCCGACAGCGGCAGTGGCACGGACTCGACGCTCCAGAGCTCCCAGCCGCCGACCGGGCTCGACCAGGAGGTGCCGGTGCCGACAAGGACGGGGCACATCCCGCTGATCTCGACCCGGACCTTCTCGGTGCAGCCCACCACTTGGCCGCACGGACTGAACGTGACCGGACCGGCGGGGGGCCCCACGCCTCCGGGAGGCAGGGTTCCTTCGACCGCGGAGGCGCAATAACCTCCATCGGCCTCTTCGATGGTGAAGGCAACGTGTAGGAAGCAGCCCAAGGGAGAGTTCCCGGTCAAGCTGCTCTCGCTAGTTGCGATGTCGCAGCCGGGGCACGGGACGCCCTGCAGGCCGAAGGGGTCGACCCGTGAAATAGGGTTGTTTCGCGTCTGCTGGTACAAGTTGACGCCGTCGACATAGTCGAGGGGGTCGCGGGCGGTCCAGCGCCCTAGGCTCGTTTGGGTCTTTCGGTTCCGGCTCTGCAGGAGCTTCTTGGCGAAGCCGAAGACCTGGCGTCCCTCCGCACCCCGGAAGTTGGCCAGGGTTGCCGTGGACAGGACAGAGCGCCCGTTCGCCACGCCGGCATAGAAGGAGAGGACCGTGCTTTTGTCCGTGGCGTCCACATCTCCGTCAAGATCTAGGTCCCCCCGCACGTCATACGCCGCTGCATTGATCCACTCCTGGATCTGATCGGAGTCGACCGTGTCCCCATCGTCGCAGTCCCCGTTCGAGTCACAGTCCCCCCCCGGTAGCCCAAACGGCGCCCCGTACGGCGAATATCGCACCTGCTCCACCTGCCCCCCGTCCGAATCGACGAGCGCCGACACGTCGCCGCGCCAGCTCTGGCAGTAGTAGATTCGCTCCTCGAGCGTACCGTCCGAGGTGGAAGTCCAGGCCGTGTTTGCATCCCTGTCGCGCAGGACGACGGCGTTGACGTACGAGCTGCCTTTCAGGCCGCCGGCTCCGGCCTCGTGGTGGACCCACTCCTCCTTCGGGTCAGAGTCGTCCTCGCGGAAGTTCGCCACCATGCGCCAACGCTCGTCGTGCACCGGATAGAACCACTCGTCGTCTCCGTCCACGTCGCCGTCAGGCTCAGTATCCTCGTGCACCGCGATCATCTGGCCCAAACCGTTGTACTTGTACTCGGCCACAAGGTTGCTCGGCTGGTCGTTGACCTTGCGCAGGCGCCCGAACGGGTCGTAGACGTACTCGTAGTCCTCGTCGTCGTCGGTCAGGTTGCCGTTGCTGTCGTAGACGAGCGTGTGGTCGTCGGTGCCGTTGTCGTCGGTATCCCGGCCGGTCAGCTCGTTGACATCGTTATGGCTACGGTCGTCGTCATACTCGTCGGTGCCCGTGTAGACGTTGTCGGCGTCGAAGTCGAGCGTCACCTGATCCCAGTTGCCGACTTGGTCGAGCGTCCAGGTCTGATCTTCTTGCTGGCTCGTGATCGAGCCGCTCCAGGTCCCGCGCTCGGCGCGGCTCAGGCGATCGAGGTCGTCCATCGTGTAGGACCAGTCGAACCCCACGTGGACGTTGTCCTCCACGCGAGTGATGTTCGAGTTGCGGTCGTACGTGATGTCCACGTCGAAGAAGTCTACATCGGTCGCCAGATCCGTGGTCCAGCGGCTCGACGTCACCCGGTTGAAGCGGTCCAGATCGGGATAGGAGCCTGAGGTGGAGCCGTACAGTTCCCACATGATGTTCGGTTGGCCATAGTCGGTCCCGACGACCTGGCCCACGCCGCTGTACGCATACCGAGCAACTCGCACCGCTCCGTCCAGAAGCCGCGAAACTCGACTGGCCTCATCGTCGTGCAAACCGCCAGCACTCAGATACTGGAAGTCGATCACGTTGCCGCTGGGCAGCGTCATGTCCGTCTTGCGCAGCGTGTTTCGACCCGTCGTGGCCGTCTCCCAGGAGTACTCGACGTCGTAATAGCCCGAGCCTCCGATCGCGCCGTCCTTATCCTGACGGAAACGCGTGAGGTTGCCCCAGCCGTCGTAGGTGTACGCGACCTGGTTCACCGCGCTGCCGCTCGTCGCGGCGTCGTAGGAGGTCACCGTGTCGACTTGGCCCTTGTCGGTGTAGGCCCATTCGATGCGTCGCACGGCGCCGTCGAAGTCCGCATCTAGCGTCGTGACCTTGAGCTTGGTGCGCCGGCCGGAGTCGTCGTACTCCGTCTCCAGCACGTTGCCCTCCTGGTCCTTCTTGTAGACCTGCTGGCCCTGGGCGTTGTAGGCGAAGCTCACCACGTCCGAGCTGTCGGAGTTGATGTTGGCTTCGGTCACCCCTGAGTTGGTGGAGTCGGGATAGACGGTGGCGCGCAGCAGGTGGCCCGTCGAGATCTCGGACGCCGATGGCGTGGCGTTGGTCGTGCCGTAGATGTAGAGCGTCGCTTGGTCGGTTGAGCCGGAGGGTAGGTCGGCGACGATCTTGGTCCGCAGGCCGTCGACGTACTCGTACCGGACGGTCTGGTTGTCGTCGCTGCCGGAAGGCTCGCCCGAGCTCACGTTGGCGTCGTAGTTGCGGATCACCTTGGTGGTGCGTCCCGCGTCGTCGTACTCGGTGCGGGCGACCAGCCCGCGGGGGTCGGTCACGTCTTGGACGGTGCCGTCGTCGGCGTAGGAGTGTTCCATCAGCAGCTCGGTGTCGCTGCGGGTCGGCACCGAGAGGCCGTCGCGGTCGAAGTTCGAGCCGCCGTAGGTTCCGTAGCGAACCGTGTCCGTCACGCGGCCGAAGCGGTCGTACCAGAAGGCGGTGATCTGCGGCCGGCCGGCGATGTTTGCGGCGGTGAGCAGCAGGTCGTCCCCATCGCCGTTGCCGTCGAGGGCGCCGAGGGTCTCGCCGCTTCCATAGTCGTCGTGGTGACGCGCGATCGTGACGCGCATCGCGACGTCGTCGCTGTCGTCCGACTCGTAGACCGTCTGGTGCTCCTCCAGGACGATGTCGCCCGCCACGTCGGTGGCGTTGGCGTAGAGAGTGTCGTTGTCGCTCGCCAGGAGGAAGCGGTGCGTCTGGCGGCCCAGTCGATCGAAGGCCGTCTTGCTCAGCTGCGAGCCGTCGGTCTTGACCAGCCGGCCGACCTCGTCGTACCAGTTGAGCGCCTCCAGGTTGCCGTCGCCGGAGCCGTCGGTCGCGTCGATGTTGTGGCGCGTGGTCTTCCAGACGCGACCCATCTCGTCGTAGTAGGTTCGATTCAGCGCGAGTCGATCGGTGGAGCCGTCCGACGGCCCTGAGGACGACGCCGGATCGGTGGTTCCGGCCGTGATGTTGCCCGTTCCGCTGTAGAGCCCCGTGGCGATCCGGCGCCCCAGGTTGTCGTAGGAGTGCAGCGCGTGCGGCGCGGTCGGTCGGGCCTCGAGCAGCATCCGGCCGCGGGCGTCGTTGGTGTAGGTCGTGACGCGGCTGTCGGTCGCGGAGTCCTGCACGAACTCCGTCCGCTTGGTCAGGTAGCCGTTGCCGTCGTCGGCGTCGCCGTCGTACTCCAGGGCCTCGACCTTGACCATGTTGTCCGGCCCCAAAGCCTCCCCTCCGTTGAAGCTGAAGTCGTTCGTGCCCATCCATCGCTCCGACGTACGCCCGAGCGCGTCGAAGACCGTGCGGTCGATCGTGCCGGTCGCAGCCTTGACCCGCCACCGGCGCCCCATGTCGTCGTAGCCGTAGGTCATGGCGTCGTAGTGGGTACCCTCGGTGCCCGCGCCGGATCCGGGGACGTCGAAGTAGAGGCGGCTCTCCTCCAGGCGCGTTCCCGCCTCGTCGTAGACGTTGGTGGTGAGGCGCACGATCGAGCCCAGATCCATCGCGGCCAGCAGGTCGCTCTCGGTCTCGTCCACGTGGCCGGTGAGCGCGGTGGTGGAGTCGTTGCCCGTCAGCGCGACGGTGGCCTGGGCCTCGGACTTGCCCGCATGATTCGTCACCGAGCACTGCACCGGCCCATAGAAGCGTGGCGTGGCCGAGACGAAGTCGTTGTAGCGCAGCGTCACCAGCCGGCCGTCCGCCAGCTTGGTGTAGTAGAGCTTGATGACACGGCCGTCGGCGTGCGTCTCGGTCTCGCGGCGGCCCTGGGTGTCGTAGGTGTAGGTCGTGATGCGGTGCGACGCGGCGCCGTTGTCCGCGGGCGGCGTCACGTCGAAGTCCGAGGTCTGGCTGGACTCGGCGTCTTGAATCGTCTTGGTCAGCTGTCCGTCGGTGTACTCGCGATAGGTGAGGATGCCGTCCTCGTCCACGTCGAAGGACACCGTGCCGTCGTCGCGCAGGTAGCGCGTGCGCGTCGTCGCGGAGCCCGATCCGTTGTTCGCGGTCGCGACGGCGGGGTTGGTGGTCACGATCGACTCGATCGCGAGGCTCGCCGTACTCTCGGCGGGGTCGGTGATCGTCGTCTCCTCGTCGCCGGGATCCTGATCGTCTTCGCTCGGATAGCGGTGCACCTTCTTCAGGATCGGGCGGTAGACCGTCGACTCGTTGCTGTTGATCCCGCGGCTGAAGTTCTCGTACTCGTACTCCTCGGTCGTCGTGGTGGAGCCGGAGGAGCCGACCTTCCAGGTCTTCTTCGAGAGGAAGCCCGAGCGCGCATTGCTGCCCTCGCGCGACCAGCCCCACACCAGCCCGGACGAGGTCGAGACGGTGATCGCCCCGGTGCTGTGGGTGTAGCCGGTGACCGATGCGGAGGTTGAAACCGACGTCACGCGGCCGTTCGCATCGCGCTCGACCTTGGTGGCCCAGCGGTTGACCGAGCCGGTGGGATTCCCGTCCGTCAGAACGCGGCTTAGGGGCTGGCCGACTTCGTCGAAGTACTGGGTCAGGTACGTCCCGTCGGGCTGCGCCACGACCGCGCGCGAGTGCCAGGTCTGGTCGTAGGTGTCGGCCGTATCCGTGAAGCTGCCGTTGGACTCGTAGCTGATGGTGTGCAGGCCGTCCGAGCCGCCCGAGCAGCCGCATTGGCCGTTGAAGTACGCGCTGGTGATCTTGTGCGAGCTGTACTCGAAGTAGGCATCGACGTACGCCTCGAGCGCGGTGTCGCTGGCCGTGAGGAAGCCTTCGTCGAAGGTCGAGTCGCCGCTCCAGTCGTACGAGCGCGTCCCCTCGAAGCCCAGGATCGACTTGATGTCGTGCGCCGAGCCGCCCGAGCCGGTGTCCCAGTAGCGGTAGTACTTCTTGTGAGTCGAGCTGACGCCCGGGTCCGTCAGCGGCGTCGTGATCTCGACCAGCTTCAGGTCGCCGGTGTCGCCGTGGCTCTCGTTTCCGTAGTACTCGTAATCCACCCGCCCTACCTCGACCCAACCGCTATCGTCGACCTCGGCCTTGACCTGGGTCAGCCGCTTGGTGGAGCCGGCGTCGTTGCCGTAGGTGTACGTGTAGCGCCTTCCCGAGCTGTCGTAGGCCTTCGAGACGTAGCCCTCGGTGGCGGTGTAGCCGCTGCTGATCGCGGTCAGCGCGGTCGTCGCGTGCCCGACGTAGGCCTTGTTTCCGTCCGGGTCCGTGATGCTCCAAAGCTGCCCCTCGGCCGGGGCGGCGTCGTCGTCGAAGCCGAAGAAGACCAGCTCGTTTCCGTTCTGGTCGTACAGCGTGTAGGTGTCGGGCTCGGTCGCGCCCCCGTCCTCGAAGTGCCACACGCCGGCGGTGCCGTTCCTGCCCCGGAAGGTGTCGGCCGTGGCGCCCTCGCGGCGGAACTCGCCGAAGCGGTCGGCCCCGTAGACCAGATAGAGGACATCATCCACTTCGCTGGCCGCCTCGTGCAGGGCGATCTCGGGCATCGAGACCTGGAACCAGTTCTTGCCCTGGGGCCCGTCGGAGACGTGGGCTCCTGAGACGTCCTGCCGGTTGTTGTAGGTGCGGCCAACGATCCAGGAGAAGCCGTCCGAAGGCAGCGCCAGGTCGACGTCGGAGACGTCGTACGTACCGCTCTCCAGGCGTATGCCGTTCAACGACGAGCCCGACCAGGCCTTTTCGTAGGGGTTCCCCTGGATCGCCATCCTCTGCAGCGGGCGTGCTCGGCTCGAGCCGTCCAGCCGCATGCCGCGTTGCGCCATGATCGGGAGCACGTCTTGCTTGGCGGTCGCGGCGGTCAGCTGCATCGCCTCGAGCGAGCCGCCGTGGACCGTCAGGATGGGATCCTCGACGAGCCCGGGGAGCCGGGAGGAGCCGGCAAGCGCGAGCAGGCCGAGCGGAAGGGCGACGAAGAGGGCGACGTTTCGCGAGAGAGCCGAACTCATAGCGAGCCTCGAATCGTGGGAAGTGACCCCGAACGAAGCGCGCGCGAGCTGGGCAATAGCGGCGCGCTCTCCGAGGGAATGGGTCGAGCGAGAGCTGACGATCTGACTCCCCGTCTAACCCATTCGCGTGAGCTCGCAACTCGGAACTACCCTGCGAATTTGTAACACCCGGAGTGACTAGAAAACCTCCTCGATGATCCGATTCCATACATCCAAAACCGCCCACTTCGAATGCTTAAACGACTTCCAGTCGACGCCGATTTTCCGGGTCGCCGGATCGAGTCCAGGCAGATAGCTTCGATGAATCGGAGCACGTTCGCGGCTCCGCGCATCCGCGTTCGCTTTGCCACCAATCGCTGATCCACCGGAGGTTCCTCATGTGGTCTTCCAAGCCCCTGCTCGTCTTCGCCCTGATCGCCGGTTCGGTAGGATCGCTCGTTCTTACGGGGGGAGAGGCCTCGGAGAGCAAGCCGGTCGAGCCTGCATCGACGCCGATGGCGGCGACCATGCTCCGCGTTGGACTGGGCGCGGACGCTCTGGCGGCGGCAGGGCTTTCGGCTTCGGACGCGGCGGGCGCCATCGCCAAGGCCGTCGCCGAGCACGACTCGCACGTGCCCTCGCTTCCGAAGGCGGACGCGCAATACGCCGCGTGTAAGCCTGTTTGCGATGCGCTGGAACGCAAGATCAAGAGCGGGAAGGACGGCGGTACCGACGTCTCTGACTACAAGGCTGGGATCGCCGAGCTGGCCTCGCTCGAAGCGGCGCGCAAAGGCGTGCTCGACAACGTCTTCGCCGCCGGGGTTGCGGGCTTGTCCGCGGCTCAGAGGGCGACGCTCGAGACGGTTCGCGCCAACCGTCGGTGGCGGCTCGCAACGCAATACCTGGCCAAGGACCGCACCGAGGCCCAGTGGGTTGAGCTGCGGGACATGCTGGACGCACGCCGTATCTACGCCGAAGACGGAGAGGCAGAGCCGAAGGAGGTTACGGCCTACCTCGCGGGCGTGGACGGCGACGCCGGCATCTCGGCCGCCAAGGCGAGCTTGGATGCGAACCTGGCGTCGGTGCAGACCGCCTGGAACGCGGCCGTGACCGACTAGGCGGGCGCGGTGCGACGCCTGCTCATGTCGCTGGGGTTCGCCTTGGCGGCGGCCTCGGGGGCTCTAGCTCAGGAGGAGCGCGGGGAGGGACGCTACTACGCGTTCCAGGACGCGGTCGACCTGCGCGAGCTGATGGAGCACTGGGTCGGCGCCAAGAGCCTGAACCTGCAGTTCGACCGCGAGCTGCTCGAGGGGACGGTGACGCTGCGCACGACCACGGGGGTCGGTGAGGAGACGCTCTGGGCGCTGACCAACCGTGAGCTGGTCGCAAAAGGACTCGCCTGCATCCAAGCGCCCGGCGAGGAGAACCTCAGCGTCGTCGCGCTCGACAAGGCGGCGGCGCTGGCGCGGATCGAGGAGGCGCCCGAGCGCGCCGAGGCCGGCTACATCCGGGTGCTGCGCTACGTGAAGCACGCCGAGCTGTCCGCCGCGCAGGCGGCGTTGCGACCGTTGCTCGAAGAGACCGGGGGCAAGCTGACCGAGATCGACGCGTCGCGCCGGTTGCTCCTAGCCGGGTTGAAGCCGCAGGTGCTTCAGGCGCTCGAGGTGCTTTCCCGAATCGATCTGCGCGAGGACCCGCCGGTGGTGTTCGAGGTGGCCGTGCAGCATGCGAGCCCCGTCGCGGTAAAGACATCGCTCGAGCAGGCGGTCGCGGCGCGGAGCAAGATCTCAGGAGAGCTGAAGGGCACCGTGCTGCCGCTGGTGGAAAAGGGCACGCTGCTTCTGCTCGCCCCGCCGGTGGAGGTACCCGAGTGGCAGGCACTCATCGAGCGCTTCGACCACGTACGCCGGGCGGAGACGCGGCACTACGTGCCCCTGCGCTTTGGACTGCGCGATACGGCACAGCTCCTGGAGAGCACGGTGGGCGCTTCGTCGCGGACCGCGGGCGAACCGGGGTGGCAGGTCGTGGAGGACGAGCTGACCGGCGTGTTGATCGTGACCGCGACACCGGCGACGCACGCCGAGGTCGAGCGGGCGCTGGAGCGGCTGGATGGCGCGCCGACCGAAGCGCGGTCGGGGATGCGCTCGATTCCGGTGCGACACCGGGCGGTCGAGGAGGTGCTCGCGCTCCTGGAGCAGATGCTCGACGCGGGCAACCTCCCCACGGCGCCCGAGCGGCCCGAAGAAGAGCGAACCGCGAGCCCCCCTGAAGGCGGAACCGGCGGACCGGCGGACGCCTTTCGCTGGCAGGACCGCCTGACGCTGTCGGCCGACCCGGCGGTGAACCGCATCCTCGCCGTCGGCGAGACGCGCTTGCTCGACCAGATCGAGACGATCGTCGGCGAGTTGGACACGCACTTCCCGCAGGTGCTGATCGAGGCGCTCGTGCTGGCGCTGACCGAGGGTGAGGCGTTCGACCTCGGCGTTGAGCTCCAGAAGCTCGGCAGTCAAGGAGACGCAAGCGTGCAGCTCGCGAGCCTCTTCGGCCTTGGCTCGCCCGATCCCGCCGGCGGCCTGATCCCGCCCGCGGGCGGCGCGGGCTTCTCGGGCGTGGTCCTCGACCCGGGCGAGTTCAGCGCGGTCGTGCGCGCGCTCGAGGTGTTGAATCAGGGCAGGTCGCTGACCGTCCCGCGGGTCCTCGTGAACAACAACCAGGACGCGACGCTGGCATCGGTTGTGCAGACGCCCTACCTGGCGACGAATGCATCGGACACGGTGGCTACCACCTCGTTCGGCGGTACCTTGGACGCCGGCACGACCGTCAGCGTCCAACCCCAGATCGCCGACGGCGACCGACTGATCCTCGACTACCAGGTATCGCTCAGCTCCTTCGTCGGCGAGTCCACCGACCCCGCCGTGCCGCCGCCGCGGCAGGAGAACACGCTGCAGAGCGTCGTCACGATTCCCGACGGTCACACCGTGGTCCTGGGCGGACTGGAGATCACGACCGAGAGCGACGCGGACAGCCAGGTGCCGCTGTTGGGCTCGATTCCCGGTCTCGGGCGGCTGTTTCGATCCAGCTCCACGTCACGCAACAGGAGCCGCTTCTTCGTCTTCCTGCGCTGCACGGTGATGCGGAGCGAGGGCTTCGAGGAGCTCAAGTACGCGAGCAGACGAGACCTGTCCGAAGCGGAGCTCGAGGACGGCTGGCCGGTGCTGGAGCCGCTGGTGATCCGATGAGGCAGCCGCTTCTCCTTGCGCTCTTCCTAGCCTCGTGCGCCTCGGCGCCGGCGGGGCCCTACCAGCCCCCGACCGAGTCGGAGCGCGATACCGGCCGCGCCGAGCGCCTGTCACGCGAGGCCGCGGACCTCATCCCAGCCAACCTCGAGGAGGCCGAGCGGCTCTTGCGCGAAGCGCTCACCGCCGACCTCTTCCACGGCCCCGCGCACAACAACCTGGGCGTCGTCTTCCTCAAGCAAGACCGGCTCTACGAAGCCGCCCAGGAGTTCGAGTGGTCCAAGAAGCTGCTTCCCGGCCTCCCCGACCCGCGCGTCAACCTGGGGCTGGTGATGGAGGCCGCCGGGCGCACCGACGACGCCCTGGGGGCGTACGCTTCGGCGCTCGAGGTGCGCTCGGAGCACCTGCCCGCGATCCAGGGCGCGGCGCGGCTGCTCGTCCGCGAAGGGCGACAGGACGCCCGGCTGGCGGGCTGGCTCGAGGACATCGCCTTGCGCGGCACGGGCGAGCGCTGGCGGGCCTGGGCACAGCAGACGCGGGCGGCGCGGATCGAGTGACGCCGCCCTCGCCGCCTACTTCCTGCGCAGCGCCTCGGTCGGCCGCATGCGCGAGGCCCGGAACGCCGGCCACGCGCCGCTGACGACGCCCAGCGCCAGCGAGAACACGATCGCGGTGATCATCACCGGCGGCGTGATGCGGAACGCGAAGGCGACCTCGGTGAAGGTCTGGAAGTTGGTGGTGCCCGTCTCGATTCCGTTGAGCGGGAGCACGAGCAGCGCGCCCAACACTCCGCCCAAGAGCCCCAGGAGGGCGGCCTCGAACAGGAACGAGAGGAAGATCGGGAAGGGCCGGAAGCCGGTTGCCAGCAGGATGCCGATCTCGTGCGTTCGGGCGGCGATGGCCGACAGCATCGTGTTGGTCGCGGTGAAGACCGCCGCGATTCCCATGATGATGCCCAGGAAGCCGCCGACGACCAGCAGGACGGCCGACAGAACCTCGGACTGCGAGCTCATGTACTCGCGCTCGGTCTGGGCCGCGGCGGGCGTGTCGGGGTCGGCGCGCAGCGCCTCGTCGAGCGCGGCGACGTCCGCGTCCGGCACGAGCTTGGCCAGCACGCGGTTGGGGCCGAAGCGCTCCAGGGCCGCGATCATGCGGTCGTAGTCGCCCCAGATCTCGGACTCGAAGGGGCCGTCGCACTCGAAGATGCCGACCACGCGGAAGGGGGTGACGTTGATCGTCAGCACGTCGCCCACCTCGCAGTTCTGGATGCGGCCGGCGATGCGGCGGCCGACGATGACCTCGTCGGCGCCGGGCGTGAAGTTGCTGCCCTCGACCACGCGCACCTCGTCGCCGCGCAGGTCGAAGGTCGCCTGCTGGACGCCGCGCAGCGGCACGTTGGTCTCGCCGCCGTCGACGCGGAAGCGGCGGACGGCGAGGAAGGCCTCCAGGGACGCCAGCGGCTGGCCGTCGTCGCCGAGGGCGAACTCGGGTCGCGACTTGGCGATCTTGAGCGCGCCCTCGCGGCGGAAGGCCGACACGCCCTCCGAGAGCGATCCCGGCCGCAGGATGACGGCCAGGTCCTCGCGCCCGTTGTCGGCGTAGAGCGAGGCGAAGCCCTGCTGCAGCGCGAGCACGCCCGCGAGCGTCGCGACCGTCGCCGCGATGCCGAGCAGCGTCAGCAGCGTGGCCGCGCGTCGCACGAGCAGGCTGCGCAGGTTGTAGGAAAGCGGAACGAAGCGCACCATCGCCTACTCCTCCGACGCCAGGGACTCGGCGGGACGCAGCCGTCCGGCGCGCCAGGCCGGCGTCATGCCGGCCACCAGGCCCAGCCCAACCGCGATCGCGGCGCCGAGCATGTACGTGCCCGGCTGCACGTGGTAGCCGGGGAAGAACGGCCCCATCACCGTGGAGATCATGGACTCGGTGACGAGCGCGAGCAGCAGCCCGAGACCCGCGCCCAGCAGGCACAAGAGCAGCGACTGCGCCACCAGCAGGAAGCGCGCGTCGTTGTCGGTGAAGCCGAGCGCCTTCAGCAGCCCCAGGTCGTGCGTCTGCTCGCGCCCCGCGAGCAGCATCGTGTTCATCACCGCGAAGAAGACCGCGATCAGGACGCCGCCGCCGATGGTCGACACGAAGAACGGGATGTTGCCGAACATCGTGACGAACTGCTTTTGGAACTCATCCTCGCTCGTCGCCTGCACGCGCTGGGGGCCGTTCTCGAAGAGCTGGTCGATCGCGCCCATCGCCGCCACCGCGTCGGCGTCGGGCGAGAGGTAGGCCACGTACGTGCCGGTGTTGGGCGAGCCGGTCGGACCGGACTCCATCGTCTTCTCGAAGTAGTCCCAGTGGAACAGCAGCATGCGCCGGTCGAAGTACCGCCGCGTGGGCTCGTAGACGCCCTCGAGCTGGAACTCCCAGGCCACGTCCATGCCGTCGGGATGGGGGAAGATCGTCGGGATGATCGGCACGGTGTCGCCGACCTCCCAACCGAACTGATCCACGAGCCCCTGGCCGACGACGCAGCCGCGGCGGTTCCCGTAGAAGCCCTCGATGCTGCCGTCGACGATCTCCATCTCGGGGTAGATGTCGAAGGTCTCCTCGGGGTCGACCGCGAACTGGGCGAACTGGTTGGCGGGCTCCTGGTAGTAGCCCCCGAACCACTGCCACTTGGCGGTCTCGACGACGCCGGGAACGCTCTCGATCTTGGCCTGGTAGGAGAGCGGCAGGTCGACGAACAGGCTGACCGCCGACTGCACCCACAGCCGCCGGTCGCTCGCGGTGGCCGCGCCGGTCTGCAGCGTGGTCACCAGCGTCCGCAGCACGCAGAGCAGGAAGAAGGCCGCGATCAGGCTGCCGATCGTCAGCAGCGTGCGGACCCAGCGGCGCATGAGGTTGCGCCAGACGAGCAGCCCGAGCTTCACGCCTGCGCCCCGCCGGCGGCCGGCTGCTGCTCTTCGATGCCGCGCAGCCGCCCCTTGTCGAGGTGCACGATGCGCTGGGCGCGCTCGGCGGCGTGCGGGTCGTGGGTGACCATCAGCACGGTCTTTTCGAGCTCGCCGCTGAGCCGCGCCAAGAGGTCCAGCACGCCGTCGGCCGACTCGCGGTCGAGGTCGCCGGTCGGCTCGTCGGCCAGGATCACCTCCGGGTCGGTCACGATGGCGCGCGCGATCGCGACGCGCTGCTCCTGGCCGCCCGACAGCTGACGGGGACGGTGCTTCGCGCGGTCGGTCAGCCCGACCAGCTCGAGCGCGTAGTTCGCGCGCTCCTTGCGCTCGGAGCGCGAGAGCGGCGCAAGCGCCAGCGGGAGCGCCACGTTCTCGACCGCGGACAGCACCGGGATCAGGTTGAAGCCCTGGAACACGAAGCCGACGTTCGCGGCGCGCCAGCCGGCGAGCTCGCCGCTCGACAGCTGGGTCAGGTCCGTCCCGCCGACGCGCACCGCCCCGCTGTCGGGATCATCGAGGCCCCCGACCAGGTTGAGCAGCGTGGTCTTGCCCGAGCCCGACGGCCCCATCAGGGCGTAGAAGTGCCCCGCGTCCATCGGCAGGTCGAGCCGGTCCAGCACCGTCAGCGTTTCACCGCCGCGCCGGTAGGTCTTCGTCACGCCTTCGAGCTCGATGCTCGCACCCATCGCTAGCCTCCTTCTACTTGTACGCGGTCGCCGTCGGCGAGCCGCGCCGGCGGGTCGAGCACGACCCGCTCACCCTCTTCGAGCCCCCCTTCGACGACCGAACGTCGGCTCGTCCGTGTTCCCAGCGTTACCTCGCGGAAGCGCGCGACGTCGCGCTCCAGCACGAAGACGCCCTCGCGCCCGTCGATCTTCACGAGCGCTTCGCTCGGCACGAGCAGCGCGTCCGCGATCTCCGACGCCATCGCCTCGGCGACGGGAGACGGCTCGTCCTCGGCCGCGAAGACCACCCGCGCGCCCATCTCGGGGCGCAGGCGGGGGTCGATCTCCTCGAGCGCCACGCGTACCTCGACCGTCGCCTTCTGACGGTTGGCGGTGGGCCAGATGCGCTGCACCTCGCCGATGAAGCGCTCGCCGGGCAGCGCGTCGATGAACACCTCGGTGCGCTCGCCGATGCGCGCGGCCTCGAGGTTGGTCTCCTGCAGCTCGACCTGGATCTCGAGCGACTCGAAGTCGACCATCGTCGCGACCGAGCCGCGGCTCTGGCCGCCCTGGGCGTTGGGCGACACGACCTCGCCCACCTCGGCGTCCTTCAGCACGATCACGCCGTCGAACGGCGCGCGCACGTTGGTCTTGTCGAGCGTCGCGGCCGACAGGTCGCGCGCGGCCTCGAGCGCCGGGATCTGCGCCTGCGCCTGCTCGCGCTCGGCGGTGGCGACCGTCAGGTCGGCCTCGGCGCTCTGGATGGCCAGCCGGCGGCGGTCGAGCTCGGCGTCGGCGCTCGCGAGCCGCGCGGCCGCCTGCTCGCGCTGGGTCTGGGCGGAGTCGAAGCGCGCCTGCGTGTCGGTGCCGGTCTCCAGCAGCCGCTCGGCGCGCTCGAAGTCGAGCTCGGCCAGCTTGCGACCCGCCTCGGCCTCGGTGCGCGACGCCTCGGCCCCCGCGACGCCGGCGCGCGCTTCCTCGAGCCGCCTGCGGGCCGCCGCCTCGCGCGCCTCGGCCGCGACGACGGCCTTGCCGGCGGCGAGCAGGTCGGCCTCGGAGCGGCGGAGCGCCGCCTCGAGCTCCTCCGAGAACAGCCGCGCGACCACGTCGCCTTCCTTGACGACGGTGCCCTCCTCGACGTTGAGCTCAACGATGCGCCCGGGCGCGTCCGACGACAGCGCGGCGCGCCGGCGCGCGACGACGTACCCGTTCGCGGCGGTGCCGCTGACCGCGGCCTGCGCCATCGGGGACGAGCGCACCACCGCCGCCACGCGGACCTTGGGCAGGCGCCAGCGGTCCAGCGCTGCGAGCGCGGGCTCGTGGAACAGCCACCCCGCGCCGCCGATCAACGCGAGCAGCACGAGGCGTCCGAGCCACGGGCTCTTGCGCCGGGTCGGCTGCGGCGCGCCGCGGTCGATCTTGAGCTTGGTCAGATCCATCGGTCCCCCCCCGAAGGGCGAACAGCCTACCCTGCGGCTCGCGTTCCCGCAGAGGGGTTTCGCGGCTCCCCGCGCGCTTCGCTCAGTCGTCCGAGCCGCGGGCGACGCCCCGGGCGGCGAGCGCGGGTCCTTGTGCTGCTGACGCGCTCGTGCCAACCCGCCGTGCGGGCCGCGTTTGTCCGGACGAACGGCCGCGGACCGAACTAGACTGCCCGGATGAGATCCCTCGGCTTCGGCCTCGACTTTCGGCGGGCGGCGCCGGCGCTCGGCGCCCTGACGATCCTGGGCTTCGGAGCGTGCGGTGGCGGCGAGGGCTCCTCCGCATCCGCCTCGGCGCGCACGAACGTGCTCGTCGTCTCGATCGACACGCTGCGGCGCGACGCGGTCGGCTTCCACGGGTGCGCGCCGTCGCCCTCGCCCAACCTGGACGCCTTCGCGGCCGAGGGGGTCGTGTTCGACGACGCCTACACCGTGTCGCCGGTGACGCTGCCGGCGCACACGTCGCTCCTGACCGGGCTGTACCCCGTCTCCCACGGCGTGCGCGACAACGGGGCCAACCGCGTGCCGGTCTCGGCCGAGCCGCTCGCCGAGCTCCTGACCGCGCGCGGCTACCGCTGCCGGGCCGCGGTCGCCGCCTTCGTGCTCAACGAAGGCTTCGGCCTCGACCAGGGCTTCGAGGTCTACAGCGCGCCGCGCCGCGGCGGCGGCAAGATCGAGCTGGCGGTCGCCGACCTGCGCGCCGACCTGATGGTGAACCGCGCGATCGAGGACCTCGACGAGCTCGCCCAAGACGAGGCGCCGTTCCTCTACTGGCTGCACCTCTACGACCCCCACGCGCCCTACTCGGCGCCCGGCTCCACCGCCGAGGACATGCGCACCCAGTACGAGGACGAGGTCCGCTTTGCCGACGCCGAGCTGGGGCGCCTGTTCGCCCACCTACGCGAGCGCGGGCTGTGGGACGACCTGACCGTCGTGGTGACGTCGGACCACGGGGAGGGGCTCGAAGACGGCCACGAGAAGTCGCACGGCTACTTCATCTTCGACCAGACGATGCGCATCCCGCTGGTGCTCAAGAGCCCGGGCCTCGCGCCGGCGACGGTCGGGGGCGCGGTGTCGCTGATCGACGTGGTGCCGACGCTCCTGGAGCTGCTCGACGTCGCCGCACCGTCGGGCGGGTTCGACGGGATGAGCCTGGTGCCGGCGATCGCCTCCGGCACGGCGGGGCCGGGGCGCGTGTTGGGCCTGGAGAGCTACCTGCCCTACGTCTCCCACGGCTGGGCGCCGTTCGAGGGCGCGGTGCGCGACAAGTACAAGGTGATCCGGTCGCACCAACGCGAGCTGTACGACCGCGCGGCCGATCCAGGCGAGGAGCGCGACCTGTACCGCGACCGCGACGCGCTCTCCGAGGGCATGCTGGCCGAGGTGCGGCGCCTGTTCGAGACGCCCGAGCGGCGGCTGGAGCGCGAGGCGATCCAGCTCGACGCGAAGGACCTCGAGCAGCTCGCGTCGCTGGGCTACAGCGGCGAGGAGCGCTCCTCCGGCGACGAGGGCACGATCGACTTCGACGCGCTGCCCGACACCTACGAGCGCTTTCCGATCGCCGAGCGCCTGTGGGCCCTCGGCGAAGACGTCGAGGCCGGCCGCGTCGACGTCGCCATCAAGGGTCTGCGCGACATCCTCAAGGTGGATCCCGACGATCCCTACGCGCAGACGCGCCTGGGCGAGCTCCTGATGCTCGACGAGCAGTCGGCCGCCCGCAACGTGGGCGAGGCCGAGCGGCTCCTGATGCAGGCCCTCGCCCAGCGCCCCGAGGACGCCGCCATCCACTGGAGCCTCGCGCGCGTCGCCAAGGTGCGCGCCGACAAGCACCGCCGCGACATGGACCGCGCCGGGCGCGCCGGTGACGACGAGTCCGGGCGGGTGGCCTCGGAGCTGTGGCGCGAGCAGATGGAGCGCTTCCTGCGGGAGCTGCGGATCGTGCTCGAGCTGGAGCCGAGCCACACCAAGGCGCTCGGCATCCTGTCGGTCGCGCTGATCGAGGAGTCCGAGCTCTCGGTCCGCACCGGTCAGACCCGCAAGGCGCGCAAGACCTTCCAGGAGTCGATCGACAACCTGGGCCGGCTGATGGACACGCTCGACCCCGCCGACCCGGCGCGCGCCTCGTACGGCAACCTGCGCTCGCGCGCCCAGGCGCGGCTCGACTCGCTGCCGCCCGGCCGGTAGTCGCTCCCGGTAGTCGCCCGGCCGGGCGCCCGCGACCGCGCTACAGGATCGTCAGCACGCTGGGCGCGGCAAGCACCGCGGCTCCCACCGGGGAGATCGCGGCGCCCTGCGCGTAGACCGTGAAGGCCTCCTGCCCCGGCGGCAGCGACGGCAGAGGGACCGAGACGGTCAGCGTCCCGTCACCCGCGACGCCGTGCGAGACGAGAATGGGCGGGATCGTCAGCGCGAGCGAACCCGCGAGCTCGGCGAGGTACAGCGGCTCGACGTCCAGAGCGATGAGGCTGAAGACCAGGTCGCCGGCGACGCCGGCGTAGTCGATCGTCGCGCTGGCGCCGCCGTCCCCGAAGGGCGAGATCGAGTAGCCGCGCGGGTTGCCGGCGACGGCCGTGAAGCCGCCGAGCACCGGCTGGCCATCCAGTCCGTCGCCGCAGCCGAAGCCGAAGCCGCCCTTGCCTCCGGCGAGCTCTACCGAGACCAGGTTCACCGTAGAGCCCGATGCGAACAGCCCCGCCCCGCCCGTCCCACCGGTCCCGGAGCAGGGGAAGCCGGTATCGGCGCCGCATCCGCCGGCGAAGGAGCCGCCCGAAGCGAAGAGGAACGACCCGAAGGCGGTCACTCCGAATCCCCCCGAGCCTCCCGCGGCGAGCGGCGTGCTCCCGGCGGCGCGGGTCTCGTAGGCGTGCACCGTCGAGGAGGTGATCCGCAGACCGACGTCGCCCACGCTGTCCGCGAAGTTGCCGGTGAAGGTGCAGCCGGAGAGGACGACCGCGTCGCAGGCGAGGATGTTGGCCGCCCCGCCGCTGATGAAGGGCGAGCAGAGCGAGGGGCCGAACCCGCCGCCGATGGACTCGAGCAGCACCGGCCCCTGATTCGAAGTCAGGTCGACCCCCGACACACCGAAGCCGCGGAGGACGACGCTCTGGCTCCCGGCGACGTTCCGAACCGTGACCTCGCCGGCGCCGACCGACGCCGCGGCCTCGGCGACGACGCTCAGCGACCTGGCGTCCACCAGCACATCCCCGTAGGACCCCTCGCGGACCTGGACCGTGTCGCCGTCCGCGGCGGCGTCGACCGCGGGCTGGATGTCGGTGAAGTCCGCGTCGGGACCGCCGGACGCATCGACGATCCAAAGCTGCCCCTGCGCGAAAGCAACCGAGAGAAGGGGGGCGAGAGCGAGCAACCAGACGAAGCGCGAGACATGGGTCATCGTTGAATTCTCCAGTCGCGGGAGGGTGGCCTCCCGGACCGTAGATCCAAGCCTCGGATTCCGCAAGGCGTGCGGGAGCGCCGTGGCGCCCGCGGCGCCAGCTAGCGGCCTACGACAGCTGCATCTCGCCGCGCGCCGGGTAGTCGTGCTCCAGGATCCACTCGATCGAGCTCAGCAGCTCCTTCGCCGGCGGCCTCGTGAAGGGCATCGACTGCAGCATGGATGCGTAGAGCATTCCGTCGGGCTGAACGAGGAAGATCCCCGGCTCCACGAAGTGGGCGGGCTCCTTGTCCTTGATCGACGCGGACGCGAAGAGCCCCCAGCGGCGGGCATCTTCCAGATCAAGGCCGTATCCGAGGCTCAGCCTGTCGAGCCTCCACTCCTCGGCGGTGGTCTTGGCGACGTCCTCGGTGTTCATGCTGATGGCGATGATCTCGACGCCCCGCTGCGCGAAGTCGTCCATCATCCGCTGCAGCTCCACGAGCTGCTTGCGACACAGCGGTCAGTGGTGCCCCCGGTAGAAGACGACCATCGTGAACGATGCGGGGCTCTGCTCGGACAGGGTCCACGTGTCGCCCTTGGTCGTGCGGACGGAGAGCTCGGGGGCGCTGGTGCGGGGGAGGAGTTTCATGGGGAGATCGTATCGAGGTCGCTCCGCTGTGGAGCGGCGGAACGTGCGTCCGCGAGGCGCTCGTGGCACGGACGGCTGTAGGAGCGGCCTAGTCCCACGCGCCGGCTTCGAGCCCCTGCTCGAAGACCGTCTCGCCCAGCAGCTTGTGCCCGCGCGGGCTGTAGTGCCCCACGTCCTGCTCGAGGAACAGGCGCTCCTCGTAGCCCTTCAGGTCGGGGGGCAGGATCTTGAGCCCCTTCTCGCTCGACGGCAGGATCGGCAGCGGCCCGAACCGCGCGACGATGTCGCGGCTGAGCGTCTCCTGCGCGCGCGCGAACTCGGCGCGTGCGCTGAGCACCGGGATCGGCGGCGACTCGGGCCGGACCTGGGCGCGGCGCTCAACCCAAAGGTCCCAGTAGATCGACGGGTCGGGGCGCTTGGGCTCGACCTCGATCAGGTGCTCGATGATCGGGAGGATCGCGAGCACGAGCCGGCCGCCGCCGGACTCGACGCGCTCCTGGAGGCCCTTCAGCCGATCGGCGGCCGCGGCCCAGTAGGGCTGCAGCGTCTTGTTGCGCGGATCCTCGCGCAGCAGGTTCTTCAGCCCGCCGGTGTCGGCGCCCGGCTGCGAGACCGGCGGCTTCGGGCGCGGCATCCACTTGCCGACGACCTCGCGGTTCAGGAAGTCGCGCGTGGCGGTGCGGAACCAGGGGCGCCGGTAGCGGAAGTCGAACTCGTCGCGCGTTGGCGGCATCGGGAGGATGTCGCCCATGTGAAGCGGCACGATCAGCACGTCGGGGCGGAAGGGGGCGGCGTCGTCGAGGTAGACGCGCTCCATCTGCTCCAGCACGTAGCCCTGCACCGCGAAGTTCATCACGAGCGCTTGGCGCGCGTCGCCGCGGTCGGCCAGGTGCTGGGTCAGCCGCTCCTCGAGCGCACGCGGCCAGGTTTCCTCGATCGCGACGCTGGTTCCGTAGGTCATCGACTGGCCGAGCACGGCGACGCGCATCAGCGCCCCGTCCTTGGCCCACCCGTCGCCCTCGCTCCGGGGCGAGTCCCACTCGCGGTCGCGGTAGCCGAAGGCGTTGATGACCTCGGGCACGTCGCCCTCGCGCGACCAGCGCGACTGGCTGGGGAGCATCCGCCAGCCGAAACGCTCGGAGCGCTCGGTGACGACGAGCTGACCGTACTTCGTCGACGTCCACAGGTACGCCTCGACCGAGCCCAAGAGGACGAGGAAGGCGAGCAGGCGCCAGCCGAAGTAGGAGAGGAGCTTCACGTCAGAACTGGAAGTAGATGAAGGGCGCGAGGCCCGGAGGAGCCACACCCAGGAAGAAGAGCAGCGCGGCGGCGAGCACGGCGCCCTGCAGCACGCGCGGGATGCGCTTCCAGGTCTCGAGCATCCACTCGTTGAACGACTCCGGCCAGACGCACGCGGCGTACGAGCCGCCGAGCACCAGCCAGACCTGCCACGGCAGCTGCACCAGCACCTGCGGCAGCGGCTTGCTCCAGTCGCCGAGGGCGCGCAGCGCAGCCAGCATCGACTCGGTGTCGGCGGCGCGGAAGAACAGCAGCGAGAACACGCACACGTGGTACGTGAACAGCCACCCGAGGAACGAGAAGATCCGCCTGCGCGGCATCACCCCGTCGGGCAGCACCTGCCGGATCAGCCGCACGACGACCATCCAGACGCCGAACCAGACGCCCCACAGCACGAAGTTCCAGCCGGCGCCGTGCCACAGACCCGACAGGACGTGCGTCAGGAACAGGTTGAAGCACGTCCGCGCCAGCCCGCGCTTGTTGCCCCCCACGGCGGCGAAGACGTAGTAGTAGAACCAGAAGGACATCGAGATGTGCCAGCGGGTCCAGAACTCCTCGAGCGAGCGCGCCTTGAAGGGCGCGTCGAAGTTCTTCTTCAAATCGAAGCCGAGGAGCCGCGCCGAGCCGATCGCGATGTCGGAGTAGCCCGAGAAGTCGCCGTACAGCTGCATCGTGAAGGCGTAGGTCGCGATCAGCACCGCGGCTCCGCCCGAGGCCTCGAGCGTGCCGGCGTTGTGGTAGATGTGGTCGACCAGGTGCACGCCCAGCACGTCGGCGATGACGAGCTTCTTCGTCATGCCGCGCAGGATCTCCCACAGGCCCTTGCTGACGCGGTCGTTGGTCAGCTTGCGCGGCCGCTCCATCTGCGGCAGGAAGTCGCGCGCGCGCACGATCGGACCGGCGACGAGCTGCGGGAAGAACGCCACGTACACGGCGAACTCCAGGTGGCTCTTGCACGGCTTCAGCCGCCGGTAGTAGATATCGATCGTGTAGGAGAGCGTCTGGAAGGTGTAGAAGCTGATTCCCGCTGGGACGATGTACTCCAGCGGCCCTCCCTGCGCCGCGGATAGGTGCCACAGGTTGAGCTCGGTCCCCCACCGCGCGAACAGCGCATCGAAGCCGTCGACGAAGAAGTCGTAGTACTTGAAGAACCCGAGCATGCCCAGGTTCGACGCGAGGCTCAGCGACAGGAAGGCCTTGCGGCGGCGATCGTCGCCCGCCTCGTTCGCCTTCTGCAGCTCGCGCCCGGCGAAGTAGTCGACGACGGTGCTCGCGAAGAGCAGGAACGTGAAGCGCCAGTCGGCCTGGGCGTAGAACCAGTAGCTGCCGAGCAGGACCAGCGAGAAGCGGAGCCGACGCTTCTCCTTGAAGGTCCAGTAGAGGACGTAGGTGGCCCAGAGGAAGAAGATGTACTCGAAGCTGTTGAAGTACATGGCCTTGCGGTCCGCGCGCCGCAGGGCCCCGGCGCGCGATCCGGTCTGTAGCCTACCGGGAGGTCACCTCGAAGCGAGGGGCACGCCGGGCTACGCGGACTGGTGCTTCTTCAACTCCTCGGCGAGCGCGTTGGCGAGGGTGTCCATGTTGGGGTTGTCCCACAGCAGGCGCGTGTTGATCTCGAAGCCGAGCTCGTCCTCGAGCTCGGTGGCGAAGGTCATCGCGCCGAAGGAGTCCAGCCCGTACTTCGTGAACGGCTGCCCGGACTCGAACTCGTCCGCCTCGATCTCGGCCCACTCCAGGAACTTCTCGGTCAACCAAGGCTTCAGGTTGTCCGGGGTGATCTTGGTCTCGCTCATGGACTTCTAGGCTCTTCGATTCGGGAGGCTTGGGGGGGACGTTTCCCTGAACGGGGGCTCGTTTCCCTGAGTCGGAAAAAAGCGCCGGGATCCTAAGGGATTCCCGTCCGAACCGGGCAAAAAACCAGGGTCGGGGCCCTCAGCGACGGCTCGCCTCGCGCTCCTGCCGCTGCAGCCGGCGGAGGTTCGCCTCGTCCTCGCGTCCCAGCTGCTCCAGGAGCCCGATCAGCGTCTGCTCGATCGCGTCGAGGCCGGGGTCGTGCTCCAGGGCGAGCGCGAACTCGCGCACCGCGTCCTCGCGGCTGCCGAGGTTCTGGTAGCACAGGCCGAGCTGGATGTGCACGCCGCGCCAGCTCCCCCGCAGGCGCAGGTTCTGAAGCAGGTGCGGCAGCGCGTCCTCGTAGCGCTTCAGCTGCACGAAGCACCCCGCGAGCTGGAATTGCGCCGAGGCGTTGCGCGGGTTGCCCGCCACGATCGCGCGCAGGAGCGGCAGCGCATCGCCCGGCCGGCCGGCGAACGACAGCTCCTGAGCCCGCTGCAGCTCGGCGTAGGCGCGGATGCGGTCCATCGGGCTGACGCGGTCGCTCGGGTCGAGCGGGTGCGGCACGACGTCGACCATCGCGCCCGCGCCGGTGTAGCCGAGCGCCTGCAGCTTCTCCATCAGGTCGTCGGTCGCCCCGCTGACCGTCGCCGGGGCGAGGCTCGGGGTCTCGGCCACGCGGGCGATCTCGGCACGGTAGCGCTGGACCTCGTCCGGGTGCGCGTCGAGCGCGTTGGCGGTCTCGCCGGGGTCGGTCGCGAGGTCGAAGTAGACCGGGCGCGAGCTGTGGAGGTACTTGCCATCGCGCGTCGCCCAGCCCGCGAGCGGGCTCCAGCCGAGCGACAGGTAGCCGAAGAAGGCCTCGAAGTAGACCCCGCGGTCGGCGGGCAGCGGCCGCAGCAGGCTGCTGCCGTCGATCGAGCCGCGCAGCGGGATCTCGGCCGCCTCGGCCAGCGTGGCGAATACGTCGACCACGCTGACGACCTCGTCCGAGCGCTCGCCCGCACGCGGATCGCCCGGCAGCCGCACGATCAGCGGCACCAGCATGGTCGTGTCGAAGCAGAAGAAGCCGTGGGTGTCCTCGCCGTGCTCGCCCAGGCCCTCGCCGTGGTCCGACACGACGGCGACGACGGTGTTCGCGTACTCGCCGCCCGCGCGCAGCGCCTCGAGGAAGCGGCCGAGCTCGGCGTCCATCCACGCCGCCTCGCCGAGGTAGGCGTCGCCGCCCGCGCGCTCGCGGAACTCCGCCGGCGGGTCGTAGGGCGCGTGGGGGTCGTAGACGTGGAGCCACGCGAAGAACGGGCGCTCGGGGTCGCGCTCGCCGTACCACGCGAGCGCCGCGTCGACCACCTCGCCCGCCGAGCGGCTCTCGTAGTGCCGCTCGGTCACCTCATCGGGCGCCGCGGGCTGGTCGTAGACGTCGAAGCCCTGGGCCAGCCCGAAGGACTCGTCGAGCACGACGGCGGCGACGAAGGCGGCGGTCTCGTAGCCGCGCTCGGCGATGAGCTCGGCAAAGGTGTCGGCCTCCTCCGGCAGCGCCATCGTGCTGTTGGCCCGCACGGTGTGCCGCGGGGGGTAGAGCCCGGTCAGCACCGACGCGTGCGAGGGCAGCGTCAGCGGCGACACGGTCCGGGCGCAGGTGTAGACGACGCCCTCCGAGGCGACTCGGTCGAGGTGCGGCGTGAGCCCGGGATGTGCCCCATACGCGCCCACCGCCATCGGGCGGGTGGTGTCGAGCGTGATCAGGAGCACGTTCGGCGGCCCCTCGCTCCCCGCTCCCCCGCCGCCGCACGCGGCGCAGAAGAGGAAGGCTCCGACGGCGAACGGGGAGGCGCGCATGGCCCGCATCCAAGCACAACGCGCGGAGCCCGCCAAGCCGATTGCCAGCCGGGCGGCTCTCCTGCTTCAATGCGTAAGAGCCATGATCCTCCCCCGTGAGCCCGAGCCCCGTCCGCGGGGCGCCAACCGCTTCTCGCCCGGCGACCTCGTGCGGCACGTCCGCTACGGCTACCGCGGCGTGGTCGTGGCCTTCGACCTCGCGTGCCAGGCCGACGAGGGCTGGTACCGGTCGAACCAGACCCAGCCCGACCGCGCCCAGCCCTGGTACCACGTGCTGGTCGACGGCTCGGTGCAGACGACCTACTCGGCGCAGCAGAACCTCGCCCCCGAGGTGGGCGGCGGGCCGGTGCTCCATCCCCTCGTCTCGCGCTTCTTCAGCGACTTCGACGGGATGCGCTACACGCGCAACGACCAGCCCTGGCCCGAGCTGTAGCGACGGGCCGGGTCTAGCGCGCCGCTTCCTTCTCGCGCGCCTGGATGAGCTGCATGCGGAAGGCGTTCGCCTGGTCGTCGTCGCCGAGCTGCTCGCACAGCGCGATCACGCGCGTCAAGAGGTCGATCATGTCCGGCGCGGTGTCGAGCGCGCGCTTGTAGCCCGCGAGCGCCTCTTCCGGCTGTCCGAGGTTGTCGTAGGCGAGCCCAACGTTGCGGTGCGGGCCGTACCAGCTGTGCCCGACGGCGAGCGCGCGCTGCGAGGCCTCGATCGACTCCTCGTACTCCTCCACCTGGATCAGCGCCCCGCCCAGCTGGAACCACGCCGCCGCGTTGCCCTCGTTGCCCGCGACGACGCGCCGGTAGAGCGGGACCGCCTCGGCCGCGCGCCCGGCGCTGTTCAGGTCCTGGGCGTAGAGCTGGACGCGGTACAGCTCCTGCATCTCGAGCGGGCTCGGCAGGCCGGTGTCTTCAAGCGGGTGCGGCAGCCCGATCGCGTCGCTGCCGGCGCCGGTGTAGCCCAGCCCCTGCAGCTTGGCGATCACGGCGGCCTCGGCGGCGTCGGTCGTCGCGCGCTCGAGCCGGCTGCGCCCGGCGACCGCGTCGATGCCGTCGCGGTACGCCCCCACGCCATCGCCCAGCGCGTCGAAGCGGTTCAGGGTCTCGCCGCCGTCCTCGCGCGGCGTGTAGAACTCCGGCGCCGAGGAGTGCAGGTACTTGCCGTCGCGGTTCGCCCAGCCGACGACCGGGCTCCAGCCGAAGCTGTAGAAGCCGTAGTAGCTCTCGAAATACACGCCGCGCTCGGGCGGCACGGCGCGCTTGAAGAGGCTCATGCCGTCGACGTCGTTGATCGCGCCGAGCTCGAGCGCCTCGACCAGCGTCGGGTACACGTCGGTCGCGCTGACGATCTCGTCGGAGCGCTCGCCCGCGCGGTGGCCGTCGGTGTAGCGGACGATCATCTGCACGCGGATGGTCGAGTCGAAGGCGAGCGTGCCGTGGGTCTGCTCGCCATGGTCGCCGTTGCCCTCGCCGTGGTCGGCCACGACGACGACCATCGTCTCGTCGTAGAGCCCCTTGTCGCGCAGCGCATCGAGGATCCGCCCGATCGCGAAGTCCATCGCGGCCACCTCGGCGTGGTAGCCCTCCTCGCCGACCTGGTCGACGAAGCGCTGGGGCGGCTCATAAGGCAGGTGCGGGTCGAAGAAGTGCGCCCAGGCGAGGAAGGGGCGCTCGGGATCCAGCTGGTCGATCCACGCGATCGCCGCGTCGGCCACCTCGGCAGCGCGCCGGCGGTCGTAGTGCAGCGTCTGCTGCACCAAGGGCGGCGTGGGCTGGTCGTAGACGTCGAAGCCCTGGTCGAGCCCGAACGAGTCCGCCAGCACGACCGCCGCGACGAAGGCGCCGGTCTGGAAGCCGCGCTCGGCCGCGCGCTCGGCGAGCGTGACCGCCGACTCGGGCAGCGTCAGCTGGCTGTTGGTGTGGACCGTGTGGCGCAGCGGCGTCAGCCCGGTGAGGATCGTCGCGTGCGACGGCATCGTCAGCGGCGCCACGGTCCGCGCGTGGGTGTACAGCACGCCCTCGCCCGCGAGCGCGTCGAGGTTGGGCGAGGCCTGGCTCGGCCCGCCGGTACAGCCCAGCGCGTCGTAGCGTGTGGTGTCGAGCGTGATCACCAGCGCCGAGCGCGGCTTCGCGGGCCCGGGCCCCGACCCGCAGCCGGCGAGGGCGAGCCCCAGCAAGCCGATCAGCCAGGCCGCGCTCCGGCGCGTCGCAATACGTGCCCTCATCCGCCCTATCGTAGTTCCTCGCGGAGCCCGAACGAGAGCCCGTACGCGATCTCGCCGCCGGCGTGGAACACCGAGTGCATCGCGGTGCGGTCCAGGCCGTGGTTGGGCAGCAGCAGCACGTCGCCCGGCGAGAGCAAGACCGCGTGCCCCGCATCGGCGAGGTAGGTCGTGAACTCCGGCCCGCGGTCCACGAGCGGCCCGAGCAGGCCGCAGCCGGGCTGCGCGAGCTCGTGCAGCAGCACCGCCCGCGACGACGCAACGTCGGTCAGCCGCGCCCAGTCGGCGGCGCCCGGCGCCAGCTCCTCGCGCAGCCAGGGCATCTCGCCCTCGTCGAGCCAGCTCAGGAACTCGCGCACGCGCAGGCCGAGCTCCTCGACCGAGAGCGCCAGCCACAGCGTCCGCCCGTGGCCCTGCCAGAACAGCACGCCGCGCTGCCCGCCGGCGTCCTCGGCGAACGCGTCGTGGTGGAAGCGCGCTCCGCCGTTCGGGGCGTTCCAGTAAGCGATCGGTTGGGAGGGAAGGAGCCGCGCCTCGGCGGTCCGCTCCAGCAGCTCGCGCACCTCGGGGCCGAGCGCCTCGCGCGCGCCGGGCAACGCGCGCAACCCCACCTCGCCGCTGGCCCGCTGGCGCGCCTCGTCGTGGCTCGCGTCGTCGTCGCCCTCGACGCCGAACGAGATGCGCAGGCGCAGCGACCGGTCGCCCGGGTGGGTCGACAGGCGCCCGGTCTTGGCCCAGAGGCCGGCCGGGCCGCCTCCCACACCCTCCAACAGGCGCCGGTCGAGATCGCGCTCGGGGTCGAACAGCTCGGCCGGGTCGGCCGCGGGCCCCAGCCCGCGCTCGGCCAGCCAGGGAGCCAGCCCCGCCGGGTCGCTCAGGCGGCGATGGAGCGCCTCGACCCGCCGCCCGAGGCCGCGCGGGGGCTCGGCCACCCCGGGCAGCAGCACCGGCTGGGCGGCGCGCCAGCGCTGGCTGCGGATCACCTCGCGCCGCTTCCGGCGCGGGCGGGGCGGCAGCAGCCCCGCGGGGTGCAGCGCAGCCAGGGTCCCGTGGGGCTCGCCGCGGCGGCGCAGCTCGATCCGGGCCCGCTGGCGGCGCCGGATCTCGCTCAGGAAGGCGGGGTCGTCCTCCTCGCCCAGGGAGACCACCGGAGCGGCCTCGGGAATCCGCTCGCGCTCCGGATCCAGCAGGATGTCGCGGAAGAGGCCCTGGGGCGGCGGTGACTTAGACTGTTGCTGGCGTGCCATGCGGTCGCGCGGAACCCGCAATTCTCCCCGAAGTTGATCCGTATGGCACCATCGCCCATCGCTTCTCGCATCCTTATATGAAGCCCACCGCACTCCTCCTGGGCCTCGCCGCGCTCGGCGCCGCGGGGCTGGCCGCCTTCTTCCTCCTGGGCAACGACAGCTCCGGAGGCCGGGAAGGCTCCGAGCCGATCTCCGCCCGCCCCACCGATACCGTCGCGCGCCCAGCGGGTGGCGCCGGCGCCGAGGCCCAGCTCGCCGCCGCGCCGACGGCGGACGAGGCGGACGAGACGCCGGTTCAGCGCACCGAGGCCAAGGCCGTGCCCACCGGCGACCGCGACCGGGTCCGCCCCCCCTCGCTCGAGGAGGGCGAGGAGGAGTGGGTCAAGGGCCTGGTCGTCGACAGCTACGGCAACCCCATCGGGGGCGCGGCGATCACGGTCGAGGGGGTCGGCGACACCGGCTCGGAGATCCTGCCGCTCTTCGGCGTGCCGATTCCGAAGCGCGAGACCGTCAGCAAGGACGATGGCTCCTTCCGCGTGCTGCGCTCCGGCCGCTGGAGCGAGATCGAGGTCGAGATCGAGCGCCGCGGCTTCCTGGAGTTCTCGGACCGGCGCGACCTGCTGACCGAGGACGGCGACGAGCAGCTGGGTGCCTTCACGCTCGAGTACGGCGTGGTGCTGGGCGGGATGGTGGTCGACGCCAACGGCGACCCCGTCGCCGAGGCCGAGGTGCAGCGCATCGAGGAGGACGAGAGCCGCTTCTCACGCTTCCGCGGCATGCGCGGCGGCCGCGACGACATGGTGACCACGGGAGCCGATGGCCGCTTCGAGCTGCTGTACGAAGAGCCCGGGTCCTACATCCTGCAGGTCGAGCACGAGACCTTCCCCGACAAGCGCTTCCGCGGCGAGACGCCGGCGCCTGGCGGCGAGAACCTGTCGCTCGTGCTCTCGCTCGCGCCGCCCGCCCAGATCGCGGGCCGCATCGTCGACTACCCGATCGGGAAGTCGCACGTGCGCGTGACGGCCGAGCGCACCGACCGCAGGCCGGAGGGCGGCGGCGGCGGCGCTTTCGAGGCGATGATGGTCGACGCCGGTTTCTCGGCCGAGGGCCTCGAGGCCGACGTCGAGGAGAACGGAACGTTCGTCGTAAAGGGGCTCGAAGCGGGCGCCTACTACGAGCTGCGCGCGTTCTCGCGCAACGGCTTCTTCGGCCGCGTCCCGGTCTCCGACGAGAAGATCGTGGAGGCCGGCGCCAAGGCCGAGCTCACCTGGGACCCGGGCGCGTCGCTTTCGTTCGAGGCCGTCAACGGGCTGACCCAAGGCTCGGTGAAGGACCTCGTGGTCCGCTACCGCTGGAACGACTCGTCCGGCGGCGGCTTCCCGAACTCGGTGCGCAAGCGCAGCTTCTCCACCGGCGACGTCGAGCTCACCGAGCTGCGGCCGCCGAACGACCAGGGCACGCTGTCGGTGCTGGTCAGCGCGCCCGGCTACCTCGACCACCAGCTCGAGGACGTCGCGATAGCACTCGACTCGTCGGTCGACCTCGGTAACGTGAAACTGCAGCCGGCGCCCAAGGTGCGCATCCAGGTGGTCGACGCGCTCACGTCCGAGCCGGTCTACAAGGCCACCGTGCGCCTTAGCCCCGAGGACGAGGACGGCGAGGAGCAGGACCGCTCGAACGTCTTCTTCGAGCTGACGATGCAGCCTTCGAGCGGCAAGACCGACCGCGAGGGCTGGGTCGAGCTGCCCGCCTGCGCGACGCCGACCGCGGCGCTCAAGGTGACCGCGCGCAAGCACACGACGCTGTACCGGAACGGCCTCGTGATGCCCCAGAGCGGCACCAAGGAGGAGGTCGTCTCGATGCTCGAGGGCGGGCGCATCCAGGTGCTCGTCGTCGATCCGTACGGCGACCCGGTGCGCGATGTGTCGGTCGAGCACCGCTACCCCGAGGGCGACGACTTCGACACCTCGTGGCGCGAGACGAACAAGCGCGGCGAGATCAACCTGAACAAGCAGGCGCCCGGCGAGCACTCGTTCCGTCCGACCGAAGGCAACGGCGGCCGCCGGCGCGGCCGGCGCGGTCGCGACAATGACGACGACGACGAGGAAGGCTGGGAGACCATCACGGTCCTCAACGGCCAGGAGACGCTCCTCACCCTGCGCGTGAACGCGCGCGCAAAGGTCACGGGCACGGTCACGTCCGGCGGCAAGCCGCTCGCCAAGGCGCAGGTGATGCTGCTCGACGAGGGCGACGACGAGAGCGAAGAGGTGGTCGAGATGCGCGTGCGCTTCGGCGGGCGGGTCAGCGGCTCGACCTCGTACGGCACGACCAACCGCCGCGGCCAGTACGAGCTCGAGGACGTTCCGACCGGCACCTACCGCCTGCGCGTGACGCACGACGACCGCGCGATGCCGTACCTCGAAACCGTCGTCGTCAACGACCGCGGCAACGAGTTCGACGTCGACCTGCCGCTGACCGCCATCGAGGGCCGCGTCACCGGCCCCGACGGCGAACCGGTCGCCGGCGCCAGCGTGCGCGTCGTCGCCAACAAGGCCACCTCGGACGAGGAGGAGATGGAGGCCCAGGCCCTGGCCGAGCTCTTCGGTCGCGGTGGAAGCCGCCAGGAGACCGAGCCCGACGGCAGCTACCGCCTCGAGGGCGTGGTCGAGGGCACGGGCGTCGTCGTGCTCGCCGAGGCGGACGGCTACGTCATCGGCCGCTCGCAGGAAGTCACGCTGAGCTCGGGCCAGCTGCGGAGCGGCCTCAACGTCCAGCTCGGCGCCGGCGGCACCCTGCGCATCCGCGTCACCGGCGACGTCAACCCCTTCACCTTCGTCACCGCGGTCCGCCAGACCGACGACGAGGAGGAGGGCTCCAACGCCGGCAACGTCGAGACCGCCCGCGTCTCCGACGGCTACGCCGTCATGGAGGGCATCAAGCCCGGCACCTGGGAGGTCCGCATCGCGAACGAGGAGGCCTCCGAGCAAGACGGCGTCCTGGTCGACGTCAAGGCCGGCGAGGAAGCCACGGTCGAGATCGCGCCGTAGCTCGACGCCCTGCTATCCTCTGCGCCCCACCCGGAGGAACCCCAAAGCCAGATGAAGATCCACGAGGCCCCCCACGGCATCAACCTGGTCGTCGAGACCAAGGACAACGTCCTCTACATCGGCCGCTTCGACGAGACGAACGGCTTCACCGTGCTGATGCACGACACCGACGTGCACCCGGTCGGCGACGGTGAGGATGCGGAGGAGTACATCCGCAACACGGCGAAGTACGGGGTGGCGGTGAACCACAAGGACGTGACCCTCGACGCCAACGTGGTGACGCGGGTCCGGCTGCTCGGGGATATCGAGAAGGGCTAGCCGCGGGTCAGGCGCCGGGAGCCTTGGCTCCGAGCGCCTCGATCACGCCGGTGACATCCCCGGGGCTGACGCCGTACATCAGGTCGGGGCTGGCCCCCAGCCCCGAGATGAGCACGGTGCCGGGCCGGACGTCGTCGTGCCGCCCGGCTTCGACCTGCTCGTGGAACGTCTTGATCGCGGCCTCGCGGTACTCGTGGGCTCCGTCGACGTTGTTGCGCTCCAGCTCGGCGAGCTCCCGAACGGCCGCCCGGATCCGGTCGCGCAGCGCCTGCAGCTTGGGTACGTCGCTGCGATCTCCGAGCGCCTCGATCGTCTCGAGCACCCGATGCGCACTCGCGTCCCCCACGTGCTGCTCGAAGTACGCCAGGCACGGGTCGACTCCCGCGCGCAGGCCTGACTCGCGCCAGAAGCGCAGAAACACGCGGATCAGGGGCGTGTGACCGACTCGCCCCGCCTTGGCCACGGCGTCGACGAAGCGGGTCGGGTCGGGTGGGAGCGGCACGTCTCCGTCGGCCAGGATCGACGCCGCGATCTTCGCCACGTCGGAGTCGGTCTCTCCGAGGGCCCACCACGCTCCTTCCAGCTCGGCGACGGACAGGCGGACGTGTGCCATGTCCGTCGTCTCACGCGAGACCGCGGACGCCTCAAGATCCAGGATCGGTCCCCAGTCCCGCCCGGCGAACGCCCTGCGCAAGCGGCGGGCGAGCAGGTACTCGCCGAACGAGCGGTGCATGAAGCCGTAGTTGCCCTCGGCGTCTCGGTTGAGGAAGAGGCTCGTGCGCACCATGCCCGACCAGGACTCGAGGTCGATCACCGACAGGATCTTCGCGTCGAAGAAGTCGCGTACGTGCTGATCCAGCTCGCGGTGGTGGACGCCGCCCTCGAGCTTGCTCTTGTGAGCCATCGCGAGCGCCATGTCTTCGAGGAAGCGGGTCACCGCCTCGGGCTCGAGTCCGCGCCAGCGTTCGCGCTCGAGCCAGCTCGTCATCGCGATCTCGTAGAGGCGCGGCTGGTCGACCGGGTCCTCCTCGCGGCGGATCTCCGGCAGCAGGCGCGTGATCAGGTTCAGCAGGATCGGCCGCGTCGCGAGGTCGCGTAGGTCGTAGACCGTGTCGAGGATCTGGGCCGCCTCGGCGGGGTCCGACGTCGCGAGGTCAAGGTAGTCGTCCTGCTGCTCTTGGGTGAACGGCGCGACGTAGACGATGGGGATCGGCTCTCCGGGCTCGGGGAGGAGCGCGGTGAGCTCCGGCGTCGGCTCGATCAGGAGCGTGCTCTCCGCCACCTGGTCGCGGAAGAAGTGCGTGCGGCACGTCATCACCGCGCGGCTGTCGGCGGGCAGGGTCGCGTGCACCTCGAAGAGGTGGCGCGTAAGCTCCTGGTCCTGGAAGCGCTCGACCTGCTCGTCGAGGCCGTCGAGGAAGATCGCGAGCGAGCCGACGTCGCCCAGGTCCGCCATGTCGCGCCCCAGGCGGCGGAGCTCGGCGGCCAGCATGTCGGACAGCGTCGCCGCCGAGCGGTAGTTGCGCAGGTAGAGCAACACCGGCAGCGGCGTGTCGCCGCCCGGCGTCCAGGCCTCGGCGAGCCGCAGCGCCTCCTGGCGCACGAAGGTCGTCTTGCCGGTGCCGTAGTCGCCGAGGATCGCGAGCATGCGCTCGTTCGGATCGCCGAGCCAGCTCTCGAAGCGCTCGTGCAGATCGAAGGCGCCCTCGCCGTCGCCGTTTCCGCCGAGCGCCACGTAGTTGCGCGTGCACTCGTCGTGGCGCTGGAGCTCGTCGGCGAGCCGGCGGCAGTAGGTCGCCCACGGGTGCGGCCCGTCGGCGGCCGGGGTCGCGCCGAGGCTCTCGCTCAACTCGCGCGCCAGGTCGGCGGCGATCTGGCCCGCGAGATCGTCGGGCGTGGTGAAGCGGCTGCGAACCAGGCGGTCGATGCGGCCCTTGAAGCTCGCCAGGCTCTTCCCGTCGTCGGAGTCCGCCGAGTCGATCTGGGGCGGCGGCCACGGGTGCGTATCCTCAACGACGTAGCACAGGCGCGCCTTCCCCTGAGCGCCGGCGTAGTCGAACTCGCGCTCGGTGATCGACGCTTCCCCGGGCTCGGGGCGCCAGCCGTAGCGCCAGGCGTAGATGCCGACGAAGAGGTCGCAGGCGGCGATCTCCTCCTCGCACACCGGCTCGGCCTCGTCGCCGCGGCTGCCGAAGAACTCCATCGCGGAGAACTCCAGCTTCATGCGCTTCAGCACGCGGGTGACGGCCTCGCGGTGGCGTTCGAGGTCGCGGTAGGTCGAGCTGACGAAAACCCTGGGCATGGAGTCTCCCCCCTCTCCTTGGGGGACGCCTAGCAAACGGCAAAGCGGCCGGGCGGGCAACCCGGGATCTCCCGTCAGCCCAGGGCGTCGATCTTCTTGGCGAGGACGAAGTCGTTCACCGACAGCCCATCGACCGCGTGGGTCCAGAGCACGAGCTCCAGGCGGTTCCAGCCGGTCAGGTGGAAGTCGGGGTGGTGGCCCTCGTCCTCGGCCAGCGCGCCCACGCGGTTCGCGAAGGCGAGCGCGCGGGCGAAGTCGGGGAACTCGAAGCTGCGGCGCAGGCGCGGGAAGTCGAGCGTCCAGCCCGGCACCTCGGCAGCATGAGCGAGGGCGGCGTCCCGCTCCATCGGCGGGACGCCGCCCTCGCAGGGGACGCAGCGTTCGGGGAGATCGCTCACGCGGGGGAGGCGGCTAGACCTCCCAGGTGTCGCCCGAGTAGACCAGGTCGCGGAAGGTGCCCTGGCCCTTCTTCTCGACCGCGGCCTCGACCTGGGCGTTCATCGCCTCGTCGAAGACCGGGGCCTGGACGTTGCGGAAGATGCCGATGGGGTTCGGCATGTCCGGATCGTCGGAAAGGTGCGCGGCCTGGAAGCCGGGGCCGGGCGAGGCGGTGGTGGGATCCCACACGCTCGCATCGTCGGCGCCGACGCGCTTGGCCTCGAAGCCCTCGACGCGGATGCCCTTGTCGAGCTCCTTGCCGTAGGTCATCGGCTGCCCCGCCTGCAGGTCGATCGTGCGGTCGTCGCGCACGCTCTTGTCGGCGAAGTCGTCGAAGCACTTGTCGTTGAAGATCACGCAGTTCTGGTAGATCTCGACGAACGCCGCACCCTTGTGCGCCGCCGCGGCCTTCAGCGTGGCCGCCATGTGCTTCATGTGGGTGTCGATCGTGCGCGCGACGAAGGTCGCGCCGGCGCCGAGCGCCAGACTGATCGGGTTGAAGGGCCGATCGACCGAGCCGAAGGGCGTCGACTTGGTGCGCTGCCCGACCGGCGAGGTCGGCGAGTACTGCCCCTTGGTGAGGCCGTAGATCTCGTTGTTGAAGAGCAGCACCTTCAGGTCCACGTTGCGCCGCAGCGCGTGGATCGTGTGGTTGCCGCCGATCGACAGGCCGTCGCCGTCGCCGGTGACGAGCCAGACCGACAGGTCGGGGTTGGCCACCTTCACGCCCGTCGCGATCGCCGGCGCGCGGCCGTGGATCGAGTGGAACCCGTAGGTGTCCATGTAGTACGGGAAGCGGCTCGAGCAGCCGATGCCCGAGACCACGACGAAGTCCTCCTTCGGGATGCCGAGGTCGGCGAGCACGCCCTGAACGCAGTTCAGGATCGCGTAGTCGCCGCAGCCGGGGCACCAGCGGACCTCCTGGTCCGACTTCAGTTCCTTCTTGGTGAGGGTCTTGCTGTCCGCCATGACTACTGCTCCAGGACCTCTTTCGCCTTCGAGATGATGTCCGTGGTCGTGAACGGACGCCCTTGAACTTTCGGATACGAGACGAACTCGTGCGAGGGGTACTCGCTACGCAGGATGCGCCAGAGCTGCCCCATGTTCATCTCGGGAACGAGGATGCGCTTGTAGCGCGCGAACATCTCGGGGAGCCCCTTGGGCAGCGGCCACACGTGCCGCAGGTGCACGTTGGCGACCGAAGCGCCGCCGGCGCGCAGACGCGTCGAGCCGCCGGTGATGGCGCCCATCGAGCTGCCCCAGCCGAGGATCAGGAGGTCACCGCTCTCGGGCCCCTCGACCTCGGGGGTCGGGATGGTCTCGCGCACGCCCTGGACCTTGTCCTGGCGCAGCTTGGTCATCAGCTCGTGGTTGTCGGGGTCGTAGCTGATGTTGCCGGAGATGTTCTCCTTCTCGAGGCCGCCGATGCGGTGCTCGAGGCCGGGCGTCCCCGGCTTGGCCCACGGACGCGCGAGCTTGCCGTTGCGCGAGTAGGGCATGAAGCCCTCGGCCTCGGTGTGGAACTCGACCGGGAAGGGCTGCAGGTCGTCCAGGTTCGGTAGGCACCACGGCTCGGAGCCGTTGGCGATGTAGTTGTCGCTGAGCAGCATGACCGGCGTCATGTACTGCACCGCGATACGGCAGGCTTCGATCGCACAGTCGAACGCGTCCGCGGGCGACGCGCACGCCACGACGGGCATCGGCGCCTCGCCGTTGCGGCCGAACACCGACTGCAGCAGGTCGGTCTGCTCGACCTTGGTCGGCATACCCGTCGACGGGCCGGCGCGCTGGATGTTGATGACGACGAGCGGAAGCTCGGTCGAGATGCCCAGGCCCATGGCCTCGGTCTTCAGCGCGACGCCCGGACCCGACGTGGTCGTGATGCCCAGGTGCCCGGTGAACGACGCGCCGAGGGCGGCGCAGATCGCGGCGATCTCGTCCTCGGCCTGGAAGGTGATGACGCCGTGGTGCTTGTAGCCCGACAGCTGGTGCAGGATGTCCGACGCCGGCGTGATCGGGTACGAACCCAGGAAGAGCCTGAGGTTGGCGAGCTCAGCGCCCGCGACCAGCCCGATCGACAGGGCCTGGTTGCCCATGATGTTGCGATAGGTGCCCTTCGGCAGCACGTCGCACTTGGGCACCTCGTAGCGGCCCTGGAACATCTCCTGGATGTCCCCGGAGTTGAAGCCGGCGCGCAGCGCCTTCTGGTTGGCCTCCGCGATCTCGGGGCGCTTGGCGAACTTCGCGTTGAGCCAGTTGATGGTCGGGTCCAGCGGACGGCTGTACAGCCAGTACATGATCCCGAGCGCGAAGAAGTTCTTGCAGCGCTGCACCTCCTTCGAGGACAGCGGCGACCCTTCGAGCGCGCGCGCGACGCGATCGTTGATGTCGATCTCGATCACGCGGTAGCCGTCGACGGTTCCGTCCTCGAGCGGGTTCGCATCGAGCCGCGCCTTCTTCAGGTCGGTCGGACGGAAGTTGCCGGTGTTGGCGATGATCAGTCCGCCGGGCTTCAGGTCCTTGAGGTTGACCGCCAGCGCCGCCGGGTTCATCACCACCAGCACGTCGGGCGCGTCACCCGGCGTGTGGATGTCGGACGAGCTGAAGTGGATCTGGAAGCCCGAGACCCCGGGCCGCGTGCCCGCGGGCGCGCGGATCTCCGCCGGGAAGTCGGGCAGCGTCGCGAGATCGTTCCCGACCAAGGCGGAGGTGCTGGTGAACTGGTTGCCGGTGATTTGCATGCCGTCGCCGGAGTCTCCGGCGAAGCGGATCACCACCCGCTCCTGCTGCTGCAGGGGCAGGTCGGCCCCGGGTTGCTCTGCGATGGTCATGGTGGCTGTCGAGGTGCTCCTCCTGCTGGGGAGAGGAGCGTTCTTAGGGAGGGTGGTGGGGATGGCTGGACTCTTGAAGGAGCCCAAGAGACGCCGCGCGTCGGCCCTGTTTAGGCCCATACGGCGGAATTTTGACCGATTATTCTGCCACGGGGTCGCTGCCTGCGCACCCACTCCTCGACGAAGTCTGGTTCGGGTTTCTCGGCCCCTCGGAAATCGGGCCGGCCGGGCGGCGTAAGCCGCGCCGGCTCCTTCTCCATCCCCGCCAGGCGCTCTGCGCAGCGGGCCGCCCTCCGGACGGCATCTATGAGTTTTCGACGCGCACTCCCCCTCTCTTTAGCAGCGGGCTCGCTCGGCCTCGCGGGCTGCATCTTCTCCTCGGATCGGGAGGGCTTCTCGATCGAGATCGGCGCGAACGCCTGGAACCTGCGGCACCACGCCTCCGAGGAACGCACCTTCGCCCTGGACCTGGCCGAGGGCGACGTGCTGGTGATGGCGGAGATCCAGGGCGACGTCACCGTGCGCGCGGCGAGCGGGCACACGCCCGAGCTGGTGGCGCTCCTGGAGGCCGACGGGCGGACCACCGAGGAGGCCGACGAGGCCCTCCGGAGAACCGAGGTGCGCATCGAGCGCCACGGGAACGAGGTCCACGTCCGCGTCGTGCAGCCGGTCCAGAAGATCGAGCTCGACCAGGGCGTCACCCTGCACCTGTCGCCCCAGAGCGACCTCTCGGCGACCGTCCCGCCCGGCATCGAGGTGCGGGTGGGGAGCACCTCGGGCGACATCGACCTGACAGGGCCGTTAGGTTCAACGCAGGCCGAGACCGCCTACGGCAACGTCTCGGTGACGCGGGTGAAGGGCAACCTGCTCGCCCGCAGCGGCTCGGGAGACGTCGAGATCCACAGCACCCAGGAGGGCGACGTCACCGCCGAGACCAACTTCGGCGACGTGTCGCTGGAGTCGGTCCGCGGCGGCCGCGTGCTGGTCATCAGCAGCTCGGGCGACCTCGACCTGCGCGACGTGATCGGGGCATCGATCGAGGCGCGCTCGTCGTACGGGGGCATCGACCTCGCGGCGATCTCCGGCAACGTCTCGGCCGACACGGCCTCGGGCGACGTGGAGCTGGAGGACGCCCGGGACGGCGTGCACGAGCTGCACTCGGGCTTCGGCCGCATCCAGGTCGAGCGCGCCTCGGGGACCCTGCACGCCACCAGCGAGAGCGGCGACATCGCGTTCGAGGAGTGCCGCGGCGAGGTGACCGCGACCAGCGGCTTCGGCAGCGTCGAGATCCAGGGCGTGCTGAGCCGCGTCCTGGCGGAGAGCGGCTCGGGCGACGTCACGATCAACGCGTACGGCGGCAGCGCCCCGGCCTCGGACTGGAGGATCGTCTCGCGCTTCGGGAGCGTCGAGCTGAGCCTCCCGAACGGGTTCGGCTGCGACATCGACGCGCGGACGGACTTCGGCGAGGTCGAGTGCGACCTGCCGCTCTTCGACCGCGTGGTCGAGGAGGACGGGGCGATCCTCTCCGGGCGGCTGGGCGATGGCGGCCCGCGGGTCGAGCTCCATACCTCGAGCGGCGACGTCGACATCCAGCGGCAGGACAGCTAGGCGGCCCGCAGTCGGCCCCGAGAGGGCCGCAGGAGGGCCTCCCGGGCCGGCTCGGCCGATCCGCGCCTGAGGCCGGAAGCCGCTCCCGCCGGCGCGGGGCGCGCGGTAGCATCTCTGCCCCATGGCGCTCGTTGCACTCGTCCTCTCGGCCCTCGCCTTCGTCCTGGCCCTCTCCGCCCGCGCGCGGGCGGGCGGTTTCGAGCAGCGCATCGAAGACGCCGAGCGCGACGCCAAGCGGCGCACCGAGAACGCCGTCGAGGCGCTGGAGCGCGAAGCCGAGACCAACCGGCGGCTGATCGCCGAGCTTGCCGCGGGGCGCTCGCTGACGGCCGACATGATCGCCGAGGGACGCCTCTGGCGCGACGTCGACGGCGCCGAGGTCCAGCGCCTGGTCGATGGCGGCGGAGCCCGCGTCCTGGACGTGCGCACCGCGCAGGAGGTCGCGGGCGGCAAGCTGCCCGGCGCGCTCCACATCCCGATCGAAGAGCTCGAGGAGCGCCGCTCGGAGCTCCCGCGCGACGCGACCCCGCTGGTCATCTACTGCGCCGCCGGAGGCCGCTCGGCCGCGGCTTGCGAGTTCCTCTCGTCGGAGGGCTGGCCGGCGCTGCTCAACCTCGAGGGCGGAATCGGCGCCTGGCCCGGCCCCCTCGAGCGTCCCTCCTGATCCCCCCTACGCCCCACGCCCATGGCCACCCTGACCGACGCTGAGATCGAGCGCGACCTCGCCTTTGCCATCGAAACCGCCCGCGACGCGGGCGACCGCATCAAGCGGCTGCGCGCCAGCGGCCGCTGGGAGGAGCCGAAGCTGATCGGCGACATCGGCGACCAGGCGGCGGACGGCTACCTGCAGGGCATCATCCGCGGGCGCTACCCCGACGACGGGCTCTTGAGCGAGGAGACCGCCGACTCCGCCGAACGCCTGTCGCGCGACCGCGCGTGGATCGTCGACCCGCTCGACGGCACCAAGGAGTTCGGCGCCGGGCGCGACGACTGGGCCGTGCACGTCGCGCTGACCGTGGGCGGACGGTGCGCGCTCGGCGCGGTCGCGCTTCCGTCGCTGGGACAGGTGCTGTGGGGCGTCACGGTCGAGGGCCGCGAGAGCGCCGGCATGGACGGCGAGGGCAACCCGGCCCGCGGCGACAGCCCGTCGCCCGCGACCCCGCGCATCGCCGTCAGCCGCAGCCACACCCCGCCGTGGGTCGAGTCGTTCGCCGACAAGCTGGGCGGCGCCGAGCTGCGGCCGTGGGGCAGCGCGGGGTTCAAGGTGTCGCGGCTGCTCGTCGGCGAGGCGGACCTCTACGTCCACAAGGTCGGGCTGAAGGAGTGGGACACCTGCGCTCCCGAGACCGTCGCTCGCGCCCTCGGCTGGCACGTGTGCAAGCTGCGCGGCGAGGAGCACGCCTACAACCAGGCGAACCCGAAGAACCACGAGCTGGTGATCTGCCGCCCTGCGGAGCGTGAGCGCGTGCTCGCGGCGATCGAGGCCTCGGGCGCGCTCGCGGACTGAACACCGACCGGCGGCGCAGCCGCGCCATGTAAGAGACCCCTTACAGAGTAGAGGGCGGGATGGGGCGACTATCCCAGCGCACGGAAAGCGCAACCCCAAAGATCGAATTCGCATTCGGCCAGAAGCCCCATTGACGGATCGGACAGGTCACCTAGCCTGGTGGGTGGGGACGCCGAATGGCTCCTCAATCCTGCAATCGATTGTCAACACGTACGAGGATTACCTAGGAGGTCCATGTGACTGGCACTTGGAAACGGATGGTGGCTCCCGGAGCCATGACTGCGCTCGCGGCTACGGCGCTCTACTCGTCTGGAATCGCCTTCCAGAACGGCCAGGGCGGCAACAGCCATATGAGCGTCGGGGCGACCCCGACGCAGCAGGCGACGCCGACGAAGGGCGTCGACGTCGGCGGTGGCGTCCCGCACCGCCTGTACGGGATCAACCCCGCCTCGGGCAACGTCTACTTCATTGACGAGGGCGCTGGCACGTCGACCCAGGTACAGACCACGACGACGCGCATCAGCGGCATGTCGAAGCTTCCCGGCACCCGCACGTACTACCTCAGCGGTGGTATGACCGACGGCGGCAACATCTACATCGCCAACCCCGGCTCTGCGCTCCTGGTCGGCAACTCCGGCCTCGGCGCGGTCTCGGGCCTCGCCTTCGACCCGGCCGACAGCCGCCTGTACGGCACCTACACCGCGTCGGTGCTCTCGGACGGTCTCTGCGAGATCAACCCGACGAACGGCACGGGCACCCCGATCGGCTTCATGGGCATCGGCGGCATGGACTCGCTCGCCATCGATCCGACCAGCGGCACGATGTACGGCTCGACGGGCTTCTTCTACGACGGCAGCCCGGGCGACGTCATCACCATCAACAAGGTGACGGGCGCCGCGACCGACGGCGGTCAGGACATGAACCCGCAGCCCCCGTCGACCGTGGCCGGCATGGCCTTCGCGGGCGACGGCTCGGGCTACGTCTCGATCGGTGCCGGCAACGGCAGCGTCTACAGCTGGGACACCGGCAGCAACTCGATCTCGTCGATCGTCGACAACGCTACCTTCAGCAACGGCTCGATGAGCGACATCGACGTCGCTCGCTAGAGGACGTCTAGGGTCATTCGGATTCGCCGCGGCGGGCGCCCTGTGCGCTCGCCGCGGTTTTTTCGTGCCCGCACGCGGTGGTGGGCGCCTTGCGCGGACGCGGCGCGGTTCTGTGGCGATTTGGGCTCGTGTACCCGAGCGATGCTGTCGATGAGCTCTCTCCATCCGCACACTGGGGCCCGGCCCCAGGACACTCCTGAGAGAGACGATGAGCACCAACGATCGCGACGTCGAGAAGAGCTACACCAACGCCGAGTTCGCCGCCAAGCTGCGCCGCCTGGCGGACTGTGTCGAGAGCGGCGAGAACTTCGAGATCCAGGTCGCCGGCGAGCGCATCTACGTGCCCGATCGCGCGGTGTTCACCATCGAGCACGAGCGCGAGGACGGGAGCGAAGAGCTGGAGTTTCAGGTCCGCTGGACCCCGCAGGGCTGAGCCCTCGCGCGGGAGAGCCGGCCGCCGGCGCGGGCGGGCCTCAGCCGTCCTGGGCGCCGGGCCGGCCGGGCTTGCAGCCGAAGAGGCGCCGGGCGCGCTGCGCGACGGCAAGAAGCCCGCGCAGCGGGATCGGAACGGCGCGTGCGTCGGCTCGTGTAGGGGTGCGGACTAGAGCCGCTCGAGCTCCGACATCCCTGCCTGCAGCTCGCTCGCCACGCCGTCGCCCACGCGCTCGCAAAGCGCGTCGATCAGCAGCCGATCCATCTGCAGCGTGCGCTCGCGGCCGCCGGTGAAGCGGCTCCAGACGTCGTCCTGATCGTCGTTCTGGGTCAGCTCGGCGAGGAGGCTGCGCAGGTTGTGCAGCTTGTCGGCGGCCTTGACGACGCAGGCCTCGGGAGAGAGCCCGGGGATCGAGTCGACCGCGTGCTGCTTGCGCTCCTCCCAGGTGCAGCTCTTGTCCTCGGACAGCTCGTCGACGACCGAGGCGACCTTGGCGCCGAACAGCTGCTCCAGGCGCGCCACGGTCCAGCCGTCGCAGTCCTCGACGACGTCGTGCAGGATCGCCGCCTGGATCTCGACGTCGCCGTAGCCCCAGCGGGCGACGAGCAGCGCCACGTGCATCGGGTGAATGATGTACGGGGCGCCGGTCGGTCCCTTGCGCGTCTGGCCCGCGTGGGCGGCCTCGGCCACCCGGAGGGCGTCCTCGACGCCGGGAGAGAACATCAGATCTGAATTCCGAGCGGCTTCAGGATCAGCGCGCCAAAGGCCATCGACGCCACGAGGAACACCAAGATGATGCCGAACGGCCCGTCCGGGAGCAGCTTGAGATCACGCTCGGGGTAGACGAACGCGACGCGCTCCAGCGGGCTGTCGTCGCCGAACATGTCCTCGGCCGGCCACAGCCAGGCGGACCAGAAGCTGGCCACCCGCTCGGGCTGCATGACGCGCGAGCCCTCCTCGCCGGTGACGATGCGCTTGTACGAGCGCACGCCATCCGCGAACTCGAACTCGATCTCCCACTCGCCTTCCTGGATGGCGATCACCTCCTGGAAGGCCACGCCGTCGCTGGCGTTCATCACGGGCGGTGAGATCGCCTTGAGCCCGGTGGGGAGGTGGATCTTCATCCCCGCCACGTCGGCCTCACGGCCCTTGGTGAGCTGGACCTCGAGCATCGTGCCCTCGCCGGGCAGCATCGCCACGGCGGGGTCCTGCACCGGGATCGGATCGAAGCCGTAGCGCACCACGAGCTGGGCTAGGACCAGCACGAACGGCGCCATCAGCGGCAGGATCGGGAGGAAGTTGAGGCTCAGGTAGGCGAAGTTGCGGGCGACGATCTTCACCACCGATCCGCCGACCACCAGGAGGTCGTCCTGGTAGATGCGGATGGCGATCATGTCGCCCTTGATCTTGTCCTTCACCCCCTTGATGCCCTTCTGCCAGCTGATCTGCTTGAAGACCAGGAGGGCGAGGATTCCGAACAGGCCGCTGATCAGGATCAACGCGAGCTCCGTCCCGAGGAGCTCCAGCGGGGTGAGCAGTACGTCGAAGACCTTGGTCGTCAGGCGATTGATCGCGTCCATCGGGCCGGCTCGTTAGGGCGCGTAGGGGCCGCGCGGCTTAGCTGATGTAACCGAGGCCGCGGAGCTTCTCGGTGATGTCCTCGTCCGAGTCGCCCTCTTCGAAGTTGGCGAGCTCGCGTTCGATGATGTGGATCACGAACTCCTCGTGGGACGCATAGCCGGCCACCTCGGCCACGCGCTTGATGCGGTCGAGGAGGTCTTTCTCAAGCTTGATCTTGTTGCCGCCGCCGAACATTGGGTTCTCCTGGGGGGGTCTGTCGGTTCGTTCTGAAGGGTCAGGGCCCGGTCTGGAGGACGCGGTGGCCCTTTTGGGTCTCGGAGGGCTCGACGCCGAAGAGCTCGAGCACTTCGACGGTGAGGTCCTCCAACTTGTGGTTGCCGTCGCGCACGGGCCGGTTCGAGACGAGGATGCCGGACACGACCTCCGGAGCCATCAGGTGGCTGCCGTTGAACGTCCCGCCGGTGTTGTCCTCGAGTACGTAGCTGGTGATCCGGCCCGTGGACGCCGGATCCGAGTTGCCGTACCCGGCATTGTATCCCACCAGGAGGTCCGGGGCCTCCGCGAGCCGTTCGCCCTCGTAGATCTCGGTGGCGAGGTCGCAGCGCAGCACCGGCTTCAGGCCGGTGTCGGGGTCGGTGAGGGCCTCTAGCTTGACCTTGATCTCGGCCAGCAGCGTGTCGGCATCGGCGCCGGGCTGCACGATCCCGGACTCGTCGCCGGGCGTGTCCGGGTTGTCGAGCTCGCGGCCAGCGAGGTTCAGATAGAGGCCGTTGAAGCCCATGCCGTAGGCACGCGTCTTCGACCAGTCGACGATCGAGTGCAGCTCGCCATCCTCGCCTTGGCGCAGGTCGAAGATGTTGACCGCGCGATGCTCGGGGCTAGAGGCGGGGAGCTCGCGGTCGTAGCCGTCGCGCAGCACCAGGTAGCCGTTCTCCAGCAGCCAGGTGTTGAGCCCGAACTTGCGGCGGTACGGCGCGAAGCCGTGGTCGCTCATCAGGACGAGGATCGCGTCCTCGCCGATGGCCTCCTGGATCCTGCCCACGACCGGGTCCATCTTGATGTAGAGGTCGTGCACCGTGTCCAGCCACGTGCTGCCGTCGCGGCCCGACCACCACGAGGAGTCCTCCTGCGCCAGCTCCGCATCGTGGGCGGGGTGCGCGCGGTCGGTGTGGCGCCACATCATGTGGCTCGCCAGGTCGACGGTGGAGAAGTAGAAGAACAGCAGGCCGCCGTCCTCCTTCTCCATGAAGCGCTCCAGCGCGTAGTCGAGCATGCGCTGGCGCTCGGTGTAGACGAGCTCGACCTGCTGCATGAACTCCTGATCGGTCAGCACCTTCTTCTTGAGCGCGCTGACGTCCTCGGCCATGCCCTGGGTGTAGTAGAGGCCGATCTCCTCGGCGAGCTCGGCGCTGGCGTCGGCCGGCTCGGACACCGGGTTCAGCGGCGCGAGCGGGTCGACGTTCACCGGCGAGCAGTACAGCTCGAACTCGGGCTCGATGCTGCGCAGGTAGAAGCGGACGATGCCGCTGACCGACTCCATTCCCATCGGGAGCATCGGGAACTCGACCGGGACGAACGTGCTCCACTGCCCCGGCTGCAGCACCAGGCGCCGGGCGCCGGTGTCGATGGCGGCGGTGCCGTGGTCGTAGTCGACGTAGACCTTGATCGGCGCGGCGGTCTGCTCGGGGTGCTCGTGGTCGTCGACCTTGTAGAGGTGCGCGGGGCCCTTCAGTCGCAGCCGGATGACGCCGTTGCGCTCGGTGACCTGTTCCAGCTTGGTGTAGTCGACCTCGAGCGCGCGCTCGGGCGACGTGGTCCAGAACGAGCACTCGCCGTACGCCGAATCGAGCGCCGGCGTCAGCATGCCGGGGAACGACCACCCCTTGGCGGGCTCGACCGGGAAGTTGATCGGCATGCGCCAGACGTCCGCCGGCACGCCGTGGTCGCGCAGCGTGGTCCAGAACGCCTGGCCGGTACGGTTCGAGCCCCCGGCATCGCCGATCGGAAGCGGGATCCGGTAGCTGCCGAGCGGCAGCATCGTCGGGTCGTCGCCCGCGCGCACGGTCGACGACGCGGGCATGCGCGTGACGAGGTCGCGGTGGATGAAGTCGAAGATGCCGTGCCCGCCCGGGTCCATCCCGGTGATGAAGTTCGACCACGCAACCGGGCTCTGCGGCGGCGTGGACGTACCCAGTGAGTGGATGCCGCTGCCCGACTCGACCAGCTTCCGCAGGTTCGGAACCTGGGCCGGGTAGAGCGCGATCACGTCCTCGAGGATGTCGGGGTCCATCCCATCGATGCCGAGCACGACGACGCGCGGATAGGTCGTCGGAGCCGGGGCCGACGGGCCGACGCGCAGCGTGCGGGCGGCGCCGGAATAGGGCTCTTCGACCTCGCCCGGGATGGCGGTGATCAGAAGCGTGGCAAGGATCCCGACGGCGGGATAGACGGTCCAGCGGGGAACGTTCAAGAAGCTGCCTCCGCGGCTTCTCGCCGCGGCTCCGAAGTATCGACGTCTGCCGCCTGCCGCGGCTTGACGGGTCCGAAGAGGTTCTCGCCCTGCATGTACCCCGGTGCCTCGAGTCCGAAGAGGTCGAGCACCGTCGGCGCCAGGTCGAGCAGGTTCGGCTGATCGGTGTTCACCTCGCGGTTGCACCAGAACACGCCGGGAACGAGCCGCGGGTCGACGCAGTGGTCGCCCGACCAGGACTTGGTGTTGTCGGAGAAGATCTCCTCGGACACCGCGCCCGTCGCGCAGTCCCACGAGTGCCGGAAGCCGCGGTGGTAGCCCACCAGGATCTCCGGCGCCATGTCGCGGTACGGGCCCGACTGGATCTCGTCGGTGACGAACGCTTCCTTGACGACCCGATCGCCGGTAGCGGGGTCGGTCAGGCGCTCCAGCTTGTCCTTGATCTCCTTCCGCAGCGCGTCGAGCTCGGGGCCCTCGGCGACGTTGCCGTGGGCCTCACGCCCCTTGCGGTTGATGAAGATGCCGGTCAAGCCGAGCGTGAAGGCGCGGGTCTTCTCCCAGTCCACGTTGCGGAACCACTCGGGCGAGGTGCTGCCCTCCTTCAGCACGAGGTAGCCCTCGTCGCGCAGCCAGGAGTTCAGGTTCACGCCCCGCCGGAAGTTGCAGAAGCCGTGGTCCGAGATGATCATCAGGACGGTGTCCTTCTCGTCGCCGACCTTCTCGCGGATCTCGACCAGGAACTCGTCCATCTTGGCGTAGAGGTCGCGCATCACGTTCTTGTGCTTCTCGACGTCCTTGCCGGCGTTGGCCGGATGGTGCTCGTCGAGGTAGCGATAGAACATGTGGCTGATGCGGTCGGTCGTATCGAAGACCGTGACCACAAAGCCCTTCTTGGTCTTCTCGAGCACGTCCCAGAGCATCTTCTTGCGCTCTTCGAAGATCAGCCACGCCTGCTTGAGGAAGGCCTCTTCGTCGACGACGCGCTCGTTCAGCGCCCAGGTATCCTCGGCCAGCCCCAGCGTCGCATAGGGCCCGAGGAGCTTCGCGAGGTAGATCGAGTAGACGAACGGATGCGAGATCGGCATCGCCGGCGAGTCCGGATCGATGTTGATCGGCGTCACGTAGATCTCGACGTCGCTCCCCTCCCACGTCTGCACGTAGAAGCGCGCGATGCCGGTCACCCCGGGGAAGGGGCAACGCAGCCAGGGCGTGTACTCGCGGAAGCCGACCTGGACCTCCTCGTCGCCGACCTTGAAGGTCGCCTTGCGCGAGGATTCGTCGAAGGTGACCTCGAACGGGCACTTGGACGCGTGGCCGTCCTTGCCGGGAGGGCCGGTCAGGTTCGAGCTGACCTTGCCGTCCCTGTAGCGGACCTGGTACTGCTGCCCGCCGATGTGCTCGCCGCTGCGCGGCTTGGTCGAATAGAAGCTGAACGACCCCTGGGTGCCCTGCAGGTCGGGCACGCACATGCCGGAGAGCAGCGTGCCGTTCTTGAACTTCTGCGGCGGGAACGTGATCGGCACGCGGATGATCGACGACCAGACGCCCCCCGCTCCGAGCAGCTTCCAGAACGGCTGGCTCTTCTGCAGGATGCGGTAGACCGTCTTCTGCCCGAACGGGACCTTCGCCAGGCCGAGGTTCAGCGTCTTCGGCATCGAGCTGATGTCCGTCGACGAGAGCGTCGGCATGTAGTTGCAGGGGTCGCGCGTCAGGAAGTCGTAGATGTTGTGCCGCGACGCGTCGACGCCCGTCGCGAAGCTCGACCAGGCCACCGGCGAGATCGACGGGTAGGCCGTCTGCAGCGGGTGGAAGCAGCCCTGCTCCTCCAGCTTCTTGAAGTTGGGCATCAGGCCCTCGTCCGAAAAGCGCTTCGCGAGCCCGGGATCGAACCCGTCGAGGCCCACGATCACCACTCGCTTGACCTTCGGCTTGGGCAGCCCGATGCGCCGCACCAGGCGCACGACCGCCTTGATCGGCCAGATCAGAACGATGACGAAGGCCAGGAGGAAGGTGCCGAGCAGCACCAGCACGCTTCCCGCGGCCGCGAACCCTGCACCCGGGCCAACGTAGGCCGCCGCCGAGGGCGCCAGGAGCGTGGACGCAACCGCCGCGCCCAGGCCGAGGCGGAGGGCCCGCTTCCAGTCGTTCATGGGAGGAAAAAAGGAGGGGGGGGAGGTTCGGGGGGCGGGGAATGGAGGACCAAACAGTTTATCGGCCCCGCGGAAACCGGGCTGGAACCGGATCGTCACGCGCAACCCAGCCGCGGCCGTTCGAAGCGCGGGATTGTAGCGAGGTTGTGGCTCCACGGACGTGCCTGCCCGAATTCTGGAGCCGAAGGCGAAGGGCAAACGGAGGCCTTGTCGCACGGGAATCGGGGCAGGCGCGGAAAAACCGCAACCCCCGCCGCTCCCGCCGGTCAGCCCCCTGGGGGGGGCGCGCTTCACCCGACGCCGAAGGCTTGGCTCGTCCGAGGTCTGACGTATGATTCAAACGTCCGTTTCACTCATGCCTCCCACCATTCCGCCGACCAAGGACCGCATCCTGGACGCGGCCGAGGGCCTCTTTGCCCAGCACGGCTTCGACGGGGCCTCCCTGCGCGAGGTCACCCGGGCCGCCGATGCCAACCTGGCGGCCGTCCACTACCACTTCGGGAGCAAGGCGGGGCTCTTCGAGGCGGTCTTCCACCGCCGCCTCGGCACCGTCAACGCCGAGCGGCTCGCCCTGCTCGAGCGCCTCGAGTCCCCCCGCAAGCGCCCCGGCGTCGCCGAGATCCTGCACGCCTTCCTGGCCCCGGTCTTCCGCCTGGCGGCCGCGGACGGCCCGGAGGCGCCCACCGTGGCGCGCCTGCTCGCCCGGGCGCACTCGTCGGCCGAGGTACACGCTCCGTCCGTGCGCGAGGTCCTTCAGCCGGTCGAGCAACGCTTCGGCACCGCCCTGGCCCGGGCCCTGCCCCACGTCGCCGAGCGTGAGCTGCGCCGCCGCCTGCGCTTCGTGCTGGGCTCGATGTGCGGCGTCCTGGGCGAGCTCGAGGCGGCCGGCGAGGCCTCGGAGGAGCGCGAAGACCCGCTCGGACAGCTGGTCGCCTTCGCCGCGGCCGGCGTAGCGGCCGAGGCGCTGCCCCCGGGCGCCTAGGCTCCGGCGCCGGAGGGGCGCTCGGGTCCCGCGGCGGAATCCCGCCCCTGCCGGAGCGGGCCGGGAGCCCGAACCCCGCCCGAGCGGAGGCGCCCCCGAGCGCGAGCTCGCCTGGCGGCCCCGCCCGGCCCCATCCGCGCCCCGCCCCAAGGAAGTTGCAGATCGGCCCAACCCGCGCCCCCCCGGGATCCGATGCAAACGCAATGGGTCAAAGGGGAAAGAACTCTGTGCTGGTCGGCGCCTGCGTGGGCGCGCTCTTCCTGGGCATGGCGGTCGTCGCTCCCGAGGCGGCGCCGCGCGGCGAGGCGATCCGGCCGCCGGCGGTGCGGCCGTTCGAGCTGATGCCGGCGAGCCACGGCGAGCGGACGTTGGTCGCCGAGAGCGTGTCCGACGACGACGCTGCCACGACGACGGAGTAGAACGCGAAGCGCCCGCCGGGCCGAGGCCAAGCGGGCGCTGCTAGCGGGTCGTGCCGGGGGGCCGGCCGAACGCGACGGTCAGTCGACCAGGCCTTCGCCGCGCAGGTAGGCGAGGATCTTCTCGGCCGACTCCTCGATGCTCTCCTCGGCGGTGTTGACGCGCACCTCCGGGCTGTCGGGAGCCTCGTAGGGATCGCTGATGCCGGTGAAGTTCTTGATGATGCCCTGGCGCGCCTTCTTGTAGAGGCCCTTCGTGTCGCGCTCCTCGACGACCTCGAGCGGGCACTCGACGTAGACCTCGACGAACGAGGCCTGGCAGCCCTTGCGGACCTCGTCGCGCACCGACGTGTAGGGCGAGATGGCCGCGGTGATCGACACGCAGCCGTTGCGCGACAGCATGTTGGCGACGTAGCCGATGCGGCGGATGTTGGTGTCGCGGTCTTCCTTCGAGAAGCCGAGGCCCTTCGAGAGGTTCTCACGCACCTCGTCGCCGTCGAGCACCTCGACCTTCTTCCCGAGCTCCTTGAGCTTGGGAGTCAGGTACTGGGCCAGCGTGCTTTTGCCGCTGCCCGAGAGACCGGTAAACCAGAGGGTGAAGCCTTTGTCGTTCAATGGATTCTCCTGGGGGGAGCTATGGGGGGCTAGCGGATCTTCCCTTCGAGGTAGGGAACCTCGAAGCACTTGTCGTGCATGATCGGGCCGTGGCCGAAGTAGCCGGCCTCCCCGAACAGCTCGCCGTGGTCGGCGGTCACGATGATGTGGGTGTTTTCGGGCACCATGTCGTAGAGCTTCTCGAACACCCCGTCGAGGTAGCGCACGGTGTCGACCTGCCGCTCGCGCAGCTGATCGAGCTTGTCCTGATCGAAGAACTGGAACTCCTCTTTGAAGTCGGGGGAGTCCGGGTCGATCTGGTCGTTCATCTTCTTGAACACGCCGTTGACGCCGCTGATGCGCGGCCACATCGACGAGTCCTCGTCCGGCTTCGCGTAGGGGTAGTGCGTCTCCCCCACGTTCATCAGGTAGAAGCTCGGGCGCTCGGAAGTGAACTCCAGGGTCGGCAGCATCGCCGCCATGTCGTTGTGGCTGTCCATCAGCTGGAAGCTGTCGAACATGCGGTTGATGCCGGTCTTCGGGTTGAGCACCGGAAGCGACACGCGTGCGTTCGTCTTGTAGCCGAGCTTGTTGCGGAGGAACTCGGGCATCCAGAGCCCGGGCACCATCGATGCGAAGTCGATGTTCGCGCCGCCGAGACGGTCGTTGAAGTTGTAGAAGTCCTCCTTGTAGTACTCCGACGCGTACACGTTCTGAGGGCTCGTGTGCGGCAGGAGGCCGGTCAGGAGGTTGTAGTGCGACGGCGCGGTCCAGGAGGCGTACGTGTAGCGCTTCTCGACCTTGCCCCCGCTCAGCTTGGGGATGATCTTGGGCTCCGCCGCCATGAACGAGTCGTAGCGGAGCGAGTCCAGGATGATGATGATGAAGTTGTTCGTCGCCTGCGGGTCGGGGTGCGGCGGCAGAGCGCCGGGCCGGGCGAGCGGACGGATCGGGCGCGGCGGGGAGGCCGGCTGCTTCTTCTTCTTGAAGGCGTCAAAGAGTCCCATGAAGTCTCCGATTCAGCGTGGGGGTGACGCGGGGCCGATCAGCCCTGAAGCGACTTGTAGTACTCGACGAGGATCTTGGCCGTCGAAGGACGCATGACGCGCTCGTCGGGCATCTCGCCGTTGTTGAGGATCTCGCGCATCTTCGTGCCGGAGATGCCGACGATCGTCTTGCCCTCGTTGTCGGAGATGAGGCCCACGCGGCCGATCTCCTCGAAGTAGGCCGCGAAGCCGACGTTCGTGGTCTTGATGCTGAGCTCGCCGCCGAGGTTCTCGAAGATCTCCTGCGCGTCGAAGTCGCCCCAGATCGCGGTCTTGTCGTCGAAGGGCGCGTCGGCGTGCTTGCGGCCGATGATGAAGTGCGTGAAGCCGAGGTTCTGGCGGTAGATCGCGTGCATGACGGCCTCGCGCGGGCCGCCGTAGTACATGCGCATGTCCAGGCCGATCAGCTCGAGCTGGTCGTTGAGGTTCTGGCCCTTGGAGCTCCACAGCTCCTCGTCCATGTCGCCCTCGCCGAGGAAGCGGCCCCCGACCAGCGCCTCGTAGGTCTCCATGCGCGTCGCGGCCGGGACGTCGTCGCCCTTGAGCTGGCCGACGAGCGGGTTGAGCACGACGCCGGTCTTGCGGCCGGTCTCGCGCAGGATGGCCTCGGCGCCGTAGACCAGCGCGTACTCGTGCGCGCGGTGCAGCGGGTTGCGCGTCTGGAAGGCGATCGTCTGCTCCCAGCCCTTCTTCTCGACCAGGTCGCGCGTCTGCATCGGCGACATGACGCGCGACGCGAAGGAACGCTCGTCCTTCATCGAGGCGAGCTGGATCTCACCGCCGACGAGCTTGGTGCGCTCGTCCGACGTCCAGAGGCGCGCGCCGGGGTGGTCGGTGCGGTCGGTGCCGTAGACCTTGGTGATGAACTCGGTCTTGTCCCAGTCGTACACCGACTGGACGACGAGCTTGCCGAAGACCTCGCCCTCGAAGCACAGGCCGATCTCCTTGCCGACCTCGCAGAGGGCCGCCTCGTCGTCGGTGACCGGGAGGACGATCGGGATCGTCCAGGCCCACATCTTCCCACCGCGCTCGATCGCGCCCTTGTCGAGCACGTTTTGGTAGTCGTCCTTGCCCATCGGGCCAAGCAGCGGGGAAAGCGTGCCGTCGCCGATGCGGTAGAGCGTGGTGCGGTCCGTCTCGTTGACGTCGATCGCGGGCAGCTTCTTCCACGCGGGGAACAGGACGCGCTCACGCGGAAGGATGCGGTTCACGGGCTGGGCGAGTCCGCCGTGGACGGGAGCGACGTTGGCTGCGGTGGTCGAGCTCATGGCTGAAGATCGGTGGAGGGGTTGGGGTTAGAGGTAGCCGAGGTTCTTGAGCTTGCGCTTCACTTCGTCGAGCTCGTCTTGCGTGAACTCGCCCTTGTGCTCCTCCGCCTCGCCCATCAGGTCGCGGAGCACGTACACGATGAAGTCCGTCGGGGAGTTGAACCCGGACCCGTCCACCACCTGCTGGATGCGGCGGTAGAGCGGACGCGGGATCTTGACGGTGACCTTCGACTCGCGCACGGCTGGACTCTCGGGGGTACGGTGGCGGATGGAAGCGGCTGCTTGGGGCGAGCGCGGCCTCGGTGGGCACAGGCTCTGGATCGGCTTTCTAGGGCTACAGGTGGAGGGTCAACCCGCGGCCGAGGCTCCGATCGCACTCTTAATGTACTCCAAGAGGAGTGCGATGAGAGTGCGATAAGACTCTCATCGGAGCGCACATCCGCCCCTCCGTCACCCAACTCGTTGTTACAGAGGCATTTAGCGAGCCATCCCCCCCTGGGGCAGAATCGGGTAGGATTCGTCGCTCCCGGAACCAGGACCCTCCTATTCATGCGCACTTCCTTCGCCCTTCCGTTCGTCCTCGCCCTCCCCTTCCTCCTGCCCGCCTGCGGCGGCGGCTCCGACCCCAAGGCCCTGACCGACTCGGGCTATGACGCGCTGGGCTCGGGCGACCACGACGGCGCCCTCGCGGACTTCGAGGCGGCCGTCGCCGCGATCGACTCCAGCCACCCGCAGTACCTCAGCGCCAAGATGGGCGAGGTCGAGGCGCGCATGCACGTCGACGCGAAGCAGGCCGAGCAGGACTTCCTCGCGCTCGCCGCCGGCATGCCCTCCAAGATCACGGACAAGGACTACAGCCGCATCGGCAGCAAGTTCGCCGGCGCCGGCGAGTTCCTCTCCGCGATCGCGGTCATGGACGCCGGCATGAAGGCGCACTCCGAGTCGCCCGCGCTCGCCGGCCTGCTCGAGAAGATCAAGAGCGCCGCCGAGTCCGCCGGGGATGCTGGCGCACTGAGCGAGCTGGAAGGCCTGGGATACCTCTAGAGAGCGACTCGGCCGAGGCCGACCCGCCGCGCGCCGCCCGTCGGCGGCCGCGGCTCGCGCGGCTCCTTTGCGGGGCGGCGATCTCGGTCGCCGCAGGCCTCTTGCTCACCGAGCTCGCGTTCCGCGCGCTGCTCTTCCGCGACGTGCCCGGGCTGTCCCGGGTCGCCGCGCGCCTACGCCAGCCCGGCAACTTCTACGAGCGCACCGACCCGGGCTACTGGCTCGCCTCCGCGCACTTTCGCGCGCTGCGGCGCGAGCCGCCGGACGAAGGGCTGCACCCCACCCTCGGCTGGATCAGCCGCGTCGTCGACCGCGAGACCTTCGCCCACGACGCGGAGAGCCTGCTGCTGGACCGCCGGCCGGTGCTGCTGTTCGGCGACTCGTTCGCGCAGTGCACCACCGCGCAGAAGGACTGCTGGGAAGGGCAGCTCCAGCGCTCGGAGCTGCGGCGCTCGCACCTGCTGCTCAACTACGGCGTCGGAGGATACGGGCTGGGGCAGATCTACCTGCTGCTGCGGAACGCGCTCCCGCGCTTCGCCGGCCGCGACCCGATCGTGGTCGTCGGCATCTACGTCGACGACGATCTCGACCGCGCGGTGCTGCCGCTGCGCGGGCGCCCGAAGCCGCGCTTCGAGGTGCGCGACGGACGCCTCGTCGAGCCCGATCCGCTGCCCGCGGGCATCGGCCCCTACCTGAGCGAGAACCCGCTGAAGGCGCCGTCCTGGGTCTGGCGCTACCTGCTGCACGGCACCGGCCTGCTGCCGGCCCGCTGGCGCGACGACGGCGGAGCGCACCGGCGCGAGGTCGAGGAGCTCACCCGCGCCCTGCTAGAGGCCCTGCGCGCGGATCTCACCGACAGCGGGCACGAGTGGTTCGTCCTGCTCCTCCACGGCCAGGTCGCGTCCTCTGAGCGCCGCGACCGGGTGTGGCAGCACGCCTTCCTCACCGAGACGCTGAAGGAGCTCGGGATCCCTTACGTCTCCTCGCGCGACGCCCTCGATCGCCATCGGGACGCCACCGGCACCGACCCGGCGCTCTACTTCGGCGAGCGCGGCCGCCAGCGCGGGCACTACACGCCGCTCGGCAACGAGGCCGTGTTCGAGGCGCTCCTCGAAGGCCTGAAGGGTGACGTCCGGTAGCGCTTCCGTGTTAGCGTGCCCGCGCCCATGAGCTCTCCCGACGAAGCACGCGAGGCGCGTCCGCGCGCCGGCCTCGGCAAGGTTCTGGTCCGGCTCGGGCTGTCGCTGCTTGCGGGCTTGGTGCTGCTCGAGGTGGCGATGCGCGTCGTGCTCTTCGTCGACGTGCCCGGCCTGCAGAAGCTGTCGGTCCGCATGCGGCAGCCCGACAACTTCTACGCCAAGTTCGAGCCCGAGTACTGGACCACGTCGGTGCGCTTCAAGCCGCCCGAGCGCCTGCGCCCCAACCCCGGCTACGACCCGGTCACGGGCTGGCTCGGGCAGCGGATCGAGTCCGGGACCTACGCGCACCAGAGCGAGAGCCTCATCCTGTCGCGACGCCCGGTCCTGCTCTTCGGCGACTCGTTCGCCCAGTGCACAACCGCTCAGCGCGACTGCTGGGAGGGCCTGCTAGCGCGGTCGGACCTGGACCGCGACTACCTGCTGCTCAACTACGGCGTGGGCGGCTTCGGCTTCGATCAGACCTACCTGCTGATGCGAGGCGCGGTCGATCGCTTCCGCGAGCAGAACCCGGTCGTGATCGTGAGCGTGCTGGTCGACGACGACCTGGACCGGATCGTCCTGCCGTTCCGCGGCTGGCCGAAGCCGCTGTTCGGGTTGGAGGGCGGCGAGCTGATCGAGCCCGAGACCGTCGCCCCCGACACGCAGGCCTACATCGAACAGCACGCGCCGCCGGTGTGGTCGTGGAGCTGGCGCTACCTGCTACACGGTACGCGCCTGTTGCCCCGCTCGTGGCGCGCCGACCCCGAGGACGTGCGGGAGCGCATCCGCGAGCTGACGCACGCCTTGCTCCGCGCGATCCAAGCCCATCTCGACGCGCGCGGGGTGGACTGGTTCGTGCTGCTGTTCCACGGCAAGAGCTCGCTTACGCCCGGCGCGGTCAACCAGGTGTGGGAGCACGACTTCCTCATCGAGACGCTGCGCGAGATGGAGATCCCCTACATCTCGTCGCGCCGCGCGCTGGTCGAGCATCGCCTCCGCACCAAGACCGAGCCGCCGCTCTACTTCTTCACCGGCGGGGTGAAGGGCGGGCACTACACGCCGCTGGGCAACGAGGCGGTCTTCCCCGCCATCCTGCGCGGCATCTCCGGCGACTTCGACTAGGCCGTCAAGGCAGCACGACCGACGCCTCGAACAGCGTCTCCGCGTCTCCGCGTGCGCCCGTCCGCACCACGACGTCGAGCCGCCGCGCTACCTCGCCGCGGAAGACCTCGGCGCCGTCGGCGTACACCGTCAGCTCACGGTCGAGGTCCAGCGCATCGTCCGAGAGCAAGAGCTCGAGGCCGCTCGCCCCGCCCTCGGTCGTCACCCGCACGGCGTTCTCCTCGGGATCCAGATCGGCGACGACCACCGCGCCGAGCCGCGGCTCCTCCCACGCCAGCCAGTAGAGCCGCCGCGGCCCGCCGGCGCTCGGCTGCCAAACGACCCGCGCGGGGCACGCCTCGCGCCGTGCCTCCTCGATCGGGTCGTACACCGGATCGCAACCCTCGAGCGGCGAGCCGTGCTTGGTGCCCGGCACCTCGTGGTAGTGCCACGCGTAGCCGCCCCACAGCTCGCGCGCGGCGGCGATGCTGCGGTCGGCGGCGCGCGTCATCGACACCGGCGTAAGCGCGTCGTCGACCGCCTGGAACTGCGAGATCGGCAGGTTGCGCAGGTTGGGCACGACGCCGTCGCGCGGCGCCGAGCCGCGGTGGAGTGCGACCGGCCCCCCCGAGAACGGCGTGAGCGCCGCGAAGCGGTCCGCGTGGCGCGCGGCGAGGCTCCAGGCTCCGATCGCGCCCGCGGAAGAGCCCGACAGCACCACGCGGTCGGATTCCACCTCGAACGTGCGGAGCGCGGCGTCGAGCAGGAACAGCACCAGCCGCTCGCTGCCGGGGTCGGTCCACGCCTCGTCCCCGGCGAGCCGCCGCGGCCAGATCACGACCCAGTCGCGCTTCAGCGCCGCCAGGTGGAAGGGGTTCTGCGGCGGGATCGGCTTCGGCGCCGGCGCGCTGCGCCCGTGCAGGTGCAACAGGACGCCCTTCGGGCGCGCGGTCTGGCCGGCGAGGTAGTAGAGCCGTCCGTCCGCAAGCTCGTGCACTCCTGGGCTGGTCTCGAGCTCGACACCCCGCGCCGCCTGGCTCAGCACGCGCTTGCGCCACGTGCGCACCTTCGACGCCGACAGCGGCTTCGCCTGGCGCAGGCGGGCGAGGATCGCACGCCGCTCGGCCTCGGCGTCCGCGTCGAAGGCGTCGAGCGCCAGGTAATCCTCGACCAGGCGCTTGCACTCCGACTCCGACGGCGGCTTGTCCTGGAAGCAAGCGAGGAGGGCGAGGAGCAGCGCGGCTACGAGCGGCATCTCGGCCCATCGTAACCCGACCGGCAAGACGCAAGCGGCGCGCCCGCTCCCCGGCCCAGCCGCGGGAACGAGCGCGCCGCTCGAAGGCGTCCGCTCGCGAACGCTAGATGCCGATCGTGAAGTCGACCGCGTCGGTCAGGGCGATGGCGCCGATCGTGTCGACCTGCCCCGCCTGGCTCGTCAGCGAGACCCCGATGAAGTTGCAGTTCAGCGGGAACGGCACCGCGAAGGGGCTGCCGGAGCCGACCGGGCCGGCGATGACCGCCAGCGGGTTGGGCGCGACGACGCCGATCAGGAGCTCGCCGAAGCCGGGCACGAAGATCGGCGGCGTCGAGATGGAGGAGAGCGCCAGGAAGTCGAGCACGGGGGTGCCGACGGCGGGCGTGGTGATGCTCGGATCCCAGGCCTGGCCGATCTTCGGCAACTGGGTGCCGACGCTCAGCACGCCGACGTTCACGCCGGTGCCGGCGCGCGGCGTCTGCGAGCCGGGCTCGGTCGCGTCGTCCTCTTCGAGCCGGAGATAGAACGACCCGACGCCGGTCGTCGGGAAGCCGAACGTGCCGAGGCAGATCCCGGTGGCCGCCGGAGACGGCACGTACAGGTCGAAGCCGTCGACGGTCGAGGTCGGATCCGAGCCGACCGTGATCAGCAGCGGCCCGGTGACGCCATCGACGCCGACGTAGCTCCAGCCGACCGGACCGTCGGCGAGCAGGAAGCCGTCGCCCGCCAGGTCGACCGTGACGGTGAAGCCGGCCGGGTTGCCGTCGAGCGAACCCGGCAGGCCGGTGAAGCTGAGCCGCCGTGCCTCGGTTGCCACGTCGCCGACCGTGCAGGTGCCGAGCGTGCCCTCGTAGACGGCGATCTCGATGTCTGCGCCCGGGCCGCCCAGGGTCGGGTCGACCGCGGTCGTGCCGTAGGCGAACTCGAGCGTGCAGGTCACGCCCGACAGGGCGCCCGCCTTGACGCCCCAGTCGACCCACTCCTCGGCGACGAGGGGCTGCCCGAAGAAGCCGCTGGTCGTGACGTTGCTGAACGTCGTGCCGGGGGTGTCTGCGAAGGGCGACCAGGCGACGCCGGGGCCCACTCGACCCTGGTCGTCGATGCGGAGCGGCGTGATCGGACCCTGGATTCTTTGGTACGTCTGAGCCGAGGCCGCGGAGGCGGCGACGCACAGTCCCGCGGCGGCGAGGAGAAGTCGCTTCATCGTGCTGAAGGGAAGGACGGAAGGTTTTTCCGGTGGCTCCACGGGGTGAGAGAAGGTTGGGGGAGCGGTGGAGCTGACGAATCGTATCAGGAGATCGCATTGGTGGCGGGGCGCAGCACCCTCAGAATCCGGCCCAGCCAAAGCCCGAGACGGCCGATGAATATCTTCCCGCCGAGGAGCCGCTGTTCGAGCTCCCCCCCCTGGCGCCGCTCCTCGCCCGCGTGAAGCGGGTCCCCGAGCCCCGTATAGGAGTGCCCCGATCACTATGCACGCCTTCAAGACCCCCCAGACCGAAGACGGGATGGTCATCGCGACCCGCCGTCTGGAGACGGACGACCTCGAGGTCGACGTCTCCATCCCGATCTCGCCCGAGTTCAGCGCCATGGTCCGCGGCCGGGGCCAGGACCTCGTTTTTGCCGCCCGCAGCCGCCTGGCGCGCCTGGGGGTCGAGGTGGTACCCACCTCCGCGGTGAAGCTGGACGAGCGCGAGGCCTTCGTCACGGCCCGCGTCAGCGCGACGCTCGACGCCTACGACGTGGCACGCCACCTCAACGACGTCTTCCTCCCCGGCCTCGCGGTCGGGCGGCTGGTCTTCTGCCCCGAGGAGCGGCGGCTCAGCTCCGAGGAGCTGTTCGAGGAGGCCAAGAACCACCACCTCCAGCTCCCGCGCGACTTCTCGATCGACTCCAACGGCCGCTTCATCATCCGGCCGCACCGGAAGACGTACGAGCTCTCGCGCCCGCTGACCAAGGAGGAGGTGCTGTCGATCCTGACCCAGTTCGACGGACGCGAGCACCTGAACCGCCTGCAGGTCGCGCGCGACGTCAACCACGTCGTGCTGCCGCCCCACGGCGGCGTCATCACGTCGTGCTCGATGTTCCTGCACCGCCACTACGCGGTGCTCGTGCGCGACGAGGCGCGCGCCGGGCGCCACCTGGCGGCGGTCGTGCTCGATCCGATCTCGACGCGCGGCACGCGGGTCTTCCTCGAGTTCCGCAATACGACCGACAAGCCGATCATCAACCCGTACGTGCCGGCCGAGGTGTACCACGCCCTGCCCGAGACGAACGAGTCGCAGTTCTTCGTGAGCGACGTGCCGGGCGCCGACGCCGAGGCGCTCGCGCCCGCCGCCAAGCACCCCACCCTGGACCAGGTCCGGAACGCCTTCGACGAGCTCGAGGTTCCCACGCCGCACTCGTACTCGAACCGGCTGGTGGCGACGTTCCAGACCGACGAGGACCTGACCAACTGCAAGCCGCACGGCGCGTGGCGCGAGCGCGCTCCGAAGGCGTCGTCGATCCACGACGTCGCTTCGTCGCGCGACTTCACCGCGGGGCGCGAGATCGTGCAGCGCTTCGGCACGAGCATCCTGGGCGACTTGCCGGACGACTCGCAGAGCACCCTGCTGCTCGGCTACTTCCCCAACCTGATCGAGCACGTGCAGATCTGCCAGGCCGCACTGTCCGGCAAGATCAAGCGGCTGATCTTCCGCCGCCCCTCGTACGGACACGGCCCGTTCTTCTCCTCCAACGACCACTCGCGGCTCTCCGACTACGAGGCGCTGGGCCTCCAGGTCTACTGGTGCAACGACGGCCGCGGCCAGCTCGCGTACCACACGTTCCGGGGGCTGCGCGGCTACTTCTGCGAGCCGCAGAACGTCGAGCGCTTCCGCAACTCGCTGATCGTCGCGGTCTACGGCTCCGCCGCGCCGCTGCCCGAGCGCGAGGTGGCCAAGCTCCAGAAGCTGCTGCTCGAGCTCAAGGAGCTCTTCGGCGACGACCTCGCCATCCTGACCGGGGGCGGCCCCGGCGCGATGCAGCAGGCGACCGAGTTCGCGATCGAGAACGACCTCCTCGTCGGCGCGAACTACATCGAGACCGAGGACCAACCCACGAACCGCCTGGCGCACTTCTACCAGTGCTTCCAGGGGCGCAGCCGCCACGTGCGCCAGCGCTGGTTCGAGATCTCCAGCTTCCAGGTGTTCTGCCTCGGAGGGCTCGGGACCCTAGAGGAGGTCGGCCTGACGATGACCGACATGAAGCTCGGCGTCATCGAACAAGCGCCGCTCGTCTTCTACGGCAGCTCGGACACCGACCTCTACTGGCGCAACCTGATCGAGCAGTTCCTCGTGATGGCCGACGCCGGGCGCGCGCCCGAGTGGCTGCGCGACAAGGTGCTGCTGACCGACGACCCGGGCGAGATCTCCGCCTTCTACAAGCGCATTCTTGAGCTAGGTTAGGGGCCCTCCGGGTCCCGATGGACACCGCGCCCCCGACCGAACGCCTCCAGATCCCGATCCGCGGCATGACCTGCCAGGCGTGCGCCCTGGCGGTCGAGCGCGCGCTCGCGCGCGTGCCGGGCGTGGCGCGCGCCGAGGTGAACTACGGCTCGCGCACGGCGACCATCGAGCGCGACGCAAGCCGCGCCAACGGTCCGGCGCTGCGGGCCGCGGTCGAGCGCGCCGGCTACGGCGTGCCCGACGACGCGGGTGACGCGGTGCGCTCGCTCCGCGAGGACGTCGAGTTCTCCGAGCGCGCCGAGGCCGACGAGCTGCGCCGCAACCGGCGCGACGTGCTGCTCGCGCTGGCGCTCGGCGTTCCGACCGCGGTGGCCGTGGCTCGCGACGACCCGGGCCCGTGGCCGCTGCTCTTCGCCACACCGCTGGTCTTCGTCGCGGGCTGGCGCATCCTCGCGTCCGGCGCGAAGGCGGCGCGGCGCGGCGCGCCCGACATGAACACGCTGGTCGGCCTAGGCTCGGTGGCGGCCTGGGGCTCGGCCGCGCTGGCGCCGCTCTTTCCCGAGGTGCTGGGCCACGGCGTGCACCACTTCCGCGCCGCGGCGATGATCCTGGGCTTCGTGCTGATCGGCCGCTGGCTCGAGGGCCGCGCGCGCTCGCGGGCGGGCGGCGCGGTGCGGGCGCTCCTGGACCTGGCGCCGCCGACCGCGCGCGTCTTCCGGCGCGGCGAGGAGGTCGAGGTGCCGCTCGCGGAGGTCCGCCCCGGCAACCTGGTCCTCGTCCGCCCGGGCGAGCGCCTGCCGGTGGACGGGCGCGTGCTGGACGGCCGCAGCACGGTCGACGAGTCCATGCTGACGGGCGAGAGCGTGCCGCTGGACGTCGGCCCCGGCGACGCCGTGCACGCCGGCACGCTGAACGGCCTGGGCGCGCTCTCGGTCCAGGCCGCCGGGGTCGGCGCCGACTCCGCCGTCGGCCGCATCGCGGCGGCGGTGCACGCCGCGCAGGGCTCGCGCGCGCCGGTGCAGCGGCTCGCCGATCGCGTCAGCGCCGTCTTCGTGCCGGTGGTGCTCGCGATCGCTGCCGCGGCCTTCGCCGGGACCTTGATCGCCGGCGGAGGCACGCCCGCCGCCGTCGGCCGCGTGGTGGCGGTGCTGGTGGTCGCGTGCCCCTGCGCCCTGGGGCTGGCGACGCCGACCGCGGTGATCGTCGCCGTGGGACGCGGCGCGCGCGACGGCGTGCTGATCCAGCGCGCGGGCGCGATCGAGGAGCTCGCCCGCGTCGACACCGTCGCTCTCGACAAGACCGGTACGCTGACGCGCGGCGAGCCGGCGCTCGCGCGCGTCGTGGCGCTCGGAGGTGAAAGCGCGGGCGACGAAGCGCTGGCGCACGCCGCAGCGGTCGAGCGCTCGAGCGAGCAGCCCCTGGCCCGCGCCATCGTCGCGGCGGCGGAGGAGCGCGGCCTGCAGCTCCCCCCCTGCCTCGGCTTCGAGGCCGAGCCGGGGCGCGGGGTGCGCGGCGAGGTGCGGGGGCTTGAGGTCTGGGTGGGCAGCCCGCGGGCCGCGGACGAGCGTGGGCTCGCCTCCGACGCGCTCGGCCGGGCCCTCGCAGGCGTGACGGAGCGCGGCGAGACGCCGGTCGTGATCGCGCTCGGAGCCGAGCCCGCCGCGGTGCTCGGCCTCAGCGACCGGCTGCGCGGGGAGAGCGCCGCCGCCGTGCGCTCGCTGCGCGAGCTGCGCCTCACTCCACGCATCCTGTCCGGCGACCACCCCGCGGCGGTGGCGGCGGCGGCCGAGGCCCTCGACATCGCGGAGCACGAGGGCCAGCTCACGCCCGCCGACAAGGCCGAACGGATCCGCGCCGCCCGCGCCGCCGGACGCCGCGTGCTGATGCTCGGCGACGGGATCAACGACGCGCTCGCCCTGGAGGCAGCCGACGTCGGCGTGGCGATGGGCGGCGGCGCGGACGTGGCGCTCGAGGCCGCCGACGCGGCGCTCCTCCGCGACGACGTGGCGGCGGTCGCCGCGCTGGTGGACCTGGGACGGCGTGCGATGGGCACCATCCGCCAGAACCTCGTGTGGGCTTTTGCCTACAACGCGATCGCCCTGCCGCTCGCGGCCGGAGCGCTGAGCCCGTGGACCGGGTGGACGCTCCCGCCGGCGTGGGGAGCCGCGGCCATGGCGGGATCGAGCGTCGCGGTGGTGCTCAACAGCCTGCGCCTGCGGCGCTAGGACGCCCCCGCGGCAGGCCGCCCAGGAGGGCGATATTCGGCCCGCCTCGCCCTAGTCCTCGTCGTCTTCCGGCGTCTGCTGGCCGATCTGGTCCCAGAGTGCGTCCAGATCCTTGTCGCGGGACGCTTCGCGGGCCAAGCCGGCCTCGAACTTGTCCAAACCGGTCTCCAGGCGGCCCTCGGCGCGCTTTTGGGCCTCGTCCCAGTCCTGTTCGGTGACCTTGGGGCGGCCCTCCGCGTCGACCTCGCCCGCCCGCGCCCAGGTCAGAATCTTTTGCGTTCGGACATCCACCACAATGCGGCTGTCACAACAAGGACAGCGGATTGCTACTTCCTTGGTCTCCATGGCCCCATCCTGCCGCCCTCGCGAGGGCCGGCGGCGCCTGGAACCGGGAAATCCGCCGCCCCCCCCTCGGCCCGTTCTTTGCCTATCAGCAGCGACACTCGACCTGGGACCCTTGGGGGGTCAAAAGGAGCCTGTATGCATCATCCGATCCGAAAGCCCATCGCACGAACAGCCGTGCTGAGGCGGCCCGAGGGAACCTGGATGCGACCCGAGAACCTGGTCGGCATCGCGCTCTGGAGCGGGCTCTTCGCCGTGCTCCTGACGCTGAGCTCGCTCTAGCCGAGAGGCCCCAGATCATCGCCGGCGACGCCGGCTGACTCCGCGCGGGGTGGGATGTGGCAGGCATCCCACCCCGCGCGGTGCATTTGAGGCTAGCGGCCCCCGGCGGGCGTCTCGTCCGCCGCCTGCATCCGGCGCAGCCGCTCGCGGTAGCGCTCGTACAGCCGCGTCTGCTTGTTGGAAAGGTTCTGCGGCGCCCCGTCGATCAACACCAGCTCGACGCGGGTGGCGGTCTCCAGCAGGTCGCCGTCGGTCACGATGACGTCCGCGACCTTGCCGGGGGTGAGGCTGCCGAGCTCCGCGTCGAGCCCCACCATGCGCGCCGCGTCGAGCGTGATCGCGCGGACCGCCTGCTCCCACGGGAGGCCGAAGGCGACCGCCATGCCGGCGTGGTCGACGACGTTGCGCGGGTTGCCGTCGTCGTTGGACATGATCGCGATCTCGACACCGGCGCGGTGCAGCACCGCGGCGTTGGCGTAGGAAGAGTCGTACGGGTCGAACTCGGAGCTGGGGACGTCGAGCACCGGACCGACCACGACCGGAAGGCCCGCCGCGGCGATGCGGTCGGCGACCTTCCAGCCCTCGGTGCAGCCGTAGAGCACGGCGTCGAGCTCTTCCTCCAGAGCGAACTGCAGCGCGAAGAGGATCGTCTGCGCGTTGTCGGCGTGCAGCGCGACGCGGCCCTCCCCGTTCGCGAAGGGAGCGAGCGCTTCGAGGCGCGAGTCGAAGGCCGGAGCCCGCGTGCCGAAGCGCCGTGCTTCGTCGCTGAGACGCGCGTACTCGCGCGCCTCGTGCAGCAGCTTCGTCATCTCCTTCGCGGCCTTCCGCTCATCCTTCTTCTCGGACCGGTTGGCGGTGCGCGGGAAGGACACGTGCAGCATGTCGCGGTCGAGCATCAGCAGCTCTTCCCACGTGTCACCGGTCAGGCGGATCACCGCCGACTGGCCCCGGAACGGGCCGCGGCCGCCGGGCGTGGTCTGGGAGCGCGTGATGCCGCTGGAGCGCGTCACCGGGATGTGCACCGATTCGGGGTGGATCGCCGCCGAGACGCGGATGTCGGGGTGGCTGCCGCCGGACTCGCTGACGTCCATCGTGCCGCGCACCGAGTCCACCTCCTTGAGGCCGAGCTGGGTGTTGAGCGCGAAGATGCCGGGCCAGACGTGCTTGCCGCGGACATCGATGACGGTGGCGCCCGCGGGGACCGTGACCTGACCGCCGAGGTCGATGATGCGCCCGTCCTGCACCAGCAGCGTGCCCTCGTCGACCTCCGGGCCGCTGACCGGGTGCAGCGTGCCGCCGACCAGCGCCAACACGTCGCCGCCCGCGGGGTCGATCGCCACGTCCGGCGCCGCGGGCCGCGGAAGCGGGCGCGGAGCCAGCTTGGCGTCGTCGAGCCCGAACGCGTCGCGGCGTTGGAACTCGATCTCGCCGTCGACCATCGTCCACTCGACGCGGGCGTAGATCGACAGCGGATCCGCGGTGAGGAGCACCAGGTCCGCGTCCTTGCCGACCTCGATCGAGCCCACCCGGTCCTCGATCCGGAGCTGCTTGGCCGAGTTGATCGTGCAGAGCGCGAGCGTGCGCACGCGGTCGAGGCCCGCGTAGCGGATCGACTTGGCGGCCTCGTGGTACAGGTGGCGGATCAGCTCGGGGCTGTCCGAGTTGACCGTCGACACCGCGCCCGCCTCGTCGAGCAGCGCCGCGTTGTGCGGGATGGCCTCGAACGCCTCCTGCTTGTAGGCCCACCAATCGCTGAAGGTCGACGGACCGGCGCCGTGCTTGGCGATCTCGTGCGCGACCTTGTAGCCCTCCAGCACGTGCTGCAGCGAGTGGATCCGGAAGCCGTAGCGCTCCGCGACGCGGATCAGCATCAGGATCTCGTCCGCACGGTAGCAGTGCGAGTGGACGCCGACCTCGCCCTCGAGGATGCCCACGAGGACGTCGAGGCGCACGTCGTGCCGCGGGGGCTCTGGATCCTCGCCGGCGCCGCGGGCGCCCTCGTAGGCCTCCCACTCGGCGCGGTACTCCTGCGCACGCCGCAAGGCGCGGTCGAAGACGGCCTCGACTCCCGGACGGGTCGCGGGGAAGCGCTCGCCGGGCTGGCCCCAGTTCGAGCGCTTGACGTTCTCGCCGAGCGCGAACTTGATGCCCTGCGGCGCGTCGGGGAAGCGCAGCGCATCGGCGTCCTCGTGCCAGCGGAGCTTCAGCACCTCGCTACGCCCGCCGATCGGGTTGGCCGAGCCGTGCAGGCACTGGATCGTCGTGACGCCGCCGGCGAGCGCGCGGTACAGCCCGATGTCGTCGGGGTTGACGACGTCGGTGATGTCGCAGTCGGCGGTGATCGAGAGCGTGCCCTCGTTGATGCCGCGCTCGATCGCGAGGTGCGAGTGCGTGTCGACCACGCCCGGCGCGAGGTGCTTGCCCCGGCCTTCGATGATCACCATGCCGCCGGGTGCCGCGACCGTGGGGCCGATCGCGGCGATGTCGCCGTCGACCACGAGGACGTTGCCGACGTAGGGAGGCTGGACGGCATCGTGGATCGTGACGTTCGCGATCAGCGCGCTGCCGCCGGTCACCAGCGTCGGCTCGCGCAGCGCGTCGGTCTCGTAGGGATGGTCGGCGTTCTGCGCCGGCTGCGCGAGCGCGGCGAGCGCCAGGGCGTGGAGCATCGGGGTGAGGATCACGAGCGGCCTCCTTCGCTCTCGGGGTCGCGGTTGGCCTCGAAGTCGCTCTTCTCCGGGTTGTCCAGCCAGGGGAGCCGCGTCTCGGTCTCGCCCTCCATCCGATCGCCGTCCACCGTGGCGTTCACCTCGAACGAGATGTCCTGTTCCGCGACCTGGAAGGTGCCGCGCAGCGTGACGTCGGTGCCCGACACCTCGCCCTCGACGCTGGACTCGATCTGCATCCCGCCGGCGACCTCCATCTCGTAGGAGCCGGTGAGCGTGCCGTCCTTGGCCATGGTCAGGTCGAGCGCGGCCGACTCGGGGGCGTCCTCGCCGCCGCTGATGGCGACGTTCCAGGACCCGGTCAGGTCGACGCCCTCGGCCGGGCCTTCGCCGCCCTTGTTCTTGGGCTCGATCTCGCGCTCGGTCGCAAAGCCGTCGACGAAGATCCACGCGGGTTCGGCGGCCTTGTCGACGAGAGGGTCGGCGGTCCACAGGACGAGCGTCGCGTCCATGCCCTGCTCGAGCGCTCCCAGGCGGCGATCGGCGCCGACGAGCGACGCCGCAGCTCCGGTCAGGCCGGCGAGGGCGACGTCGGCCGGCAGCCCGGCTTCGATCAGCGCGCGCACGTTGCCGAGCAGCTCCTTCGGCTTGGAGCTTCCGGTGCCGAAGGCGAAGGTCACGCCGGCCTCGTGCAGGCGGATCGCACAGTCGCGACGCTGCTCCCAGCGTGCGCGGCGCTCGCGCTGGACGTCGAGCGGCTCCTCGTAGAGCCACGTTTCCTCCTGGGGCTCCTCCGACTCGTCGGGCTTCTCCTCGTCGGAGGCTTCGGGCTCGGGCTCTTCCTCGGACTCCTCGCCCTTCTTCTTCGCGTCGGCGTCGGGATCGTCGACCTCGTCGCCCCAATCCAGCGTCAGGAAGACCGGAACGCCGCGGCTCTTGAGCTCGGCCGCGACCATCCACGCATCGCGCCCCCCGCTGATCGCGATGCGCAGCCCGAACTCGTCGGCCAGGTCGAACCAACGCTCGATGTCGCGCGCGGTCTCGGCCTCGCACACGAGCAACCGCTCGCCGTCGACCAGCTCGCCGCCGGCGGTGAGCTCCTCGTCGTACGGTGGCCGGGCGGTCGGCTTGCCCGCGGCCAGCCGCCGCTGCAGCTCGCCATGGCGCCGGGCGTCGTGGAAGAACTGCCGCAGCTGCGCGTGGTAGCCCATCAGCGTGGTCGGGTAGCCCGGGCCGTTCGCCTGGAAGGCCGCGTGGGCGTGCGCGATCGGCGTCAGGACGAGCTCCCGCGACGCCGCGTCACGGACGGCGACGAGCGCGCTGGTCCCTCCCAGCAGCTGACCGCCGGGGGCGGACAGCAGGGCGCCGAAGCCGCCCTCGGTCCACGACTTCACCGCGCCCTCGTCGAGCGTCACGACGTCGACCGCCTGGAACGAGGGCTGGATGCCCTTGCGGTTGGCGGTGCGCATGTCGATACGCACGTCGGAGCGCACGTCGACCGGGCGGTCGCGGTCCTTCGCGGGCTGCGGCGTCTCGCAGCCCGTGCGGGTGTACGCGTCGACAAAGGCCGGCAGCGCGAGCAGCCCGGAGCCATCGACCACGCGCACGCCGCGGGGGAGCTCAGCATCCGCCGCGAGCACCGCGTCCACTCGGCCGCCGCGCAGGATCAGCGTCGCACTCCGTCCGTCCTCGGCGCGCTCGATCCGCACGCCCTGCACGGCGTAGTCCGCGGGTCGCGGAGCCGCCTGCGAAGCCACCGGAGGAGCCAGACACAACGCCACCGCAAGCGCGGACGCCGGGGCGGCGCCGCGCAGCAAAGAACGGATCATGGGCAGGAACCTGAGATGACAGGGCCGCGGCGCATCTGCGCCGCGGCCTTGGGATGGGAAGCTCTCGGATTGGGGGGCGGCCCGCCCGGGCGGCAACCGCTACGGCAGAAGCTGGACGTCGAGCTCGGCGTCCTCGCTGCCGGTGTTGGTGACGTACACGCGCAGCTCGACCTCGGTCCCCTGCAGCGCGGCGTACTCGCCCGCCGTCATCGTCTCCTGCACCAGCACGAGGCGCTCCTGGCCCGGCGCCAGGCCGCCGCCGATGGACTTGGTCAGAAGCTCCGCGCCGGTGTCCTTGCGGGTCAGCTTGAACTGCACGTCCGCGGCCTGAGCGACCGCGTCGCGGTTCATGATGGTCGTGCCCATCACGAGAGCGCCGCCCTGGTACAAGATCGGCTCGACGGTCTCGAGCGTCACCGCGGGCTCTAGCACGCCCATGCGCTGGCCCGCGGGCACGTCGATCAGCACCTGCTCGATGCCGGACGGCCAGGTCAGCTCCAGGCGGTCGACCATCTGCGCGTCGCCGAGCCCGAAGTGCACCATGCGGGTGGAGTTCGAGATGAAGACCGGATCGCACAGCACCTGACGCTTGAGGAGCGTCGAGCCCACGTGCGCGTCCACGCGCGTGCCGAAGCCCTCGCCGTTCGAGAAGCGGCCGGCGACGTCGAGCTCGAGCCACTGCCCGGGTGCATACGTGCCGGTGTTCCGGAAGAGCCGGCTGCGGTCCTGCGGGGCGGCGACGTAGTCCGCGCCGTTGTTCTGCACGTAGAAGTCGAGTAGGCCGTCGCTCTCGAGGTCGACGATCGCCATCCCGCGGCCGGCGCCGCGGTCGTCCATGCCGGACAGCAGCTCGGGGATCTGGCGGAAGGTGCCGTCCGCCTGGTTGAGCCACATGTGGTTCGGCGAGCGCGTGTCGTTGTCGATGAAGTCCGACGCCGGGATATAGCCGTTCACGACCAGCAGGTCTTCCCAGCCGTCGTTGTTGAAGTCCTGGAACGCCATGCACCACGAAGACAGCAGCAGGTCGCCCTGCAGGTTCTGCCCGTCGACCGGCCCGGCCGAGTAGGTGACGTCGACCAGCTGCCCGCCGTCGTTCCGCAGCAGCAGGTTGTCACCGAGGTTGCTGTGGTAGAAGTCCCAGTCGCCGTCGTGGTCGTAGTCGGCGGGCACGATGCCCATGTTGTAGTGCGGGCGCGTGTCGAAGCCGATCGCCGACGTGATGTCGGTGAACGCCATCTGCCCGTGCGTCGCATCGTTGCGGTAGAACGCGTTGCTGACGATCCACTGGCCGAAGTCGTTGCCGACCATCAGGTCGGGGTCGCCGTCCTCGTCGTAGTCGAGCGTGCAGGTCGACAGGGTGCACCCGGCGGTGTCCTCGCCCTCGGGCGAGGTGTAGTAGTACCCGGGCAGCGACGGCCCGAAGACGCCCACGTTGTCGACGCCGAGCGTCGGAGCGACGTCGATGAACTGCGGGAAGGTCGTCAGCTCGCGGTTCTCGAGCAGCACGTTCGGCTCGCCGTAGTGGTACGGGAACTGCAGCTGGCGGATGTAGTTGCCGACGTAGATGTCGAGGTCGCCGTCCACGTCGAAGTCCGCGAACGACGCGCTCGCGCTCCAGGCGTCGCCGCCGCTGGCGTTGAGCGACTGGGCCACGTCCTGGAACGTGCCGCCGAGGTTGCGGAACAGGCTGTTGTGCCCGGTGTTGCAGTAGTAGAGGTCGGTGAGCCCGTCCTGGTCGTAGTCCGCGGCGATGATCCCGATCGGGCTGTTGCCGTGGAAGACGAAGATCCCCGACGAGGCGGTGACGTCGGTGAAGTCCAGCCCGTCGCGGCGCAGCACTTCGCTGTTGCCCTCGGCGCTGACGACGACCAGGTCTTCGTCGCCGTCGTTCTCGATGTCGATCCAGGCGACGCCGCTACCCATCGCGTACGAGTAGGCGCTGTCCTCGTGCTCGAAGAGCGTCCCGGTCGAGTTCGAGAGGTCCTCGAACCACGGCGCACGGGCGCGCGGGAAGGTCGTGTCGGGCGACTTGCCCTGCGGCAGCGGAGCCTGAGCGGCGAGGGAGCCGGCAAGGAGAAGCGAGACCGCCGAGGCGGTGCGAACGTTCCGGAGGTACGTCGACATGGGTGGGGATTCTCGAAAGGGGGACGCCGCCCTGCAGGCCCGAGCGAGTCACGATGGGGAGACGAATCAATGCTAACGCCGACTCCGGGGGCGCGGGCGCCGCCCCCCGTGAGAAAGGGTTTCCCAGGGCGCGAACTCACGTTTTCGTTTCACGCCCGGGGGTACGGGGCGTCTCCTCGGCATGCCCGCGCGCCGTATCGGCCGAAAGGAGACGATAACCATGCTCGACCGAATGCTGCCCCTCGGAGCCCTGGTGCTCCTTCCCTTCACCGCCCGCCTCCTGGAACCGCCGGCGCTGGCGCAGGAGGCCGCGCCGCCGGTCCCCGCCCAGCGCCCGCTCGCGACGCTGCTGCCTGAGCGCACGCTCGTCGCGATCGAGGCCCCCGGCCTCGCGGCGCTTCTGGACGAGGGTCTGGAGCACCCGCTGATGCACGCCCTCGCCGAGGGAGGCCCCGGACAGCTGTTCGCGGCGGAGACCGGCAGCACCCCGGCGGAGATGCTCGCGGCCGCCGACGCCTACCTTGGGCAGCCGCTGCTGCCGGTGCTCGCCGAGCTGTCCCGCAACGGCGCCGCGCTCGGCCTCGGGCTGGGTGGCGGCGAGCTGTCGTGGGCGCTGCTCCTGCACGCGGCCGACGAGGGCATCCTGCGCGCCTCGCTCGAGGACGCCTTCGGCCGACTGGAGCAGCAGTTCGACGCGCCGGGTGCCTTCGACAAGCCGCACCGACGCGTCGCCGGTGCGGACGTCTGGGGCCTGGGCGACGACGTGCAGCTGGCCGCGCGCGGCGCGCTCTTCGTCGCCTCCAATCACGAGGCGACGCTGGAGGACGTGCTCGACCTCGCCGCGCAGCCCGACGCGAAGGGCCTGACGGCGCGCGAGTCGTATCGCGACGCCTTCGCCCACACCGCCTCCGCCCCGCTGCTCCGCGCCTGGGTGGACGTCGAGCGCATGGAGATGCTCGCCGAGCTGACGGGCGGCGGCGGCAACGCCATGAAGAAGCTGCGCGCCTTCCCACGCACGCCCGAGGCGCAACTACTGCTGGGGCCCGGCGTCGCTTCGCTGGGAACCGCCGACGTCTTCGCGGCCGAGGTCGACGTCCGCGGCATGCGCCTCGACCTGCGCGTGTCCGGCATCGGCGCCGAGGAGGCCGAGCCGCTGGCGGTCGACGCCAAACGCGCGCTGCCCCCGGCGCTGCGCCCGCACGACGACGACTGCGGGAGCCTGCTCGCCTACCGCGACTTCGCCGCGGCCTTCACGCGGCGGGCCGAGCTCTTCGACGCCGACCGCATGCCGGGCTTCGCGAAGGCCGAGGCCGACCTGTCGCTCTTCTTCGGCGGCGCGGACTTCGCCGAGGACGTGCTTCCGGGCATCTCGCCCTGGATGCGCGTGATCGCCCGCCGCCCGGCGTACGACGCCGGCACGGTGCCCGAGATTCCGCTTCCGGGCGCGCTCGCGCTGCTGAAGCTCGAAGACGCCGACACCATGGGCCCGCGGCTGATGTCGGCCTTCCAGACCTTCATCGGAGCGATCAACCTCGACCGCGCGCAGAAGGGGGAGGCCTCGTTCCTGCTCGCGCTCGAAGCGGTCGAGGGCGTGCAGGTCACCGGAGCCCACCTGCCCAAGCCCGGCCCCGAGGACGGCGTCGACGCCGAGTACAACCTGGCCCCCGGCTGCGCGGTGGTGGGAGACACGCTGCTGCTCGCCACGCACGTGAGCCTGGTACGCGACGCGGTGCGCGAGCTGTCTGCCGGAGCGACGGCCTCCGACTCGGACCCCGTCGAGCACCTGACGCTCGACGGCGCTGCGCTCGCGCGGCTGATCGAGGACAACCGCAGCCTCCTGGTGATGCAGAACGCGCTCGAGGAGGGAAACTCGATGGAGGCCGCCGAGGCGGAGATCGAGGCCCTGCGCATGCTCGTGGCCACGGTGACGAACGCGCGCATGGCGGCGTCACGGCCGCAGCCGGACCGCACGCTCTTCGAGCTGAGCCTCGACCTCGCTCCCGTCGACGCGGAGGACCAGCGGTGAAGGGACGCAGCCTGAAAGCCTGGCGGCCCGGCCGCGGCGAGTGGAACCGAGGAGCGGCCGCGCACCTGCTGCGGCGCGCGGGCTTCGGAGCGTCACGCGAGGAGGTCGAGCGAGCGCTCGAGGCGGGCCTCGAAGCCACGATCGACGACGTGCTGTCCCGCGACGAGCACGACCCCGCCCTGCTCGGCGGCGCGCGGCACCTGGTCGCGGCCGGCAACATCGAGCAGCTCGCCGCGTGGTGGATGGCCCTAATCCTCGGTGGAGGCGCGCCGCTCCGCGAGCGCGTCACGCTGCTGTGGCACGACCACTTCGCGACGTCGGACGCGAAGGTGGATGACGTGCGGCTGATGTACCGCCAGAACCAGCTCCTCCGCGAGCACGGCCTGGGCGACTTCCGCCAGCTGCTGCACGAGGTGGCGCGCGACCCGGCGATGCTGCTTTGGCTCGACGGCAACGAGAACAAGCGCGGCCACCCCAACGAGAACTTCGCCCGCGAGGTGATGGAGCTCTTCGGCCTCGGGATCGGCAACTACACCGAGCGCGACGTGCAGGAGGCCGCGCGCGCGCTCACCGGCTGGGGCACCAAGGGCCGCGCGTTCCACTACCGCCCGGCGGAGCACGACGACGGCACCAAGACGATCTTCGGGCAGACGGGCGACTTCGGCGGCGAGGAGGCGATCGACCTCGTGCTCGCCCACCCCGCCTGCGCGCGGCGCATCGCGGCGCGGCTGCTCGAGGAGCTCGTGGCGCCCGACCTCGGCGAGGCCGCGATCGAGGAAGCGGCGCGCGCGCTGGTCGACTTCGACTGGAACATCGCGCGGACCATCGAGGCCATCGTGCGGTCCGAGCTCTTCTTCTCGGACCGGGCGCGGCGCTCGCGTATCGCGGGCCCGGTCGAGCTCGTCGCCGCGTCGGTGCGGGCGCTGGAAGCGAGCGTCGCCCCGGCCGACGCGGCGCGCGCCACCGCCGAGATGGGGCAGGCGCTCTTCCGCCCCCCCTCGGTCAAGGGCTGGGACGGCGGACGCGACTGGATCAACGCGGGCACGTGGCTCGCGCGCCACAACCACCTGGCGCGCTTGGCGGCGGCGAAGGGCGACGCCCGCCCCGACTTCGCGCGTGCCTTCGGCACTCCCGATGCGGCGCGCTCGGCGGCCGACGCCGTCTTGACGGTGCTCGCGCCCGACGGCTGCAACGACGGCTACCGCGACGCGGTGGTCGAGGCGGCCGAGTCCTGCGCGTCGACCGAAGCCGCGCTCGTGCTCGCCGCGCAGGCGGTGCTGACCTCTCCCGAGTACCAACTCACCTGACGACATGCTGGCCAATCGCAGACAGATCCTCATCGGCGGCGCGCGCCTGGCGGCGCTGGCGCCCTTCTACTCCCTCGCGTCCGCGGGCGGAGGCTCGACGCGCGGCGACCGGGTGCTCGTGGTGCTCCAGCTGACCGGCGGCAACGACGGGCTCAACACGGTCGTGCCTCACCGGCAGGACGAGTACTTCCTGCTGCGCCCCAGCCTGTCGCTCGCGCGCGGGTCGCTGCACGCGATCGACGACGAGCACGGCCTGCACCCCGAGCTCCGCGGCATCGCCGAGCTGTTCAACGAGGGCGACGTCGCGGTCGTGCACGGCGTGGGCTACCCCAACCCCGATCGCTCCCACTTCCGGTCGATGGAGATCTGGCACACGGCGGACCTCGACCCCACCCCCGACTCGACCGGCTGGATGGGTCGGCTCGCGGACGGCGTGGCGCGAAGGGCGCCGGGCGAAATGGCCGCGCTCCACATCGGCGACGAAGGGCTGCCGCTGGCGCTCGCCGGCGAGGACTACTTCACGCCGACGGTGCGCGACGCCGACGGCTTCCGGCTCGCGGGCGGTGTCGCTTCGCTGCCGGGGGTGCGGACGCGGTTGCTCGAGGGCCCGGCCAAGGGCGACGTCGCGTTCCTGCGCGACGCGGCCCGCAGCACCTACCGCGCCGCCGCGCGCATGGAGGCGATGACCGCCGCGCGGACGGCGATCGACTACCCGGGCACCGAGCTCGGCCGGCGGCTGCGGCTCGTCGCGCGCCTGATCGCGGGGAGCTTCGGCACGCGCGTGTTCCACGTCGCGCTCGACGGCTTCGACACCCACGCGAAGCAGCGCCTGGTACACGCCGAGCTGCTGTCGACCGTCTCGGACGCGCTGTCCGCCTTCCAGCGCGACCTCGACGCGACGGGCGCCGCGGACCGCGTCGCGACGCTGGTCTTCAGCGAGTTCGGGCGCCGCGCGAGGGAGAACGGCTCGGCGGGGACCGACCACGGCGCCGGCGCCCCGCTGTTCGTAGTCGGCCGCGGCGTGCGCGGCGGCGTGTACGGCACGCCGCCGGACCTGCGCCGGCTCGAAGAGGGCGACGTGCCCGCGACGACCGACTTCCGCTCGGTGTACGCGGCGCTCGAGCGCGACTGGATGGACCTGGCCGCGTCGTCGGCCGCGCACGATCCGCTGCCGTTGATCGGCTAGTGGGGTGAGTCAGAAGACCCCGGCGGCGCCACCCGCCGGGGCCTTGGGCCGGCCTCGCGAGCCCTACGGGAGGGCCTGGACCTGCATGTCCTGGTCGAGCGAACCGGTCGCCGCAACGTCGGCGTGGATCTCGACCGAGAGCCCCTGGTACGCGGCGTACACGGCCGTGGGGATCGCCTGCGCGGCGGAGACGGTCGCCGTCGAGCCGGCCGGCACGGTGGCGTTGCCCGCGCTCTGGAAGAAGAGCGACCCGTCCGCGGCGTCGCGGACCTCGAAGAGGACCGCGACCGGCTGGTCGACCTCGTCGTGATTTTGGACGCTCACGGCCAGCGTCAGGACCTCGCCCTGGTAGTCGGCGGGCTGCACGCCCTCGCCGGTCACCGCGGGCTCGAGCAGCTCGACGCGCTGGTCCGACGCGACGTCGCGCAGGGTCTGCTGAACGCCGGACGGCCAGTGGAGCTCGATCCGATCGATCGACGCCGCCGCGCCCAACCCGAAGTGGACCATCCGGCTGGGGCTCCCCAGGAAGACCGGGTCGCCCAGGCGCTGGCGCTTCAGCACCGTGCCCGGCAGGTGCAGGTCCACGCGCACTCCGAGCGCGTCGGGGTGGCCGATGCGGCCGACGAGGTCCATCTCGATCCAGTGACCGGGCGTCGACTGCATCCCGGTGTTCATGAACAGCCGGCTGCGGTCCTTGGTGTGGGTCACGTAGACCGAGCCGTTGTTCTGCAGGTAGAAGTCGAGCAGGCCGTCCCCGTTGACGTCGGCCTTGGTGACGCTGCGCCCGGCGCCCTCGTCGGCCACGCCGTTGAAGAAGGCCGGCACCTGGAGGAAGGTCGAGTCGCCCTGGTTCTGCCAGAAGTGGTTCGGCGAGCGCTTCTCGTTGACGATGAAGCTAGCGGCGGGGATGAAGCCGTTGACGACGACCAAGTCCTCCCAGGTGTCGTTGTCGAAGTCCTCCCAGATGATGCCCCAGGAGGACAGCTTCAGGATCTCGAAGCCGCGGATGATCTTGCCGCTGATCGGCCCCGCGTCGTACGTGCCGTCGACGAACACGCCGCCGTCGTTGCGCAGCAGCAGGTTGTCGCCGAGGTTGCTGTTGTAGAAGTCCCAGTCGCCGTCGTGGTCGAAGTCGGCGGGGTAGATGCCCATGTTGTAGTGCGGCCGCGTGTCGAAGCCGGTCGCCGCCGACACGTCGGTGAACGACATCACGCCGCCGGAGAGGTCGTTGCGGTAGAGCGCATTGGGCAGCACCCACAGCCCGAAGTCGTTGCCCACCTGCAGGTCGGGGTCGCCGTCCTCGTCCCAGTCCAGCGTCCCGGTCGCGAGCGTGCAGCCGGCCGTGGTCTCTCCCTCGGGCGAAACGTACGAGAAGCCGGGCACCGAGGGCCCGAACACGCCCGAGTTGTCGACGCCGAGCGCCGGGCCGACGTCCTCGAACCAGGGCGACGCTCCGGGGCCGCGGTTCTCGAGCAGGGCGTTGGGTGCCCCGTAGTGGTACGGGAAGTTGAACTGCACCACGTAGTTCCCGACGTAGAGGTCGAGGTCGCCGTCGACATCGAAGTCCGCCCACGAGGCGCCGACGCTCCACGCGTGCCCCGCGGCCAGCCCGAGAGCGATCGCATCCTCGACGAACACGCCGCCGCCGGTGTTGACGAAGAACGTGTTGCGGTCGGCGTTGCAGAGATAGACGTCCTGCAGGCCGTCGGCGTCATAGTCGGCGACGGCCACGCCCATCGACTCGTTGCCGGACAGGTTCGTGATGCCGGAGCCCTCGATGACATCGGTGAACGTCAGGCCATCCTTGCGGTACAGCGCGTGGGGGCCGGTCGAGTTCTGCACGAACAGGTCCTCATCGCCGTCGGCGTCCATATCGAACCAGGCCGACCCGCTGCCGATGGTGTAGTTGCTCTTGCTGTCGTCGTGGTCGAACTCGACCCCGAGGCTCTTGGAGGCGTCGCGGAACCAAGCGTCGCGGCTCTTCGCAGCGATCAGCCCCTGTGCCTCGACCCCTGGACACCACCCCCCGACCGCAAAGAGGACGGCAAAAGCGAGCGGGAGGGAGCGAAACGGGGAACGTCCGCGCATGGGCGCAGCTCCTGGGGGCTAAGGCTTGGAGGGGTCTGAGTGTGTCTGCTCCGTCAAGTCTAGGTGAAGCCCCCGTATCGCGGGTGTTGGGCTTTCCCTTACATGGCCTTCAAAATCGCCCCTCACGGCCCCCCAGAGCCCTTGCGGCTACAGGCCGCGCAGCCACTCGGGCCGGAAGCGGGCGTGCTCGGGCGCCGCCAGGACACGATCCAGGGCTGCGACCAGGCCCGGCTGGTCCTTGGGGAGCGTGCCCGAGAGCGCGAGGTAGTTGCTGGCGTGGTTGGAGCGGAAGATCGACCCGCGTAGGTCGAGCTCGCCCAGGAACGCCCGCAGCTCGGCCGCCAGCTCGATCGGCTCGAGGTGGTCGACCTCTCCGCGCGCGTCCGCGTCGCCGAGGGGCGTGCCCTCGACCGGCGTCACGACCAGCGTGCTCACGAAGCGCGGCTGGATCGCGTTGACGACCCGGGCCGACCCGAGCGCGTGCTCGCACGAACGCGCGCGGCCCCCAGCGCCCAGGAGGATCATCGTCGACAGCTGGACGCCGGCCTCGGTCGCCTTGCCGGCGACGCGGATCATCTCGTCGGCGTCGACGCCCTTCACAAGGTCGTCCAGCACGCGGTCGTCGCCGCTCTCGATGCCGAGGTAGTAGAGCGTCAGCCCCGCCTCGCGCAGCTCGGCCATCTCCTCGACGCTGCGCACCTGCAGCGACTGCGGCGAGGCGTAGCACGACACGCGCCGCAGGCTGGGGAACGCGTCGCGCAGGGCGTCGAGGATGCGGTGCAGGAAGCTCGCCTTCGCGACGAGGGCGTCGCCGTCGGCGAGGAACACCTTGCGCACGAGCCCCTCGTCGGTCTGCCCGCGCACCCACTCGATCTCGGCCAGGAGCTCGTCGATCGGACGGACGCGGAAGCGCTTGTCGCGGTACATGCCGCAGAACGAGCACTCGTTGAAGCTGCAGCCGATGGTCGCCTGCAGGATCAGGCTGTTCGCCTCGGACGGCGGGCGATAGAGGGTTCCTTCGTAGCGAATCACACCCGTATCCTAGCCCGGTGGCGCCCGGGCTCGACTTTCCCGCGTTCGATCCGCATCCGCTGCTCGCGCATCCCTACGCGATGACCCTGGCGAGCACTTTCCCGCGGCGCGAGTCGGCGCAGCTGCGGGCGGCGGCGGAGGAGCGGGTCGTGCCGACGACCCCCGGCAACCGCGTGCGGGTGCGTCGCCACCGCCACGGGGACGGCGCGCGCCCGTGGGTCGTGTTGCTCCACGGCCTCGCCGGCGACCTCACGGCGCCGTACGTCGTGGGGACCGCCGAGAAGGCCTTCCGCGCGGGCTTCGACGTCGCGCGCATGAACGCGCGCAACTGCGGCGGCACCGAGGAGCTCGCCGCCGGCAGCTACCACGGGGGCACGACCGAAGATCTGCTCGCCGTCGCCACCGCGCTGGCGGCGGACGAGGGCGCGCCGCGCGTGTACCTGATCGGCTTCTCGCTCGGCGCCAACATGGCCCTGAGGCTGGCGGCGGAGCTGGGCGACGACGCGCCGCGCTGGCTTGCGGCCGCCGCCTGCCTCTCGCCCTGCGTCGACTTCGCGGCCTCGGTCGACGTGCTGGAGCGCTCGCCGTTCCACCGCCTCTGCCAGCGGCGCTTCCTGCGCTCGCTGCGGCGCATGTTGCGGCGCCGCGATGAGCTTCACGGACTGCGGCTCGACCTGAGCGGGCTGGACCGCATCCGGTCGCTGCGCGAGTTCGACGCGCGTTTCACCGCGCCGCTGGGGGGCTTCGACGGCGTCGATGCGTACTACGAGCAGGCGAGCGCCGTCACGCAACTACCCCGCGTCCGGATCCCCGCCCTGCTCGTGGCCGCCCGCGACGACCCGCTGGTTCCATTCGCCACGTTCGAGCGCGACGAGGTGCGTCGCAATGACCGCCTGACCGTCCTGGCCACCGCGCGTGGCGGCCACGTGTCCTTTCTCGCGCGGCGCCCCGCACGCGGAACCGACGGGCGGGATGCCGACCGCCGGTGGGGTGAGTGTCGGCTCATCGGGTTTTGCCGCGCGCTAGAGCGTGGCGCGAGCGGCGACGACCTGCCTCGGTAGCTTTGGCGAGCCTCCGGGTGTTACACTTCTCGGACTTCCCTTCTCCCCCAAAGTACCCACCAGACGACGCGGACATGGTTACCACCGAAGATGTTTACGGCCAGCTCAAGCAGGTCTTCGATCCCGAGATCCCGGTCAACATCGTGGACCTCGGCCTGGTCTACGACGTGAAGATCGACGGCGCCACGTGCAACGTCACGATGACGCTGACCTCGCAGGCCTGTCCCGAGGCCAAGACCATCCCCGACGTCGTTCGCCGCCGCGTCACTTCGATCGAAGGCATCGACGACACCGAGGTCAGCGTCGTGTGGGAGCCGCAGTGGACCCCGCAGATGATCTCCGCCGAAGGCCGTGTGATCCTCGGCATCGAGGACGAAGACGGCGAAGAGGAGTAGCCGCCTCCACGGCGCCCGTTTGGATCAACCCGGGGATCAACCCGGGGACCAACCCGGCCCCTCGCGCGAAGCTCGCCGCGGGAGGGGCTTCGAGCGCCGCTACTGAACGACGTTCATGCCGCCCGGATCCGCGGGCGGCGGTGCGTTCGGGTTGGTCTTGAGCTCTTCCTTCCAGGAGAGCATCCGCGCCTTGGCCTGCGCCTTCTCGGCGTCGTCGATCCGATCCATGCGCTGGTAGATCATCGACAGGCTGGTGAACGCCTGCGGATCGCTCGGCGTCATCTCGGTCAGGCGCAGCACGCTCTCGAGCGCATCCTTCAGCTTGCCCGCGTGCATCTGCGCCATCGACAGCGCCTGCAGGCACTCGGCGCGCTCGGGGTCGAGCGCGAGCGCTTGCTGGAACGCGTCGATCGCTTCGGCGTGTTTCCCCTGCCCGTAGAGCGACAGGCCTTGCAGGTAGAGCTCTTTGACGTCTGCCACGGCGTCCTAGCTTACATCACCGGCTCGATGCCGAAGTCGCTGAAGCCCTTCGACTCAAAGTTGTCGCGGAACATGTCCCGCAGCTTGCTCGCCTGCGCGTCGTAGGCGTCCTTGTCGTCCCACGTGTTGCGCGGGTTCAGGATGTCGCTCGGGACGCCGGGGCAGCTCGTCGGCACCTTGAGGTTGAAGACCGGGTGCTGCTCGTACTCGACCTTGCCCTCGTCGAGGTCGCCGTTCAGGGCGGCGTTGAGCAGCGCGCGGGTGTGTCCGATCGAGATCCGCTTGCCCGAGCCGTACGGGCCGCCGGACCAGCCGGTGTTCAGCAGGATGCAGCGCGCGTCGTGCTTGTCCATCTTCTCCGACAGCCGGCTGGCGTAGACCGACGGCTTCTGGGACATGAACGGAGCGCCGAAGCAGGCGCTGAAGGCCGCCTTCGGCTCGGTGATCCCGACCTCGGTGCCGGCCAGCTTCGCCGTGAAGCCCTGGGCGAAGTGGTACATGACCTGGCGCCCCTCGAGCACGGACACCGGCGGCAGCACGCCGAAGGCGTCCGCCGTCAGGAGCACGATCGTCTCGGGGTGCGGGCCGCGCGCCCCGTCCATCACGTTCGGGTTGCAGTCCAGCGGGTAGGAGAAGCGCGTGTTCTCGGTGACGGACCCGTCGTTGAGGTCGAGCTCCTGCGGATCGAGCTCTTCCATCTTGCGGCCCGGCAGCGGCGGGACGTTCTCGATAATGGTGCCCGGCATGGACAGCGCCGCGGCGATGACCGGCTCGGCTTCCTTGTCCAGGTCGATCAGCTTGGCGTAGCAGCCGTCCTCGAAATTGGATACGCCGCCGCCGGTCCAGGCGTGCTCGTCGTCGCCGATCAGCTTGCGATCCGGGTCGGCCGACAGCGTGGTCTTGCCGGTGCCGGACAGGCCGAACAGGATGGCGCAATCACCGCCCTCGCCGACGTTGGCCGAGCAGTGCATCGACATCTCCCCCATCTCCGGGAGGAGGAAGTTCATCACCGTGAACATCGTCTTCTTGACGACGCCGCAGTAGTCCGCGCGACCGACGACCAGGCCGATCTTGTTCTTCATGTCCATGATCACCGCGCGCCGGGACAGCGTGCCGTCGCGCTCGGGATCACAGTGGAAGGACGGGACGTTGATCATCGTCCAACGCCGCTCGTCCTCGTTCGGGATGCCCTTGATGTCCTTGGGGAACATGTTGTGGGCGAACATCGCGTGCGTCGCGTACTCGCCGACGAAGCGGTAGGGCACGGCATAGGCCGGGTCGTATCCGCAATACACGTCCTTGACGTACAGCGTGCCGCCCTTGGCGTTGAGGTGCTCCACCACCCGCTTGAGGAGCCCCTCGTACTTGTCCGGGTCGAACTGCTTGAAGTCCGGCTTCCACCAGATGCGCTCGGAGAGCTCGGGCCACGCCACGGCGAAGGTGTCCTGCACCGGCCGGCCCGTGCAGCTCGGGTCCGAGTAGTAGACCAGCGGCCCGTTCACCCCGAGCTTGGTCGGGAACGCCTTCTGCTCATCGTCGGGCCCGCCCTCGCGCACGCGGCCGCGATCGTTCGCGATCGCCTCGTGGAACAGCTCCTCCTTCGACAGGTTGGCTTTGTACTGGCAGTTCTTAAGGCCGAGGAGCTTCTCGAGGTCGGCGGCGTGTTGCATGGGTGGCTGAGGGTCGTCCTGGATGCGGGGGGGCCCCGGGGCACGGGGTCCGGAGGGGTGCATTCACCCCCCCTATCGGGCGGAGAAAGCGAAACAGGTTAGCGGCGGCGCTCCGGGCCGGCAAGGCGGGCTTTTGGCCGTAGATACGGGCCAAATCGGCCGAATACGGAGAGGGGGCGATGCGTTCGGGCCGGGGACGCCATCCCGCTCTTGATGGAAACAACATCCCGGATTAGGAGCCGGCTCACACGAAGAGCCGAAACTGATGCCTGAAATGACGACAGAAAAGACGTTCCTTTGCCCTCGCTGTGAGTTCCCGCTGCTGCCGGTGCACGCCGTTGAACGTGGCCGGCGGCGCATTATCGCCCTGACCTGCCCGGAGCCCTACTGCGACCACATGCAGATGCTCCTGCCCAAATCGGCCCGCGCCATCGCCAGGGGCCTGGCCCGCCGCGGCGCCGCCCGCCATTCGACCTCGGAGGCCAGCTAGGCCTCGTCCGCAGCCCGTCAGGCCTCCTGACGGCGCTTTCTGTACCAATCGACCGTAGTCTCCAGCCCGTCCTTCCAGCCGACGACGGGCTCGTACCCCAGGAGCGCGCGAGCCCGATCGAGGCTCGCCAGGCTGTGCCGGACGTCCCCCGCCCTGGGGGGCGCCAGCTCGGGCTCGGCATCGCTGCCCAGGAGCTCGGCCATCCGGCGGTAAAGATCGAGCACGGAGACGCGCTCCCCCGTGCCCACGTTGATCACCGCCCCCGGCTCGTCCAGGTCCGCGTCCATCGCCAGCAGGTTGGCCTGGACCGCGTTGTCCACGAAGGTGAAGTCGCGCGACTGCTGGCCGTCCCCGAAGATCGTGACGGGGCGGCCCTCCAGGAGCGCGCTCGCAAACAGCGCGATGACCCCCGTATACGGGCTGTCATCCGCCTGCCGCGGCCCGAAGATGTTGAAGTAGCGCAAAGCGACCGTCTTCAGGCCGTACTGGCGCCCCCAGACCCCGAGCAGATGCTCGGCGGCCAGCTTCCCAGCGGCGTACGGCGAGAGCGGATTGGCCGCCATGCCCTCGCGCTTGGGCAGCTCCTCGGAGTCGCCGTAGGCCGCCGACGAGGCCGCGAACACGAAGCGCGGGACGCCCTCGGCCCGGGCCGCTTCCAGCATCTGGAGCGTGCCCATCGCGTTGATCGCGTAGCTGGCCTGCGGATCCTCGACGCTGCGCGGCACCGAGACCTGCGCCGCCTCGTGGAAGACCCCGGCGGTCCCGACACAACCCGCGCGCGCCGCCTGGGGGTCGCAGATGTCGCCCTGCAGAAGCTCGACCGGCGCCCCGGAGCCGGGCTCGCCGACCTCCAGGCCATCCAGGTTCTCGCGCCGGCCGGAGCTGAGGTCGTCGAGGATGCGGGCGCTGTCGCCCCGGGCCAGGAGCGCGTGGACGATGTGCGAGCCGATGAAGCCGGCTCCTCCGGTGACGAGGTAGCGTGCCATGGGGGGCATGCTATCGGCAGGGGACGGGGCTCCGGTGGCGCCCGGACGGCGGATTCTCGCGCGGGCCGCATTTTGGGCCGGGGTTAAAAAGACTGGGCGCCTTGGCCCCCCGGCCAAGGCGCCCATCCCCAGGAGAATCGCAGTCACTCAGGAGGACTTACTCGCGCTGGCTGCTATGTAGCTCCCCAGAAGCCGGCGTGAGTTGTCAAGCCCGGTCGCCCTCGCTTGGTTCCCCTCGTTTGGGCGACACCCGGGTGAGCCGGCGGCCCCGCGTTACCGAACCCCAAAAAACCAAAGTGGCTGGGTTCCGTGTGGAACCGGGTCCCCGGGAGGCTGGCAGAGCTCCCCCTGGCGGCCCCTGGAGGCGGTTTCCGCGGGTCCGGACGCGACCGGACCCGCCTGGCGGCCCCGCGCACGCCCTAAACAACGGGACCTCGGGCGCTTACAGACTCTCGGCGCCCCCGTTTCCACACGGAACCCAGCCAGTCCCAGGCACGAGGAGGGGTCGTGGGGGCCTGCCCGGGCGCTCACGATTGCACCCCCGCCTCCCACTCCTTGGGATGGAGCCGGTGGAGCTCCAGAGCGGCAAGAACCGCGCGGACAACGCGCGCGGCCAGGTCCCCACGCCGGCGCCTCTGGCGGCCCGCCTGGCCGCGGGGCTGCCGCTCGATGGACCGGTCCTGGACCCTGCCTGTGGCGAGGGGAACCTGCTGCTCGCCGTCTGGAAGGCGGCGGGCGGAGATCGGGGCGTCGGCGAGCGCCTGCGCGGCCTGGAGATCGATCCCGAGAAGGCGCGCGCCGCCCGGCGCCGGCTGGTGGACGAGGTCGGGCTCACACCGGCCACGGCGGCGCGGCGGATCCGCGTCGTGGACGCGTTGGATCCAGCCGAGCGGTGGCCGCGCGGGGCGGCGCTGGCGGCCAATCCGCCGTGGGTCAGCCTGACCGGGCGGCAGGCCGTGCGGCTTCCGGCCGGCCGGCTGGCGCTCTACCGGGACGCCTACCCAGCGCTGAAGGGCTGGCCGAGCCTCCACGGAGCGTTCCTCGAGCGCATCGCCCGGTACGCCGCGGCCGAGCGGCGCGTGGCGCGGGTGCTCCTGCCGGCGTCCATCGCCGCCGGGGATCGCTACGGTGCGGTGCGCGCGGTTGTTGCCGAGCTGGGTCTGCGGCGCGAGGTCGAGGAGCTCGGCGAGCACGCCTTCCCGGGCGTCGTCGAGCCGGCGCTGCTGCTCGACCTGCGGCCAGGCGCCGGCGGCGGGTCGGCATCGACGGCGCCCTGGACGGCAGCGGAGGCGAGCGCGGAGCAAGACCAGGTCATCGAGCGCCTGGACGCACTCCCGCGCCTGCCGCCACGCAGCTTCGGCGATCCCGGCGTGCACACCGGCAACGCGGCGCGCGAGCTGGTGCGGCGCGAGCGGAGCTTGTGGGGCGAGCCGCTGCGCGAGGGGCGCGACCTGGCGCCCTACCGGCTTGGACCGCCCTCGGCGCGGCTGCGCGCAGACCACCGCGCGCGGGAGGGGCAGACCTTCCGCATCGGCGCGCTGGAGCGCTACCGCGCGGTGCCGGTCCTGCTGCGACAGACCGCGGCGCGGCCGTGTGCCGCGCTGCACACCACGCCGACGTACTTCCGGAACACGCTGCTCGCGTGCCGCCCTCCGCACGAGCTCGATGCGGCCTTCGCGGTGGCGGTGCTGAACGGCTCCCAGGCAGGGCTCTGGCACCGAGCGCACTTCCAGGACGCGCGCCAGCGGACGTTCCCACAGGTCAAGGTAGGGCACCTCAGGACCCAGCCGTTCCCCTTCCTCGCCCGCGCGGAGGCCCCCGCCCTGCACGACGAGGTCGCGCGCCGGGTGCGCGACCTCGCGGAGCGCTCGACGCCTCCGGAGCCGCAGGACCGCGCCGCCGTCGAGGCGCTGGTGGCCGAGGCCTTCGAGCTGGCGCTGCGCCGGAACGAAAGCCGGCCGCGCCCCCGTCGGGAGGGCGCGGCCGGCGAAGGCGGAAGCGGCGCTCGCGCTACTTGATCAGCGGCACAAGGCGGAGGCCGGAGATCAGATCGGCCTCGCCGGGCGAGAAGCGCTCGACGAGGTCGGCCGCGTAGGTGCGGAGGGTGCCGTACGTCTCGGTGAAGACCGCGCCGCCGGAGCTCTCCATCGCCGCGGCGACGTGCTGCTCGCGCTGCGCGACGGCGCCCGCGGCGACCGCCTTGGCCAGCTCGGCCTGGGCGTCGGCGGGCGTGAGGCGCTCGGGCAGGATGTCGGGCTTGCCCCAGAAGATCGGCGCCTCGGTGAGGTCGAGGCTGAGGCCGGTCTCGGGCGTGCCCTCGGCGGGCACGAAGCCGATGTAGACACCGGACTCCGAGCCGTCGTTGAGGCGTGCGACCGGCATGTCGCCGATGAAGAGCAGCGGCATGTGCGTCTGGCGCACCGGCAGGATCTCGGACTCGGCCGAGATGGCGACGATGTAGCCCGAGCTGACCATCGGGTGGTCGGCGCGCCACTCGTACATCCACGGCTCGTCCAGGAAGAACGGTTGCGCGTGGAGCAGGCGGACGGGGCTTTCGTTCACGGGGGTGGTGGCGAGCGGGTCGCCGCTCGCGGCCTCGACCGCGAAGAAGGCGCTCGCCGACAGGGCGGCCAGGAGGGTCCCGGAGCAGATCAGTTTCTTCATGGTGTTGGGTCCTTCCTTGCTCAGTCGATCAGGAGCTCGACGTCGTCCAGCCCGATACGGCCCTGGGCCGAGCCGTGCGAAGGCCCGAACTCGAGGCCGATGACGAAGACCTTGCTCAGGTCGATGCCGGAGTTGTTGTAGGCGAAGGCCTGGATCGGGATGCGAACGGTCTCGAACTCGTTCGCCCAACCGACGCCCCCACCGCAGCCGGTGCGCTGGTAGGGCTCTTCGATGCCCCCGCCGAACGCACCGATGTTGACGCGCGAGAAGGTCCCGTTGGTGTCGACGAGCGTCACGTCGAACGTGAGGTCGCCGAGCGAGGCCGCCGTGAACGCGTCGCGGGTCGCCTGGCAGGCGCGGAAGGAGATGTACTTCCACGGCGTGATCGGCACGCCGCCGGCGGGCCCGAACCACGCGAAGTAGCTGTCGGTGTTGTCCCACTCGAAGACCACGCCGGCGCTGTCGTCGGCGCCGGAGCCGTTGACGGTCATGCCGTTCATCGCGTCGCTGGCCAGGCTCGTGAAGGTCGTGTTGGCGTCGTCGAGGTCGCCCTCGGTGACGTCGCTGACCGTGAAGCCGACCGGGACGCCGATGCTCGCCTGGGTGGTCGACGGGTTCGACTGGAAGTCGTCGAGCACGATCTTGCCGGGCGCCGAACCGTCGCGGTACATCAGGTCGACCACGACGCAGGGGTTCGCCGTCGGGGCGCCGATGGGCTGGAACGACTCCCACTGCCGCGTCAGGAAGTCCTTCGCGGGGATGTTGCCGTCGATGTAGCGCTCGACCAGCGGGAAGACGTAGCCCTTCATGATCCGGTGCGTGTCCGGCGCGCCGACGAGGCACGGGCCGGTCGCCCAGGGGTTGCCGCCGCCGTTGTGGAAGTGACCGTGGCCGACGCCGTGAAGCGAGATCGACTGGCGGTACTCCTGCGCGCGGTCGTGCAGGTGGAACGTCTGGCACAGGTTGCAGTTGGCGCAGCCGTTGACGTCGGAGTCCGAGCCGCCGGTCCACAGGTGGTAGTTCACCCCGTGCGGATCGGTGTTCGGCAGCGTCTGGAAGTCGACCGGCGCGATACTCGACACGAGCTTGATGTCATCGAGCGAGTAGTTCTGCGGCACGAACACGCCGTCGAAGATGCGGTCATAGGCGATGACAACGCCTTCCCCGCCCCGGCTGTGGCCGATGTAGATGATGTTGTCGGTGTCGATGTGCCCCTGGAGCACGCCGCCGCCGATCGTCCCCAGGTTGTCGAGGAAGTCGTCCGCGTTCGACAGCGTGGTCGTCGCGGCGAACTCAACGCCGGGGCCGGTGTTGTTCTGGTGACTCATCAGCACGTAGCCGTAGGAGGCCAGGTGCTCGCCCAGGTGGTCGTACCACTGATAGTTGTGGCCGTTGCCGTGGCTCATGACCACCAGCGGCAGCTCGCCGAGGCTCGCGATGTTCGTCGGATAGAACGTGTTCTGCGAGTCGAAGGCGGCCGTCGTCAGGTCGTACGTCAGCTCGGTGACCGCGAGCGGGCCGGGGGCGACCGTGTCGGCGACCACGTAGGCGCCGGACTCGACGTTGTTGTAACCGTCGATGTAGTCGCCGCCGTCGAGCACGCCGTTCTGGTTCATGTCGAGCACGACGTCGTAGCCGACCCCGAGCTCGATGCCGGCGTCGCCGCTGAGCGAGCCGCCGTCGACCGTGAACGTGTTCGCGCCGATGCCGGCACCGCTCAAGTTCACCGTCTCGACCGACCCGGAAAGGTCGACCAGAGCCGGCGACGATCCCCACTCGGAGATCGTCTTCGAGGCGACGATGTAAAGGTCGGCCGTCTGGCCGACGACACCGGGGAAGGCCCCCGGATCAATGGCGACCTGGATCGGCGCGCCTTCGTTGAACGCTTTGACGTACTCGAAGAACGGGGAAGACGTCAGCGAGTTGCCTGCGAGCTCGGTCGAGTTGATCGACCCGCCGCCGCTCGCGCTGGCGCTGGCGGTCAGGACCGCGAGCGCGGCTCCGGTCTGCAGGAGGTTTCTGTGCCTGGCTCTCACGCGCCTGGGCTCCTTCGGTTTAGGGACTGCGACTCTTGTTGCTGAGTCGGGCCGGCGGACATCCGGCCCGGCTACCTCAGTCCTGGACCCTAACCGCGAAGGCGCGATTGCGGGAGGCCTGACCGCCCTTCCGCGTCTCCTATGCCCGGATCTGAGCCGGGCGCAGCCTCGGGAGCCCCGCAGCGGACCCCCGAGGATCGGGCGCGTCTAGCCCCCGAAGATGCCCGTGCGAGCGGTCTTGCGGAGCTCGGACTCCTCCGCCCAAATCAACTCGCCCGTGTCGATGTTCACGCAGTTCAGCACGAACTGGTAGTACACGTCCTCCTTACGGTAGAGGCCGCCCTCGACCGTGCGCCCCTTCTCCTTGTCGATCGAGCGCAGCGTGCCGTAGAGGATCACGTCCGCGCCGATCTGCTTGCCGAACTCGCGCGCCTTGGCCGGGTCGACGCGCCCCGTGCCCTGCTGGAAACGCACCTGATCGCCGACCTCGCTCTGGCCCTGGTCGCCGGCGACGAAGCGGAACTTGCCGCTGCCCAGCAGCTTGACGCGCATCTTGTCCGTGATGCCCTCGGTGTCGATGTGCTCGCTGGTACGGTTCTCGACGCCGCCCATGTACGTGACGATGCGCTGATCGCCGGCGTCGTCGTAGTCGTGCTGGATGTAGTTCAGCGCGGGCGACTGGATGAGCGACTCGACCATCTCACCCGCGAGGGTCTGCAGGTCGGTGGAGCCGAAGTCGATCGTCAACGTCTCGACCCGGTTGGGGTCGTCGTAGCCGATCGAGCTACAGGCTGCGGTGGCGATCAGGAGCGGAAGGACGAAGAGCTTCTTCATGTCTCGGGAGGGTTCTCGTGCCGGTTTGGGGTGAGCGATCAGCGGACCGGGTTTGGCTTCTGGACGCGCAGACGCCAGACCTCAGCCTCGGGCTTGGGCGCGGTGATCTGAACGATCTCGAAGCCCTTGCCGCCGATCGCGAGCGGACGCCAGTTCTCGTTGGTGTCGATCTTGAAGCCCGAGCTATCGAACCAGTCGGCGGTCCACTCGAGCTTGAGCGTGCTGCCGCGCTTGTTGTGGAGCTCGAATTGGCACAGCAGGAAGTCCTCGCGCCGCTCGGAGATCGGGTTGCGGATCTCGAGATCGCGCTCGAGCGACATTCCGCTGGCGAGCTCGGCGACCTCGAGCCGGCCTTCCCCGCCCTCGAGCGTGGTTTGGGGGCCGCCTCGCCCGCTCATGCAGGCGGAGAGCAGCCCGGCGAGAGCTGCGAGGCTCAACGCGGTAGTCCTGGATTTAGCCATGGGTTGCCTCGGGCATTTCAAGGTATCGGAGCGTCGACCGGCAGTCCGCCGATCGCGTGGGCGTAGAGTCGGGTCTCGACGGTGCGCGCGAGGAGGATCATCGTCTCGCCCTCCTCTAGCTGGAACGCACCCAGGTGCACCTCGTCCCCGCCGATCGCCTCGAGGCGGAGGTCGTGCACGCCGGGCGCGACGAACATGCGCGCGGCCTGCCAGGAGTCCGGCAGCGTCTGCCAGGCGCGCAGGTCGGCGCGCTCGGTCATCACCGCGAAGAGGTCGCCGGCGATGCGGCCTGCCAGGTCGAACTCGTTCTGGAGCGACTTGGTCAGCTCGCGCTTCACCACCCCGCGTGCGACCGACTTGGCGGCCATCCAAAGCACGCGGTCCTCGAGGTTCTCCTCGGCGATGTCGGAGACGTGCTCCAGCACGTCGGTGCGCACCGTGGTGTCGGCGCCGAGCCGCAGGCGCAGCCCGCTGACCGGCTGCCCCCGGCGCTCGTAGCCGGCGGCGGAGAACGGGATCACGCCGTCGGGCGTCGGCACGGGGAAGCTCGCCTCGACCTTGAACGGTCCGGTGCCGACGCCGCCGAGCACCACGATGCTGGCCGCGCCGAGCGGCCGCGGGGTCGGCGGCCCGTAGTCGGCCTCCCAGCGCTCGAGGTCCTCGCTCCAGCCGAGGTCCTCGGAGATCCGCACGAGCGCACGGCCGGCGAGCTCGGTCCCCACGCCCTTGTCGACCATCCGTCGATAGTCGATGTACGCGTCGTCGAGGCGCCCCGACATCTCATAGGCGAGCGCCGACAGGAAGTGCCCGAGCCCGCCGGCGCGGTACTCGGTCTCGTAGAGCTCCTCCTCGGACTCGAGCAGCTTGTTCGCCAGTTGGACCTCGACCCACACGTCGTCGAAGAGCCCGCGCGCGAGATAGGCCATCGCGAGGGCGCAGTGGACGTAGACGCGCTCAAAGCCCTCGCCGCGGTACGGCAGCGCGGTGTCGTTGAGAGCCCAAGACCCGATCGTCTCGGCGAGCGAGGAGGCCGAAACCAGCGCGCGCCCCTCGAGATCCTCGACCGACCGCGAAGCCCGGTGGAAGTGCTCCAGCGCCCCGTCCCAGTCGCCGTCGCAGAGGGCGGCGGTGCCGGCTTCCGCTCCCGACAGGAAGTCCGATCCGGTCGTGTCCGGGTCCGCGTAGGCCGACGCGGCACTGTCAAAGTGTCCTCCCTGGAAGGCATGGAAAGCGTCCCGAGTCCGCTCGGGATAGGACGCACAGCCGGCCGCGACCAAGGGGACGAGGACGGCTGCCGCAACGCGCGCCGGCGAGGCCAGGGCGGCGAAGGAGGAGGCTAGAAGCGGAAGCAAGGGCAGGTTCCGGGGGGAGTCTGAAGCTTCGGACATAGGCCTGGAGTCACCAGAGTGCAGCTCTGGATCGGTCCAGGCGAGGCCGAGCTGAGCAACATTCCGCAACTCTCGGGCCAGGAGGTCGCCGGCGGCCGTTGCTACACTCCCCGCGATGGGCGAACCCTCCCTCTTCCCGACCGGGGACGAGCCGTCCCCGACCCCCAAAGCCGCCCCCGCGGCGCCCCCCGCTCCCGCCCCGAAGGCACCGACCGACAAGGGCGCCAAGAGCTCCGGCGCCAAGGCTGCCGCCCCCGCGAAGCCAAAGGCCGACAAGGCCCGCGGCAAGCCCAAGGGCCGCGCGAAGGGGAAGGGCAAGGGCAAGAGCCAGACCCCGATGATGGAGCAATTCTGGCGGGCCAAGAAGGAGGCCCCCGGAGCGATCCTCTTCTTCCGCATGGGGGACTTCTACGAGCTCTTCCACGAGGACGCGGTGGTCGCGTCACGCGAGCTCGGGCTAGCGCTCACGTCGCGCTCGAAGGGCTCGGACGAGCCCGTCGCGATGGCGGGCGTGCCGGTGCGCTCGGTCGAGGGCTACCTCATCAAGCTGGTCCGCAAGGGCCACACCGTCGCGATCTGCGAGCAGCTCCAGGACCCGCGCGAGGTCAAGGGGATCGTCGACCGCGGAGTCGTGCGCGTGGTCACGCCCGGCACGCTCACCGAAGAGGACGCGCTCGACGCGCGGCGTCCCAACTTCCTGGCCTCGGTCTGGCCGTCGGGCGAGCGCGTCGCGATCGTCTGGGCCGACCTGTCGACCGGCCGCCTGATGGCATCGGTCGTCGCGCCCGACGCCCTGCGCGACGAGCTCGGGAGGATCGCACCGGCCGAGGTGCTGCTGCCGACCGGGCGCGAGCTCGGCCTCGGCGAGTCCGACCTGCGCGACGAGATCGGCGCCAAGCCCACCGAGCGCGAGGAGTGGCGCTTCGAGCGCGAGACCACCTACCGGCTGCTGCTGCGGCACTTCAAGGTGAAGAGCCTCGAGGGCTTCGGCCTCGAGGACGACTCGCCGATCATCCCCGCCGCCGGCGCGCTGGTGGAGTACGTCGAGGAGACGCAGCACGCCGCCTGCGAGCACCTGCGGCGCATCCAGCTGGTCGACGCGCGCGAGCACCTCGTGCTCGACCGCGCGACGCGGTCCTGCCTCGAGCTGGTCGCCACCCAGCGCGACGGACGTCGCGAAGGGACGCTGCTCGACACGATCGACGCCACCCTGACCGCGATGGGCTCGCGCCTGCTGCGCGAGTGGCTGCTGAACCCGCTGCGGCACGTCGGGCCGATCCTCGACCGTCAGCAGGGCGTGGCCGAGCTGGTCGACGGTCCCTTCCTCCGCGAGGAGCTGCGCGAGTTGCTCGACCGCGTGCTCGACGTCGAACGCCTCGTGGGGAAGGTGTCGACCGGCCGCGCCAACGCGCGCGACCTGGTCGCGCTGCGCGCGTCGCTCGAGCTCGTGCCGCCGATCAAAGAGAAGCTGAGCGGCGCGTACTCGGCCCTGCTCGGCCGGCTGCACGAAGCGCTCGACCCGCTCGACGACCTCACGGCGCGCATCGCGACGACGCTGGTCGACGACCCGCCGATGACGATCCGCGAGGGCGGCGTCGTGCGCGACGGCTTCTCGGAAGAGCTCGACGAGCTGCGCACGATCGCGGGCGACGCCAAGTCGTGGATGGCGCGCTTCCAGGCCGAGGAGAGCGAGCGCAGCGGGCTGCCCGGGCTCAAGATCGGCTTCAACTCGGTGTTCGGCTACTACCTCGAGGTGCCGCGCGGGCAGATCGACCGCGTCCCCGAGCACTACATCCGCAAGCAGACCATCAAGAGTGCCGAGCGCTACATCACGCCCGAGCTCAAGGAGTTCGAGACCAAGGTGCTCAAATCCGAGGAGCTCTCGCGCGACCTCGAGTACCGCGTCTTCAACGAGCTGCGCGAGGCGGTTGGCGCCGAGGTCGGCCGCATCCTGGACACGGCCCATGCGCTGGCCGAGGTCGACGCGATCGCGGGCATGGCGCAGATCGCGGCCGCAGGCCGCTACGTGCGCCCGACGATCGACGACGGCGACTCGATCGAGATCGTCGAGGGTCGGCACCCGGTGATCGAGCGCTCGGCGTCGTGTGAGGCCTTCGTGCCCAACGACACGCGGCTGGACCTCGACGGGCGCCGCATCACGATCCTGACCGGCCCGAACATGGCCGGTAAATCGACCTACATCCGCCAGGTCGCGTTGATCGCGCTGCTCGCTCAGATCGGCTCGTTCGTGCCCGCCGACGAGGCCCGCATCGGCGTGGTCGACCGCATCTTCACGCGCGTCGGCGCCGGCGACGACATCAGCCGCGGCGAGTCGACCTTCATGGTCGAGATGGTCGAGATCGCGAACATCCTCAACAACGCGAGCGAGCGCTCGCTCGTCATCCTCGACGAGGTCGGGCGCGGCACCAGCACCTTCGACGGGCTCGCGCTGGCGTGGGCGATCGTCGAGCACCTGCACGAAGCCGTCGGCGCGCGCGCGCTGTTCGCGACGCACTACCACCAGCTCACCGACCTCTCCGCGCGCTACCCGGCGATCTGTAATCAAAACGTCGCGGTGCGCGAGTGGGGCGAGGAGATCGTCTTCCTCCACAAGATCGTCGAGGGCGGAACCGACCGCTCCTACGGCATCCACGTGGCGCGCCTCGCGGGCGTGCCGGACGCCGTGATCCAGCGCGCGAAGAAGATCCTGAGCGACCTGGAGCTCGACGAGGAGGACCTCGCGCGCCGCATCCTCGCCGGCTCGGGCGCGGCGCCGGCGGCCGAGCCGCTGCCGTTCCGCGGCGAGCAGGCCCAGCGAACCGAGAGCGACGTCGAGCGCGAGCTGCGCGAGCTGGACCCCGACCGGCTCACGCCCATCGACGCTTTGCTCAAGCTACGCGAGCTTCGCGACCGCCTGTAGCCGCCCTGCGGGCTACGCTGTCGCGATGCTCCTCGCGACGCTCCTCCTACTCGCCCAAGACCCGGGCGCCCAGGGCCTGCTCCGGGCCGCCCAGGACGCCTACGAAACCCAGCCCCGGGTGGAGTACGAGGGCGCCCTCGTCCGCGCCCAGGTGCTGACCTGGACGAGCCACACCGCGCGCGGCACCGTCGCGCTCGACCCCGGCGCGGACGCCTTCCGCGTCGACGTCAGCGTCGAGCAGGCGCGGGTCGACGGCTCGCGGAGGATCACGCTGATGCGCGAGGGCGAGCGCTACGTGTTCGTCGACCACGACGCTCGCACGTGGACCGAGGGCGCGGAGCCGGGCATCGGCGGCCTGCCGTCGCGGCTGGCGTACGACATGGCGCAGCTCTTCCCCGCCGCGCCGAGCGAGCTGCTCGCGGCCGAGCCGGGGCTGGGAGAACCCACCAAGCTCGGCGAGCGCGACTGCGAGACGGTCACGGCCCAGCTTCCCGAGGGGCCGACCGCGCACGTCTGGCACGTCGACTCCGCCGATCGGCTGCCGCGCCTGTGGCGCACCAAGCGCGACCTGGGCGGCGGCGACACGATCGACAAGCAGCTCACCGTACGCACGCTCGCGCGCCGCGCCGAGCCCCTGCCCGCGGCGCAGGCCCCGGCTGACTACGCGCGCGCCGAACCGGTCGACTGGCAGGATCCCGAGGACGCCGACAAGGCCCAGGCGGAAGGCGTGTTCACCGAGCTCGAAGGCAGCGTCGAGCCCGTGCGCGAGCACTTCAACTCGCTGAAGAAGCACGTGCGCGCCCTCGGGCTCTTCGCGCCGACCTGAACCAACTGCCTACGCGCGGCCCGTGAGGCCCGCCGAGCCCTGCTCGAAGACATGGCGGATTCCGACCTGCGGTTGATCGTCGTGTGGACCGACTCGATCGCCAGCGACAGCGCCGAGGGCGCCAAGTCCGCCACCGCGCTGTTCGACGACCCGCGCGTGCGCCAGTTCCACGACCACCAGCGCCTGGTTGGCCAGCGCTTCGCCAACCACATCGACATGCCGAGCATGCGCGAGGTGGCCGAGGCCCGCGGCGCGTCGACCGATACGCTGGAGCAGCGCTTCCAGAAGTCCTACGTCGCGGGCCCCGCGGCGGTCTTCGACACCGTCTTCTTCTTCCCCCCCGGCGTCGAGTGGGGCGACGCGCCGCCGACGCCCAGCGGTTGGGTCACGCAGCTCGACCCGACGACCTTCGAGCTGAACGGCGAGCGGTTCCGCTGGGGCGAGGAGATGGGGAACGAGATGGGTCGCATCGCGCGCGGGCTGCTCAGCGCGTCCGGAGCGCCGGCCGCCGCGCCGCCGCTCGTGTCGGCACGCAGGATCTGGAGCGAGGCTCCTCACTGCGCGTTCGGCGACCTGGTGCGCTTCGGAGACCGCTTCTTCGCCACCTTCCGCGAGGCCTCCGCGCACGTCCACGGCACCGACGGCAAGGTCCGCATCCTCGCCTCGGACGACGGCGAGCGCTGGGAGTCGCTCGCGCTGCTGGAAGACGAGGGCTTCGACCTGCGCGATCCCAAGCTGTCGATCATGCCGGACGGGCGCCTGATGATGACCTGCGGCGGTTCCGACTACTCGGACGGGCTGCTGGAGTGGCACACGCGCGTCGCGTACTCCGCCGACGGAACGACCTGGACCGCGCCGCGTCGCGTGCGCGGCATCCCGACCAACAACTGGTTCTTCCGGCTCACCTGGCACGACGGCGTCGGCTACGCGATGCCGAACATCAGCGGCGCGGATCCCGCCACCGGGCGCGCGATCACCTCCGACCGACGGATCGCGCTCTTCCGCACGACCGACGGCATGAACTACGAGCGCGCCGGCGACGACCTCCCGCTCCCGAGCGGCGCGTGCGAGGCCAGCCTCGCCTTCGACGACGAGGGGGTGTTGACCGCGGTGCTGCGCAACGCCGAGGGCGACTCCGACCACGGCTTCCTCGTGCGTGCGGCGGCTCCATACACGGACTTTGCCGTGCACCGCATCGAGCACGGCCTGGGCGGGCCGAACCTGCTGCGGCTCCCCGGCGGAGGCCTGCTCGTCGGAACGCGCGAGTGGCCGCACGACCGCCCCGCGGAGCGCGAAGGGATGGCGACCGTGTTCCTCCGTTTGCATGACGACGGCACCTTCGAGCGGGCGTTCGAAGTCCCGAGCGGCGGCGATACCGGTTACCCCGGCATGCAGTTGCACGGCGACGAGCTGGTCGTGAACTACTACTCGAGCCACGAGGGAAGCGCGGCGATGTACGTCGCCCGCGTGCCGCTCTCCGAGCTGTAGCGCGCAGCGTCATTCTTTCCGACCTCGCGCGGCGAGAGTTGGGGACGGGCCGGCGGATCGGAAAGTCGCCGGATTCCTGAGGCCGGCAGCGGTATCAGGAACGCAACAGAGAGACGGCGGCGCTTCCCGCGTTGCCTCCGCCCCCATGGTTTCTCCCCCGTTCATCTATCGACCGCACCCCCTCGTTGGCGGCTCATTCGCCGCCGTCCATGCGGTGCACTCCCTTCGTGCGTTTCCGGCGCGCACGACCACCGTAGGCATGTCCGTGCAGGTGATGCTGTAGGCGGCCGATCCCGCAACGGACGGACGGGCGCGCCCGAGGGGGGCACGCCCGTCCCCTTCTATGGACGCCACCGTGCAGCGTCGATACGCTTCCGGCGTTCCGCGAACGGCCGCGGCCGTACCGCGAAAACCTCCATCGTGTCCGAGTCGCAACCCCGCAGAGGAGACGCCTCCCGCCGCGCAGACCTCGAGCTGGTGCGTCGGACCCTCGCGGGCGAGCGCCGCGCGGTCGAGGACTTCTGCGACCGGATGAGCTGCGTGCGCCGGATGGTCGCGTTCCAGAACCGGAAGCTGGGAGCGCCGCTGAAACAGGACGAGATCGAAGATCTCGTTCAGGAGACCCTGACGGTCGTCTGGCGCAAGCTGGCGGACTACGCCGGCGAAGGAGCGCTGGAGTCCTGGGTGTTCCGCTTCACGTATCTGGAGCTCCTGGCGCGCCTGCGTCAGCTCCGACGCCTGCCGCAGCTTCTGGAGGACGTGGACCATCCGCCCGAGCCGGAGGCGGAGCTCGTACCGGGAGCCTTCGAGTACGAGCGCCTCAACCGTTCCCTGGGCCGCCTCGAACCCGGCGCGGCCTCGATCATCCGGCTCAAGCACTTTCAGGAATGCACCTTCGAGGAAATCGGTCGCCGCATCGGCGTGCCGACCAACACGGCGAAGACGCGCTACTACCGCGGACTGGCCAAGCTGCGCGAGCTCTTGTCCGCTGGGAACCGAGAGGGGGGCGCGGCGAGCGCCGAGGGAGGAGCCCGATGACCACCGACAAGCCGCACGACCACGCGAGCGACGAGGAAGCGCTCGACGCGCTCGCCGCCAAGCTGGACGCCGCGGGGTCGTTTGAGCGGGACGCCCTGGCGGAGATGGAGGCCGAGGTCGACCTCCCCGCCCCCGGACTCGCCGAGGAGCGCTTCCGCGCCGAGGTGCGGGCCGAGCTCGGCATCCCCGCCCGGCCCCGTCTGCTGCGCGGAGGGGCGCTCGCCCTCGTGGCCGCCGCCGCCGTGGTGCTGCTCCTTATCGGCCCGCGCTTTTTCGCCCCCGGCGACGCGGACACCCCCGGCGGCGGAGAGGGCGCCGGTGTCCGCATGGGCAACGAACCGCAGCTGCTCGCGCCCCTCGGCGGAGAGCAGGGTGAGAGCTACGGGACCTTCCGCTGGCGGGTTCCGCTCCCCGAGGGCGGCTGGTTCCTGGTAAAAGTCTCGGGCGAGACCGAGTCGGGAAGCTCCGCGGAGCTGACCGCGAGCGACCCCCTCACCGCCCAGGAATGGACCCCGACCGCCAGCGAAGAGGCCTCCTGGCCCGACCGCATCCGTTGGACGCTGGAGGTGTATCACCCCTCCAACGCGTCGCGCTTCGTGCGCTCGCTGCCGGGCTCGGCCGAGCGCTAGGCGCCCTGCTGCTCGCCGCGACGGCGGCGGCGGCGCAGGACTTCGCGGCCGAGGCCGAGGCGCTGCGCAGCACGGCCGCCGCGGAGGCG
>JBCCGI010000005.1:0-188587 GCA_039029355.1 Planctomycetota bacterium
GGGGGGGGGCGGCGGGGGGCGCTCTCCGTTGGGGCCCGACGAGCCCGTCGGGCCCTCGCCCGGCCCGGGCTCGCCCGCGGTCGCGCCGCCGTGGAGGGCCTGGCGCAGCAGCACCAGGCCGGCAAGGAACACCGCGACCAGGATCAGTCGCGCGGCGGGGAAGGTCGCTTGTCGTCCTCGGCGAGAATCCATGCGGTGTAGTAGGCGAGCCGTGCGGTGCGGGTGATCTTCTCGACGTTGAGCTTGTCGATGGTGTCGCGCCAGGTGTGGTAGTCGCTGTTGTCCAGGATCGAGACGGCCTCGAAGAAGAACAGCACCGGGACGCCGATCTCGTGGAACGAGTAGTGGTCGGAGCGCTGCCACAGCTCGTCGGCGCCCCTGGCGGCCTTGCCGAAGAGCGGCTTGATCTTGAGCTTGCCCAGCTTCTTCGCGCGGGTCAGCACCTTGCCGAGGTCGGGGTTCTGCTTGGCGCCGAGCACCACGACCTCGCTCTCCTTGCCGCGGCCGACCATGTCGAGGTTCAGCATCGCCACGATCTGCTTCTTCGGCACCGGCGGGTTGCCCGCCATGGCGCGGCTGCCGCGCAGGCCGTCCTCCTCGCCGGAGAAGGCGCACAGCAGCACCGAGCGCTTCGGGCCGGCCTCGGCCAGCGCCTCGGCGATCTCGATCAACGCCGCGGTGCCCGAGCCGTTGTCGTCCGCCCCGTAGCCGATCTGCCCGCGCACGTCGACGCCGACGTGGTCGTAGTGCGCGCCGACCACGACGTACTCGTCGGCCAGGTCGGGGTCCGAGCCGGGGATGCGCCCCACGATGTTGTCGATCGAGACCGAGCGCTTCTCGATCTCGCTCGCGACGTGCAGGTAGGCGTCGAGCTTCTTCGCCTTGGCCGGCTTGCCGGACTTGTCGAGCGCGGCGGCGAGCTTCAGCACGTCTTCGCCGAGGATGCGGTTCGCGACCTCGGGCGTGATCTCCAGCACCGGGCAGTCGAAGGACCGCGAGATGCGTGGGTCGCGCTGCCCCGACGCCGGCATCCACGAGGCCCAGGTGTGGCGGAAGCCCATCCCCTCGCGCTCCATGCCGTCGGGCTGGTCCGCGGCCGGACGCCGCACGATCAGCACGGCCTCGACGTCCTCGGCGATCAGGTTCTTCACCTTCACGTGGACGTCGGCCTCGGGGGTGACGATCTCGCCCTCGAACTTGCGCTTGTGGCGCGGCTCGCCGTCGAGCACGACCGCCACGGCGCCCTTGAGGCCGGCCTTCTTGAGCTCGTCGTACTTGTGCTTCTTCGAGCGGATGCCGAAGCCGACGAAGATCGCCGGCCCCTCGCCTTCGCCCTCGCACATCGGCACCGGGGTGAAGTCCTCGCCCAGCACGAAGCGCTGCTCCTCGCCGCCTTCGAGCTCGAGCCGCAGGCGGCAGCCGTCCTTCACCGGCACGGCCACGCGGTTGCTCCACGGCACGCGGAAGCCGCCGGCCCCGCCCATGCCCTCGACGCCTGCGGCGGCGAAGCGCTCGGCGATGTAGTCGCCGGCGCGCGTCAGTCCGGCGCTGGGCGAGTCGCGGCCTTCGAGCGGTGCCGAGGCGATGTTCAGGAGGTGCTGCTCGACGTCGTCATCGACGATGGTCGCGACGCCGGCGGCGTGGCCGCCGGCCGCGGGGCCCCCGACCGAGACGGGGCCGCCCCCGAAGATCGGGACGGCGAAGAGGAGCGCGAGGGCGGATCGCATCCGCTCGATTGTGCCAACCGGCGCGCGCGATCCAACCGGCGAACGCTCCCGCGCCGCGCGCCCCGCGTAAAACGGCCGAGGGCCGGCTCCTAGAGCTCGATCGCGTACCCGTCGTGGGCCAGCTCGATCGGCCCCGCGAAGGTGCGGGCGGCGACCTCGCGCGCGGCCGCGGGCTCCAGGCCGGGATAGAAGTGCGTAAGGAGCAGCCGCCGGGCCCCCGCCTCGCGCGCTAGCCGCGCCGCGCTCGACGGGGTCAGGTGGTGCGGCGCCTCCTCCTCGTCGGCGAAGGAGCACTCGGCCACGAACAGGTCGACCCCCTCCCCGAGGGCCGCCACGGCCGGGTTCTCGCCGGTATCGCCGGTGTAGAGCAGGCTCGCGCCGCCGGGGAGGTCGACGCGCCAGGCCACCGACTCGGGCGTGTGCAGCGTCGCCACCGGCGTGAAGCGCGCGCCGTCGGCGGTGAAGGCCTCGCCGGGCGCGACCTCGCGGGTCGACGCGTTCGGGTCGTCACCCCAGCGTCCCAGGGCCTGGGTTCCGCCGGCGACCAGCCGCAAGAGGCCGCGCGGGCCGATCCGCTCGAGCGCCGGCACGGGCGCGAAGGCCGGGTTGCGCCGCGCGAAGGCCAGCGCGTAGAGGTCGAGGCAGTGGTCGGTGTGGTAGTGGCTGAAGACGACGCGGCGCACGTCGCCGAGCTCGATCCCCGCCGCTCCCAGGGCGCGCACCGAGCCGGGTCCGCAGTCGAGCAGCGTCACCGGGGCTTCCGCCGACGGCCGCAGCGCGTAGCCCGCGCAGCCGTAGCCCGCGCGCGGCAGGATCGAACCCGCTCCGAGGACGGTGAAGCGCGCGGACATCTCGGCGCGCCGGCGCTAGTAGCCGGAGGGATGCGAGCTGTGGAAGCTCCAGGCGTCGCGCAGGATGTCCTCGATCGCCGGCCGCGCCGGGCGCCAGCCCAGGAGCTCGACCGCACGCGTGCCGCCGCTGATCAGCCGCGCCGGATCCCCGGGGCGGCGGTCGACGACGCGTGCGGGGATCGCGTGGCCGGTGACCTTGCGCGCGGCTTCGATCACCTCGCGCACGCTGAAGCCCGTGCCGGTGCCGAGGTTGCAGGCGAGCTGAGTCACTCCGCCCTGCAGCCGCGCCAGCGCCCGCAGGTGCGCGTCGCCCAGGTCCTCGATGTGGATGTAGTCGCGGATGCAGGTGCCGTCCGGCGTATCGTAGTCGTCGCCGAAAATCAGGATCTCGTCGCGCTGGCCCAGGGCGACCTGGAGCACGAGCGGGATCAGGTGCGTCTCCGGATCGTGCACCTCGCCGATGTCGCCCTCCTGCGACGCGCCGGCCGCGTTGAAGTAGCGCAGCGCCGCGTACCGGATGCCGTAGGCGTGGGCGTAGTCCTGCATCATGTGCTCCATGTGCAGCTTGGTGCGCCCGTACGGGTTGATCGGGTTCTGCGGGTGGTCCTCGGCCATCGGCACCTGCACCGGCTCGCCGTAGGTGGCGCAGGTCGACGAGAACACGATGTCGCGGCACTTCGCCGCGCGCATGGCCTCGAGCAGGTTCCAGGTGTAGGAGACGTTCTCGCGGTAGTACTTCGAGGGCTCCTCGACCGACTCGCCCACGTAGCACTTGGCGGCGAAGTGCACCACGGCGGCCGGCTTGCGCTCGCGGAAGACGCGCGCGAGCCCGTCGCGGTCGCCGAGGTCGACCTCCTCGAGCGGCGCGGTGAGCGACGCGCGGTGGCCGGTCGACAGGTTGTCGAGCACCACGACCTCGACCCCCTTCTTCTGGAGCAGGCGCACGGTGTGGCTGCCGATGTAGCCGGCTCCGCCGGCGACGAGCACGGGACCCTGGGGGACGTCGGGGGAAGCCGTGGAGGTCATGAGGAGCGAGGATACCGGCGCCGCGCTCAGACTCCAGGCGCCGTCGGCTCGACCACGCGGCAGCCCAGGCGCTTCATCTGCCCCCAGAAGTCGGGCCAGCTCTTGGCGACCGCCTCGGCGCCGCGCGAGATCACGCCCCCGCCGCGGGCCAGGCCCAGCAGCCCGTGCAGGAAGACCATGCGGTGGTCCTCGCGGGCGTCGAGCTCCACGGTCTCCGCCCCGCCGCCCGCGTAGGGGCCCGGGGCGAGGGTCAGCCAGGCCTCGCCCGGCTCCGCGTGGGTCTCGACCCGCAGCCCGACGGCCTCCAGCGCGCGGGCGATGCCGCGCAGGCGGTCGCTCTCCTTGCCGGGCAGCGTCTCCAGCCCGGTCAGCTTCGAGGCGGCGCCCTTGCGCAGGCACACCGCGGCGGCGACCGCGGCCAGCACCGGGGCGAGGTCGGGCTCGCCCGAGAGGTCGAGGGTCGCCCCCTGGGTCGGCGGGCCGCCGGCGGTCAGCCAGCCGGTCTCGGGCTGGTGCCACACCGGGCAGCCGAAGGCGCGTAGGTGCTCCACGATGCGCGCGTCGCCCTGCAGCGTCTCGGGGTCGAGCGGCGAGAGCAGCGCCGGCCGCCCCAGGATCGCGCCGGCGGCCAGCACGACCGCCGCCAGCGAGGCGTCGGGCTCGCACGACACGGTGCGGCCGCCCGAGGCGGCGCCCGCCATGCGCAGGATCTCGCGCTCGCCGCGGCGCTCGGACTGCGTGCGCCAGCCGAAGGTCGCCAGCATGCGGCGCGTCATCTCGAGGTACGGGCGGCTCGGGATGGCGCCGTTCACGATCACGCGCCGGTCGCCCTCGCCCTGGGCGAGCGCCAGGAGGAGCGCGCTGACCTCCTGGGACGACAGCGGGTCGGTGATCTCGAACCGCAGCACGCCGGGCACGCCGCGGATCGCGGCAGGCCAGGCGTCCCCGGCTTCCAGGTGGCGCACCCCGACACCCGCGTCGCGCAGGGCCTGGAACAGGGGGCCGCTGCGGCGGCGGTGGAGCGTCCCGCTGCCGGCGACCACGCGCTCGTCGCCCTCCTCGGCGCCGAGCAGTCCGGTCACGAGCCGCGCGAGGGTGCCCGACTCCCCCACCTGGACCTCGGCCGCCGCCGGCCGCCGGCGGGGAGCGACCTCGGCCTCCCATTCGGAAACGCTCACGTCCGAGCCCAACGCCCGCACCGCGCCCACGGCGTGCCCCACGTCCTGACCCGCCAGGCGCCCGAGGATGCGGACCGGCTCGGTCGCGTCGTGGGCCGCGAGCAGCGCGCGGATCACCATCGACTTGGAGGCGGGGAGCTCGACCGGCGCGCGGCACACCGGTTCGTCGTGCGGAGGCGGGGCGAGCCCGCGCAGGGCCGGGGTCGGGGACATCACGGCGAGATTGTAGGGCTCGCGGGCGGCTGTCATACTCCGCTCTTCGGTCCCCAAGCCCCCCTTCGTGAGCCCCTTTATGGATGCCGTCTTCTCGGGCCGGCGCGAGTCCTTCGGCCCCATCCGGCTGCTGGGCAGCGGCAAGGTCCGCGATATCTACGAGGTGAACGACGAGCACCTGCTCTTCGTGACCTCGGACCGCGTCAGCGCCTTCGACGTCATCATGCCCCGCGGCATCCCCCACAAGGGGCGCGTCCTGACGGCCATCGCCGCGCACTGGTTCCGGCGTACCGAGGACCTGATCGCCAACCACCTGGTCTCGGCCGACGTGGCCGACGTTCCCGGGCTCCCCGCCGAGCACCACGACGAGCTGCGCGGCCGCATCATGCTGGTGCGCCGCTGCGAGCCGACCCCGGTCGAGTGGGTCGTGCGCGGCTACCTGTGCGGGTCGGGCTGGAAGGAGTACCGGCGCGACGGCTCGGTCTGCGGCGTCGCGCTGCCCGCCGGGCTGGAGTTCTGCGGCCGACTCGAGCAGCCGATCTTCACGCCCACCACCAAGGACGACACGCACGACGTGCCCATCACGGCCGCGGAGGCCCGCGCAAAGGTCGGCGCCGAGGTCTACGAGCAGGCCCACGCGGCCTCCTTTGCGCTCTTCGAGCGCGGCACGCGCGAGCTGGCCGAGCTGGGCATCCTGCTGGCCGACACCAAGTTCGAGTTCGGCCTCCGCGGCGGCGAGCTGGTCCTGATCGACGAGGCGCTGACGCCGGACAGCTCGCGCTTCTGGCCGGCGTCGGAGTACGCCACCGGCAAGAACCAGCCGAGCTTCGACAAGCAGATCCTGCGCGACTGGCTCGAGACGCTCGACTGGGACAAGAACCCGCCCGGGCCCGAGCTGCCCGACGAGATCGTCGCGCGCGTCTCCAGCCGCTATCTGGAGATCTGCGAGAAGATCACCGGTGGCGCGCCCGCCGGGGCGCCCGCCTCGCGCTCCGGTCAAAAAATCCGAACCGGCCGGGTCCTAGCGGCGCCGCGACTTGGCGAAGATCGTGCGTCCGCCCGCTTCGCCAGCGCGGGCCCACGACGAACGGAAGGGAGCGCTCTCGATGCATCGGTTGGTCCTCGTACTCGCCCTGGCCTTCGGCCTTGGCGCCGTCCCCGCGGGGCAGGAGGAAGGCGAGCGCCTCGCCGTCCGCGACGAGCTCGCCGACGGTGGCTGGATCGAGCGCGAGGTGCTCCCCGGCGACGAGGACGGCCCGACCGCCGGCGCCTACACGCGCTTCGACGCCGCCGGCGAGCGGCGCATCGACGGTGAGCTGAGGGGCGGCCGGCCCGAGGGCCGCTGGCGCTTCTGGGACGACGCCGGCACGCTGCGCATCCAGGGCAAGTACCGCGAGGGCGAGCGCACGGGCGAGTGGAGCTTCTTCGACGCCGATGGCGAGCCGCGCGCCAGGGGCAAGTTCCGCGACGGCAAGCCGCGCGGTCGCTGGGTCTTCAGCCACCCGGCCGGCGACGAGCTGACCGTCGAGCTGGAGCACGTCGAGCGCTCCAACGTGCACGGCCGGCGCGTCTACGAGGGCCTCGTCGCCGACGGTGCCCCGCACGGCCCGTGGCGCTTCTACTGGCCGAACGGTCGCCTGCAGCTCGCGGCGTCCTTCGACCGCGGCGCGCGCACCGGCAAGTGGCGCTTCTTCCACGCCGACGGCAGCGCGGACCCGACGAGCGGCTTCTTCGACCTCGACCACGGCGCGCCGGACCCGTTCGTCGGGCTCTTCACCGATCCGCCCCCGGCCGCGGAGTGGGGCGGTCCCGAGCTCGACGTCGCGCCCTGGACCATCCGCGGCCCCGCGCGGCGTGAGGGCCTGCCCGGCGTCGAGGTCGGCCTGAGCTCCCGCCCGGCGGTGGAGCTCGCGGGGCGCCTGCGCAGCGCGACCGACTCCGAGCGGCCGGACCTGCTCTCCGAGCTCGTAGCGCTCGACCGCGCGGCGGTTCCGGCGGCGATCCAGGGCCTGCTCGCGCTCGACCTCTCGACCGAGGCGGGTGCCTCGCTCGGCGGCCTGCTCGCGCGCCGCGTGCTGACGCCCATCACCGGTCAGGACTACGGCTGGGAGCAGGGCGTGGGACCCGAGGCCCGGTCCACCAACCGCCTGGCCTCGCTGCGCTGGCTCGCGTTCGACGCGCTCACGCGGGACTCCGAGGGCTACTGGCGCCTCGAACGGAAGTTCGCCCGCGCCGCCTCCGCGGACGGCCCCGACTTCGTGCCGCTGTTCCTCGACCGCGAGTGGCTCGTCGCGCGCGAGGAGGCGCTCGAGCGCTCCGCCCCGCCGCGCCTCGCCCCGCGCTTCGCGGCGCGCCGCGACCTGCGCAAGCTGGGCGGCAAGGGGACCGCGGAGGCGGTCCAGCGCGGACTCGGCTGGCTGAGCGCGCACCAGTCCCCCGACGGAGCCTGGCGCGACGAGCAGTTCGCGGACACGCTGCACGAGGTGGGGCTCACCGGGCTCGCGCTTCTGGCCTTCCTGGCCGACGGCCACACGCCTACGCGCGGCGAGCACCGCGAGACCGTCGCGCGCGGGCTCGCGTGGCTCGTGGGCCGGCAGCATCCCGAGCGCGGCTTTGAGGGCCCGAAGCGCCTCTACAACTTCATCTACGACCACACGATCGCCACGGTCGCCGTGGCCGAGGCAAGCGCGGTGTGCGACAGCCCGCGGCTCCGCGCGAGCCTGCGCGACGCCGTGCGCTTGGTCGAGCGTGCGCGCAACCCGTACGGCGGCTGGCGCTACAACGTTCCGCCGGTCGGCGACAACGACACGTCGGTGACGGCGTGGGCACTCCAGGCGCTCGTCGCGGCCCGCGACGCGGGCGCGCGGGTCGACCGCGAGGCCTTCGTCGGCGGGCTCAATTGGATCGGCGAGGTCACCGATCCTTCGAACGGACGCGTGGGGTACGACTCGTTCGGCTCGCCCTCCTCGCGCCTGCCGGACAACAGCCACTTCCCGCGCGAGAAGGGCGAGGCGATGACCGCGGCGGGGCTCTTCTGCCGCCTGACGCTCGGGCAGACCCCCGAGACCGACCCGATCGTCACGCGCCACGCCGAGCTCCTGCTCCGCCAGCTCCCGCGCTGGGACAAGGACGAGCTGAGCTGCGACATGTACTACTGGTACTTCGGCACGCTCGCCATGCACCAGATGGGCGACGACTTCTGGGAGGCCTGGAACGAGCGCATGCGGCCGCTCGCGCTCTCGAAGCAGCGCGACGAGGGGAAGGAGGCCGGCTCCTGGGATCCGGTTGGGCCCTGGGGCTCGGCCGTGGGCGGCCGGGTGTACTCGACCGCGCTGATGACGCTGATCCTCGAGGTCTACTACCGCTACGAACGGGTCCTGGAGCGGCGGTAGCCTCCCGGCGCGCCTCCCCGCTAGACTCAGGTGCATGCCCGTACGAACCATCGCCTGGGAGGGGGATCTTCCCGGCCACGTCCTCCTGATCGAGCAGACCCGCCTCCCCGTCGTGAACGAGGAGGTCGAGATCCGCACCGTCGAGACCATGTGCGACGCGATCTACCGTCTCGCGGTGCGCGGCGCGCCGGCGATCGGCGTCGCGGCGGCCTAGGGGGTGGTGCTCGGGGTGCAGGAGCACCTCGGGGAGAGCGGCGAGGAGGTCGCGACCCGCGCGCGCGCGGCGGCCGACCGGCTGGCCGAAGCGCGCCCGACGGCGGTCAACCTGTTCTGGGCCTGCAACCGCATGAGGGGCGTCGCGGACGCGGCGCTCGCGTCGGGGTCGAGCGGCGCCGAGGTGGCGCGGGCGCTCTTGGACGAGGCGCAGGCGGTGCAGCGCGAGGACGCCGATCAGTGCGCCGCAATGGGCGAGATCGGCGCCGGGCTGATCACGGACGGGATGACGCTCCTCACCCACTGCAACGCCGGCGCGCTCGCCACCGCGGGCATGGGCACGGCGCTGGCTCCGATCTACGCCGCCGCGCGTCAGGGCAAGGCCGTGCGCGTCTTCGCGGACGAGACCCGGCCGCTGCTGCAGGGCGCGCGGCTGACGGCCTGGGAGCTGGACCAGGCCGGCATCGACGTCACGCTCATCACCGACAGCATGGCCGGCCGCGTGATGTTCGAGGGCAAGGTCGACGCGGTGTTCGTCGGCTCGGACCGTATCGCGCGCAACGGCGACGTCTGCAACAAGATCGGCACGTACACCGTGGCGGTGCTCGCCCACAAGCACCGCGTGCCGTTCTACGTGGTCGCCCCGCTCTCGACCTTCGACCCCGACGTGCCCGACGGGCGCTCGATCCCGATCGAGGAGCGGCCGGCGGCGGAGATCACCGACGGCTTCGGCACGCGCACCGCGCCCGAGGGCGTGGCGGTCTACAACCCCGCCTTCGACGTGACCCCGGCCGAGCTGGTCACCGGGATCGTGACCGAGGTCGGCCTGATCGAGCGGCCCGACCAGGCCAAGGTCGAGGACGCCCTCCGGCGGGGCGGCCGGCTTTCCTAGAAGCCGCGTTCAGCTGCAAAGATCCGGGAGCCGATCCCAGGGTTCCCGCCGGTGATGCGTTCGCCGGCGGCAGGTTTTTCCGCTCCTCACGGAACGACTGCCCCACCATGACGCCCACCCCGAAAAAGCAGCCGACCCCCGGGAAGGGGACCTCCCACGTGCGCACGCGCACGCCGCGGCCGGACGAGCTCTCGCGCGAAGCCTTCGAGTTCATCACGGCGATCGACGACTACAAGCGGGTCCACATGCGCTCGTTCCTGGACGACGCCCAGGTCCTGACCGTCGCCCACGAGCTGGGCTGGTATCCCGGCGGCTCGCCGGCCAGGTCGATCGCGCCGAAGAAAGACGAGCTGGCGGCCTACGCCAAGGCGCGCGAGACCTACCGCAAGGACCAGGGCCGGCTCTTCCCGAGCTGGAGCGAGGTCTTCGAGCTGCTGATGGCGCTCGGCTACGAGCGCCGCGAAGCCGCCTAGGCCCGCACGGCCTGCCAGCCGCGCTCGATCTCCTCTTGGTCGAGGTTGCGGCCGATCAGCACGAGGGCCGATTCCGCCGGTAGGTCCTCCGGACCGGGGCCGAGCTCGAGCCACTGGTACATGCCCTGCACCAGGACCGACCGCGGGTGGTCGCGGCAGGCGATGAGCCCCTTCACGCGGTAGAGCTCGTGCGTGCGGCGGGCCGCGAGGAACTGGATCCACATCTTGAGGCGGTGCAGGTCGAGCAGCTCGTCCGACCGCAGCACGACCGTTCCGACGCCGTGGGTGTGCCCGGCGACCGCCAGCGTGTCCAGGTCGTGCAGCCGCCAGCCCCCCGCCTGCTCGGCCGACGAGGCGCCGAGCGAGAGCATCCGCGCGATGTCGCAGGCAGCGCGCTCGGTGCGCTCGATCGGGGCGGCGGCGTTGCGGGTGCGCAGCGCGGCCTCGGCGCGGTCGAGCGCCGCGGCATCGACGGCGTCGACGTGGTTCAGGAGCAGGAGGTCGGCATAGGCCACCTGCTCGGCCGCCTCGGGGTGGCGCTCCAGCTGATCCGCGACGTGCAGCGCGTGCGCGACGGTGACGACGCCGTCGAGCGCGATGCGCCCCGCCAGCCGCGCGTCGAGCACCAGCGTCTGCACGATCGGGCCCGGCGACGCGAGGCCCGAGGCCTCGATCAGGATGCGCCGCACCTTCCCGCCGCCCAGGCGTCCGCGCCCGCGCAGCAGGCGGTCCATCGCGTCGGCCAGGTCGCCGCGCACCTCGCAGCAGAGGCAGCCGTTCTCCAGTTGCACGACCTCCTCGGCCGTGCGGACCACCAGGCGCCCGTCGATGCCGACCTCGCCGAACTCGTTCACCAGCACGGCGATCGGCTCGTCCGCGCGCTCGTGGAGCACGCGGTTCAGGAGCGTGGTCTTGCCGCTGCCGAGAAAGCCCGCCAGCAGCGTCGCCGGCAGGCACTCGGTCGCGGGCTGCGTCTCCATCGGTTCCCCCCCCCGCGCTAGCTCTGGGGGTAGATCGGGAAGGCCTTCGCGACCTCCGAGACCTCGGCGCGCACGCGGCGCGCGACGGCCTCGTCGCCAGGCGCGTGCAGCACGTCGGCGATCCAGTTGCCCATGCGCGCCATCTCGTCCTCGCCCAGCCCGCGGGTGGTGACCGCCGCCGTGCCGAGGCGCACGCCCGAGGCCTTCATCGGCGGCTGCTTGTCGTACGGGATCAGGTTCTTGTTGCAGGTCAAGTCGACCGCGTGCAACGCGTTCTCGGCGTCGGCGCCGGTCAGCCCCAGGCCGGAGACGTCGACCATCATCAGGTGGTTGTCGGTGCCGCCCGACACGATGCGCAGGCCGCGCTCGATCAGCGTGGTCGAGAGCTTCTTCGCGTTGGCCACGACGCGCCCGCCGTAGTCGCGGAACGAGTCCTCGGAGGCCTCGCGCAGCGCCACCGCCTTGGCGGCGATCACGTGCATGAACGGACCGCCTTGGCCGCCGGGGAAGATCGCGCTGTTGATCTGCTTGATCCAGTCGGCGGTGCAGACGATCAGCCCGCCGCGCGGTCCGCGCAGCGTCTTGTGCGTGGTCATCGTTACGACGTCGGCGTGCGGCACCGGGCTCGCGTGGACCCCGGCGGCCACCAGCCCCGCGATGTGCGCCATGTCGACCATGAAGTGCGCGCCGACCTCGCGCGCGATCTCGCCGAAGGCCGCGAAGTCGATCGGCCGCGAGTAGGCCGACGCGCCCGCCATCAGGACGCGCGGGCGCACCTCCTTCGCCTGGTCGCGGATGCGGTCCATGTCGAGCAGCTCGTTCTCCTCGTCGACGCCGTAGGAGTGGATCTCGTAGAAGACGCCCGAGAAGTTCTTCGGGTGCCCGTGCGAGAGGTGCCCGCCGTGGTCGAGCGACATCGCGAGGATCTTGTCGCCCGGCTCGCACAGCGCCATCAGCGCGCCGACGTTGGCCTGGGTCCCGCTGTGCGCCTGGACGTTCGCGCGGTCCGAGCCGAAGAGCGCCTTGGCGCGGTCGCGCGCCAGGTCCTCGATCGTGTCGACGTGCTCGCAGCCGCCGTAGTAGCGCCTTCCCGGGTAGCCCTCGGCGTACTTGTTCGTCGGGACCGTGCCCACCGCCGCCATGACCTCGCGCGAGGTGTGGTTCTCCGAGGCGATCAGCTCGAGTTGGCGCTCCTGGCGCAGGTGCTCGGCCTCGATGGCGTCCCAGACGGGGTCGTCGCTCTTGTAGCGCTGCATGTTCGTGGGGGGGTGGCTCGGTTCTTTGGGGCCCGGTTGGGGCGGAGGTGTGGCCGCACGGGTCCGGGAGACTAGGATTCCCACCCCGCGGCCCCGCCATTGTCCCCGCGCCAGGCTCCGGTGCAATGAGGGGCAAGACGGGCGCCCTCGATCCCCGCCCACCCCCACCGCCTCCGGCCGCCTCCCCGATGCTCCGTCCCCGACTCTCCTGGGCCGTCGCCACCTCCCTCCCGCTCCTCCTCGCCGCCGGCTGCGGCGCGGGCTCCGGCGACGAGGCCGGCGGCGCCGAGGCCGCCGAGAGCGCTCCCGGCTGGGGCCTGGTCGTGATCCCCGACGACCCCGCCCACCGCGGCGTCGCCCCCGAGGAGCTGGAGTCCCGCGGCGTGCGGGCCTACTTCCACGACTTCGGCAAGACCCCCGCCGGGTCGGTCGTCGAGCACGTCTTCCGGCTGGAGAACACCAACCCGGGCCCGGTCACGATCCAGCGCATGCAGCCCTCCTGCGGCTGCACCACGCCCTCGATCCGCTACACCAGCGCGGACGGCGAGGTCGTCCAGGGCAAGTCCCGCGGCGACGTCCTGACCATCCCGCCCGGCGTCGTCGCCGACCTGACGATGCAGATCGACACCAAGCGCGTCGAGCGCCAGAACGTCGACAAGATCTACACCGTGCAGATGGTCACCGACTCCCCCACCCGCGCCTTCCTGCGCCTGGAAGCGCACCTCTTCGTCGAGAGCGCCTTCCAGCTGAACCCGACCCTGCTCAACGTCGGCCGCATCCCGCGCAACGCCGGCGGCCGCGGCCAGATCGAGATCTTGGCCTTCGGCGGCGTCGGCGCAACGATCGACGGCGTGGGCGAGCTGCCCGGTGGAGTCGAGGCCTCGGTCGAGGCCACCGACATGTTCGGCGCCCCGTTCTGGACCGTGTCGATCACGCTGCTCCCGCCGCTGCCGCCCGGCCCGCTGCGGCGCACGTTCGAGCTCGAGACGCTCGACCGCGACGGCATGCCCTACCACCCGGTGCCGATCGAGGTGCACGCCTTCGTCGTCGACGACATCGAGTGGAGCCCGCTGCGCTTCGTGCTGCGCAACGCGGCCGTTGCGGACGGACCGGTGAGCGAGTCGCTGGAGATCTACTCGCTGCTCGAGGGCGACCGCATCAAGGTGACCGGCGCGACGCTGATCGGCGCGGGCACCGAGGCACTGGAGCTCACCTTCGCGCCGGTGACGCCGGACGCCAACGGCAAGAGCGTGAAGTGGACGCTGAACCTCGCGACCAAGCCGCCGTTCCCGGACGAGATCGTGCGGGGCAAGGCGAAGATCGAGCTGGCGGATCGCGATCCGGTCGAGATCGAGCTGATCGTCAATCCGCGGTAGCGGCCGCGCCCTCCGCGCGGCGCCGGCGCGCCAGTGCCCACAGGCGGCGGGCGAGTTGGTCGGGCGCCAGCAGATCGCCCCAGGCGGTGATCGGCTCGAATACCGCCCGGTACAGCGGGTGGCTCCGGCGGCGGAACGACTCGATCTGCCCGAAGGCGAGCAGCAGAGGCACCGCGACGTAGAGCCCGATCAGCGGAACCGTGACGTACTGGAACGGGTTGTCGGCAAACGACGGCTGCAGCGCCAGGAGCAGGCCGCAGAGCGCGTGTGCGACCTGCGCCGTCACCACCTCGGCGGTGATCCGCAAGCGCGAATCCCGCGCGGGGCGGCGGGCCTCGGCCAGGGTCACGACGCAGCCGTAGAGAAAGACCGCGAGCGGGGGAGAGACGGCTGCGGCGTCGTAGTCCACTCCCAGGGCCGGGGCCAACGCCCCCCCCACGAGAACCGCGAAGAGCAGGCACGGCAGCCAGCGGCGGCGAGCGCGCCCCGTACTGGAGGTCGGCAGCGCGGCGAAGAAGACGCGGTCCGGCATGCGCCGGTCCAGCGCATCGGCGAGGCGGAGCGTGAGACGGCTCGGCCCGAAGCTCCGGAGCGCCGCGCTCGTCACCCAGGCAACCGCGAAGAAGAGCGTCGCGGCACCGAGCAAGCGGGTGAGATAGCCCGCCTCGATGGCCCACCCAGCGAAGCCGAAGTCCCACGATCGCGCGGCCCCAATCCCCACCCAGCCGCCCAGGAACAGTGCCCCCCCATGGGCGGCCACTACCCTCCACGTCGCGGAGGAGGAAAACGGACCGAAGCGCACACCGAACGCGAATCCGTACGCCACCGACGTCGTCAGAATCAGCCCCATCTGCTCGCCGATCCCTCTGGGCTCGTCGTGGAAGAGCCCGTTCAACAGCAGGTCGAGATAGAGGTAGGCGAACGAACCAACCGCGATCGCCACGAGTGCGGTGGCGAGCGGCGGCTTCCAGTAGTGCTTGCTGACCAGTTCCTCGAAGCGCTCCACCGACCGGACCCGCTCCGACGGGGCCGAGTGATCCGCCGCAAGCCAAGCGAGCAGTCGATCCGGCATCCACCGATCGAGCCACGCCCCGACGGCCCGCAGCCAGCCCCGCACCGCGTCCGGGGGCTTGCCCGCGCGGCGGTCCAAGGACTCGCGCAGGCTGACTTCGAGGAACACGGTGCCCCCCACGGTCCACGCCACGAGCACGTCGGCGAGGAGCCACGCGGACTCCGGACCGAAGAGCGCGATGTCGCTGTCCTCCGCGGCCGAGACGATCCAGTAGCCAGCGAACACGGGCGCCACTCCGAAAAACGAAAGCGCGAACTGCCCCAGGCTCGTGAGGTAGGCGAGCCGGCCGGCGCGGTACGCGGCCCGCGTCGCGACGGCGCTTCCGAGGAGAAGCAGCGTCAGCGGAGCTGGTGCGAGGAGAGCGTCGAAAGACACGAAGTCCCAGCTCGAAGTCAGCTCGGTGAAGTCGGGAGCAGAGAAGAGCGAGGCGACCAGCCCCCCCATCGCCGCCGACGTCAGCCAGACGTAGAGCTGCTTGGGCGGGCCGAGCTCGGCGCTGGCGCGCTCCCCGCGCGCCAACGCAAGGCGCTCGACCCAGCGGTCCGGGAGCACGAGATCGGCGAGGGTCCGGACGCTCCGAACCCAGCGACGCTCGCCGCGCCCCCCCTTTCCGGCCAGGGAGACGACGAGCTCCACAAAGACGGCCCAGCCCAAGAGACCGACGAGAGGCACAAGCATGAACGCCCACGCCTCCAGATGACGAACAGCGCTCGGCGCGTAGAGGAGGACCACTTCCGCGATGAAGCGCACCATGCGTCGGCCCAGCCCTGCGCGCGCACGGACGAGGTCGAGGTTCGCAAAGGGCGCGATCAAGCAGTAGAGCAGAGCAAGGGCCGTGGCGACCGCCGGGAAGCTCCCGGCCAGCAGGGTCGCCCCGCAGCCCCACGCCGCCGCCGCGACCAGCGCGGGGAGGGTACGCCGCAGCGGAAGCGGCTCGGTGCGCTCGCGCCGCAACTGGCGGCCCGTCGCGCGCAGCAGCCGCCCCACCCGCCGCGGCAGGGCGAACGCGTGGCGGTGGTTCATGAAGCCCAGGAACACGCGATCGTGCAGCGGCGCGGCCTCCGGGCGCTCGCGGAGCTGGTTCGCGACTCCGCGCCAGAGGCTCGCCGCCACGCTCTCGCGCGCATCGTCCTCGGCGATCTCCAGCTCGAAGCCGTCGACCGGACCGTCGAGCGCCGAGATCAAGAGCCCCCGCAACCCGCGGCGCACGTCATCCTCGCGGCCCGGCGGAAGCTCGTCGAGCAACCGGACGCGGAGCCACTCGGGCAGGTGCCCGGCGCGAAACCACGGCAGCCGCGTGAGCGCGGCCAGGGTCTCGAGCGCGAGCGGCGCTCCCGTCGCGCCGGCGCGCAGGCGGTGGCCGAGGAAGAGCGTCAGCTCCCAGTGCAGGTCCGGATAGACCGCACAGGCGGCGAGCCAGAGCATCCCCGGCCGGCCGAGGTAGACGCGCAGCTCGGCCAGGCCCTGCTCGACCTCGTCGGCGCCGGGCGGGTCGGGCGCGAGCCACACCTGGCGCCGGTGCTCGAAGCGCGGCGGCAGCTCGGGAGCGGGGAGCTCCGACGCCAGCCGCTGCACCAGCTCGACGACACGCTCGGGGTCGCCCTCCCCGAGCAGCTCGTGCTCGCCGGCGGGCAGGACCGAGAAGCCGGCCGCCCGCAGCGCTTCCTCGCGCGCTCCCCAGTCCACCGGCGGCTCGAAGGTCAGCACGCTCCGGTCCCCCCAGGCCGAAAGCTGCCCCAGCCAGGGCACGGGCTTGCCGGACCGGGGGCTCACGAGCCCCTCGCCGTCGGAAAAGAGCCAAAGGCGATGCTCGCCGTGCCGCGCGGCGAGCGCGTCGAGCCGCACCGAGCGCGCGCCGGGCCCCGCGGGGAAGCACACGCGCGGGTCGCCGTCGAACGAGTAGCGCGTGACGAAGACGCCCTCGGCCTCGAGTCGATCGAGCAGCGCGTCGACCAGGCGCGCGCGCTGATCCCCGATGCTCGCGCGGTCGATCAACGCGAGATACTCGGGCAGGCACGGTCGCGTGCCGTACACCGGCCGGAACCCACCGGGCTGCTCGGCGGTCGCGCGCACGGTCGAGTCGACGTCCAGCCGGTCGGAAGCGACGCGCTCGTGTATCCGCAGCGTGCGCGCGGTGCGCGCGAGCTGCAGCGGCTCGAAGAGCTCCGCGGCAAGCCGCGCCACGCGCAGCCGGTGCACCGTCGGCGTGCCGTGGGCCTGGCGCCGCTCGAGGAACTCACCGGCGGTCTGGCGCCACCAGGCGCGCCGCGAGGCCAGCGCGAGGGCGACGACCGCCAGGAGCCCCGCGGGCACGAGCCAGCCCGGCCACGCCTCGGCGTCCGCTCCGCTCGACACGTCCTCCACGACCTCGGGGAAGCCGATCGGGCCGCCGCCGCTCGCCCTGTCCTCGCTTGGCGTCCAGTCGACGAGCAGCCCGGCGAGCCCAAGGACCAGCCCGATCAGCCCCGCCGAGGCCCAGATCCGCCAGCGGCGCCCGAGGTCCTCGAGCTCGTCCTCGGCCTCGCTTCCTTGGGGAGCCACGGCCGGTGTGGCCGCGCGCCGCCGCAGCCAGTCCGCGAGCCTCCGGGCGAGCTCCCCCTGCTGGGCGCGCGAGGTCGCGATCACGGGCCCGATCCAGCGCGCGAGCTCTTCCGCATCGCGCGGCACCTCTCCGCGCGCCGCCAGCGCCGCGAGAACCCGCCGCGCCGCGAGCTGCTCGCCCACGCCGATCTTCCACTCGGCCCGGCGCAGCTCGTCCAGGAAGGCGTCGAGCCCTGCGGCCGTCAGCGCGTGGACGGGCTCGACGCGGCCGGTCATTCGGGAGACTCCGTCTCCTCCCGGCTCTTGTACCACCGGCGGACGGCGCCCACCGCGCGATCCTGGTCGTCCTTCGTCTTGACGAGCAGGCTCAGCGTCAGCTCCGCGGCGGCGGGCCCTTCCGCGAGCGGGTTCGGATCGTCTCCGCTCCCGCCGAGCGAAAGCAACGCCGTCAGCCACCCGATCAGCTCCGCGGTCGCCGGCTTCTTGCGCAGGCCGACGCGGTCCTGGCGCAGCTCTTCGAAGAGCGCGATCCCGTCGTCGAGCAGCGCGCCCGTGGCGCCTTCGAGGTGGGTGAGCCGCGCGTCGAGGATCTTCCGCAGGCGCTTGCCGGTGGGGAACGCGATGTCGTAGAAGACGCAGCGGCGCAGGAAGGCGTCGGGCAGATGCTTCTCCGAGTTGCTCGTGAGCACCACCACCGGGCGCAGGTTCGGGTCGGCCCGGATCAGGGCGCCGCCCAGCTCGGGGATGCGGAACTCCATGTCCTCGAGCTCGCCCAGGATGTCGTTCGGGAAGTCGCGCGGGGCCTTGTCGACCTCGTCGATCAACACGACCGAGCGGCGCGCGCCGGGGTGCTCGAAGCGCTCGGGCAGCACGTGGGCCACCGCCTCGGGCTTGTTCGACAGCAGGATGGCCTGACCGAGGGCGTTGTAGGTGAAGAACTCGACCGCCGGCCGGCTCTCCTCGCCGGGCTGCGCCGACTGGAAGCGCCCGATCGAGTCGATCGTGTAGAAGAGGTCGCGCGAGGTGCTGGTCGACTTGGTGCGGAAGACCAGCGGTTCGTCGAAGCCCAGCTCCCACGCCAAGCTGGCGGCAAGCTGGGTCTTGCCGGTGCCGGGCTCGCCCGACAGCAAGAGCGGCTGGCCGAGCATCAGCGCCACGTTGACTGCGTTCGGCAGCCCGTCGTAGGCGCGGTAGCCGGCGGGGTCGGTCTCCTTCCTGCGCGTCGACGGCGGCAGCTCGCGGGGCTCGTCCGGGCGTCCGGAGCCGCTTCCTGTGTAGAACGACTCAACCATGATCGGCCTCCATGTTCTTCAGCTTGTCCTCCAGGATTTCGCGCAGCTTGCCCGCGAGTTGCTCCATCGGGAGCTCGGTGGCCCCGCCGTAAGCCGCGTTGACCTCGGCCTCCAGCGGCACGCGCCCGATGAGACCGGGCGCTTCGTTGCGCGCCCAGTGGCGCGCGAGCTCGAGCTGGACGTCCCCCAGCTCGGGGAGCAGGGTGTAGCCGGGTCCGGGGTGCACGCGGCCCGGCAGCCGTTCGAGCGCCTGCTCGACGCCGGCGCGACGCCTCCCAGACGGCAGCAGGCGCACGAGCAGGCCGTCGCCCGCCGTCGGGTACTCGAAGAAGAACACCAGCACGAGCGGATGCACGAGCTCGGGCCACTCTCTCCCCAGCCAGAAGCGCGTCACGTCCTCGAGGCCGCGCCGCTCGTCCTCGCGCCAGTTCCGGACGGGAAACTGAACGCGCACCAGGGTCGGGCCGTCGCCGCTAACGGCGAGCAGGGCGTCGCGCAGGTCGGCCTCGGACACGCTGACGAGGCTGCCGTCGCGGAGCACCTCGCACCCGACGCGCCGCCGGAAGGCGGCGGCGGGATCCGTCGCACCCGGCGACCACGGGACGTCGACGGCACGCACCGTCACTTCGTCCGCGTCCCGCCCCATCAGCTCGGCCAGATAGCGCGAGCTGACGCAGTCGACGAACTCCGAATGCGCCTGCCCGCGGTCGCCGTGCACCATGCAAACCAGCGGTCGCCCGCGGCCGGCGGCGGCGTGCGCGCTGAGCGGCCCGCGCAGCTCGTCGAGCTGCGGCAGGCGATCGCAGTAGTACGGCAAGAGCGGAGGGACTCCGCCCCGCCGGCGACGGCGTCGCCGACCTTGAAAGTGCTGCGCGAACGCGATCAGGATCTGTTGATTGAGGGAGGCCGGGTCCTTGAAGCCCGCACAGAGGTTGTCGGCCGATACCCGCTCGCGGAAGCTGCGGATCGCCGCCGGATCGGCGTCGCGGAGGTCCGCTGGCCATGCATCGTGGTCGGCCGAGAGGAAGAGGAAGCGCTCCGCGCCGGCCTTCCCGGCCGCCTCGTACTCGAGCTGCGTGAAGCTCTTGGTTTGCCCCGGCGGAAGCGACCCGTAACGCCAAGCCAGGATGCCGATGTAGAAGTCGCAGCTGCGCGCGTCCTCCAGACACTTCGCGAGCGGGGGCCGGCCGGCGGCGCCGTAGTACTCCATCCCGATCGGCTCGAGGCCCGCGCCACGCGCGGCCTCGAAGGCCGCCTTGCGTTCGTCCTCTAGATCCTCCGAGGTCGACGAGATGTAGACCGTCTTGTTCAAGCCAGCGCGGCCTCTCTCCGGGCCCCTCGCGCGCAATCCTCAGGCCCGGCTAGTCGCCCGTCAAGGGCCTCAGCCGCCCGCCAAGGGCCTCAACTCGGCCGCACGCGCGCGAAGCGGCGCTTGCCGACCTGGACGAGCAGGCCCTCGCCGGCCGCCGGCTTCACCAGCGCTTTCGGGTCCTTCACCACCTCGCCGTCGAGCCGTACCCCGCCCTGCTGGATCGCGCGGCGGGCCTCGGAGCCGGACTGGGTCAGCCCGATCTCGCGCAGCAGCACGCTCAGCGGCACGCCGTCCGCCGGCCAGTCGCCGGGGAAGGCCTTTTCGGGGATGTCGTCGGGCAGCGCCTTCTGCTTGAACTGGCGGTCGAAGGCGTCGGCCGCCTCGCGGGCCGCGGCGTCGCCGTGGTAGAAGGCGGTGAGCTCGTGCGCGAGCCGGGCCTTGGCCGCGCGTGGGTGGCCGGCGAGCAGCGTGGCGATCTCGTCCTCAGGGACGCGGGTGAGCTGCTGGAACCACACCTCCATCGCGTCGTCGGCGATGCTCATCGTCTTGCCGAACATGTCGTTCGGCGCGTCGGTGAGGCCGATGGCGTTGCCGTAGGACTTCGACATCTTGCGGCCGTCGAGACCGTTGATCAGCGGCGCGGTGCAGATCGACTGGCGCTCCTGGCCCTCGGCCTCCTGCAGGTCGCGGCCGACCAGCAGGTTGAAGAGCTGGTCGGTGCCGCCGAGCTCGACGTCGGCGCGCACCATCACCGAGTCCCAGCCCTGCATCAGCGGGTAGAGGAACTCGTGGATGCCGATCGGCTCCTCGGCCTTCATGCGCTCCTGGAAGGTGTCGCGCTGGAGCATCTGCGCCACGGTCATCCGCGCGCAGAGGCGCTGCACGTCCTCGAAGGACATGCGGTCGAACCACTCGGTGTTGTGGCGCACCTCGGTGCGCTCGAGGTCGAGCACCAGGCCCGCCTGCTCGCGGTAGCTGACGAGGTTGGCCTCGACCTCTTCGCGCGTGAGCTGCGGGCGCAGCTTGTTCTTGCCAGACGGGTCGCCGACCATCGCGGTGGCGTCGCCGACGATCAGCACGATCGTGTGCCCGAGGTCCTGCAGGTCGCGCAGCTTGCGCAGGTGGATCGCGTGGCCGACGTGCAGGTCGGGCGAGCTCGGGTCCGCGCCCAGCTTGATGCGCAGGCCGCGGCCCTCGGCCGCCGCGCGCTTGAGCTTGTCGCGGAGCTCGCGCTCCTCGATCAGGTCGATCGCGCCGCGCTTGAGGGCGGCGGCCGAGTCCTCGATCCACTGGGCGTCGAAGGTCATTCGGCGAGCCTCTGGTCCGGCAGGTCGAGCCGGCCGCCGGGGCCGGACTCGGGGACTCCGTCGCGGCGCGACTCGAACCATGCGGCCCACGCGACGGGCAGGTTTCCGGGCCGGCCGGTGCGCGCGAGCCAGCGCAGGGCGGGCGAGATCATCTCGACGCGCTCGGGGTCGCGCTCGGCGAGCTCGATCACGTGCGGCGTCAGGAGGTCGAGCGCCTCCTCGCGCCGCTCGGGAGCGATGCGCACGGCGCGCTCGAGCAGCGGCGGCAGGAACACCGACCGTGCGCCGACGTAGCGCACCAGCTCGGCGGGCTCGACCGGCGCCAGCGGCAGGAAGGGAGCGTTGCGCGTGCGCTCGACCGCCTCGACCGGCGGGTTCTGGGCGGGCAGCCAACGCTCGCCGACCTGCACCTCGCCGGAGTGGAGCTCCAGGGTCCAGCGCTCGCGCACCGCGAGCGCCGCGCCCAGCGCGAGCTCGTAGTCCAAAAGCGGCAAGCGCACCGGCTCGCCGGCGGGCAGCACCAGCCGTGAGAGCGCGTGTGTGGTCTCGGTCGCCAGGCGCCGCGACTCGTTGCCGGCCGGGTCGACGCCAACGACGGTGTGCCGCAGAGTCGAGGGCGGCAGGTGCAGCACCACGTCCTCCGCGCGGCTGTGGCGGCCCAGAAGGACGAGCCGGAAATCGCGCGAGCCATCGACCGGCTCACTGGCGAGCCGCAGGTCGACCGAGCGCACGACGGCGCGGCCGTCGAGGATGCGCTCGTAGCCCCGGGCGAACTCCAGGAGGTGCGCCGGGGGCCGCCGGGCCAGAATCCCGTCCAGGATGCGACGGGCGAGCGCATCCTCGCCGTCGGCGACCGCGGCCTGGAGCGCATCGAAGGCCGGCAGGAAGGCCGGGTCGACCGAGCGGCGCGCCTCGGCGGGCCGCTCGATCAGGATCCGCTCGGGCGTGTCGGACGCCGAGCGGCATGAACCGAAGAAGAAGGCGAGGACGATCGTCAGCAGCCAGTACGCGCCCGGCGCGCCCAGGATGCCGATCCCCCCCGCCGCAAGCGGCGCCCACCACGGGGACGCGCGCCGGCTCGACGCGCGTCCCCTCGGGTTGTGGCCACGGGCGCCCACGGGTGTTGCCTAGCCCTCGCTCGGGGCTTCGCCTTCGGCGGCGGCAGGAGCCTCGGCGACGGGAGCTTCGGCGGCAGGGGCGTCGGCGGGCGCGGCCGCCTCACCCTCGCCCTCGCCCTCGCCCTCGCCGTCTCCGCCCTCGGAGGGCGGCGGCTGGTTCTGGAAGCGCTCGTTCTCCTCGAAGTCCGCGTGGACGAACGACAGGCCGATCTTGCGCTCGTCGATGTCGACGCGGATGACGCGCACCTCGACCTTCATGCCGGGCTGCACGACCTCCTCGGGCGACTCGATCTTGTGATCGGCCAACTCGGAGATGTGCAGCAGGCCTTCCAGATCCTCTTCGAGCTTCACGAAGACGCCGAAGTTGGTCGTCTTGGTGACGTAGCCCGAGAGCAGGTCGCCGACGTGGTAGTTGGACGGAATCGTCTCGAGCCACGGGTCGGGCGAGAGCTGCTTGAGGCCCAGCGCGATGCGCTTCTTCTGCGTGTCGACCGAGAGGACGACGCACCGCAGCTGGTCGCCCTTGCGGACGACCTCGGAGGGGTGCGCGACCTTCTTGGTCCAGCTCATGTCGGAGATGTGCAGGAGGCCGTCGATGCCCTCCTCGATCTCCACGAAGGCGCCGTACGAGGTCAGGTTGCGCACCGTGCCCTCGATGATGGTGCCGATCGGGTAGTTCTCCTCGACCAGCTCCCACGGGTTGGTCTCGGCCTGCTTCATGCCGAGCGAGATCTCCTGCTTCTCCAGGTCGATCTCCAGCACGATCACCTCGACCTTGTCGCCGATGTTCACGAGCTCCGAGGGGTGGTTGACGCGCTTGGTCCAGGACATCTCGGAGATGTGCACCAGACCCTCGATGCCGTCCTCCAGCTTCACGAAGGCGCCGTAGGACATGATGTTGACCACCTCGCCCACGTGGCGCGAGTTGACCGGGTAGCGGCCTTCGATGCCGTCCCACGGCGAGGCCTGCTTCTGCTTGAGACCCAGCGCGATGCGCTCGCGCTCGTGGTCGACGCGGAGCACCTTGACCTCGAGCTCCTGGCCCATCTCGACCATCTCCGAGGGGTGCCGCACGCGGCCCCAGGACATGTCGGTGATGTGCAGCAGGCCGTCGATGCCGCCGAGGTCGACGAACACGCCGAAGTCGGCGATGTTCTTGACCGTGCCCATGCGGATCTGCCCCTCTTCGATCTCGCCGAGGAGCTCTTCCTTCATGCGCTGGCGCTCCTCTTCGAGGAGCTTCCGGCGCGAGATCACCACGTTCATCCGCTCGGGGTCGATCTTTATGATGCGCGCGCGGATCGGCTCTCCGATGAAGTCGGAGATGTCGTGCGTGCGGCGCAGGTTGACCTGGCTGGCCGGCAGGAAGACGTTCACGCCCTCCACGTCGACGAGCAGGCCGCCCTTGATCTTGCGCTGAACGACGCCCTGGACCTCGTCGCCCTCGTTGTGGCTCTCGTACAGGGTCTCCCAGGCGCGCAGGCGATCGGCGCGGCGCTTGGAGAGGTTGGCGGTGTCATCGTCGTTGAGACCGTCGTAGTAGACGTCATAGCTCTCCCCGGTTTGGGGGAGCGTCTCGCCGAACTCCGAGAGCGGGATCGAGCCCTCGGACTTGCCGCCGATGTCGAGGATGACGAACCCGGTCTCTTCGTCGACCGAGTCGACCTTGGCGGCCACGATGGTGCCGACCTCGGTATCGGTGACGGACTCCTGGAGCTGCTGCTCGAAGCCGGGATCGTCAAAGCCCGTCAGGGCGTCGGATATGCGTCGGTCGAGCTCTTCGGGGTCGAGCTCGTACTGCTTGACGCGGCGGGAGGAAACGGACATGGGTGTCTAGGGGTCTGGTAAGGCTGGGTTGCGAAGGGACGAAAATAGATCAATCACGAACGGCCGCCGGGCAGCGCCCGGCGGTGGGCGGAAACAGGTCGGCGGCAGCGAGCCGTAGCTGCCGTCGCCGACGAGGCCGAGGACGGCTTCGCGCGCGGCATCGAGGGCCTTGCCCGACGAGGGCAGCGGGTCGCCGTAGCGGATCGCGCAGCGCACCGGCCGCGGGAGCGACGCGCCGCGCGGCAGGATAGAGAGCGTGCCGCGGATGCCCGCGGGCACGATCGGCACGCCGGCCTGGCGCGCGACCAGGGCCATGCCGCGCTGGAACTCGGCGACGCTGCCGTCCTTGCTGCGGGTGCCCTCGGGGAAGATGGCGACGGCGTCGCCGGCCTGCAGGTGCTGCACCATCTCGCGGATGGCCGCGCGGTCGGACGCGCCGCGGCGCACCATCACGGCGCCGGTGTGGCGGATGAGGAACGAGATCGCGCGGCTCTTCGCCAGCGTGTCGCGGGCGACGAAGCACACGTGCCGGTCGGTCGAGCACGCGATCAGCGGGATGTCGAGCATCGACTGGTGGTTCGCCACGATCAGGCAGCCGCCGGTCTTCGGCAGCTTGTCGCGCTGCTCGACCCGAAAGCGATGCACGAGCACGAACCAGAGCCAGAACATCCGCCGCACGACGCGGTAGACCAGGCTCTTCTCGGTCGTGAACTCGGGCGGCCGGGCGCGGGCGAGCTCTTCCTCGGTGACCGTCTCCGAGCTCATGCCGTCGAGCGCTCCTCGAAGCCCTGCACCAGCTCCAGGATGCGCGCCACCACCTGGTCGGCGGTCAGGTCGTCGGCGTCGATCCGCACCGCGTCCTCGGCCTGCATCAGCGGCGAGTGTTCGCGGTCCGTGTCGGTCCGGTCGCGGCGCTGGATGTCGGCGAGGATCTCGTCGACGCGCTCGGGCGTGCCCTCCTGCAGCGCGCGGCGACGCGCGCGTTCCTCGGGGCTAGCGTTGAGAAAGAACTTGTGGTCGGCATCCGCGAACACGACCGTCGTCGTGTCGCGCCCCTCCGCGACGACCCCCGGCTCGCTGCGGCCGAGAACGCGCTGGCGCGCCACGATCGCCTCGCGCACCGCGGGGTGCGCCGAGACCGTCGAGACGTGCCGCGTGACCTCGCGGCCGCGGATGTCGGGCTCCCCGGGGCGGCCGTCGATCCGGAGCTTGCCCGCCTCGTCGAAGTCGAGCTCTAGGGAGTGCGCGACGGCGGAGCACCCTGCGGCGTCCGTCGGCGGCACCCCGCGAGCCAACACCTCGAGCGTGACGGCGCGGTACATGGCACCGGTGTCGAGGAACTGCAGGCCGAGGGCTTCGGCCACGCGCCTCGCCACCGTGCTCTTGCCCGCGCCTGCGGGCCCGTCCATGGCGATGATCATCCCGGGAACTGGGGGTCTCCTCCCCCCGGAGGGCGGGGAGAAGGCCGTACGAGCATAGGGGCGCCGCGGGCGGGTGCAAGGAACGCCCCCCGGATCCCCCTCCCTTAACGAAGCAGCCCCTCGGCCGCGAGCCGCGCGGCCATGGCCCGGGCCGCCGCCGCGTGGCCGTGGGGCGTCCAGTGGTTGTCGCTCTCGAAGCGCACCGGGGCCTCGCGCGCCGCCTCGGCCAGGGCCGGCCCGAGGTCGAGATAGCGCACTCCGGGGCGCCCGGCGAGGGCCGCGGCCAGCCAGGGGTCCTCGAAGCCGCAGACCAGAAGGCGCGTCCCGGATCCGGGATCCGTCCGGGCGGCGAGGGCCTCCAGGAGCGCGGCCAGGCGCTCGCGGCCGAGCTCGACGTCCGGCGGGCCCAGCGGGACCTGGCGGCGGGCCTCGCGGGCCTTCAGGAGTGAGCGCACCAGCTCGCTGTAGCGCGCGAGCAGGCCGTCGGGCACCGGCGCCTCGAAGCGAGCGCGGAGCTCCGCCCACCCCGGCGCGTCGGTCCAGGCCCCGGCCGGCAGGAAGGGCTTCGAGCGCCCGTACATCCGCCGCCGCGAGACCTCCTCGACGTCGTTGGCGCAGACCGTCAGCACCACGGCGCGCGGCTCGCGCCGGGCGCCGTCGCGGTCAAACAACAGCAGCTGCTGGTCGGTGCCGAAGCCGCTGACGCCCAGGTTGGCGACCGGCACGCCGGTCGCGTCCTCGAGCAGCGCGGGAAAGGCCTCGCGCTCCTCGACCCCCCACCCGAAGGTCATCGAGTCGCCGAGCGTGACGATGGGCCGCGCGCCGGGCGCGGGCGGCGTCGCGTCGCGGTAGCCCTCGGCGTTGATGCGGATCCCGACGTCGAAGTCCGAGGTGGCGTGGCGCACGTCGGCGCCGGGCACGTAGCGCCAGCCGAGCGCCTCGTCGTGCACGACGTAGCGCGGGTTGGTCGTCGGGCCGAAGTCGCCGGTGCGGAACACGCGCCAGGCGACCTCGGCAGCGCCGAGCGCCCCCCCGGCGGCGAGCACCGCCAGGAGCATCCCCCGCACGAGCTTCGCGGGCAGCACCTTCATCCCAGCGCTCGGGTGGCCTCGACCGCGAGCTCCCCCGCCGCGCCCACGCGCAGCAGGTCGCGCGTACCGCCGAAAGCGTCGAGCACCATCCAGCGCCCCGCGTCCTCGGGCCGCTCGTCGCGGAACTCGTGTGCGTGACCGCAGACCAACGCCGCGGCGCCGGTGGCGCGCAGCAGCGCGGCAGCGGCCGCGGGCTGCAGCGACTTCTCCTCGGGCGGCTTGCGCGCCACCGCACCGGTGCTGGCCCGGCGCAGCCGGCGCGCCAGTCCGCGCGACACCGTCAGCGGCAGCCGCGGTGCGAGCCACAGCAGCGGGCGCGAGCGAAGCACGCGCCGCAGCCGCTGGTACGCGACGTCGAGCGTCGCCAGCTCGTCGCCGTGCACGAACAGCACCCGCCCGCCGTCCGGCAGCACGCCGACGAAGCCGTGCCGGTGCACGCGCGCGCCCGCCGCGCGCTCGAAGCCGGCGTCGAGCAGGAAGTCGCGGTTGCCGGGCACCACGTCGAACAGCACGCCGCGCCGCGCGCGGGCCGCGAGGGCGTCCACCAGGCGCTGGCCGCCGTCGGTCCGCTGGTGCGGCGGCCCCAGCCAGTACTCGAAGAGGTCGCCGAGCACCACGACGCGCGGCGCGCCGCCGGCGCGCTCTAAGAAGCCGAGGAAGCGCTCCACCGCCGCGCCGTCCTCGACATCGAGGTGCAGGTCGGCGACAAAAAGCGTCCCGGGCGCAAGGGCCACCTCGGGGAAGCGCTCCGGCACCTAGCTCTTGCCCCCCTCCTCGGCCTCGATCCCGAAGTCGCGCATCTTCTCCCACAGCACCTTGCGCGAGATGCCCAGCAGCTCGGCGGTCTGCGTGCGGTGCCCGCCGGTCTGCTCGAGCGCGTCCTTGATGTGCGCGATCTCGACCTCGCGCAGCACCTCGCGCAGGGGGCGGACGCCGCTGGCGACCTCGGTGGCTCCGCGCCAGCGCGTGTCGAGCGGCAGCAGGTACTCGCGCTTCAGCTCCGCGTCCGTGCCGGCCAGCGCGATGGCGCGCTGCACGGCGTTCTCGAGCTCGCGCACGTTGCCCGGCCACGGGTAGCGCTCGAGCGCGTTCATGGTCGGCGCCGGCACGCGGAACTCGCGGCCACCGCCGTGACGCTCGACCATGTGCTGCACGAGGAGCGGCACGTCGCCGGCGCGCTCGCGCAGCGGCGGGAGCTGCACGGGCACGACGTTGATGCGGTAGAAGAGGTCCTCGCGGAAGCGACCATCGCGCACCTCGTCGCGCAGCGAGACCTTGGTCGCCGCGACGACGCGGATGTCGACCTCGACCGTCTCCTCGCCGCCCAGGGGCTCGAAGGCGCGCTCCTGCAGTACGCGCAGGAGCTTGACCTGCACCGTCTTCGGCATGTCGTCGATGTCGTCGAGGAAGAGCGTGCCGCCGTCCGCCAGCGCGAAGCGGCCGCGCTTGGTGCGGTGAGCGTCGGTGAAGGCGCCCTTCTCGTGCCCGAAGAGCTCGGCTTCGAGCAGCGTCTCGGGCAGCGCCGCGCACGAGATCGCGACGAAGGCGCCCTCGGAGCGCGACGACAGGTCGTGCAGGCTGCGCGCGACGCGCTCCTTGCCGGTGCCGCTCTCGCCCTCGATCAACACCGTGGCGTCGGTCGGCGCGACGGTGCGGATGCGGTCGAACACCGCCTCCATCGCCGACGAGCGACCGACCATCGTGCCCATCCGCACGGCCCCGAGCTCGCGCAGCTCGCGCTTCAGCTCGGCGTTCTCGGCCAAGAGCGCGCGCTCGCGGCCGAAGCGCTCGACCATGCCGACCACGGCCTCGTTGCGGAACGGCTTCTGGATGTAGTGGGCCGCGCCGATCTGCATCGCCTCGACCGCCTGGTCGACGGTGGCGAAGCCGGTCATCAGGATCACGGGGCGCTCGGGGCTCTGCTCGACGGCCTGCTTGAGCACCTCCATCCCGCCCGCGCCGGGCATGCGGATGTCGGTCAGGACGACGTCGGGGTCCTCGCGCATCAGGAGCTCGACGGCGCTCTGGGTGTCGGCCGCCGAGAGCACCTCGTGGCCGGCCTCCTCGAGCGCGTCGCGCAGCGTGATCGCGATCGTCTCCTCGTCGTCGGCCAGAAGGACGCGCATCGCCCTAGCCGACGCCCGCCTGGGGGCCCGGATCGCGGTAGCAGAAGCGGTCGCCGCCCTCGCCCGCCGCCTGGTCGAGCGCGCCCTCGGCCGCGTCGACGAGATCGTCGAAGAACATGGTGTTCTCGTTCTCGTAGTGCGAGATGCCGACCGACAGCGTGACGCCCGCGCCGCCGCTGGCCTCGCCGGGGATCACCATGTTGCGGGCCGCGGCGACGATGCGGCCGGCGGTGACCTCGGCGCCCTCGCGGCGGGTGTGCGGCAGGATCGCCATCAGCCGGTCGTCGAGCAGCCGTCCGAGGTAATCGCAGGTGCGCGTCGCGCCCAGGAGCAGGCCGGTGACGCCCTCCATCACCTTGCCCTTGTGCGCGTAGCCGAGCTTGTCGCGCACCTCCTCGGCCCGGTCCAGAGCGACCACCAGGCAGCTGACCGGATAGGCGTACCGCTGGGCGCGGGTGAACTCGATCCGCATCAGGTGGCGGATCTGGGTGAGTGAGAAGATGTCGTTGACGCTGCGTTCGACTTCGGCCATGCGTGGGTTCCTTCCGAAGCTGGAAGGTACGCCTTGGGCCGGCGGATTGCGAGGCCCGCCGGCAAGGCACTAGTCGCCGGCGCCGCCGCGGTCTCAGCCGCGCATCAGGAGCCGGTCGAAGAAGCCGTCAAGCGAGACGCCGCGCACGCGCAGCAGCAGGAACGCGATCAGCACGATCACGGTGTAGACCAGGAACGCGATGCCCTGGCTCAGGATCATCGCCACCGTGCCCTTCGCCGCGGTGCGGGCGCGCCGGGAGGCACCGCGCGTGCCCGAGAGCAGGGGCGCCATGAGGAGGTCGCGGAGCAGGCGGCCCGAGCGCTCCAGGACGCGCGGGTCGTCGGCCTTGGCCGCGCTCCGCGCGAGGATCTCCGACGCGCAGTCGTCGGGGTTGAACGAGCCGCCGACGACGGCGTCCTGCCAGCGCTTGGCGGCCACGCGGTCGGCCAGGCCGAGCTCGACCATCATGCCGGCCTTCAGGCGCTTCCAAACGCGGTCCTCGCCCTCGGGCAAGCCGCGCGGCGCGACGGCCGCGGGCGCGGCGGCGGGGGGCGGCGCCGCGAGCGGGATCTCCTCGAGCGCGGCCTGGTCCGCGGCCGCCGCGTCGCCACCGTACACCAAGGTCATGCCCCGCCACTGAAGGCGCGTGCCCGGCGCGAGCGGCGCCTCGTCGAGCGGCTTCCCGTCCACCGTCGGCGGGTCGCCTCCGCCGACGTAGATCGCCCGCGGGGGCTGGTCCCAGACATGGATCTCGTCGTCGCCGGCCGAGGGGTGCGCGATGTCGCCCTGGGCCCCCACGCGTGTCAGCCCGGGCTGCAGCGCCTCGCGGCGCTCGCCCCCACCGTCGGTGATGTCCAGCCACCCTCCTGCCATGCGCTCGACTCTCCTCGCCTCGTCGTCCGGTACGAATCTGACCTGGCCGCGCAACCGCCTGCCGCAGCGCCTATACTTACCCTGGGAACCGGCGCTCGCCTACGCAAGACCTGCCGGCGCCCTCCCGAAGCCCGCCTAGCATGCGCCTGAGCCTCTCCCAAACGCCGCGGATGGAGCAGCGACTGGTCCAGTCGCCGCAGATGATCCAGGCGATGCAGATCCTGCAGCTCTCGTCCCTGGACCTCCAGGAGCGGATCGAGCAGGAGCTGATGGAGAACCCCTTCCTCGAGGAGGTGGAGCCCGAGCGCGAGGAGTCCTCCACCGACGGCCCTCAGGAAGCAGCCGCCGACGACGCGGACGCCTCGGGCGTCGAGACCATGCTCGACGAGCTGGAGCGCTACGAGCGCGACTTCGGCGACGGCACGCGCACGCGCGTCGCCTCGGGCGAGGAGGGCGACAAGAAGCTCGAGGCGATGCAGAACACCCCGGCGACCTACCACAGCCTGGGGGACGCGCTCTTAGAGCAGATCGCGCTGATCGACTTCGACGACCGCGAGCGCGAGCTGGCCGAGTACCTGATCTACTCGCTCGACCACCGCGGCTACCTGGTCGAGCCGCTCGAGGACGTGGCCGAGGCCTGCCCGGTCGAGAACGTCCTGATCGAGGAGCTCGAGTTCTGCCTCGAGAGCCTGCGGGCCGCGACCCACCCCGCGCTCGGCGCGCCCGACCTGCGCTCGTGCCTCCTGCTGCAGCTCGACGCGCACCACATCGAAGCGCCGCTGGTCCGCGCGCTGATCCAGGATCACCTCGAAGACATCACGGTCAACCGCCTGCCGCGCATCGCGCGCGCCACCGGCCACTCGATCGAGGACATCAAGCTCGGCATCGACACGATCCGCGGGCTCGACCCGATCCCGGGCCGCGAATACGGCGACCCCGGCGCGGCGGTCATCCACCCCGACGTCGTCGTCGAGGAGAGCGAGGGCGAGTACGACGTGCGGCTCACGCGCCAGCGCGTGCCGGACCTCACCATCAGCCCGTCGTACAAGAAGCTCCTGCGCCAGGCGGCCGAGGGCGACGGCGTGCAGGAGTGGGTCAAGAAACGCCTCGAGGCCGCGCGCTGGTTCATCGACGCGGTCCACCAGCGGCAGAACACGCTGCTGAAGATCTCGCGCGAGATCTTCCAGCGCCAGCGCGGCTTCCTGGACCACGGCGTGAAGGCGCTCAAGCCTCTGCGCATGCAGGAAGTGGCCGACGTGGTCGGCGTGCACATCTCCACCGTGAGCCGCGCCGTCTCCGGCAAGCACGCCCAGACGCCGCGCGGCATCCTGCCGCTGAAGTACTTCTTCACCGGCGGCACGGCCAAGGCCTCCGGCGAGATGACCAGCCAGGCGTCGATCAAGCAGCGCATCCAGGAGCTGGTCGACCAGGAGGACTCCGAGCACCCCCTCTCGGACGAGGAGATCGCCAAGCGGCTCAAGGCCGACGACGGCATCTCGATCGCGCGGCGCACGGTGACGAAGTACCGCAAGGCGCTGGCGATCCCGTCGTCCTCGCAGCGGCGGCAGTTCTAGCGCGGCATAGCGGGCGCGGCTTGGGGGCCCGCCGGGCGCCGGAAGGCCTCGACCGAGGCGAGCAAGAGCGCGAACTCGCCCGCCTGCTTGTCGGCGATCATCAGCCCTAGCTCGCGTAGCTCCCCGGGATCGAACGGCCCCGCGTCGACCACCGGGCGCCCGCGCCACCTCGGCACCAGCTCGTCGAAGGGCAGGTCGACCGCGGCCCACGCGCCGACGCGGGTCGCAAAGGGCGTCTGCCACGTGACGCCGCGGGCACTCGTCCGCAGGATCAACTTGTACGTCCGCCCGTCGCCGCGGATCCGCAGCCGAAGGCCGTCCCACGCGGCGAGCTCCGGCCACGCCACCTCGCGGCGGAACGAGGCAAAGCCGCCGCCGTTGGCCAGCGAGAGCGTCCCGGCGAAGCGTACGCCCGCGTCCGTCGCGCTGGCACGCCCGTCCGACACGCCGCCCATCACGCCGTCGTGCACGGGGCGCCAGCCTGCGGAACGGGCGGCCTGGGCCGGGTCGAGGAGCATCCGAAGCTGAGCGGAGGAGGCCATGGTGAAAAGGCGGCGGGTGGAGGCGCTGACGCCCCAGCGGTGATTCGCCGCCCGACCGGCGCCGGATGCGGATGTGGGCGTGACGCCGGCGACCAAGGTGCGCTCCCCGGAGTAGACTGAAGAGCGACGCCGAGTGCCCGAAGCCGGGTCCGGTCTCCGACAACGCGCTTGCCCGCAGCGAAGAGATGGCACGCCTAAAGCTCGACCAAAGCGTTCCGCGCCGGAGAGCCGGCGCGATGAAGCGCGCGCTTGCGTTGGTGACCTCTGCGGCCATCGGCCTCACCCTCGCCGCGGCCCAGGGCACCGGGCCGGACGCGAGCGTCGAGCGGTGGACTACACGGGGCTACGGCTACCTGCTCGAGCGCGAAGGCGACGAGCTGCGCGTCTTCACGCACTGCGCCCTGGGCGACCTCCCGGTCGGCACCGCGCGGGCCGAGGCGCCGGACTCGGGCTCCTTCTTCGATCCGGAGCTCGGGGGCGTCGAGCTGCGTGCCTCGGCGACCGACGGAGCCGTCGTCGTCGACTGGGACTTGACGTCCCACCCCGTAGCGCTCGACCCCGCGGCGAGCCCGCCGAGGCTCCCCACCGACAGCCAGCGGGCCGACGCGCTCTTCAACTTCGACTGGTTCTGCGCGCTCTTCTCGGAGCACTATGCGTTCTTCGAGCTGCGCGGCGTGGACTGGCCCCAGGCCACCGCCCGCGCACGCGAGGCGCTGGGATCCGCTCCCGATGCGGCCACCGTCTTCCGCTCGATGGGCGAGCTGATCGAGCTGCTGGACGACGGGCACTGCTCGATCGAAGCGCCCGAGGACCTGTGGGTCTCGGGCCGCCCGGATCCCGACCCCGACGCGGAGGATCGGCCGTCGAAGTTCCGGCGGCTTGTCGATCGGCGCTATCTGAAGGGCGAGTACGTGCGCGCCTGCCGCGGGCGCCTGACCGCCGGCTGGGTGGAGGACGAGATCGGGTACCTGCGGTTGGACGGGATGTGGGGCGGGCGCCGCAAGCTGCAGCGCGGACTCGACCGCGCGTTCGACGAGCTCGCCGGAGCGCGCGCGCTCATCGTGGACGTCCGGTTCAACGGCGGCGGCGACGATCGGTACGGCTTCAAGCTAAGCCGGCGCTTGATCGAGGAGCGCGTACTCGCGGTGACCAAGGCGGTGCGCTCCGATCCGCGCGACCCGGCACAGTGCGTCGCCGCCGGGGAGTTCCACCTCGCGCCCTCGGACCGCCCGGGGTTTCGGGGCCCCGTGGCGCTGCTCGTCAGCCGGTACACCTTGAGCGCCGCCGAGGTGTTCGGCATGTCGCTGCTGGAGCGAAAGGGCGGACTCACCGTGATCGGCGAGCCCAGCGGCGGCGCGCTGTCCGACGTGCTGGAGACAGAGCTGCCGAACGGGTGGCTCGTCGGGCTCTCGAACGAGGTCTACCGCACCGCGGACGGCCGCTGCTTCGAGCATATCGGGCTCCCCGTCGACGTCCCCTGCGAGACCGTGCGGACCGCGCACCTTGAAGAGCGCGTCGACCCCGCGTTGGAGGCCGCCGTCGGACGGTTCCGCCGCGACGAGGAAGGTGACCGCTAAGGAACGGCCTCAGGAGACACGGACGATGAGAGCAAGCTGGATCAGCATCGGTTTGGGAGGGCTCGTGGCCTTGGGAGCCGGCCTACTCGCGCTCGGCCGCGGAGCGGAGCCTACGGGCGAGCCGCCCGGACGCCTCGCACTCGCGCGCCAGGCCGTCACGCAGAAGCGCCAGAAGCTCGCGGGTCAGGGCTCGAAGGCCTTCGACCAGCCCGCCGAGGCGGCGCGCTTCTTCCTCGAACAGCGGCTCGGCGAAGACCTGCAGCGGCTGCCGCTGGAGCACCTCCAGCGCGAGCTCGGCCTCCTCCGGCGCCGCGAGGCCGAGCCGGTCGCCGGCGCGGCACCGGGCGGCATCGCCTCCTGGACCTCGCTCGGCCCCGGCAACATCGGCGGGCGCACGCGGGCCCTCCTGATCGACCCGAGCGATCCGGACGTGATGTACGCCGCCGGCGTCTCCGGCGGGGTGTGGAAGTCGACCGACGCGGGGGCGAGCTGGGCGGCGACCGACGACGCGATGCTGAACCTCAAGGTGTCGTGCCTCGCGATGGACCCGAGCGACCCGGCGGTGCTCTACGCCGGTACCGGCGAGGGCTTCCTCGCCATCGGACACCTGCAGGGGCTGGGGATCTTCAAGTCCACCGACGCGGGCGCGACCTGGACGCAGCTCGCGGGCACCGTGACCGGCGTTCCAGGCGGCGCCTTCGACTACGTCAACGACCTGGTCGTCAGCCCGAACGACCCGGGCCGGATCTACGCCGCCACGCGGACCGGCGTCTGGCGCAGCACCGATTCCGGCGCGAGCTGGACGCCCGTGCTCTCCAACCCGGCCTACCTCGACACCGGCCCGTCGACCGTGGGCTGCTACGCGGGCTGCACCGACCTGGCCCTGCGCCCCGACGCCGCGCCCGATCAGCTCTTCGCGAGCTTCGGGAGCTTCGCGGCCGACGGCCTCTACCGCAGCGACGACGGCGGCGACGGCTGGTTCCCCTACTCGGTGCCCTCGAACCAGGGCCGGATGAAGGTCGAGTTCGCGCCGAGCGACAACGACGTGGTCTACCTCGCGATGGCGGACAACGGCACCGTCGGCGCGGTCGGCCAGATCGTGAACCTGTGGCGCTCCGACGACGGCGGCGCGACCTTCAACGGCGTGCTCGACCTGGGGCACGAGTTCTCGCCCTGGCTCTTCAACAACCTGATCCTGTCCACCGGCTGCTCCCCCGGGGAGACGTACGCGCAGGGCTGGTACGACCTGGCCCTGGCGGTCGACCCGGTGGATCCGCTGACCGTCTGGCTCGGCGGAGTGGACCTCTTCCGCTCGGTGGACGGAGGGGCGACCTTCGAGCTCGCCGGCTATTGGTTCTACTACCTGGAGGACCCGCCGCCGCCCTCCTACATCCACCCCGACCACCACGCCGTGGTCTTCCATCCCGACTACGACGGCGCGGCCAACCAAACGCTGTTCGTCGGCAACGACGGCGGGATCTTCCGCACGCAGAACGCGCGGGCCGCAGCGACGCTCGAGGACTGCCCCTTCCCGGGCACACTCCCGCCGCCGGAGATCGTCTGGGAGAGCCTGAACAACGGCTACGGCGTGACGCAGTTCTACCACGGCGACGCCGCTCGAACCGCCGACGTGTTCATCGGCGGCACCCAGGACAACGGCACGAACGCGGTCACCTCGGCGACGGCGCCCGAGGACTGGCGCATCGTCTACGGAGGCGACGGCGGGTACACCCACGTCGACCCGGCCGACGAGGACCACTTCTACGTTGAAACCCACAACTGGCCGGACATCTGGAGGACCTTCGACGGCGGGCTCAACTTCCTGCCCGCGAGCAACGGAATCAGCGACGCGGACGGGCTCTTCATCACGCCGATCGCGATGGACCCGGGCGCGCCCCTGACGCTCTGGACCGGAGGCTCCCGCCCCTGGCGCACGAAGAACGGCGCCACGCTGTGGAGCGTCGCGGGGCCGGACCTGCCGCTCGCCGGCACGATCTCGGCCATCGCCGTCGCGCCGTCGAACAGCGACGTGGTGTACCTCGGCTTCGACAACGGCTACGTGGCGCGCACCAGCGACGGCACCGCGAGCTCACCGAGCTGGCAGACCTTCTCGACCGGGCTCCTGGGCGGCTGGGTGTCGAGCCTCGCCGTCGACCCGACGGTCCCCGACGTGGCCTACCTGACGTCCTCGACCTACGGCGTGCCCCACGTTCTGCGGACCACCAACGGCGGCGCGACCTGGACGTCGATCGACGGGATCGGGCTCGCCGGAGTCCCCGACATCCCGGCCCACTGGATCGCCGTCCGGCCCTGCGACTCGGAGCAACTCTACGTCGGCACCGAGCTCGGCGTCTTCGCGAGCGACGACGCCGGAGCCACCTGGGCGCCGGCCAACACCGGCCTCGCCCACACGATCGTCGAGACGCTCGACTTCCAGGACGAGAGCACCCTGGTGGCCTTCACCCACGGGCGCGGAGCCTTCCGAGCTTCGCTCGCGCCCTGCCCGCCGAGCCCAAGCGCCTACGGCTGTGGCGTGAATCCCGCGGGCAGCCTTCTCTGGCAGGGGCTCCCGCACATCGGCGACGCGTTCGAGCTCTTGGTCCACGACCCGACCGGCTCCATGGGGATCCTGGCTCAGACGTGGCTCCTGATCTCGAACCAGCCGGATCCGGCCTATCCCTGCGGGACGCTGTTTCCCGGCTGGGGGATGACCGGTGCTGCCGCGGCGGGCGAGCTCCTGATCGGACTTCAGAGCCCCAACCCCCTCGTCACCGCACAGGGTCTCCCGTGGATCGGCTCCCCGCGCGAGATCGTGGTGAGCCTCCCCGACGACCCGTTGCTGGTCGGGCTCGCGCTCTACGCCCAGGGAGCCCTGGTCGACTTCTCCCCCAACGTCGGGCTGACCGAGGCGGTGGAGTTTGTGATCTCGGACTAGAGGTCCGGCCGACCACGCCCCCGCGCCATCTCCGGCACCTGAAAGCGCCTGGCGGCGTTGCGCCTCCTTGGCGTAGCGCCCTGGATGCGCGGTCGTCGGCGCGCCTTGCTATGCACTCTCAGTCACCGCACCTGGTCCGCGCCCCTTGCCGGCCGAACCTCTAGCAGCTCAGGGCGCGACCGTCCCGAGCACCAGGCCGGAGAGCTCGATCGGCGCGCCCGGAGCACCGAGCGGCGCGTGAACGGCCTGGAACCCGAAGGTCTGGCCGGCGAGCCCGGGGTCGTTTGGCAGCGCCAGGGCGAGGCTGCTGGCACCGGCGGTCATCGGCGCGGTGCCGACGGGGAACGAGGGCAGGACGAGCGACAGGAGAAGCTCTCCCAGACCGGGCACGTCGAACCCGCAGCCGAACCCGTCCGTGCCGTCGAAGCCGCCGAAGTAGAAGGCCAGCCCGGTCGGGAAGGCCCCGGCATCGAGCTGCAGGCCGAAGGCCTGGCCGACCGCGAAGGTCGAGCCCGTGCCCGACAAGAGCAGCGGGTTGCCGGAGCAACCGGCGCTCCTGATGAAGGGGCTGGGGATCGACTCGATAGCGCCGATGTCGACGATCGGCGCCGCTCCGGCTCCCGTGTCGGGGACGGTGGGCTCGTCGGCGAAGCGCGGATTCTGCGCGAAGTCCAGCAGGATCGCCGGCGGGACCCCGGCGTTGAAGCCGGCGTCGATCGCCGGCGAGGCGAGCGTCAGGGAGAAGTCGCCCGCCGCGGCGTCGGCGAAGAGCGGATCGCCCGCGAGGTTGCCGGTGCCCGCATAGCCCCCCTCGACGATCGAGTACTGGACGTTGGTCCCGGCGTTCACCTGGTTCTCGGAGCCCTGGGACCCATCCGAACCCGAGTTGTCCCACAGGATGCAGTTGACCACCGTCTCTGCGGGAGCCCCGGGGTCGTGGATGCCGCCCCAGTCGCTGGCCGTGGCCGAGTTGCCGACGATCGTGCAGCTTCGGACGGCGTTGTTCTGCCCCACGTTCATGAAGATCGCGCCGCCGCCGAAGGGGCCGGTGGCCGTGTTGCCACGGAACACGCAGTTGACGGCCAAGACGTCGTCGGTGCCGAACAGCTCTAGCGCGCCGCCGCGGGACGCCGTGTTGTTCTCGAACAGGCAGCGGTCGAAGCGCACCGCTCCCGCGCCGGCAAGGTCGAGCGCGCCGCCGGCGAAGGCCCCGTCGCCGTCCACGAAGGAGCAGTCGACGAAGCTCGGCGCGGCTCCGGCGCTGAGGTGCCCGGCGGCGCCGCCGAAGGTGCAGCGGTGCGAGGCGAAACGGCAGTTGCGGAGGGCCGGCGCAACATCGCCCGCGCACAGGATGCCCGCGCCCCGGTCCTCGTTGGCCCCGGCTCCGTTGGCGTTGCCCGAGCGCACCGTGAAGCCGTCCAGCAGCGCGCCGGCGTCGGCGTTCCCGATCACCACGTGGTAGCTGTTGTCGTCGAACAGTCCGCCACCGTCGTCGCCGGCCAGGTCGCCGGAGAGCACGCTGGGCGCCGTGCCGAACGGCGGGCGCTCGTCCGGCGAGGTCTCGCCGCCCAGGAATCCGCCGTACAGCGCGACGGCGTCCTTGAGGACGAACGAGGCGCCGCGATCTCCGGTGCTCGAGGGAAGGTAGTCGCCCTGGGCGGCGAACACGCTGTCTCCGGACACCGCTGCGGCCAACGCGGCCTGGACGCCGCCGGGTCCCTGGAACGCATCGCTCCAGGTAGAGCCGTCATTGAGACCGGTCGTGAGGTCGGCGTCCACGTAGATCACCTGCGCCGAGGCGACGGGGCAAAGAACCAGCAGGACGGCGGGCGGGAGGAAGGTACGCATGGAGCTCCACTTCGCAGGGGAAACGAGCGCGATCGCACCGGCGATCGCCCGGAGCAGCGAGGATATCGGGAATCGGCTGCGACGACCGAACCCCTCGCCGAACGTCCGCCGCGGAGCCGGGCCCGCCTAGCCCCCGCGCAGCCGACGGCTCGCCTCGACGATCGCGTGCAGCTTGCGCTCCGCGACCTCCGTCGCGGTGATCGGGTTGTCGGCGAAGGTGGCGAAGCCGCAGTCGGGGTTGAGCAGCACGCGCTCCGCCCCGAACAGCTCGATGGCTCGGCGCGTCTTGGCCTCGATCTCCCCCACCGTCTCCACGTGCGCGCGCTTCTGGTTGACGACGCCGACGCCGATGCGCTTGGTCTCGGGAAGCGCGCGCAGCAGGCTCTCGTCGCCCGCGCGGGGAGTGCATAGCTCGAGCACCAGGGTTCCGACCGGGACGCGGTCGAGGAGCGGCAGGAGCGGTGCGTAGTCTCCGGCGAGCGCCACGCTCTCGTCCGGCGACCAGTTGCCGCGGCAGACGTGCATCGCCAGGCGCTCCTCCGGCAGGCCAGCGGTCAGCTGGCAGAGGAGCTCGGCGGCGAAGTCGAGCTCGGCGCGCGAGTCGCCCCGCTCGCCCAAGGCTCCGCACATGAAGCTGCGGCCGCCCTCGCGTCGGTCGCCGTGCGCCACCTCGGTGAGCACGGGCTCGTCCAGCTGGACGAGCGCTGCACCGCTCGCGAGCAGGAAGGAGAGCTCCTCGCGCAGGACGCGAACGACGTCCTCCGCGAGCGCTTCCCGGTCGCGGTAGGCGCGGTCCGAGATGCACTCCATCCACATGGTCCGCGTCAGAAGGTACGGGCCCGGGAGCGCGACCTTGATCGGACGATCGGTGAGCTGGCGCAGGAACTCGACCTCGTGAACGGCGAGCGGGCGGCTGCGTCCCAGCGGGCCGAACACCGCGGGATGCCGTACCTCGGAGGCCGGGACGTCCAGGGCGTCGAGCTCGCGCTCGAACGCCTCGGGGTGGTCGACGTACGGGAGCAGGTCGGTCAGCGGGATGAGCTGGCAGTTGTCGAGGAGACCGCCCACGAAGCTGGCGTAGTTGTCGCGGCGTTGCTCGCCGTCGGTGACGACGTCGACTCCGGCGCGCAACTGCGCCTGGACCGAGAGCCGGACCGCGTCCCGGGCGGCGTCGTCGAACTCGCCGTCGGACAGGCGCCCCTCGAGGCGTTCGTGCAGCGACCGCAGGAGCCAGCGCGGGCGAGGCCAGCTCCCAACGCCCATGACGGAGAGGGGCTCGATCGCGGGCGCGGGCGCCGGATCCGGCAGGCGATCGGGAACGCGGACGGCCACCACGTGTTGGGTCAGCGGCATGGGCTCGCGCTGCGCCTGGCCCGGCCCGACTCGGCTGGGGTCGAACGCACCCTTGGAGACGAGGAAGCTGCGGCGCTCGGAGTCCTCGTGCGTCGAGACGAGCTCGTTGCCCGTAAGCCGGCACCAGGACGGCAGGTCCTCCGCGACCGACGGCTCGGCGGACAGGATCTCGAGCAGCTCGCCGGGGCGCAGGGGATCGATGTGCTTGCGGATCAACAGCAGCAGGCCGTTGCCGCAGTCGAGCGTCCCTCCATCGAAGCTGTCGTTGGGAGCGTAGGGGTGCCGGCTCACGGAGGTCGCTCGCGTCTAGTACGAGACGCTGGGGCAGCCGCCGGCCATGAACTCGACCAGCTTGGCGCCGCCCACCACGGCGGCGCCCGCCACGAGACTCGCGTCGTCGAGGCCGCGCTTCTTGAAGCACGGGGCGCACACGTAGATCTGCCCGCCGGCCTCCGCGAAGCTCGCCATCAGCTCCGCCAGGGGCGCAAAGCCCTCCTCGGCGACGTCGTCGGCGTAGCCCTTCTGCGAGAGGCGGACGGCCTCGGTGCTGAGAAAGACCACGGTGTCCTGGTCGGAGCCCAGGGCCGCGTTCGCGACGACGAAGGCGACGGTGGCGCGGTCGCGGTCGTCCTTGGCGTGGGTGAGGGAGACGACGAACTTCTTCATGGCTCGGGGCCCGCGAAGCGGGTCAGGGGTCGGGGTGGGAGGACGGGCGAGCACAGGACTCGACGAGGTACCGCGGCGGCGCGGCCGCCACGAGTAGATTACCGGTGAGGCGACACCAGGCGGGTAGGTCCGCAGGCGCGCCGGGGTCGGTGGTGCGGAGCAGGAGTCGCCCCCCGGAGTCCAGGCGCCGGACGCGGAGCTTGAGCTCGAGGGCCAGCTCGCCGCAACCGCGGTCGCCGGCGTCCCAGTGCACGAGCCGCTTCGAGGCCGCGACCGCGGCCTCCAGGTCCTCCTCCGGCGACGTCTCCGTGCCTGTCGCGACGCGCTCGTCGGCCGGCTCCGCTCCCTCGTCCGCCGGCATGCGCAGGCGGGCCGGGATGCGCTCCCCGGGCCAGGGCCCCTCGGACGAGAGCCGCTCGTCCGCGTGGCGCCAGCCCGCCCGGTAGCACGCGAGCTGTCGAATGCTGCGGTAGGCGCTCTCGAGAAAGACGGCGGGCTCACGGCCGTGCCGGCGGGCCAGGCAGGCGATGCACGCGGGCTCGTCCGCGAAGCCGAGCAGGAGTCCGACGACGGCGTCGTGCCCCAGGAGGACGATGGCGCAGGACGCGCAGGGCGTACCCCGGCAGCGGTCGACGTGCGCGATGACGTCCTCGGCCCTCGGGCTGTCGCGATTCATGCAGTCACGTCACGTGAAGCTGCGGCCGTCCCGAGGGGTTGGCCCTCCCGCCGTTGACTCGCGCAGCTAGTTCGCGCGGCCCTGGAACTCGCCGGTGTCGGTCGAGACCTTGACCTTCTCGCCGACGCCGATGTGCATCGGCACCTTGATCTTCAGCCCGGTCTCGAGCACCGCGTCCTTCTTGACGTTGGTCGCGGTGTTGCCCTTCACCGCCACCTCGGCGTCCGTGACCTCGAGCTCGACCGACTTCGGAAGGACGACGTCGATCGGCGTGGTGCCGTGGAAGGTGATCTCGACGGTCGTGTTCTCCTTCACGAAGCCCATCTTGTCGCCGACCAGGTTGTCGTTGAGCGGGAACTGCTCGTAGGACTCGGCGTCCATGAAGCAGTAGTCGCCGTTCGACTCCTTGTAGAGGTACTCGGCCTTGCGCTTGTCGAGGTAAGCGAGGTCGACGTTGTCGGAGCCGCTGAGGCGCATCGACCCGTTCTGCCCGTTGTTGAGCGAGCGGGTCTTGATCTGGACCACCGAGCGCAGGTTGCCCGGGGTGCGGTGCTCGTACTCGGTGATCAGGAGCAGGTCGCCGTCCTTCTCGATCACCTGACCCTTTCGGATCTCGGTCGCCTTGGCCATCGTCTCGGAATCTCTTAATAGGAGGGGCTGGGAAACGCCGTCAGCCTAGCGTCACTCGCGCAGATAGACCAGGACGTCGAGGTCGCGGGCCAGGACGCGCACCGGGAAGGCCTCGATCAGCCGGAACTCGTCGCGCAGGTTGCGCAGGAACGACTCGCGGTCGGAGCGGCCCCAGTCCTCCAGCTGCTCGCGGTTCAGCACCAGCCAGGTGCGGCGCGGGTAGCGGCCCCAGGCGCTCGACAGGTTGGCCCGGAAGCGGTCCAGGTAGGCCACCTGGCGCCACTCGCGCACGTCCATGCGGGCCGGGTCGGGATCGAGGTAGTACTCGGCCACCGGCGCCTCCATGCCCAGGATCAGGTCGCCAGGCTCGCTCGCGGTCAACACGTAGGCGTAGGCGTCGCGCCAGCGGGGGCGGTCGCCGTGGGCGACGGTGAAGTACAGCAGCAGGTTCGCGAGCGCCGGCAGCACGAGCAGCGCGAGGTACGCCAGCCCCAACCCGCCGGGGACGGCCGAGAACCCGCGCCGCGTGAAGGCGCCGACGGGCGCGGCCGCGACGAACGCGATCCAGGGCAGCAACACGAAGACGTACTGGGCGGACATGCGCGCGAAGAGCGACGCGCCGAAGGCCAGCGCGAAGGTGGCGACCGTCGCGGCCAGGACGGCTGAGCCGGCGCGCTCGCGGCGGCGTAGCAACGTCCACGTCCCCAGCAGCACCCCCACCCCGATCGCCGGCGTCACGTAGAACCCGGTCGTGAACAGGAAGTGGGCCGCGTTGGGGTCCTTCTTCCCGACCCAGGTGTCCCAGACCTCGCGCGCCCAGGGCAATCCCGCGAGCGCGCCGACGCCGGCCAGGAGCAGGGTCGCGCGCCAGGGGCCGGGCTCGACGCGCTCGGGCCCGAGGCCGACCGCGCGCGCGACCCAGGGCCCCGCCAGCAGGCCGCCGAGCAGGAACGCCGCGCTCGGATGCGCCAGCGCCGCCGCCGCGACCAGCGCCACCCCCACCACGACCAGCGCGGTCCGCGGGCGGTACAGACCGCGCACGAACAGCCCGCCACCGACCAGCGCCAGGTCCTGGGCCAGCGTGTAGAAGCGCGCGTTCTGCGACCAGTACACATGCCAGGTCGAGAGCGCGACCAAGAGCGCCGCCGCCGCCGCGTGACGCGCCGCGACGAACGGCCGAAAGGCCCAGTACGTCAGCGGCACGGTCAGGATGCCGAGCACCGCCGGCAGGAGGCGCAGCTGCAGCTCGTCGGGCCGGGTCTCCGCCCCCCCGAAGAGCGCCGCGTACAGCAGGTAGCCGAGCCGGTTCTGCATCCCGACGCCGTCGAGGGCGTCCGAGAGCGTCAGCGCCTCGTCGTGCCACAGGCTCCAGTCGCCGAGCTTCCAGAGCCGCAGGAGGGCGATCGCCAACGCCAGGAGCAGGATCCAGCCCGCCCCCGCCTCTGACGGTTGAGTTACGCCTCCGGACGGCCGATGCATGTCAGGCTGGGTGCTCGCCACGGCGTGGAGGGTGGTAAAGCGGCGGCCCCGCCGCAACCAGCTTCCCGCCCGGCTTGCCACCGCTGCCGCCAGGATCCAGAATCGTCGTCATGCGCGCCCTCCGACTCCTCTCCGCCCTGGCGGCCGCCTGCGGCCTCGCCTCGTGCGTGAACCTCGTCACCCCGCCGGGGATCCTCATCGCGAGCACCCCGCCGGGGGCGCACATCTCGGTCGACGGCCGCGACAGCGGTTTCGTGACGCCGGCCAGCATGGCCATCGACGACGACGCGAAGTGGATCGAGCTGCGCCTGGAGGGCTATGCCACCACCGCGCTGTTCCTCGAGCACGGCAAGCGGTACGAGCTCGTGCCGTGGTCCGAGGGCGTGGTCACGCCGCGCTCGTGGCCCTTCCCGCTGTTCCTGCCGATGACCGACCTCATCCTGCCGGTGCGGCTCGACGAGAGCCCGTCGCCGAGCCGCATCCACGTCGACCTGCGGCTGTCGGCCGAGGAGTGAGCGAGTGAGCGCGCGCCCCGCCGTCTTCCTCGACCGGGACGGCACGCTGATCGACGAGCTCGGCTACCTGGGCGACCCCGACGGGGTCGCTCTCTACCCCGGTGCCGCCGCGGCGGTACGCGCGCTCAACGGGGCCGGCCTGCCGGTCGTGCTCATCACCAATCAGAGCGGCATCGCGCGCGGGCTCTTCACCGAGGACGACCTGGCGGCGGTGCACGCGCGGCTCGAGGGCGACCTCGCCGCGGAGGGTGCGCGCCTCGACCTGATCGTGTACTGCCCCTACCACCCGGACCACGGCCCTCCGAAGTACCGCCGCGAGAGCGACTGCCGCAAGCCGGCGCCGGGCATGTACAACGAGGCGGTGCGGAGGCTCGACCTCGACCCGGCGCGGAGCTGGGCGGTCGGCGACTCGGCGCGCGACCTCGTCGCGGCGCAGCGCGCCGGCGTCACGGGGCTGCTGCTCGTCGCGACCGGCAAGGGCGAGGCCGAGCGGGAGCGCCTCGGGGACGTCGAGCACCGCTTCGTGGCCGACCTCACCGCCGCGGCGGACGAGATCCTGGCCGAGCACAAGCGCAGGTAGGGCCTAGGGCAGGTAGGCCGAGAGCCGGTCCGACAGCCGCCGCACACACCAGGTGGGCAGGCGCGACCAGGTCTCCTGCAGCACCTTGGTCTTCGGGTTCGACGGGTTGAAGTCGGGGATGCGCCGGTCCTGCACCAGGTGGTAGCGGTACGGCAGCGGCCGCGGCTCGAAGCCCTGGTGGCACTTGAAGCGGAACGCACCGGCGTCGCGCCGGCTGCGGCCGAAGTCGAAGGTGCCGAAGCCGTGTTCCACACCCCACTCCTGCAGCGCGAGGTACATGAAGTTGCTGGCGCTGTAGGCGCGGTCCGCGCCGGGCTCGGTGCCCGAGTAGTAGGCGACCAGCGTCTCGCGGTCGAGGAACGCCATCACCGCCGCGAGCGGCACGCGGCCGCGGCGCACGAGGAACACGCGGATGTCTTTCCCGAACTCCTCGACCAGCGAATAGAAGTACCGCGCCGGCAGCGCGGGCGAGCCGAGCTGGTGCTTGTTCTTCAGGAACATGCGGTACAGGTCGTCGACGTACCACGCGCCCTCGGAGAGCTCGAGGCCGTGCTTGTTGCGCGCCTTGCGCGCCTCGGCGCGCGACTTCTTCGGCATGCGCCCGAGCACGTCGGCGGGGTCCTCCGGCAGGTCGCGGATGAAGGTGCAGTACAGCGACGAGCCGACCAGGTTCGGGCCGGGGTCGTTGAAGTAGCGCAGCTCGAGGTGCCCGACGCGCGTCTTGTCCGCCAGGCGGACGGCCTCCTCGAGCAACGCCTGCTCGACCGCGGCGTCCTCGCCCACCGGCCCGCCGTAGACGCCGTAGGGCATCGAGATGAGGCTCCGCCGCCCCATCATCCCGCGGCACAGCATCATCGGCAGCACGCCGACGATCTCGCCGTCGCGCCACGCCACGAGGTCCTTGGGCTCGTGGCCGAACTCCTTCTGGACCACGCGGCTCCAGCCGCTCAGGTGGAAGAACGACGAGGCCGGGTGGCTCTGGAGGAAGGCGTCGCGCGCCTCGGCGTTCTTCGCGCGGGCGGCGCGGATCTCGATGCCCCCGGCGCCGCGCAGCAGCACCGAGGACCCGTTCGGCTCGTGCTCGACGGTCAGGACGCGCCCTCCGTCGGATCGCGGTCGTAGATGCGCTCCACGCGGTACTCCTTCAGGTTGCGCGCCTGGGAGAAGATGATGATCTCGCCCACGAGGCCGAAGCCGATGATCTGCACGCCGAGCACGAAGAGCATCACGCCCATGACGAGCAGCGGGCGCTGGCTGATCGACTCGCCGAAGCCCCACTTCAGGATGGCGAGATAGGTGTTGATGATCAGCCCGAAGAGCGAGAACAGCCCTCCCACCGTGCCGAAGAAGCGCAGCGGCTTGAGGGTGAACTTGCTCAGGAACATCACCGCCAGCACGTCGAGGAAGCGACGCACGTAGACGCCGAGCCCGAAGAAGCCGGCCTTGCCCCACTCCTTGAGGTGGCGGACCTTCACCTCGTCGACGCGGTAGCCCTGGCGGTAGGCGATGACCGGCAGGAAGCGGTACATGTCGCCGTAGATCGCGATGTCCTCCAGGACCTCGCGCCGGATCGCGCGGAAGTAGCAGTTCAGGTCGTGGAAGTGCATGCGCACGACCTGGCGGATGATCAGGTTGAAGGTCGCCGACTGCAGTCGGTTCAGCCAGGGATCGATGCGCGGCGAGCGCCAGGGCGTGACGAAGTCCGAGCCCTCCTCTAGGGCCGCCAGCATGTGGCGCATCTCGGTCGGGTCGATCTGCACGTACTGCGGCGTGGTCAGCACGAAGCGGCCGCGCGAGCGCTCGAAGGCCGCCGACAGGCACACCGACTCGCCGAAGGGGTTCTTGAAGGAGATCGACTTCACCTTCGAGCCCATCTCGCCCCGGATCTCCTGCACCGCGTCGAACGCGCGGCCGGACACGCCGTCGAAGATGAAGAACATCTCCCAGCTGCGGCCCTGGTGGTCGAGCTCGGCGCCGAGCGCCTCGGCGACCTCGCGGACCTCGGCGTCCTCGCTCTGCACGGGCACGATGACCGTGACGTCGAGCTGGGCCGCCGCCGATGCGCCGTCGGGCGCGACGACGGGCTCGCCGGTGGGTCCGGCCGGTGCCGAGACCGGTTCCTTGGTTTCGAGGGACGTCATGTCAGTGCAGCTCGCTGAGGATGCGATCCAAGGTGCTTCGGCGGTGCATGCCGCTCGCCTTGACCGCGAGCTCGCCGAGCAGCCCGAGGAGCACGAAGTAGGCGAAGAGCATGAAGAGGGTGATCTCGACGGTGATGACCATCAGCTCGAGGTCCGACATCTCCAGGTCGCCCGTGCCGGCCCCGGTCAGGGCCACCAGCCCCAGCACCAGGATCATCCCCAGCACGATCAGCGACAGCATCCCGAAGTACTGGAGCGGTCGCTGCGAGAACTGGGTGACGAGCTTGATCGACATCAGGTCGAGGAACACGCGCGCCGCCCGGCCGATGCCGTACTTGCTGGTGCCGAAGCGCCGCGCGCGGTGGTTGACGACCAGCTCGGAGATGCGCGCGCCGCTGCCGGCCCCGAGCACCGGCAGGAAGCGGTGCTGCTCGGAGTAGATCGGCATGTTCTTCACGAGCTCGCGGCGGAAGGCCTTCAGCGTGCAGCCGGTGTCGTGGATCTTCACGCCGGTGACGAACGCGATCAGGCGGTTGGCCATGATCGAGGGGAAGCGGCGAAGCAGGAGCTTGTCCTGCCGGTCGCGCCGCCAGCCCGCGACGATGTCGTGGCCCTCGCCGAGCCTGGCCACCAGGCGCGGGATGTCGGCCGGGTCGTTCTGCAGGTCGCCGTCGAGCGTCACGACGATGTCACCGCGGGACTCCTCGAACCCGGCCGCGAGCGCCGCGGTCTGGCCGAAGTTCTTGCGGAACTTGATCACCTTCACGCGCGGGTCGTCGCGCCAAAGCGAGAGCATCACGTGCAGGCTGGCGTCGGTCGAGCAGTCGTCGACGAAGAGCATCTCGGCAGGCGGGTTCCCGAGCGCCTCAAAGGCGTCCGCGATCTCCCGGTGCAACACCGGCAGACTCTCTTCCTCGTTGAACACGGGGATGACGACGGAGATCTCGATCCGCTGGGACATTGGGGGGGATGTCTAGCGCCCGGCGGAGCCCGGACTCGGGGCTCGAAGCTGGATTCCCCCTATTGTGCCCCGGGTCGCGCCCGGCGGAAACCGCCCGCCTCGGGGTGCTGGCGAGGTCCCGCTTCCGGGCCGACCGGACGAAGTCGCAACTTGCCCGCGCCCGAGGGCCCGATACCATGAGCCGGCGCCTTCAGAAGGAGGAAGAGATGGACGGTACATGGGAGCGAGATCTGGTCATCATCGGCCCCGGCGAGCGCCTTGAGGAGCTCTCCGCGGCCCTGTCGGGCCTCCTGGGGCGCGCCCCCGGAGGCGGAGCCCGGCTGGTCGGGATCGAGGACCTGGCCCAGCTGCTCCTGGTCCGCACCGAGTCGGGCCGGCTGCTGCTCGACGGGGACCGCGTGCCGCTGGAGGACATCGGCATCCTGAGGCGCTTCCTGGAGGGCCGCCCGGCCTGGTCGCTGGCCGTGCTCGGCGACAACGCGGGCGCGGAGCGCTCACGCGCCCTGCTGGACCTGACGCGCAGCCGCTTCGTCGCCTGGCCGCCGAACCTGGACGATCTGCGGGCCCTGGCCGGGCTGTCGGGCTCCCAGGCGCCGCCGCCGGCCCTGCCGACCGGGACGCGCCCGGCGGCCGAGGCCAACGGGCAGGCCGCCCGGGGCGACGAGACCTGGGACCTCGGGACGCTGCTCGACGACCTCCTGGTGGGCCGCTCGGCTACCGAGACGGCGGCGGAGTACGCCCTCGGGACCAGCCCGCGCATCCCGATGGAGCAGTCCCGGTCCGAGGTGGCCGAGGTCTTCGACGGCTTCCTGACGCTGGCGGACGCCTGCGCCGGCCCCGACGCCCGGGTCCAGGTCAGCGCCGTCGGCGAGCGCGGGCAGGCCGTGGTCGAGATCCTCTTCCCCCCCGGGGACCTGACCGACGGCGACCTGCCGGCCCTGCTGCAGGACGCGCCCTTCGAGGGCTCCCGCAAGCTGCGGGCGGCCACCGAGTCGGCCCGGGCCGCGACGCGGACCGCCCACGGGCTTGCCGGCTCGGCCGTGCTGGAGCCGTCGGGGCCCGGCGAGCTGCGCCTGGAGGTGCGGCTGCCGCTCTCGGTGTAGCCCCCGGCCGACCCCCGAATTCGGGCCGCGCCACAGCTTCTGGCGAGCGAGATACAACCCTGTTTCAGCCAGGGGACGGAGGATGTCGAAAAATCAGGACATCCCAGGCGATGACCGTCCCCCGCATTCTGCTCCTCGACCCGCCCACCCGTCTCTCGCAGGACCTCGCCGAGGCCCTGCGCGCGACCGGCTTTGAGGTGGAGCAGCAGGTCGAGCTCGACGCGGCGCTCGAGGCCCTGCGCGGTCAGGGTTTCGACGTGGCGCTGGGTGAGCGCTCGCTCGGCGGCGAGCAGGTGCTGCGCGAGGCCCAGCGCCTGGCCGACGGCCCGCCGGTCATCCTGCTGGACGACTTCGGCACCGACGAGGAGGCCTCTCGCGCCTTGCGTGAAGGCGCCTTCGACGTGCTGTCGCGTCCGCTCCCCCACGAGCAGATCGTCCGCGCGGTCCGCCGCGCGCTCGACGCGGCCTCGCTGCGACGCGAGAACCGCGCGCTGCGCTCGGAGGTCGACCACCGCTACGACCTCGGGGGGCTCGAGAGCCGGGACCCGCGCATGCGCTCGGTGTTCGCCACGCTCGACGCCGTGGCCGACTCCGACGCGACCCTGCTCTTCGCGGGCGAGAGCGGCGTCGGCAAGACCATGCTCGCGCGCGCGGTCCACCACCGCTCGGCGCGCGCGGGCGGCCCCTTCGTCGAGGTCAACTGCGGCGCGCTGCCCGAGACGCTGCTCGAGAGCGAGCTCTTCGGGCACAAGAAGGGCGCCTTCACCGGCGCGGTGCGCGACCGCATGGGCAAGTTCGAGGCCGCCGACGGCGGCACGCTCTTCCTCGACGAGATCGCGACGGCGTCGCACGCGCTGCAGGTCAAGCTCCTGCGCGTGCTCGAGGACAAGAGCTTCGAGCCGGTCGGCGACGAGCGCACCCGCCGCGTCGACGTGCGGCTGGTCGCCGCGACCAACCGCGACCTGCGCGACGAGGTCGCCGCCGGGCGCTTCCGCGAGGACCTCTACTACCGCATCCACGTGCTGGCCGTCGAGATCCCGCCGCTGCGCGAGCGCCGCGTGGACGTGCCGCTCCTGGCCGAGGCGTTCCTCGCGCGCTTCGCCGCGCGCCACCGGCGCGCGGTCGAGGGCATCGAGCCGGGCGCCCTGGAGGCGCTCTGCGCCGCGCGCTGGCCGGGCAACGTGCGCGAGCTCGAGAACGCGATCGAGCGCGCCGTGCTGCTGGCCGGCGGCTCGCTGCTCACGCGCGCCGACCTCGGCCTCGCGGAGCCCTCCGCGGACGCGCCGGGCGCCGCGGCTCCTTCCACCTCCCCCTGGGAGGACCTCCCTCTGGGGCCCCTAAAAAAGGTGTTAGAGATTCCCGAGCGTGCCCTGATCTTGCGCGCCCTAGAATTTCACGCCGGCAACCGCCAAAAGACGGCCGCCACCCTGGGGATCAACCGGACGACCCTCTTCAACAAGATGCGGAAGTACGACCTCCTCGACTTCCAGGCCGGGGCGGCCGGAACCCAAGGCCCCGGGCAAGCCGATTCCCGCTGATGCTCAAGCCGCGTCTCTTCTTCTTTCTGCTCGCGTTGACCATGGTCGGAGCCGTGGGCTACGTGCTGCACAGCCACAGCGCGCGCACGCCCGAGTCGCTGCTCGCGGCGGCGAACGATCGGCTCTCGTCCGAGAAGCCGGACTTCGACTCCGCGCTGCGCGAGCTGAACCTGGCCCTCGAGCTCGCCCTCGCCGAGGAGAACCGCGCCCTCGCCCAGGACATCTTCATGACCCGGGCGCAGACCTACATGCGGCGCAAGGCGCTGCCGAAGGCGCGCGAGGACTACGAGGTCGTGCTCGACCAGTTCCTGCCGGGCAGCTCGAACGTCACGCTCCAGATCGGCTGGATCGACCTGGACCTCGGCAACTTCAACGAGGCCCTGGCGGCGGCGGACTCGGTGCTGAAGGACACGCCGAAGCACTCCGAGGCGCACCTCTTGCGCGGCAGCACGCTGAGGGCGCTGGCCGACGTCAGCCTGGCCGAGGTCGAGACCCAGACCCAGGCGTTCCTCGCCGACGAGCCCGCCAAGCGCGCCCAGTCGCTGGCGTGGACCGCGGCGACGCTGGACTTCGAGCACACGTACCGCAACGCGGTGCTGAGCGAGTTCGACGAGGTGTGCGCGGGCGAGGACACGGCCGCGATGCGCAAGATGCTCGAGGCCGCGACGATCTGCCTGATGCAGGCGCGCCAGAGCTACGTCGCGGCGCTCGAGAAGCAGGCCAACGTCTCGGCGATGGTCGGGCTGCTCGACCTGATGCGCGACGGCAAGCGCTGGACCGAGATCGTCGACTTCGGCCTCGCCGCGTCGTCGCACAAGAGCCTGCACCGCAAGCTGCCCGCCGTCGAGGCGCTGGTCGAGGCGCTCGACCAGCTCGGCCGTCCGGCGCTGGCTTCGACCGTGCTCTCGAAGGCGACCGAGGAGGACCTGCAGATGCCGGTCGACCTCCTCGGCACCTGGTGCCGCCTGCTCTACGAGGCCGAGGACTGGAACCGGCTGGAGCGCATCGGCCAGGCGATGCAGCGCCGCAAGGGCAACAGCGCCGGCGAGCTGCGCAAGGCGGCGTCGCTCTTCGTCGGCATCGCGAAGCTGCGGCTCGGCAAGGCCAAGGACGCGATCTCGCAGCTGCAGATCTTCACCTCGAAGCCGCCGGACGAGGAGCCGATCGAGAACGCCCTCGCCGAGGCCTTCTACGCGCTGTCGCAGGCCCACCGCGAGGCCGGCAGCCAGGGCGAGGAGTACAAGGCGCTGGTGCGCGCCACCAGCACCGCGCCGGGCTTCTCCGGCGAGGCCTGGCAGCGGCTGGCCGAGCTGCAGATCGCACGCGGCGAGCCGATGGCCAACGCGTCCGAGAGCCTGGTGCACGCCATCGGGCTCCTGCCGGGCAAGGTCGACGAGCTGATCCCGGTGTGGGAGCAGGTGTCGCTCCAGGCGATGACCGAGCGCCGCCGCAACCTCGACGGCCTGAAGCGCTACCTGCGCGAGAAGGGCCGCTGGGTCGCGTCGAGCGACGAGAGCGCCGTCACGTGGGAGTTCTGGAAGCTCGGGCGGGACTACCTCGAGACCAACAAGGCCTACGGCGCCGTCGAGGCCTCGCGCGCGTTCCTCAAGCGCTACCCCGACCACGTGCTGGGCCTGGACCTGAAGATCGAGGCGGACGCCAAGCGCGGCTTCTGGCGCAAGCTGGTCGAGTCGCTGATCTACCGCATGCAGCTCGTCGGGCCGCACCCCGGCTCGCTCGACATCGTCGCCGAGATCCCGCCGACGCGGATCGAGCCCAGCGAGTTCCTCGTGATGATGGAGCTCGACCCGAAGAACACCGGCCTCCTGCGCATGGTCGAGGAGCTGCAGGCCGAGGAGCGCGACCAGCTCGCCATCGCCGGCCTCCGCTCGATCCCCGACGCGCAGATGCAGACCGAGACGCGGCTCCTCCTGGGGCGGCTCTTCTCCGAGTCGGGCCAGGGCAAGCTCGCGATCGAGACCGTGGCGCCGATCCCGGCCGACGACGAGGCCTACGCCGCGGCCCTGGAGCTCACGGTGCAGGCCGCGACCTCGGCGCGCCAGCCGCTCGTGCTGCGGCAGGTGCTGCACGAGATGTCGCAGAAGCTGCCCGAGGCGCGGCTGACGCCCGACGAGACCATCCGCACCGCGCGCTGGCTCCTGGCGCACGACGAGCTGCGCGCGGCGCGCCAGCTGCTCGAGCGCCTCGACGAGTCCGGCACCCGCACCGGCGAGACGCTCGACGCCCTCGCGGTCTGCCTGACGGCGGACGGCGACGCCATGCTGGCCGAGGAGACCCTCGACCGCGCCGAGGCCTTCCTGCCCGGCCCCGAGTCGTACGTGTCGCGCGTGCTCTTCCTGGCGGAGAGCGAGCGCTGGACCGAGGTCCCCGGAGCCATCGAGACGCTGCGCTCCTCGGACTACCAGCCAGGCCCCTGGGTCGACGCGGCCCTGCTCGCGCTCGAGGAGCGCGTGGCCGAGGCCGCGACGCTGGCCTTCCGCCAGGTCGAAGAGGGCGCGCCCGAGCCCGAGTGGTACCTCGTGCTGCGTGCCGCGAACGCGATGCTGCCGGCCGAGAACCGCCTGCCGTCGAAGACCGACCCGTATCCGGCGCAGACCGCGCTCTTCGTCGGCGCCGAAGACCGCGACCCGCGCGAGGTCTTCCTGTACCTGGCCGCGGTGCAGACGCCGTCGGGCTCCGCCTGGGCCTACTCGCGCCTATCGAACGAGAGCGACACCGCCGGGCGCCTGTGGCCCGCGTGGCTGCGCGCCAAGGCGCTGCGCCACCTCGGCCAGCACGACTACGAGCGCCCCATCCTGCTCGAGCTCGCCAAGAGCAGCCCGGCCTTCCAGTGGAGCTGGGATCGGCTGCACGAGCTCGAGCTCGAACGGCTGGGCTCGATGTACGACCCGGCCTTCGGCAACTTCCTCGAGCGCCGCCTGACCGCCCTCGGCCCGTCGGAGCGCAACCCCGAGTGGAACGCGATCGTGCGCGCGCAGCGCATGACGCGCCAGGGCGCGGTCGCCGAGGCGATCCGCTTCCTCGAGCGCTCGATCGAGGGCCTGCCGCAGGCGCCGCTCGGCCTGGTCACGCTGGCGCGCCTACAGCGCCAGGCGGCCCTGCCGTCGGAGGCGGTGGTCTCTTTCGGCGCCGCGCTGAGCCAGATGCCCGCGCGCGAGGCGCGCGCGGTGATGGACGAGTTCCTCGAGCTCGGCACCGCCGCCTTCGAGGACCGCACGATCTCGGGCGCCGCGTGGCGCGCGCAGCTGACCGCGCTGCGCACGCAGCTGCCGGACGACCCGCTCATCTCGCTCGCCTGGGCGCGCTTCGAGCGCTTCTCGACCAAGGACCCGGTGCGCGGCTGGACGCTGGCGCGCGAGGAGTACTACCGCTTCCGCGAGTCGACCTTCTGGCAGGCGCTCGACGAGCTGCGGCCGGGCTCGGCCGCGGCCTGGGCCGAGTTCTTCCTGTCCGAGAACCCGCGCGAGGCCGAGCTGATGATCCGCGAAGAGCTGCCGCTCAGCCCCGGCTCGCCGGACCTGTGGCGCATGCTCGCCGAGTCGCTCGAGTCCCAGGGCAAGGTCGACGACGCGTTCGACCGCTACCTGGCACTGATCAACATCCTGCCCGAGCCCAGCGCGCTGCGTGCCGCCGCCGACATCTTGGCCCAGCGCGGCAGCGACCACGCGCTCCTCGAGCGCACCCTGTCGCTGATCCAGGGCGTCGAGCACCTGAAAGCGGCCGACCCGAGCCTCGAGCTGATGCGCGCGATCTCGCTCTCGCGCGACGGCGAGAAGGGCGTCGAGCAGGCCATGCCGCTCTTCGACCTGCTGTGGAACCGCCGAGACCAGCTCAGCCGCTCCGACGAGATCGCCGACCTCGGGCTCGGCTACACCGTCGCGCTGCTCCACCGCAACGACAAGAAGGACGGCGACCGCGCGATGAAGATCGTCGACGAGCTGACGCCGCTCGTCAGCGACACCTTCGACCGCGACTACCTGCGGGCGTTGTCTCACCTCGGGCGTTGGGCGCCGAGGAAGAAGGACGAGGACCAGGAGCAGGACGACGCGGGCGGCGACGAAGGCGCGCCGGTCGAGGAAGACCAGGCCGCCGAGCCCATCGAGGAGCAGGGTTAGCCCCCACGCGCCGATCCACTCCCTAGGCCTGGCCGGCTCCGCGGCCAGGCGCTAGCTTCTTCCCACCGCGCTCGGCCACGTCGGCGGAGCACGTCCACACCCGGACCGCGCCCACGGTCCGGCCCAGGCGCGAAGGAGGGAGCCGCCGTACCGCCGGCGGGGGGATGCGCGAGGCACACCTGATCGACGAGCTGTCGGAGGCCATCGGCCGCCCGATGCGGCGCGCGCCGGCGGGGTTCTTCGAGGTGCTGACCGAGGCCTCGCGCACCGTGAGCCTGGTCGGGGTGGACGAGCTCATCGAGGCCCTGGGGACCAACGAGAACGACCCGCTGTACGCGGTCGACGAGTCCGGCTACGTCAGCGCCCTCAGCATCGCCGAGGACATCGAGCCGGCGCTTCCGGCCATCGCAGCCCTGCAGCGGCTGCGCTTCTGTCGCGTCGAAACGGCGTTCGTCACGCCCGCGGGAGCGCGCGCGCTGGCTGGTCTCAAGCACCTGGAGTACCTCTGGGTCGGATTCGGCTCCGAGGCACAACGGTCGATCGAGCTGCTCGCCGACTCGGAGTCGCTGCGCGGGCTGATCCTGTTCGCCGAGGAGAGCGCGGATGTCAACCCGCTCAGCCGACTGCCCACCCTCGAGACGCTGGTGCTCACCCAGGAGGACCAGAGCCTCCCGCGCCTCTCGAATTTCCCGCGGCTGCGGCACCTGGGCCTCCCCAACGAAGCAGCCCTCGAGCAGGGGCTGGACCTCGCGAACCTCGAATCCCTCTACCTGGAGAAGCCGCGCGGCGACCTCGCTTCGCTGACCAGGCTGAGGTCGCTCAAGCGCCTCCACGTGCAGAAGGGGTGGGTGCCCGCCTCGGTGCTCGCACAGATGGGAGGGCTGCGGTCGTTGTGGACGGAGCTCGACGATTCCTTCCACGCGGCGATCGCGAGCCTCGTGGAGCTGGAGGAGCTCAGCTCGCGTCGATCCGAGCTGAGCGATCTGTCGGCCCTACGGGCGCTCACGCGCCTGAAGAGGCTCGACCTCACGGGCTGCCCCGTGCGCGACGTGTCGGCGCTCCAGGATCACCCCGCGCTCGAGCTCCTGACGCTCACCGGGACCGCGGCGTCGTCCCCGCCGCGCGAGCTGCGCCTGCCTCGCCTCAGGCATCTCAACTGGGCCGGGCCGACCGAAGGCGTCATCGAGGACGCCTGGTTCCTGTGCGGGTGCCCCAAGCTGGAGTCGCTGGATCTCGCCACCAACCTCATCTCCGATCTGCGTTTCGTCGAGCAGCTCCCGGAGCTTCGCTCGCTCAACCTCTCCCAGAACCGGATCCAGGACATCGAGCCGCTCTCCCGTTTGTCGCGCCTGGAGACGCTCTTCCTGGAGCAGAACAGGGTGACGGACCTGGCGCCCCTCGCCGAGTGCGCCGCGCTGTCGCGACTCCACGTCGGCGAGAACCCGATCGAGACGGCGTCCCCGATCTCACGCCTGCGCCGACTGGAGCACCTCGAGATCGCGCAAGCCGGGCTGACGGACCTCTCGTTCGTCAAGCGGCTGCGGCTCCTCTTCAGCCTGGACGCGCGCGCGAACCGCCTGTCCTCGCTCGAGCCGGCGCTCGAGCTCACCAACCTCGCGATCCTCAAGGTCGACGACAACGCGATCACAGAGGTGCCTGCCGAGCTGCTGGAGCGCCGCGCCCTCTTCTCGCTAGCGCTGCACGGCAACCCGCTCTCCGGGATCACCCGCGAGCTCTATGAAGGCGACGGCTACGAGACCCTGCGCTCGCTCCGCGACTACTTCCGCAGCCTGACCCGCGGGCGCATCAAGCACGACCGCGTGAAGCTGGTGCTGGTCGGCAACGGGCGCGTCGGCAAGACCTCGGTCGTCAGCCGCCTGCTCGACGACCGCTTCGACCCCGACCAGCCCTCGACCCACGGCATCCAGCGGCGCACTTGGGAGCTGCCCGATGTCGCGGCGGACAAGCTCGACGGCCAGCCGCTCCAGGTCGACGTGTGGGACTTCGGCGGGCAGGACATCTACCACGCCACGCACCGGCTCTTCCTGAAGACGCGGGCGCTCTTCCTCCTGATCTGGGATCGCGAGACCGAGGATGCGCGCTACAGCCTCGACGAGCTCGGGCAGCGCTACGAGAACTTCCAGCTCCCCTACTGGATCGACTACATCAAGGCGCTCAGCGGCTCGCCGGTTCTCGTCGTACAGAACAAGGTCGATGGCTTGGCCGACAAGGCCTCGGGCTACGGCGTCGAGCTGAAGGGCGTCTACCCGCCGCCGAACGGCATCCTCGACTTCCTGCACGTCAGCGCCAAGCGCGAGGGGCAGAACGGCATGCCCGGGCTGCGCAGCAGCATCGAGCTGGCGATCGAGGACATCGAGGCGATCGGCTACGACCTCCCCGCGCAGTGGGTCGAGGTGCGCGATCGCCTGCTCGCGATGAACCACCGCTACGTCGACTACGAGCGCTACCGGAAGATCTGCGCCGACGTGGGGATGGGCGAGGGCGAGGACGTCTCCCTCGCGCTCTTCCTCCACCAATCGGGGGCGGCGTTCTACCAGCCCAAGGAGTTCGGCCAGCGCATCATCCTGGACCAGAAGTGGGCGATCGAGGCGGTCTACGCGCTGCTCGACCGGCGCGGCGCCGCCTACTCGGACCTCAAGAACGCAGCCCGCCACGGCCTGCGGATCGAGACCATCCGCGAGAAGGTGTGGCGCCACTTCCCGCCGGACGAGCACGAGCTGCTGCTCGAGTTCATGAAGTCCTGCGAGCTGTGCTTCGAGTTCTCGCCCGGCGTCTTCCTCGTGCCGCAGCTCCTGCCCGAGGAGACGCCGAGCCGCGTGCGCGTGCGCTGGCCCGAGCCGACGCCCAACGGCCTGCGCGTCGACTACCCCTTCCTGCACCGCGCGATCATCGAGCGCTTCCTCGTGCGGGCCGGCCTGCTCGGCGCCGACGTCGAGCCGGAGATCTGGCGCAACGGCATCGTGATCTACGACCCGGGCTCGCAAACCGAGGCGCTGGTCGAGGCCCAGCCGGACGAGCGTCGCATCACCGTCCACGCGCGCGGCCGCGAGCCGGTCGACCTCCTGAACCACATCCGCGGCGAGCTCGACGACCTGCACCGCGACTTCCCGACCACGGTCAGCGTCACCGTCGACGGAGCGCGCTACGTCGAGCTCGACGCGCTGCGCGCCGCCGGCGACACCGGCGCGGACCGCGTCGCCTGCTGCGAAGGCGAGCTGGTCGAGGTCGCCTCTTTCCGCCCGTATCTCACGCACGAACCGGGACGGCTCCCGCGCGGCCGCATGAAGCCCGCGGCGCCGCTCGGGGGCCCGGCCCCGGCGGGCGAGGAGATCTTCCTCTCGTACGCGTGGGGCGACCCGCGCGAGCGGGGCGAGAGCCGCGAGGCGATCGTCGACCGGCTGCACGACGCGCTCATCGAGCGCGGGCACACCGTCGTGCGCGACAAGCAGGACGCCGGCTACCGCGAGGAGATCAGCCGCTTCATGCGCCGGGTCGGGCGCGGCCGGATCGTGGTGATGGTGGTGTCGGACAAGTACCTGAAGTCGCCCTACTGCATGTTTGAGCTGCTCGAGATCCACGAACGGGGCGGCTTCCGCGAACGCGTCTTCCCCATCACGCTCGGCGACGCGACGCTCTACGACCTCGAGCACCGCCTGAGCTACGTGGAGTACTGGGCGGAGAAGAAGCGGCGCATCGAGGAGAAGATCAACCGCATCGGCCTGAGCGCCTTCTCCTCGGACGGCGCGTTCAAGGAGTACGACCTCTACTACCGCCGCGTCTTCAACCACGTCGACCAGCTCACCTCGCTGCTCGCCGACTGGAACACCCTCACGCCCGAGCTACTCGAGGAGAACCGCTTCCAGCGCGTGATCGAGGCCATCGAGGCCCAGCTGCGCGGATCCGCCGACCCGGCTTGACCCATCCGGCCGGCGCAGTAGCCTCGCCGCATGGCCGGCCTCGCTCCGTTGCTCCTCGCGCTGCTCCTCGCTCCGCAGGCTCCCCCTGACGATGAGGCGGCGCGCCTCTGGGCCGCGGGCGAGCGCGTCGCGGCGGTCGAGCGGCTCGCGGCGCGGCTGGTCGAGGCGCCGGACGACCTCGGGCTGCGGCGGCGGCTCGTGACGCACGAGGTCGAGATCCACCGCTACGCAGCCGCGCTCCAGCACGCGGAGGGCCTCGGATCGGAGGTCGACGACGAGCGCGGCTACTGCCTGTTCCGGCTGGGACGCTTCGAGGAGGCGCTCGGCTATCTCGACCCGAAGAACGAACGGCACGCGCTCCTGATCTTCGACACGCTCGAGAGCCTGGGCCGCGGCGCCGACGCGGCGGCCGCGCTGGAGCGCGCCGCGGAGGTGCTCGGCGAGGGCGATCCGCGCGTGCTCGTGCGCCGCGGGCGGATGTGCGCGGACGCCGGCGAGCACGGGCTCGCCGAGCAGGCGTTCCGGCGCGCGCTCGAGGGCGACGGCGTGCTCCTCGACGCCTGGTTCGGCCTGGGCCAGGCGCTGGTGCGGCAGGGCAAGCGCGACGAGGCGCGCGCGGCGCTCGAGCGGCACCGGGCGCTGGTGCCGCTGATCGACGCCTACGACTTCGCGCGCAAGAGCCTCGACCTGGCGCCGAACCACGCGCCGAACCACGCCGCGCTGGGCGACGTCGAGCGGCAGCTCGGGCGGCTGGGCCGCGCCGAGACCAGCTACGCCGCCGCGGCGCGCCTCGCCCAACCGGCCGAGCTCCCCCCCATCGCGCTGCGCCACGCGCGGCTCCTCGACGAGGACCGGCGCGACCCCGACGGCGCGGCGCGCGTGCTCGACGAAGCCTTCGCGCGCGTGCCCGACCCGCGGCTCGCGGTGCGCGCGGGCGATGTGCTGCTGGCGGCCGGGCGGCCGGAGGAGGCGCTCTCGCGCTTCGAGCAGGCGCGCCGGCTGCGGCCGAGCGACGCCGAGGTTCAGCGCCGTATCGACGCGGCGCGACGCGCGGGAGAAGGGCGGTGAGCGCCCGAGGTCAACGCTTTCCCGAGCGCGAGCGACCCGCGCGGCTGGCGCTCGCGGAGCCGCAGCAGGAACGCGCGGAGCTCGCGCGCGCGGAGCCGCGGGCCCGACGCGGCGCGCCCGCGCGGCTCCCGCGCGGGCGGCTCAGCGCCGCGTCCCTCGCCGGCCTGGTGCTCCTCGCCGGATGCAGCGGGGATTCGGACGAGGCGCGGCCCGCGGAGCCCACCGGCGCCGAGGCCTCGGCCCCCGACGGGGCGAGCCGTGCGCCCGCGGCCGCGGGCTCTGCGCCGGAGGTCTGGTTCGAAGACGCCACCGCCGACAGCGGGCTCGCCTTCCACCACGACGCCGGCGTGACCGCGGAGAAGCACCTCCCCGAGACCATGGGTGGCGGCGCGGCGCTCTTCGACGCGAACGGCGACGGGCGGCTCGACGCGTACTTCGTGCAGAGCGGCCCGATGCCGGTCGGCGCGCACGCGGCGCGCACCGCAGACATGCCGCCCAACCAGCTCTTCCTCGGCGCGGGCGGCGGCCGGTTCCGCGACGCGACGGCCTCGGCCGGCGCCGCCGCGCACCGCGGCTACGGCATGGGCGTCGCCGCCGGCGACGTCGACGGCGACGGAGCGGTCGACCTCTACGTCACCTGCTTCGGCCCCGACACGCTGCTGCGCGGCGGGGGCGACGGCTCCTTCGCCGACGCCACCGCCGAGGCGGGCCTCGCCGACGCGCGCTGGACCGCCGGCCCGGTTTTCTTCGACGCGGACGCCGACGGCGACCTCGACCTGTACGTCACCGGCTACGTCGAGATCGACGTCGACGACCCGGCCTGGTGCGGCGACCGGCGGCCGGGCTGGCGCTCCTACTGCCACCCCGACGCCTACGCCGGCCTCGCCGACCGCTTCTGGCGCAACGACGGCGAGGGCGGCTTCGCCGACGCGACCGAGGGCGCGGGGCTCGCCGACAACCGCGGCAAGGGGCTGGGTGCGATCGCGAGCGACCTGGACCTCGACGGCGACCTCGACCTGTACGTCGCGAACGACAGCACCGAGAACAAGCTGTGGCGCAACGCCGGCGACGGCACCTTCGCCGACGACACGCTCTTCACCGGCACCGGCGTCAACCGCGCCGGCGCGACCGAGGCGGGCATGGGGCTCGCCACCGGCGACATCGACGGCGACGGCGACCTCGACCTCTTCGTCACCAACTTCGACGACGAGTCGAACACCCTCTACCGCAACGACGGCGAGGGCTTCTTCTCCGACGCGACCATCGCCGCCGGCCTCGACGCGCCGAGCCGGCTGCCGGTGGGGTTCGGCTGTGTGCTCGAGGACTTCGACCTCGACGGCGACGTCGACCTGGCGGTCGCGAACGGGCACATCATCGACAACATCCACCTCTACCACGACGGCAAGACGTGGCGGCAGGCCGCGCAGCTGTTCGTCAACGAGGGCGGGCGCTTCGCCGAGAGCCGCGAGCTCGCGGGAGCGCTCGGCGCGACGCCGTTCGTCGGACGCGGACTCTACGTCGGCGACCTCGACGGCGACGGGGATCCCGACCTGCTGCTCACCCAGTGCGGCGGGCCTGCGGTGGCGCTGCGCAACGCGCTCGACCGCGGACCGGCGCGGATCGTGCGCGGCCTCGCGCCCGGCACGCCGCTGCGCGCTCGCGGTCCGGGCGGCGCCGAGCTGCTGCGCCAGGCGGGCGGCGCGGTGTCCTACTTCGGACGCGGCGAGGAGGCGGTCTTCCTGCCGGCGGCGGCGACCGAGGTGCGCGTGCTGGACCCGAACGGCCGCTGGCGGCCGGCCGACCGCTAGGAGCCGGTCCGAGTCTCGCCGATCGCGAAGATCCGGACCGGCTCCTAGTGGGGTGTCGCGGCCGTTCGGTGCAGAAGCTTGGTGACCTTTCGCTCGTGGCAAGGCGCGCCGACGACGCGTATCCACTGCGAGACTCGGAGGAGGCGCAACGCAGCCACGGGCGGAAGGGCGCGGAACTTCTGCATCGAGCGGCCGCGACACCCCATTAGGTCGTGAGGTCGGCGCCGAGCGCCTCGCGCGCCGCCGGCTGGATCTCGACCTCTAGCTCCATACCCGGCAGGTCCATGCCGACCGCCGTCGGCGCCTGCGGCCCGACCTCGAACTTGAGGTACTGCACCGACGACAACCGGCCGCGGCCGATCTGGCGCTCGTCGAAGCGCGCGTAGGCGCGCTGCCCGTCCGAGCGCAGGAGGTAGAGGTGCTTGGGCAGCTCGACCCACTTGCGCAGCACGATGTCGCGCTGCAGCGCATCGTCGATCCCGATCAGGAGCGTGCAGCCGAGCTCGCCCTCGTCACCGATCAGCTCGTTGTAGGTGTCGAGCTCGTGGCGCACGTCCTCCTCCGAGGAGCGCGACTCGGCCCGCAGCATCTCGTGCACCTGATAGCGGATCGTGTCGGCGTTCTCGAACAGGAACATCAGGTGCTCGCCCAGGTAGACGCGGCGCGCGGCTTTCACGGCCATGACCTCGCGGCGCACGCCGTCGCGCATGGCGGCGTACTCGTTGAGCGAGACGATCTCGTCGAACGCGACCTTCTTCATGCTTCGGATCCCTCGGGATCGATCTTCTTCTCAAAGCCGTCTGCGCGGTAGGCGCGAGCCAGCGCGGTCATCGGGTGGATCGGGCGGACGCCGGCGTGCTGTTCGAACTGCAGCGCCGCCAGCGGGCAGTCGGTGACCCAGGTCTCGGCCTCTTTGTCCTTCATGCCGTCGAAGGCCTTCTTGCCCGCGCGCTGGGAGGGCTCGAAGCCCTCGACCGTCATCGCGTAGGTGCCGTCGTGCCCGCAGCACTCCATCACCGGCTTGGGCTTCACGCCGGGGATCTTGCGGAGCAGGTCGCGGCCGCGGAAGCCGATCGCCTGGGCGCGCAGGTGGCAGGGTGCGTGGTAGGCCACGTCGCCGCCGGGCGTGCTCTGGAAGTCGGTGTTGAAGCGCTCCTCGTCGCGGATCTCCCAGAGCAGTTCGCTGGGGTCGCGCACGAGCTCGGACAGCGTCTCGGCGCGCTCGCGGTCGGCGCCCTCCAGGAGCTCGGGCCACTCGCGGCGCAGCATCATCGAGCAGGTCGGGTTGATCGCCACGACCTTGGCGCCGCCGCGCACGAAGGGGTCGAGCACGTCGAGCGTCTGGCGCGCGTTCCTGCGCACCGCGTCGAGGTCGCCGCGCTCCCAGGCCGGCATGCCGCAGCACGCGAAGCCCGTGGTGCAGGCGAGGTCGACGCCGTTCTTCTCCATCACCTCGACCGTGTCGCGCCCGACCTGGGGCTCGTTGTTCTGCACGTAGCAGGTCGGGAAGAGCACGGCCTCGGCCGGTCCCGAGCGGACCTTGCCCTCGGTCTCGGCCCAGCGCTCGAAGGTGGTCGAGGCGAAGTCGGGCAGCAGCTTGTCGCGGTGGATGCCCAGCACCTTTTCAAGGAACCAGCGGTGCGCCGCCACGCGGTTCATCACGTTCGCCAGGCCGAAGCTCGCGCGCGCCAGCTTGGCCGAGAGGTCGGGGTCCGCCAGCACGCGGTCGCGCAGCGAGCGGCCGGAGCGCCTGGCCTCCTGGGCGTGGTGGCGGTGGACCAGCTTGGGGAAGTCGAGCTGGAACTCGTGGCCGTCGCGCGGGGTGTACGGGCACTGGACGTCGCAGAGCTTGCACTGGAAGCACTGGTCCATGACGCGGTTCGTCTCGGCCTGGCTCAGGCCCTTCGCGTCGCCGTCGTACTTGTCGTCGATCAGGTCGAAGAGCGTCGGGAAGGAGTCGCAGAACTTGAAGCACATGCGACAGCCGTGACACACCTCGAAGACGCGCTCGGTCTCTTTGGCCAGCGCGTCAGCGTCCCAGTAGACCGGGTCGGTCGGATCGTAGGAAAGCCCGTCGGTGGGCTGGTACGAGATGCCCGACTTCGGCCCCTGGGACGCGTCCATGACTCCGCTAGCTGATCGTGTCGAGCAGCTCTTGGAAGCGACCGGCGTGCGACTTCTCAGCCTTCGCCAGCGTCTCGAACCAGTCCGCGATCTCGCCGAAGCCCTCGTCGCGGGCCGTCTTGGCCATGCCCGGGTACATGTCGGTGTACTCGTGGGTCTCGCCGGCGACGGCGCTGCGCAGGTTGGACTCGGTGTCGCCGATCGGCTCGTCCGTGGCCGGGTCGCCGACCGGCTTGAGGTAGTCGAGATGGCCGTGCGCGTGGCCGGTCTCGCCCTCGGCGGTCTCGCGGAAGTTGCCCGCGATCTCGGGGTAGCCCTCGACGTCCGCCATCTTGGCGAAGTAGAGGTAGCGACGGTTCGCTTGGGACTCGCCTGCGAAGGCGTCCTTCAGGTTCTGGTGGGTCTTCGATCCCTTCAGCTCCGCCATGGCGGGTTTCCTCCGAAAGGGGTGGTGGGTCTGGGAAAAGGCGCTCCAGGAGATACCAGCCGGGGCGACTGGTGTCCAGAGCGGGGCGCCTGAGCAACTCCGCTGCAGGCGTCTTGGGAACGGGTTCGCCCCGCCCCGCCGCGCGGATGCGCAGGCGCCGCCGCCGCGCGGGCGTCACGGACGTCGCGGGCGCCGGGCGGTCTCCGAGGGGAGCCCGCGAGCGGCCGCGCTAGGCCATCCCGCCGTTGACCGACAGGACCTGGCCGGTGATGTAGCCCGCCCCCTCGCCGAAGAGGAACGCGACCAGCGCCGCCACCTCGTCGGCCTTGCCGACGCGCTTCATCGGGACCTGCTCCGCGATCTGCTCCAGCGGCAGGCCCGCCACCATGTCGGTCTCGATGAAGCCAGGCGCGACGCTGTTGGCGGTGATGCCGCGCTTGGCGACCTCGAGCGCCAGCGACTTGGTGGCGCCGATCAGGCCCGCCTTGGTCGCGGCGTAGTTTGTTTGGCCGCGGTTGCCGGTGAGCCCGGCGACCGAGGACAGGGTGACGAAGCGCCCGCCGCTGCGGAGGCGCACCATCGGCATCACGAGCGGGCGCACGACGTGAAAAAAGCCGTCGAGGTTGGTGCGCAGCACGCGGTCCCAGTCCTCGTCGGACATCGACGCCAGCGGTCCGTCGGCGGTCACGCCCGCGTTGAGCACAACGCCCCAGAAGGGCCCGTTCTCGGCCAGGTCGGCCTCGAGCGCCGAGCGCGACGCCTCGCGGTCGGAGACGTCGAACGGCAGGAGCGACGCGCGCCCGTCGAAGGCGCGGATCTCGGCCTGGGCCTCCTCGGCCGCCTCGCGCCCGCTGCGGTAGTTGAGGGCGACGTCAAAGCCGTCCCGGGCCAGGCGTACGGCGATGGCGCGGCCGATGCCGCGACTCGCCCCGGTGATGAGGACGCGGTTCGTCATGGGGAGGCGCGCCATGCTAGCGGGTGGAACGACGCGGTTCGCCACCTAAGATCGGCTTCATGGCGCTCCCCCGCACCTCGCGCGCGCTGCGCGTCGTCGCCCTCCTCTGCGCGGCTTCGTGCGGAGGCGGCGAGGGCGAGGGCGACGGCTGGGAGGCGACCGAGCTCGAGCGACGCGACGAGGGCACCCCGACGCACCCGATCGACGCGGCGTCGACCGGGGGCCTCGCAGGGGCGGCGCTCTTCCGCGGCACTCCCCCGCCGCGCCGGCAGATCTCGCGCGGGGGCGACTGCGCCGGGCACGCCGAGCCGATCTACTCCGACGACGTGCGCGTCGCGGACGGGCGGCTGGCCGACGTGCTGGTCCACGTGCGCAAGGGGCTCGCCGGCTGGGAGATCCCGCCGGCCGCGCACCCGCCGGCGACGCTGCGCCAGCGCGGCTGCCGCTTCGAGCCGCCGGTCGTCGCGCTGCGCGCGGGCGGCTCGCTGCAGGTGACCAACGAGGACCCGGTGTCGCACAACGTCCGCGTGTCAGCGCGCCGCAACCCGACCAGCAACCGCTCGCAGTCGGGAGGGGCCGCTCCGCTCGAGATCGAGCTGCCGCGGGCGGAGCTGGGCGTCGCGATCGCCTGCGACCTCCATCCCTGGATGGGCGCCAGCGTCCACGCGCTCGACCACCCGTTCTTCGCGCTCACCGGCACGGACGGCTCGTTCGCGATCGACGGGCTGCCGCCGGGCGACTACGAGGTCGAGGCGCTGCACCCGACGCTTGGGCGCGTGCGGCTCGCGGCGCGCGTCGAGCGCGGCGAGACGAGCGAGCTGCTGTTCCCCTTCGGCGAGGACGCCGAGTGACGGCGAGCGCGCTCGTGCTCGCGCCGGCGGTCCAGCCGCTGGATCTGGTCGAGCTCGCGTTCCGGTTCGGGCACTTCGCGGCCGGCGTGCTGTGGATCGGTCTGCTGTGGTTCCTGAGCTGGATCCACGCGCCCTTCGTCGCGAGCCTTGCGCCGGAGGCGCGCCGCGCCGTGGTGCCCGCGTTCGCGCCGCGCGTCTTCTTCTGGCTGCGTTGGGCGGCGCTGCTCAGCTGGCTCAGCGGGACCGCGCTGCTCTTCCTCGTCTACTACGCCCCGAGCTCGGGCTACCTGATGGCGCGCGGCGCCGAGCCGGACGCGGCGCGCTGGATGCCGGCCTTCTTCGGAATGGCGGCGGGCTTTTTCGTGTACGACGCGCTCTGCCGCCTGCCGCGCGGGCTGGCCGTGGTCTCCGGTCTGGCCTGGGGGGCGTGCGTGGTCGGCTTCGCCTGGGCTCTGCACGGGCTGGCAGGTTTTTCCGCGCGCGGTACGTACGCCCACGTGGCGGCGCTGCTCGGCACGGTGATGGCGGGAAACGTGTGGATGCGCATCTGGCCGGCGCAGGAGCGCATGCTGGCGGCGCTCGCCGACGGCGCGCCGCCCGACCTCGACGAGCTCGAGCGCGCCGGGCAGCGTGCGCGCCACGGCACCCTGATGAGCTTCGCGGTGCTGCTGCTGATGATCGGCGTCGGGCAGGTCGGTCTGTTCCGCTTCGACGTCGTGCCGACGGTGGCAGGCGTGCTGGCGCTCTCCTACGGCCTCGCGCTGGCGCTCTTCGCGACCGCCCCGCGCGTGGGCGGCTAGCAGCGCGCCGCCACCCACCAGATTCGTCCGCCCCGGCTTCAGATCGCCGTTCCCGCGGTTCGACATTTTAAGGCAACAGCTCGGCTCGGGTCCGAGCCGCGAGTCCCTCTCCCCCTAGAAGGGGCCGCGGGTCGTCCTCCGGATCCGGCCAGCCGTACCCGCAATGAGAAAGCCACACCACCCCAATCTCCGTTCAGGACTGACGCTGATCGAACTCGCGATCAGCATGCTCGTGGTCGCGGCCTTGATGCTCGCTGCGGTGACGGCGTTCACCCGCAACCTCGGAGCGGTTCGCCAGGCCAAGAGCACCTCCAACGGCGCCATCTTCCTTCAGGCGACCATGGAGAACCTCGCTGCGCAGCCCTTCGACAATCTGCTGGCCCTCAACGGCAACCAGTTCTTCGATCGGACCACCCTCGAGGATTCGTCCTTCGCGGTCGACCTCACCGTGTTCCTCTCCGATGTCGACCTCCTGCAGGTCGAAGCGGATCTGATCGATCTGAGAACGGACCGCCGCATGGGACAGCTCACGACCCTGAGGACGAGACGATGAGACGACTGCCACACGTACCCGCGTCCCGGCGATCGGGATTCACGCTGCTCGAAGTCACGATGAGCGCGGTCCTGTTCACCATCATGACCTACGGCCTCACCAGCGCCATGCAGCTGTCTTTCGGCTCGCGCAACGCGGTCGAGGCCGTCGCGTCGGAGAGCCGCACGCTGCGCTCGACGGCGCGTGCACTGACGGCCGAGATGAAGCTCGCCAGCGACTCTCGGATCTCGCTCGAGACGCTCGACGACGGGAACAACCAGCTGACCTTCCAGCTGCCGGTCGTCGTGGGCGGCAACCTCGGCTGGGGCGTTCCGGGCTCCCAGATCGAAGCCGCCGGCGCGGGCGACGAGGAGAGCTGGAAGCTGCGCTACACCGTCGATGCGGTCGCCGATAACGGCGCCGACGGCATCAACCGACGGCTTCTCCGGCAGGTGCTCGACGGCGACGACCTCGCGATCGAAGAGGAAGTCGTTGCGGAGAACCTGCGGTCGGGCAACGGGGTCGACCCGGGCTTCCGCGTCGCCAAGACCGGCGACGTGTGGGAGATCAAGATCACCAAGACGTCCAACCTCGGAAGGCAGGCGGTTCTGCATGTATCTACGCGCAACTAGAGCGCGGGGAGGCTCCCTCCGACGGCGCGGCAGCGCCCTCGTCAGCGCGCTCGTGCTGGGCGTGATCCTGTTCGGGTTGGTCTACGCCACGACGCTCGTCTCGGTCGTCGAGGTCAAGGACTCGCGCGTCAGTGTCGACGAGCTGCGCGCCACCTACCTGGCCGAAGCCGGGGTCGAGCGCGCGATCAACACGCTGAACGACGCGGCGCAGAAGAACCCCTTCCGCCCGATCGACGGCCTGGTGGCGATCTTCGGCGGCGACGACACGATCGTGCCCTTCGTCGGCGAGCAGGTCAGCACGGGCGGCGGACACGTCGGCTCGTACTCGGTAACGCTCACCCAGGGCGACCTGACCGCCGACACCTTCGCGGTCACCATCGAGTCGACGGGCTACCTGCCCGACGCTCCCCAGGCGCTGGGCCCGGGGCAGAGGACCGATCACTGGGCCTCCCTGGAGGTCACGGTGCAGTTCTCACTCGTTCCGAGCGATGTCTTCAACTACGCCTACTTCATCAACAACTGGGGTTGGCTGTACGCAAACAGCCTGTCGTGCAACGGCAACGCCGGCTCCAACGGCCAGTTCGACATGGCGGGCTACGGGCCCACGATCACCGGCCAACCGGTCTACGAGTCGGTCGCGTACAGCGGCGGCGCCGCGACCCTCAGCGGCTACCGTGACGACAACAACGACGGTCTCGCCGACGGCAACGACGGCGGCATCTTCTCGGGCTGGGACATCGTCGGCGCGCAGAACGTGAACGGCAACGGCGGCAACGCCTCGAACCAGCACGACTTTCAGGAGCAGGTCGAGATGCCGAACCTCTCGGATCTCTCGGTCTACGAGGAGAAAGCCGTCGCGGCCGGCAGCAGCATCTCGATCGGCGCCGTCCCGGTGGCCGACGAGGTCGTCGGCGACGATCCGGGCGAGGCCGAGAACCTCTACCTCGTCGGCACCGCCGCCAACCCGATCGTGCTCGACGGTCCGGTTGTCGCGCAGGGCGACGTGATCATCAGCGGCTACGTCACCGGGCAGGGCTCCATCTACGCGGGCGGCAACGTCTACATCCCGGACTCGATCGAGTACGTGAACCCGCCCACGACCACCCGCCCGACGGGGACCACCCAGGCCGACACCGAGGCCTGGCTCACCGACAACTGGGACAAGGACTTCCTCGGCCTCTTCGCGCGGGAGAACATCGTCGCCGGCGACCACACCAACTACTGGTGGCGCCGCTACGTCTCGGGCTGGCTGGCATCCTCGCTGAACAAGTCCGAGGAGGACGCGGGCGAGGACGGCATCCCGAACACCTACGCCGGACGCGACGGCATCGTCGGGACGGCGGACGACGACGTGCTCGAGGACGACGGCGCCTACACCGTCGACGTCTACACCGACACCGATGCCGCGCTGGGTCTGATCCCCGCCGGCAAGAACGTCGGCGACGCGGTCCCGGGCTCGGGCGAGGACATCGACGGCGACGGACAGTACGACGCCACGCTGACGATCGAGAACGACATCGATCTCGTCAACTCGCTCGCGCCGGGTCTGTGGGAGGGCAACCTGCCCGCCGGCGGCGTCGCCAGCTACAGCAGCATCGCGTCGCTCTACGCCAACAACATCGACGCGGTGCTCTACACGAACCACGCCTTCTGCTACGTGGTTTTCGGAGGCGATACCGCGAAGATCAACGGCGCGATCGTCAGCCGCAACGAGAGCATCATCTACGGCACGCCCGACATCGAGTTCAACCACGACAGCCGCCTTCTGGGCGGGAGCTCGGGCATGGCCGGCGACATGCTGCCGCGCACGCTGGCCGATCCGGTCATCGTTCGCTGGAGCACGCTCGACTCCGACCCGAACCGCTACATCGTGCTCCCGTGATGCGCCTCGCGACCCTCGCTACCCTCGCGGCCCTCTGGCTAGCACCCGTGCTCGCGGGGCAGGAAGACCTCGGCAACGTCCGGGTGAACGACCGCGAGCAGCTCCACCCCTCGCTGAACCCGACGGTGATCGTGGGGATCGAGCAGGAGGACAACAGCTTCCGCGACCGCACGCCGGCGCTCTACCAGAGCGACCGGCAGCCGGAGCTGCTCGACCCCGAGGAGAACTACCGCCGCCGGCTGGCGATGTACACCGAGGGAGCCTCCTTCCATCGGCCTCCGTCGCGCGCGGACGGCCCCGCAGGACCGGGCCCCGCCGACGACGAGGCCACGACGACGCCCGCCGCGCGCGCCGAGAGCTCGGACCCGTCGCTCCTGCGCTGGGCCTGGCTCATTCCGCTCTTCGCGGTCGGGCTCTTCGCCGTCGGCGTGGGCCTGCAGCGCCTCGGCGTACTCGACAAGGGCCTGCGCCTCCACCTTTAGGTCGCGGACCCTATGATCTCGGCTCCGGCGCCACCCCGCCGGAGCCATGGCCGCACCTCCGACCACTCCCGCTCACGAGCCCCCGGGCGACGCTCGCTTCGTCCGGGGGCTTGCGCTTTGTCTGCTCGCCGCAGCGATCGCCGTCAACGTGCCCGCGCTCGCCGCGACCGGCTGGGCGCGTCCGCTCTTCCAGGCGCTGCTGTGGGGCGCCACGGCGCTGGCGCTGCGTGGGGCCTGGCCCGGGCGGCAGCGCGCCTCCCGCACGACCGTGCTCGCGCTCGGGATCATCGCGGCCTTCGCCGCGGCCTCGCACGTGCGCTTCGGTGCCTTCCACGGCGGCGGCCGCTTCCTGCACCAGCACGAGCTCTTCAACTACACGATCGGCTCGAAGTACTTCGACGAGCTCGGCTACGACGGGCTGTATTTCGCGACGCACCGCGCGCTGCTCGAGAACGACCCGACGCTCGACGCCGAGATCACGCTCGTCAAGAACCTCCGCACGAACCGCTTCGAGAGCAAGCAGATCTCGCTGGCGCGGGCGGACAGCGTCGAATCGCTCTTCACCGAGGAGCGCTGGCGCGAGTTCCGCTCCGACGTGCGCTTCTTCCAGGGCCTGCTGCCACGCGCCGGCTGGCAGCCACTCCTGGCGGACCACGGCTACAACGCCACGCCGTTCTGGACCGCGCTCGGGTCGCTGTTCTCGCGCAACGTCGAGCTGGTGGGGAACGCGCTCTACCTGCTGGCCTCGATCGACCTGGTGCTGCTGGCGGTCACGCTGCTCGTCGCGCGCTGGGGCTTCGGGACACGCGGAGCGCTGCTCTTCGCAATCTTCTTCTTCGCGAGCCCGTTCTCGACCTTCGAGTTCACCGGCGGAGCCTTCCTGCGACAGGTCTGGGTACTCGGCACGGTCGGCTTCGCCGCGTGCCTGCGGCGCGGGCGCTACGGCACCGCCGGAGCGCTGCTGGCGCTCGCGGTCGCCGACCGTATCTTCCCGGTGCTGTTCCTGGCGCTGCCCCTGGCGCTGTTCGAGCGCGCGGGGCCGGCGCGTTGGTCGCTGCGGCACGGTCCCATGCGCCTCTTGGCAGCCTTCGTCGCCGCCGGGCTCGCGCTCGGCGCCTGGGCCACGGTGGCGGTCGGGGCCGATGCCTGGCTCCAGAGCTACGAGACGCTGACCGCCCACAACAACGGCTTCTACCTCAACCAGGTATCGCTGCGGACGCTGCTCCTGGTCGACCCGGTCGCGACGCACGAGCTGGTCGCCGGGGGCTGGGACGAGGCGCTGTGGCTGCGCGCGCGCGAGGGGCTCCACGCCGCGACGCGGCCGCCGCTGCGGGTGGTGCGGATCGCGCTGCTGGTCCTGCTCTGGGGTGCGCTGATGCGCTCGCGCCGGCCCTGGGCCGCGTTTGGGCTCACGTTCTTCGCGCCCTTCGTGCTGCTCTACCCGGCGAACTACTACTACGTGTTTCTGGCGCTGCCGCTGCTCGCGTGGCGTAGCGCGCCGCGCCTCGCGTTTGCCCTCGTATGGCTGCAGGGGCTCCTGTGGCTGCTGCGCCTGGCGCTGCCCGCGCCGGAGCAGCTCGAGGTGCTGCACTGGCTCTTCTCGCTGGCGCTGCTGGCGGTCTTCGCGCGCTTCCTCTTTGCGGCACACGAGCAGCGCTCCGGCCGCATCGCTGTGCTCGCCAGCGTCGCGGCGCTCGCGGTCTCCTTCTTCGCGTTCGGACGGGGCGCGACCGCCGACCCGCCCGGGGTGCTCGACCTCACCACCGCCGACGTCGCCGACGTGTTCGCGGCGGAGGCCGGCTCCGAACAGATGGCGGCCTTCGGCGGCGCCTGGAGCCGCGACGACCAGGTGCGCTTTGAGGCCGGTCGGCCCGGCGCGCGCGTGACGGTCGAGATCGAGGCCGACGAGCCCGGCCCCCACCGACTGCGCGTCGACTTCACGGCCGCGCCGCCCTACGGCATCGTGCGTCTCGCGGTGAACGGCGGCGAGCCGCTGGCCGAGGTCGACCTCTTCGCGCCGACCGCCGGGCGCCGCGCCGTCGTGGCGTACGGCGTCGAGCTTCGCGAAGGAGCGAATGAGCTGAGCTTTTCGGTCGACGACAAGCACCCGAGCGCGCGGGGCTACCAGCTCGGCATCGACCGCATCACGGTCGAGCCGAGCGAGGTGCAGACCACGCCCGCGGCGGCGCTCCAGGCCGCAGTCGACTGGATCCTGGCGCATCCGGCGGACCACTTCGACGGCGGGCGCGCGGACGTCTACGCCGAGATCGAGACGCTCGACCGGCTCACCCGCTGCCGTGTCCTCGCGCCGCGCCACGACGAGCTCGAGCGTGCCCTCTCCGATCGCTTGGGGTGGCTCGACCGCACGCGGGCGTTCCGAGTCGGCCCCAAGGACTACGACGGCCTCGCGGCCGCCGCGCTCGCGGCGCGGGCGCGCTCGCGTCCGCTCTCGCCCTACGTCGCGACGCGCGACGCGATGCGCGCATTCGCCGCGGACTACCGCAGCAGCGCCGGCTTCCGGCCGCTGCGGCTGTGCACGGCGCTCGCGCAGCTCGACGGCGACGCGCAGCTCGGATGCGACCCGCGCCGCAGCCTGCTCTTCCGCGAGTACTCCGAGCGCACGATCACCGCCGCGCTCGCCGGGCCGGTCGACCCGGCCGTCGCTCCGAGCCTCGCGGCCGCGGTCGCGGCCGTCCTGCAGGACGCGCGCGGCCTCGCGCCGGACGACCCGCTCCTCGTCGGCGACGACACGCCCTGGAACGAGCTGCTCGACCACGGGCTGCGCTGGGCGCGCGCCACCGGCGACCTGGTCTTCGCGTCGCGCCTGCTCATCCTCAGCGACCTCACCGGCGCATGGGGAATCTCGGCCGTGCGCGCGACCGACTGGCTGTCCTACCACTCCGAGCCCGACGGCTCCTTCGGCGCGGTGTCCCCCACCGCCCAGAACCCGCGTCGCCCCGCGGTCCTGGCGGCGGCGCAGGCCTTCGCGGGCACCGTCGAGTAGCCGGCGCTGGAGCCTCCGGCGGACGCGCTCGCGCCGCTCAGTTCCTCCTGGCGAAGTTGCGCGCTTCCTGCAGGTGTCCCTCAAAGGCACGCTCGTCTCCCGCCTCAAGGGACCCGATCGCCTGCGTGATCAGCAAGGTCACCGGACTCAGGATCGACTCCTGTGAGGTGAAGTTGTTCAGGTCCCACATCTCGGCCACGCCGCGCGTCCGCCTAAGCCTGAAGGCGCCGAGTGCGCGCGTGAACCGGTAGCGCTCGGTGGGCGTGTCGTCGAGCTTGTTCGCAAGCTCTGCTTGCCGCACGGCATGCCCGATCTCCTCGCGCGTCGGATAGGGCCGCCTAAGGGTCATCCATGCCGCTTCGTCCAGGTCGTGGGCTAGCTCGATCACGTCGTAGCTGAGCGCTACGCTGGTCGCCGCCTGCCTCTCCGGGAGGGTCAACGACGTCTCGAGCTGAAGCCGGTCGACGACCGCCGCCGCGTCAGGGCACTCGAGAAAGAGATCTCGCACGAGCGCGCGCAGCTCCCCGCGCTTGGCCGAGTGGCGCTGCATCTTGCGGCGCGTTGGAAGATCGCTCTCGAAGATCCGGATCTTCCCATCGAGCGAGCTGGTAATGACGCGGTCTCCGTCCGAGGTCATGCGGACACAGGTGACCGCGGCCTCGTGCCCCCACAGCTTGATCCCCACGCCGGTCGACGTATCCCGGACGATGGCCACCTTGTCCCGCGAGCAGGACAGCAGGTACCTCCCCCTGGGCCCATAGGTCACCATCCCCCCCGCTCCGCGGTGGTCGTTGAGCCTCGTCCGCCGCCCGTCGCCGAGGTCCCAGGCATAGATGTTCGCGTTGCCGTTCATCACGGCGAGCTTGTCCCCAGCCCCCATGGCGACCGACGTGGCGGCCACGAACCGACCCAGCTCGTCGAGCAGCTCGCCCGTGGGTGCGTCCCAGACGAACGCGGGGTTGACCGTCGTGAGCCCCGCCTGGACGCCCGCCGCGATGCGGGCTCCGTCCGTGCACACCGAGGCGCGCCGGTACCATCCCTCCCTGGGGTAGGCGAGCTTCCTGACCAGGTCGCCGGCTTCGTCCACGACCCAGACGGCGCCGGACCGCATCCCAACCACCGCGAAGCTCCGGTTCGGCGCAAGCGCGATGGAGACAGGCGGGCTCCCCGGCACGCTCGTCTTGGTGATCACCTCGCCGCCCCTGGTACTCCACTGGAGGACGAGCTCATCTTCCGTTCCGGCGAAGACCCGCTCTCCGTCGTCGCTGATGGCGATGCAGACCAAGGCCGCTTCGCCTCCGCGCAATACACGCACGGTGTCACCGGTCCGAGCATCGACGACGAGGGCATCGCGACTGTCCTGCAGGAGGACCGCGAGGAGCTGCGACTCGCCGCTGATGTCAAAGGCGATCACGGGTGCCGAGAAGGGGATTGCGCTCACGCCTCCCGACGGGTCATCCAGGTTCCAAACCCGCGAGACCTTCTCACCGGTCGACGTGACCAGCCGCCCGTCCGCCAGAAAGGCCAGGTCCTCGACCGCAGCCTGATGGCCCGGGAGCGTCTTCACGCAGGTCCCGGTCTCGGCGTCCCAGACCTGGACCGTTTCGTCCCACGAGCCCGTCACGACGCGCCGGCTGTCCGGACAGAACCGAACGCAGCGCAGGCCGAGCTCGTGCCCCTCCAGGTCGGACAGGACGCGGCCCGTGTACGCCTCCCACACCCTTGCGACCGGATTGGAGTCACTGTTGATGGAAGCCGCGACGAAGCGGCCGTCGAGGCTGAAGTCCACATCGGACGCTCCTGTGGGGCAGTCGAGCCGGCTCGTAGGAGCGAGGGTCGCCAGGTCGTAGAGCCACACTCCGCTCCAGCCGGCCAGCGCGAACCTCCGGCCGTTCGGGCCGATGGCGACCGCTACCGCGCTGACGCCACGGGCCTTTCTCGTGTCGATCAACTCGCGGGCGGCGACGTCCCACAGCTTCACCACTCCGTCGCTCGACACCGAAACGGCCCTATGGCCGTCGCGCGTCACCGTGATGTCGGAGATCCGGGCGTCATGCCCCTCCGGGAACGCTTCCTGGTCGCGCGTTTGGGCATCTACGACCCAGAGCCCGTAGTCATGCGTAGCGACGAGGGCGAAGCGACCATCCGCGGGTGCGGTCATGGCGGTGATATGGGACGGGAGCCGGACCTCATGCAGCTTGCTCCCGTGTTCCGGCTCCCACAGCTCCAACTTGCCGTGCGTGCTTCCGCTGAGGACACGGGTTCCGCCCTGAACGACCGCCAAGCCGGTGGCGGACCAGCCCGACGAGTCGTCGAAACGAGCAGCACTGACGTCCGCTTCGAGGTTGAGGTAGCGCCACTCCCAGCTGCGAAACTCCGTCGGACACGCGTCCAGCGCGGCCCGTGCTTCTCGCGCAAAGCCGTCTCGGATCATGTGGCTCGCGGACGCGATACGGGCGTCGTAGCTCCGCAGCCTGGCCTCCTTCGCACTCGCCACGGCGCTCGTAGCGATCGAGCTGAGCCGGACTAGGTAGAAGAGCGTCATCGACATCGTCAGAAGGGCGGCGATCGCGACCGTCGTCACCAGGACGCGGTTTCTCCGAGCGAATCGTTGAGCTCGGTACCACGCGGATGGAGGGCGCACGGAGATCGGTCGATGAGCGGCGAACGCCCGCAGATCCGCGGCGAGCGCCTGCGCGCTCGAGTAGCGTCGGTCCGGATCACGGTCGAGAGCCGTGGCGAGGACGGTCCGCAGGTCCTTGAACACCGGCTCCCGCAGCGACCGCGGGAACTCAAGGCTCGCGTTCTGAACCGCGGCACGGATCTCCCCGATCGTCGCTCCCTTGAAGGGAAGCTCCAGGGTCATGCACTCGAAGAGCAGCACGCCGAGGCTCCAGATGTCGCTTCGGCGGTCGAGCGCTTCGCCGGCCAGCTGCTCCGGGGACATGTACGCCGGGGTTCCGGGCGTGCAGCCGCTCAGCGTTAGCTTGTCCCGCCCCCCCTCCTCATCGCGGGCGACTCCGAAGTCCAGCAGGACGGGGGTGTCCTCGGGGGAGAGAATGACGTTCTGAGGCTTGATGTCTCGATGGACGATGCCGGCCCCGTGCGCGGCGCCTAGCGTCATCGCAAGGGTCTCCCCCCAGCCAACCACCCGCATCACCCAGCCGCGATCTCGCTCGACCTCCTCCTCGTCGAGGCTGGACAGGCACTTCGATAGCGCCACCCCCTCGACGAACTGCATCGCGATGAAGGCGAGCATCTCGCCGTTGGACTCAACCACTCCCGCCTCATAGATCTGCGCAATTCCGGGGTGCTCGAGGCGTCCCAGGAACTCCGCTTCACGTTCGAAGCGCAAGCGGGCGCTCCTGGACTCCCACGAGGCCCGAAAGACCTTGAGCGCTACGCATCGCCTTGGATGCGCCTGCTCCGCGAGATAGACGCGCCCCATGCCCCCCTCCCCCAACAGGCGCAGGATCCTGTAGTCGCCGATCCACTCGAACTCGCCGCGTGTCGCCAGGCTCGGGGTGGAACCGCCCAGCGATCGCCTTGGAGAGGCCGGTCCGGGCGGACCGACCTCCTCGGGGCCCGGCGAACGGTAGGCGGCGCGGAGCCCAGCGACAAACCGGTCTGGCAGGAGCTCACCATCGAGCGCCTCCTGGCACGACCGACAGCCGTTCAGGTGTTCCAGTACGTCGGCATGGTGCTCGGGTTCTTCGAGCGCGGCGATGAGGGTGTCGAGGAGTGGGCAGGAGCCTCGCATGGCGGTGTCGGTTACCTGGCGCCCTGTGTCGTCCAAGGCGGCGTCGGCTCAGATGAGCTCAGGCTCCCCTAGGGGGCAGAGCGGGATCGCTACGCATCTGCCCCGCGTGGTCAGCGGTCGTAGCGATCCGGAGCGAGCGGTCGGAAAGGAGTCCATCCCGGTCGTGCCAACGCCGTGCTTCTCCCAAGAGCGACTGGATGGTGTCGGAAGAATAGCATGGGGCGATCATCGACCTTTTTCGAGGCCTCGCCCTCGGCACACGCCGAGCCTTCTGAGGGGCTTGATGCTCGCCTCACCTAGCACATCTAGCGCGCCAGCTCGGCTCCGTACGCCTCGATCAGCACATCCACCATCTCCGCGCTGACGCGCCCGCGCCGCGAGTCGCCCATCAGGTCGCCCAGGAGCCCGCTCCACTCGACCAGCGTCACGCCGAAGGCTCCACGCGGCTCGCCGGTGTAGGCGCGCAGGTACGCGTCGGAGAAGCCCAGGAGGTGCCCGAACTCGTGGGCGAGCGTGCGCGGCGGCAGCGCGTCGGCGCCCAGCTGGATCGAGCGCGCGACGTAGGAGTGCGTGCTCTTCGCGCCGGTCGTCAGGACGAGCGCGCCCTCGGGAAAGCGCGCCACGTGCGCCTGCTCGTCGATCTGCGCGCCGCGGGCTGGGGCCTCGCCGTCCGCGTAGAGCTCGGCGGGTGGGATACGCCGCAGCGTCAGCTCGACGCGGAAGCCCCGCGCGCGAGCAGCTTCGGACTCGACGAAGGCGGCGACGACCGCGCGCTCGAAGCGCGCCAGGAAGGCCTCGTCCTCGATGTCGGTCACCACCGTCACCGGCAGCACCAGTGCCCCGTCGGCGGTGTGCTCGAGCGCCAGGCCTTCCGCCGGCCGGAAGGGCGCGAGCTGCTCCATCCAGCTACGCCGCAGCTCGGCCGAGCGCTCGGGGTCGACGCCGCTCTCGCGCAGGCGGTTCCACTCCTCCACGACCGCGAGCAGCGCGTTGCGCCCGGCGAAGAAGGCGTTGTCGAGCACCGCGCGCTCCTGCCAGTAGGCGTGGTAGGAGATGTGCTCGTCGAGGTTCTTCAGCTTTTTGCGGAGCCGCTCATAGCGCTCGACCAGCGGCCCCAGCGCATCGGCCGGCCGCTCGTCGGCGACGCGCGCCAGCACCGCGGCGTCGCGCACCGCCCAGGCGTAGGCGGTGCTGATGCCGGCCAGCGAGTAGCTCGTCGAACGCGGCGTCACGTCGACCTGCGGCGGGTCGTCGAGCAGCCGCGGCAGCACGCGGTAGCCGCGCTCGCGCACGGGCGCGGGCTTGCCGCGCAGCTCTTGGGCCAGCGCTTGGTCCTCGCGGTCGGCGCGCGCGAGCAGCGCGGCACGGGCGCGGTCGAGGTCGCTCGAGAAGCGGTCGCGCTCCTCGCGCAGCCAGTCGAGCGCGAGGGTCCACTCGGCGGGGACCTCGACGCGGTCCGGTGCGCCCGGGGCGCCACCTGCGTCCTGGGCCGGCAGGGTCAGCAGCAGCAGGGCCAGCAGCATGGGCCCATCCTAGCCGGCTCGGGGGCGCGCCGGCAGCTCGCCCCTACCGGCGCCGGCCGTCTCCCCGCTTGCCGTCGGCGGGCTCGCGCTCCAGCGGCTCCATCCCCAGCTCGACGCGGATCGCGTCCTCGAGCTCGTCGGGCTTGAAGCCGAAGGGGCCCGGGCCGCCGGCGTAGGCGACCTTGCCGTCCTTCGCCACAAGGTAGAGGCGGTCGGGGTGGGCCTGGTAGGCGGTGGCGGCGGTGTTCTTCATGTCGTCGACCACCATGCGCAGGGGCGACATGTCGAGCGCACCGCTGCACTGCTTGGCGATCGCCTTGCGCTCGTCGAGCGTTACCGGCTCCTCGATCACCGGGTGGTCGCCGAAGCGACCGGGGACGCCCGGCGCGCTGCCGTCGACGGCGTGGGCCTCGTGGATGTACACGACGAGGAACTCGACCCCATCGCGGTAGCTCTTCTCCAGCTGCTTGAGCCGCCCGACCGAGCGGCGGAAGGGAGGTCAGGTGTAGCTGCCGAAGATCAGCGCGACCGGGCGCTTGCCCTTGAACCCGGAGAGCTGCACCAGCTCGGGCTTCTTCAGTTTCTCCTTCTCGGCGAGGAACGGCGGCGGGAGCAGCTCCAGCCGGAAGTCCGGCGCCGCGTCCCCGGCCGCCGGTGGCTTCACCTTCGCGCGCTTGCCCTTCTGCCAGCCGCGGCCCTCGATCTCCTTCTCGTCGATCCAGCCGTTGCCGTCGACGTCGAGGTTCTTCCAGTGCTCGTCGTCGCGGGTGTACTCCTTGCGCGTGATCCGGCCGTCGCCGTCGGCGTCGTACTTCTTCGCGAGGAAGGCCCACGCGGTGGGCTTGGCGGGCTCCTCCTGGGGCGGCGCGGCGGCGAGGAGCGCCGCGCACGAGAGGGCGAGCGTGGTTCGGGGGAAGAGCATGGCAGGTGAAACCCTCCGCCGGGTCCTGGGTTGCGGAATACGGTTCGGGCTAGGCCACGAAGGTCACGCCGCGGAAGCGCGCCGGGGCCGCGCCGTGGCTCATCTCGGCCACCTGGATCGGGTTGCCCTTGCCGCAGTTCGGCACGCCCCAAAGGTCCCAGTGGCGCTCGTCACACACCGCGTCGCACGAGGCCCAGAACTCCGGCGTCTGGCCCTGGTAGGTCGGCTTGCGCAGCATGCGCGTGCGCTTGCCGTCCTTGATCTCCCACGCGATCTCGGTGGTGAACTGGAAGTTGAGCCGGCGCTGGTCGATCGACCACATCTTCACGGTGTCGCAGAGGATGCCGTCCTCGGTGTCGGCGACGAGGTCGTCCAGGTCCCAGGTACCCGGCATCAACGAGAGGTTGGTGATGCGGATGATCGGCGGGTTGTACCAGCCCTCGGCGCGGTTGGTGCCGCGGCTCTGGCTCTCGTCGATCGCCGCCGCCCACTCGCGGCTGGTGTGGTAGCCCTGGAAGATGCCGTCCTTCACGACGTGCCAGCGGCCCGAGGGCACGCCGTCGTCGTCGAAGCCGCGCGTGTCGAGCCCGCCCGGCACGGTCGAGTCGGCCACCAGGTTGACCACGTCGGAGCCATAGCGGAAGCCGCCGAGCTTGTCGGTGGTCGCGAACGAGGAGCCGGCCAGGTCGACCTCGTGACCGAACACGCGGTCGAGCTCGTTGGGGTGCCCCACCGACTCGTGGATCTGCAGCATGAGCTGGTTGCCCATCAGGATCAGGTCGCGCTTCCCCTCGGGGCAGGGATCGGCGAAGCACAGCGCGACCGACTCGTCGCGCATCTGCGGCCCCATCGACGGGAGGTCGAGTCCGAGCGCGAACTCCCAGCCGAGCGCCTTGTAGTTGCCGCCGAAGGAGGCCGGCCAGCTGCGGCGCTCGACCGTTCCGTTCGCCGCGGCCGTGGTCGAGATGCCGGCGCCGGAGCGCACCAGGTCCTGGTGGATCGCCGCGCCTTCGCTCGAGGCCATCCACTGCTCCTCGCGGCGGAACGAGAGGTTGGCCTCGCGGACGACCGTCTGGTCGGCGCCCTGCATCGAGGCGTCGCAGGCGTGGAGCAACGAGAGCTTCTCGTCGAGGCTGACGGTGAAGGGGTCGATCTCCAGCGGCGTGCGGTAGGACGCCTCGCCGGTCTCGGCCGTGCCGCCGAGCTGCACCGGCTCGCCGCGCGCCGCGCCGAGCGCCTCGGCCGTCGCCGTCGCGCGGCGCGCCAGCTCGCGGGCGGCGTCGGCGCCGCTCTCGGGAGCCGCCGCGAAGCCCCAGGCGCCGTCCTTCAGCACGCGCACGCCCAGGCCGAAGTCCTCGGGCGAGTTGGCGTCGGCGAGCCGACCGTTCTTGAGCGTCAGGCTTTCCTGCACGAGCCGGTTGGCGCGCGCGTCCGCATAGTTCGCCCCGGCGGCGAGCGCCGCCTCGACGGCGGTCTTGGCATGCTCCATCATCGTGCGCCCATCCTAGCTGGCCTGGCGGGAGCGGCGCACGAGGTCGCTCCTAGAAGCTTTGGATGAACGCGTCCAGCTCGGCGATCAGCGCCTGGTAGGCCGCGTCCTGCTCGGTCGTCAGCGGCGGGCCGGCGGTCAGCAGGTTCACCGCCTCGTAGGGGTCGGTCTGCAGGTCGTAGAGCTCGTCCGCCCCGCCGTTGAAGATGCGCACCAGCTTGTACCGCTCGCCGCGCACCGCCTTGGTGTTGGTCGGCAGGAACTCCAGCCGCACCGCGTTGGTGATCGCGAAGCCGAAGGGCTGCGACGGGTCGACGATCGCGAACTGGGCGTAGTACTCCAGCGGACCGAGCGACGAGGTCAGGTCGGGGATGAAGATCTCGCCCTTCGCGTCGGTGAACACCGGCTGCACGAAGGTCTCGGGGTTGGGCACCAAGAAGCCGCCGCCGATCGGGATCGGGTTGGCCTGGAACGAGCCCGCGAGCCACGCCGGCGCGAGCGGCGGCGCGCCCGTCACCAGCACATCGGTGAAATTGCCGGGCGCCAGCGGGTCGCCGCAGACCGACAGCACGGCGTCGCCGGGGCCGCCGAAGCCGAGGTCCTCCTGGCAGACCGGGCCGGTGCCGAAGTAGACCGGCAACCCGCCGTCCTCGGAGTTGGGGCGGAAGATCTCGGTGAAGATGTGGTCCTTCACCGACGGCGTGGTCGCGTCGGCGAGGTAGGGCACGAGGCTGATGCCGTCGAGCGTCTCCCCCACCGGCAACACCGTCGCCGGATCGATCCCGGCGATGTCGGCCACCGTGGCCCATAGGTCGGTCACGTCGACGAGCGCGTCGGACGAGCTGCCCGCCGTGCCCACGAGCGGCCCCTTGGCGATCAGCGGCACCTGCACGCCGCCCTCGAAGAACGAGCCCTTGGCGTGCAGCTCGTCGAGCGGCGGCCCGGCCGCCTTCGCCGGCGTGCCGTTGTCCCCGAGGAAGAACACCATCGTGTTCGATGCCTGCGTGCCGAGGCCGGTCAACAGGCGGCCGATCTCGGTGTCCATCGCCTCGACCATCGCCTTGTAGTACGGGCGCGGGTTCGCGATCGGATCGCCGGCGGTCGAGAGGTCCTGGGTGTGCAGCGCCGCCGGCGGCTCGTGGAACGGCAGGTGCGGCGTGCTGAAGTTGACGATGCAGAACCACGAGCCGGTGGTCTGGCCGATCCACGCGAGCGCGTCGTCGACCTGCACGCTGGTCGCGTAGCCGGTCTCAGGCGCGGCGATGCCGTCGACCACGCGCTCCCAGGACTCGTAGGTCTCCGGCGCGATGATGTTGCCCATCAGGCCGGCGAAGTGGTCGTAGCCGGCCATGTTCGGCGCGAGCAGCCCGCCGGTGGCCTTGCTCGCCATGTGCCACTTGCCGATGCACGCGTGCTCCCACACGGCCGGCGCGCCGAGGTCGAGCATCTCGGGGATCGTGATCTCGTCGAGCGGCAGGCCGTAGTCGCCGAAGGGCGTGTCCTGAATGCCGCCGAGCAGGCTGCCCATGCCGGTGCGCAGGGCGTGGCGGCCGGTCTGGATCTCCGCGCGTGTCGGCGTGCAGATCGGCGACGCCCAGGCGTTCTCGAAGCGCACCCCGTCGAGGACGAGCTGGTCGAGCACCGGCGTCGGTGGTTGGTCGGGCTGCGGGCCGTAGCCACCCAGGATCTCGACGCCGAGGTCGTCGGCGACGATCACCAGGATGTTCGGCGGGGTGCCGGATCCCGCCGCGGGGGCCAGCGGAGCCAGGAGTACGGAGGCAAGGCCGAGGAGCGCGATGCGGGGCTGCCGGAGCTGCATTCGGAGGGGCGCACTCCCTCGCGGGAGGGATTCGGAAGGAGGGGGGTGGGAGACGGAGGAGGCGAGACGACGCCCCCACAGCCTAAAGTGCCGCGGAAAACCCGGCCAGGCCATCCCGGGCGCCCGGTTGCATGCGACAAGGCTCCCTTCGGGCCCTTTTGTGCCCATTCTTTGCGCTTCCCGTGACTTTTGCGCCCCGCAGGCCTTGCGCGGCGCGGACTGCACGCGGCGACCCGGTCCGGGCCCCGCGCGCCCGGCCCTAGAAGTCGGTCGTCGAGGTGAACCGGAAGCCGTCGATCCGCAGGCCGGGGGAAACGATTTCGCCGTCGAACAGCGCCCCCGCCACCTCGCGCTCGGCGCCCACGGCGGCCACGCGCGACATCGCGCCGACCAGCGTCTCGGTGAAGCGCAGGTTCTTCACGGCGCCCTTGAGCTCGCCGCCCTCGATCAGGAACGTGCCGTTGCGCGTCATCCCGGTCAGGGTCAGGTCGCGCGGCTCGATCATGTTCGTGTAGTGGAACTGCGTGACGAGCAGCCCGCGGTCGACGCCCGCGATCAGCTCGTCGACACTTCTGTCGCCGGCGCCGACCACCAGGTTGATGGCCGAGGGACCTTCGCCCGAGGGCTGGCGCGCGGCGTGGCCGGTGCACGGCAGGCCGAGCTTCTTGGCGTACACCGCGTCGGTCACCGGCCCGGTCAGGCGGCCGCGGTCGACCAGCGTCACCGCCTCGCGCGGCGTGCCCTCGCCGTCGAACGGCAGCCCGGGATACACGTCGTTGCCCGCGTCGTCGGCGATCGTCAGGCCGGGCGCGAACACCTGCTCGCCGATGCGGCCGCACAGGAACGAGCTCTCCTCGGAGACCTCGCGCGCGCCGAAGCCGTGGTAGCTCGCGAACAGCAGGATCGAGCTGACGGCGTTCGGCTCGAGGACCACCGTCCACTCGCCGGGGTCCACGCCGATCGGATCCTGGGCGCCGCGCGCCTTGCCGACCGCGCGCTCGGTCGCCGCCGCGGGGTCGAGCAGCGCGGCGTCCTTGGAGATGACCTCGCCGAAGCCGGACCCGCTCGGACCGGTGGCGGTCAGCGAGAAGGCCGCGCGCTGGTGCAGGCCGTACACGTCGCGCCCGGACGAGCTCTGGATCGAGCGCGCGAGCGCCGTCGTGCGCGCCAGGCCCGAGGGCTCGAGGCCCGCGCTCTTCGCCTGCGCCACGGCGTCGCCGATCCAGCGCGCCTTCGCGTCGAAGCCGTGGGCGAGCGTCGCCTCGTCGAGCTCGTGCGCGCGCACCTCGACCGGCCCGCCGAGCGGCAGCGCGTCGGGGTTCGCCGGGCTCTTGCCGGCCAGCTCGGTGGCCCGCGCCAGGGCGGCGAGCACCTCGCGCTCGGACGTCGCGCCGGCCGAGGCGCGCGCCTCGCGCCAGCCGTCGTCGCCGCGGAAGCGCACGCGGATCGAGACCTCGACGCGCTCGCGGTCGGCGCTCTGGGTCGGGCCGACGTCGGCGTAGCGCGCGAAGCGATCGACCTCGGAGTTGATCGTGACCTCGGTCTCGTCGGCACGGCTCGCGTCGAGCACGCGCGCGCCGATGCGCGAGGCTTCGTCGGGATGGAGCAGGCTCATCCGCGCACCACGAAGTTGACCAGGCGCCCGGGCACGACGATCGTCTTCACGACCTCCTTGCCCTCGACGTGCTTGCCGGCGGTCTCGCGCGCGGCGCTCTGGATGGTCTCCTGATCGGCGTCCGCGGCGACCGTCGTCGTGCCGCGCATCTTGCCGTTCACCTGCACCGCGAAGGTGATCTCGTCCTTCACGAGGTACTTCGGGTCGGCCTTCGGCCACGGTGCCGCCGACAGCGAGCCGCGGTGGCCCAGGCGGTTCCAGATCTCCTCGGCGAAGTGCGGCGCGACCGGCGCCAGCGCCAGCACGAAGCGCTCGGCCTGGCTGCGGGTCAGCGCGCCGGAGCGCTTGGTGGCGTCGTTGACGAAGCTCATCAGCGCCGCGATGCCGGTGTTGAGGTTGAAGTGCTCGTAGGACGAGTCGACGCGCTCGAGCGCCGCGTTCAGCGCCTTCTCCAGCTCGAGCGACTTGCCCTCGAACGAGCCGCCGTCGTCGTTCAAGAGCTCGGGCCGCAGCGGCGCCTCCGCGCCCTCGTCGACCAGCATGCGCCAGGCGCGGTCGAGGAAGCGCCGGCAACCCGCGATGTCGCGCGGGTTCCACGGCTTCGAGTCGGCCAGCGGCCCCATGAACATCTCGTAGAGCCGCAGCGTGTCCGCTCCGAACTCCGCGATGATGTCGTCGGGGTTGACGACGTTGCCGAGCGACTTGGCCATCTTGGTGACGACCTGCTCCAGCTTGTCGTCGGTGCCGGCGCGGAAGAACTCCTCGCCGCGCTGCTCGACCTCCTTGGTCTCGACCAGACGCTCGGTCGAGTCGCGGTAGCCGAAGGCGGTGATCATGCCCTGGTTGAACAGGCGCTGGAACGGCTCCTTGGTCGTAACGACGCCGGCGTCGTAGAGCACCTTGTGCCAGAAGCGCCCGTACAGCAGGTGCAGCACCGCGTGCGCCGCGCCGCCGACGTACAGGTCGACCGGGCCCCAGTACTTCTCGGCCTCGGCCGAGAACGGCGCCTCGGTGTTGTGCGGATCCATGAAGCGCAGCCAGTACCAGCACGAGCCGGCCCAGCCGGGCATCGTGTCGGTGTCGCGCTTGGCGGCGGAGCCATCGCCCGGGTCGGTCGTCTCGACCCACTCGGTCGCGCGCGCCAGCGGCGCCGACCCGTCGGCGGACGGCGTGAAGTCGTCCATCTCGGGCAGCTCGACCGGCAGCGACGCGTCGGGCACCCGCACGGTCGTGCCGTCGGCGCGGTGCAGCAGCGGGAACGGCTCGCCCCAGTAGCGCTGGCGCGAGAACAGCCAGTCGCGCAGCTTGTACGTCACGCGCGCGCGGCCCTTGCCGGCGCTCTCCAGGATCTCGATCGTCCGCGCCTTCGCGTCGGGCGTCATCATCCCGTCGATCGGGCCGGAGTTGATCGCGGTGCCGACGCCGGTGAAGCACGCGCCGTCCTCGAAGCCCGGTGTGCCCTTGGGCGGGGTCACCACGCCGCGCTTCTCGATGCCGAAGGTGTCGGCGAACTCCCAGTCGCGCTCGTCGTGCCCCGGCACGGCCATGATCGCGCCGGTGCCGTAGGTCGCCAGCACGTAGTCCGCCACCCACACCGGCACGCGCCCGCGCGGGTCGCCGGGCTCGAACACCGGGTTCAGCGCGTAGCCGCCGGTAAAGACGCCGGTCTTCTCCTTGGCCAGATCGGTGCGCTCGAGGTCGCTCTTCTGCCCCGCCTTGGCGACGTAGGCCTCGACCGCTTCCTTTTGATCGGCCGTCGTCAGCTGCGCGACCAGCGGGTGCTCGGGCGCGACCACCATAAAGGTGGCGCCCCACAGCGTGTCGGGCCGCGTGGTGAAGACGGTCAGCTGGCCGCCGCCGTCCTCCAGCTCGAACTCGACCTCGGCGCCCTCGGAGCGGCCGATCCACTCGCGCTGCATCGACTTGACCGACTCGGGCCAGTCGAGCAGCTCGAGGTCCTCGATCAGCCGGTCGGCGAAGGCGGTGATCTTCAGCATCCACTGCGTCAGCGGACGCCGCTCGCAGGGATGGTTGCCGCGCTCGGAGCGGCCGTTGATGACCTCCTCGTTGGAGAGCACCGTCTTCAGCTCCTCGCACCACCACACCGGGCGCTTGGTCTGGTACGCCAGGTCTTGGTCGAAGAGGCGCCCGAAGATCCACTGCGTCCAGCGGTAGTAGTCGGGCTCGCTGGTGTTGATCTCGCGCGACCAGTCGTAGGACAGCCCGATCAGCTTGAGCTGCCGGCGGAAGTTCTCGGTGTTCTCCGCCGTCGTCTCGGCCGGGTGCTTGCCCGTCTTGATCGCGTACTGCTCGGCGGGAAGCCCGAAGGCGTCCCAGCCCATCGGGTGGAGGACGTTGCAGCCCTCCATGCGCTTCCTGCGCGCGACCGCGTCGGTGCCGACGTAGCCCACGGCGTGCCCGACGTGGAGCCCCGAGCCCGAGGGGTACGGGAACATGTCGAGCACGTAGTACTTGGGCTGCTTGGGATCGAAGTCCTCGTCGCCGGGGTTCTTGGCGCGGAAGGTGTGGTGCTCCTCCCAGTGCGCCTGCCAGCGGGGCTCGATCTCTTTGGGGTCGTATCGGTTGGTCACGGGAGCGGTTCTCCGGCCGGAGGGACGAATCACGGAGTTTAGGGAAGGGGCCGCCGGGTGGGAACCGGGGCGGCGGTGGCGAGGACAAGAGGCGGGCGAGCGGGCGAGCTTCCCTTCGAAGGACGATCGCGGCGAAGCGCCGGTTCCGACCGTCTCTCCGGCGCCGAGCCCGGCGCGGGCTCGGAGCGAGCGAGGCGGCCCCGAGCGGCCCCCCACCGAGCCAAACCGCGGCCTCTGGAATCTGCCCCGGCGCCCTTGACTCGCCCTGCGCCGGAGGGCATTCTCCTCGGCCCTCGCGTGGGGGATTAGCTCAGTTGGTAGAGCGCTACAATGGCATTGTAGAGGTCAGGGGTTCAACTCCCCTATCCTCCACCACCACGCGCGGCGCGGGCTGCTTCTAGCCGCGAAGGAGAGAACCTCCGCCCCCTCCCGGCCCGGGGTAGGATCTCTGGCCTGCATGTCAGAGGGAGTGAGCTCGCACCGCACCTCGGACCCGGAAGAGTCGACCGTCCGCGTCTTCGTCGCGGCAACGGCTGCGGATCTGGAGGAGCATCGCCTCGCCGTACGGGATGCGATCCTGGGGCGGGGCTGGATGCCGGTGTGCATGGAGGACTTCGGCGCTCGGCCTACGCTGCCGGTTGAGGTGTGTCTTGAAGAGGTGCGGCGTTGCGACGCGCTGGTGGTGGTGGTCGCGCATCGCTACGGATGGGTTCCGAGCGACGATCAAGGCGGCGACGGTCGGCGGAGCATCACGTGGCTCGAGGTCGACGAAGCGCGCGAGCACAGCATCCCGATCTTCGCCTTCGTGGTCGATCCCGACTATGGCTGGCCCCACCCCGCCGAGGAGGTACGGCTGCGGGACGCGGAGACCGACGAGCAGGCGATCGCGATCGGGCGGAGCGTCCGAGCGCTGAAGGAGTTCCGCTCGACGCTCGCGGACGGCCTCGCGTGCGGCACCTTCAGCACGCCCGAGACCCTGGCGGCGCAGGTCTCCGCCAGCCTGGGGCGAACGCCCGTCCAGCCCAAGACCCGCACGACTCGCCCCCGCGACCTCGACGCCGAGGTCGCGCGCTACCTACGCACCGCCGAATCCGCCTACAAGCACCTCGCCCTAGCCGGCTTCGAAACCCGCGTGCGCGTGCCGATCCAGCTCGAGGACATGTACGTCCCGCTCGACGCGATGATCGACGCCCGCGCCTACGACGAAGGCGTCTTCGGCAGCGCCGCCGAGGCCGAGGCGAAGCTGGCCGGCCATGCGCGCGAGCACAATCAGATCCCGCTGACCGAGGCGTTCCGGAGCGCGCAGACGCTCGGCGAGCGTCGCGGGCTGGTGCTCCTGGGCGATCCGGGTTCGGGCAAGACGACGCACCTCAAGCGGCTGCTCCTGTGGCTCGTGCGCGAAGGCCCCGCGTCGATCGGCCTACCCGAGGGGATGGTCCCGGTCTTCCTGCCGCTGCGCAACCTGCGCGACCTCGAGGCGGGGCTGGACGCGTTCCTCGAGGAGGAGCTCGCCAATCCGCACCTTCTGCTCGATCCGGGCTTCGGCCGTCGCCTCCTCGAACGCGGCAACCTGCTCCTGCTCCTCGACGGCCTGGACGAGATCGCCGACCCGCAGGACCGCGCCAAGGTCGCGCGCTGGATCGAAGCCGCGATCGACGCGCACCCGACGGCGCGCTTCGTGGTGACGTGCCGCTACGCGGGCTATGCCGACCAGGCGAAGCTCGACGCCCGACTGCTCGAACTCCACCTGCGGCCGCTGACCGGCGAGCAGGCTTCCGACTTCATCCACAACTGGTACTCGATCGTCGAGACCAGCCTCGCGAGCGATCAAGAGCAGGCCCGGGTCGTCGCCAAGGAACGGGCGAGCGCCCTCGTCACGCGCCTCTCCCAGCCCGACTTCCGCGCTCGGCGCGTATTCGAGCTGACGCGCAATCCGCTCCTGCTCACCGGTATCTGCCTCGTGCACCGCGACCGCAAGACGCTCCCCAGCCGGCGGGCGGATCTGTACGACGAGTGCATCAACGTGCTGCTGGAACGCTGGCGCACGGCCAAGGAGTTGGGCGTGAGCCTCGAGGCGAAGGCCGCCCGGCGCGTGCTGCAGCCGGTGGCGTACTGGCTGCACGAGAAGGAAGGGCGCACCAAGGCCACAGCCGAAGAGCTCGCGCCGACGATCCAAGATCCGCTGACGCGCATCGGCGGCAAGATCGACTCGGCCGCCAAGTTCCTCCGCACGATCCGGGACGAGAGCGGGCTGCTCACCGGCTGGAGCGGCGAGCAGTACGGCTTCCTGCACCTGGGCTTTCAGGAGTATCTCGCCGCGCGTCACCTGAGAGACCTGGCGTTCGACCGCCCCGAGATGCTCGCGGCGCTGGCCCGCAACTTCGGGTCAAGCTGGTGGCGCGAGGTCACGCTGCTCCTGCTCGCCCTGGATGGGCCGCCGATCTTCGATCGTCTCCTGCGGCTGGTCGTCGAACGGCAGGAGTTCCTCGCACACCCCGACCTGGTCGAGGAGTGCCTCGACGACGCGCTCGAGGTCGACCTGGCTCCCTTCCTGGACCTCCTCCGTCGCGAGCCAGGCCGATCGCAGGCCCTCTGGAAGCGCCAATTCGCCGCGCTGAGCATCGTGGAACGCCACGCTCCGGACGAGCTCGCAGCGCTCGTGCCACGTCTCGCCCAGCACCCTCACGAGGCGATCGCGGAGAGGTTCCTCGCTCCACGACCCGCGCCGGAGACCGTCACGGCCGACCGGGGCGGCTACGAGCTGATTCCGATTCCGGGCGGCACGTTCCTCATGGGGTCGCCCGAGGACGAGGTGGGCCGAAGCGGTGACGAGGGGCCGCAGCACCGCGTGGAGCTACCGGCCTTCTACCTCGGTCGCGCTCCCGTCACGAACGGGGAGTACGCCCGCTTCCTCGAGGCCAACCCAGGTACGAACGAGCCCGCCGAGTGGGGCAACCGCAACTTCAACCGCCCGCAGCAGCCGGTGGTGGGAATCTCGTGGGACGAGGCGCAGGCCTACTGCCGGTGGGCGGGCCTCGTGCTCCCCTCGGAGGCCCAGTGGGAGTACGCCTGCCGAGCCGGGACGACAACGCGGTATTGGTCGGGGGACGCGGAGCGGGATCTGGCGCGGGTGGGTTGGTACGCGGGCAACTCCAAGGGGCGGCTGCACGTGTGTGGGGAGAAGCCGGCCAACCCTTGGGGCCTCGCCGACATGCACGGCAACGTCTTCGAGTGGTGCCAGGATGCTTGGCACGACTACGGGAACGGCCCCTCGGACGGGAGAGCCTGGGAGGAGCGCGGCGCCTCGTTCCGCGTGTACCGCGGCGGCAGCTTCGACCTCGTCGCGCAGATCGCGCGCGCGGCCTCCCGCAGCGTCGACCCCCCGTCGCTCCGGTGGCACGATGTCGGCTTCCGTCCCGCCAGGCTCACGACCAATTGACCTCACCACTTCACCCCTTGCGCCTCGCCGAGCGACCCGCGCGTCCCTCCGGTGCCGAAAGGCCCGTGCGAAGCCGGGCCTAGCGAGGCAGCCGGTCCGCGACTGGACTTCGAGAAACGAAGAGCGGACTTTTCTCGAGAAACAAGTGCGGTTGGGCGGGGGTGGGCCCGAGGGGCGACACCATGCGCGTCAAGCTCTTCACCTTCCGCTACTCCGCCACCCTCGGCGGTTTCGACGAGGACCCGCTCCAGCACTTCCTGAGCGACAAAGAGGTCGTCGCCTTTCGCGAGCACTTCTACGCCGTCAACGACGTGCCCCACGTCACCTGCGTCGTCACCTGGCAGGATGCGATCGTCCCCGACGACGTCCGCGGCGCCGCGCCCAAGGCCCCGCGGGCCAGCCGGCGGAGCGAACGAGCCGACCCGACGGCGGGTCTCGACGAGCGCGAGCGGGCGCTCTTCAACACGCTGCGTGAGTGGCGACGGAAGAAGGCGCACGACGAGGGTGTGCCGCCCTATGTCGTCCTGACCAACCGCGAGCTCGTCGAGGTCGTCGCCCGCAAGCCCGATAGCCCCACCGCGCTCGCCAACGTGCCCGGCATCGGCCGGGGCAAGATCGAGCGCCACGGAGCGGAGCTCCTCGCCCAGCTCGGGCACGCCCTCGCGCCTTCCGCCGCTGCCGAACCGGCCGCCGAGGCAGCGTCGTGAGCGCCTACCTCTCCGACCGCCCACCCGCGCGCGAGGCCGGTCCGGAGCTGCAGGTACTCGCCCGCTGGGAAGAGCACACCGGCTGGCTGCTGCAACACACCGCGCGCTGGCCGAAATCGGCGCGCTTCACGCTCTGCCAGCGCGTGCAGAACCACGCCCTCGACGTGACCGAGATGCTCGTCGCCGCTCGCTATCGGCCCGGGGAACGAGCCCGCGCGCTGGCCGAGGCAAACCTGCGCCTGGAGCGGCTGCGCCTGCTCCTGCGGCTGGCCGTCGCGGCACGGGTGATGCCCAAACGGAGCTTTGAGACCGCGATGCGCGGGATCGACGAGGCCGGCCGGCGGATCCACCGCTGGCGCGCAACGCTGCGAAGCCGGCCGGCGGCGGAGGCGCAGCGTTGAGGAGGGCCAACGGGCTCTGGCCGCGCGTTGTGGCCTTCGACCACCTCTGCGCATCGGCGCGGCGTGCGGCCCGGGGCAAGCGCCGCGTCGCCGGCGCGGCGCGGTTTCTCGCCGACCTTGAGCCGAACGCCCTGGCGCTGCAGCGCGCCCTCGAAGCGGGTTCCTGGAGCCCCGGCCGCGCCTTCACCTTCGAGATCCACGACCCCAAGCGCCGCACGATCACGGCGGCCCCCTTTGAGGACCGCGTCGTCCACCATGCGCTCATGGACGCGTTGGAACCGGTGCTGGAGCGCCGGATGGTCCACGAGAGCTTCGCCTGCCGGCGTGGCAAGGGCACGCACGCGGCGCTGCGCTTCGCACGCCGCTTGGTGCGGCGGTACGGCTGGTTCCTCAAGCTGGACGTGGAGCACTGCTTCGAGAGCCTTGCGCACCCCGTCGTGCTCTCCACGGTCGCGCACTCCATCAAGGATCGCCGCGTGCTGGAGCTGTGCGCCCGCGTGATCCGAGCAGGCGGCGCCGGCGGGCGCGGGCTTCCGATCGGGAACCTCTCCAGCCAGTGGTTCGCGAACCTCGTCCTCGATCGGCTCGACCACCACGTCAAGGAGCAGCTCGGCACAAGCGGCTACGTGCGCTACATGGACGACACCGTGCTGCTGGCGGACGCGAAGGAGCCCCTCGTCCGAGCCCACGCGGCGGTCGCACGCTTCGTCGAAGAGCAGCTCTCCCTGCGCCTGAAGGAGCGCGCGACGATCCTCGCCCCGGTCCGCAACGGCCTGCCTTTTCTGGGCTGGCGCATCTACCGCGGCACCACGCGCCTGCGGCCGGAGAACCTGCGGCGCACCCGGCTCAGGCTGCGACATCGGGTGCGGCAGTACCGCGCCGGGCAAATCGACGCGAACCAGCTCGCGGCGTCGATGCGCTCGGTCACCGAGCACCTGCGGCACGGGAACACGCTGTCCCTGCGCCGCGGGTCGTCCCTGTTTTGCGAAGGGGGCGGGCCCCCGGCGCCTCGAACCGCGTGAACCGCGGCGGCAGCTTCGACAACGACGCGCAGAACGCGCGCGCGGCCTACCGCAACAACGACCCCCCGTCGAACCGGTGGCACGATGTCGGCTTCCGTCCCGCCAAGGCCTCGCACCGCCCGATCGCCGTGGCCGCGGCCGGCTTGGTTCCGGCCGGTCCACAGCGCTGTGCTCGCGATGCCCAGGCCCGTCTCCTGTGCCGGCATGCCGGCCGAACCGACCGGCGTCGCCGGGGGTGGTAGGTGGCTCGTCCGCCGAAGCTCCCGGCGGCGCGTTTTTTTGCGCCTCCGCGCGTGATTTGAGTCTTCGTAAGCCGGCGGGCCTCGCCTCTCGGCTCGGCCGGGAAGAGTACTCGGCGCTTCGCGCACGAGACTCTTCGCACGCTTCGCACCCTGCGGGGCTCGCGTGATGGACTTCGAACCGTCCGTGCTGTGTCCGCGGCGCTTGCCTCGGGCTCGGCTACGCCGGCCCGGGCCGCGCCGCTGCGTTCGGGGGCTCGGTGCACCCGCCGGCACGAATGTGGTGAGGTCAATCGGTGGTGAGCCTGGCGGGACGGAAGCCGACACCGGGCCACCGGAGCGACGGGGGGTCGCGGTAGCGGGAGGCCGCGCGCGCGTGCTGCGCGACGTCGTCGAAGCTGCCGCCGCGGACCCCGCGGAGCGAGGCGCCCTCGTGGTAGAGGTCTTCACACCACTCCCACACATTCCCAGCCTGATCCCAGGTCCCGTACGGCCCAAACCCCGACGGGAAACAGCCAACCGCCTTCCACCCAAACGGCTTCGTCTCGGCCGTGTTCGCCCGGTCGACCGTCCACTCGCCTTCCCAGGGGTACTCTCGGCGGGGAGCCGGATTGTCCTGGCCCTCGCCAAGCACCAAACCTCCACGGGCCGCCTTCTCCCACTCCGCCTCGGTGGGCAGGCGAATCACCACGGCCTGGCCGGACTTCGAAGCCTCGTCGGTGCTCCAGGAGCAAAAGGCACTCGCCTCGTGCCAGGAAATCCCCGTGACGGGACGATTGGACGGACTCTCGCCCTGCGCCTCCCAGTCTTCCGGCGCCGCCGTGCGGCTGCCGCGCAGCCACGCGCAGCCCTCCTCGCTCCACCAGCGTTCCTCGCGGTAGCCTCCAGCTTCGACGAAGCGCGCATACTCCCCCACCGTCACCGCCCAGCGCTGCAGCTCGAAGGCCTCGACGTGGCACGGGCTCGACTCGGAGTCGGACTCGCCCGGCAGATAGTCGCCCTCGGGGACGCGCACCCAGCGCGCCTCCTCGGTCAGACGCGGGTCGCCGAAGTAGCCCAGGACGTCGGCCAGCATCACGCGGTCGGCCAGGTCCCCGGGCTGGTTCGGGTCCGTCACGAGTTCCGCGAGCCGCGCCAGGACCGGTTCGAGCGTCGCATCGAGCCCCTGCACGCCGTAGCTGCGTACGTCGATGGCAGCGACGCAGAGCGCGCCGAAGCCCGCGACCTCGGCCGCGGGCGTCGGGCATTCGCGCGCGAGCTCGATCATCTCGCCCAGGAGGGCCTTGGCCTGCTTGGTGGAGCTTGACGCCTGGTGTCCGGCGGCGAGCGCCAGCACCTCGCGCCAGTGCTTCGCCCCCAGTTCGCCCGCCAGCGCCTCGCGCAGGCTCGGTCCGCGATCGCACAGCCAGCGGCCGACGAGGAACTCCTGGAACGTCAGGTGGCGAAAGCGGAAGGAGCGCTCGCCGTCGGGCACGAGCAGTCCCGAGCGTTCGATCAGGCCGTGGACGAGCTCGGTCAGCACCTCGTCGTCCGGGCGCCGGGTGGCGTCGACGTTCAGGTGCTCGCGGGCCAGCGTGCGCAGCTCGCCGCGTTCGATCGAGGTGCGGCCCTCCCCCTGGGCGTGGATCGCGTAGGCGACCTCCTCGAGGAAGCCGCGCTTGTGGTGGAGCGAGACCGGGCCGCACAGCTTCTTGCCGAGGTCGTCCTTCGAGGCGTCCCAGCGGTGGCAGAGGGCGTTGACGCAGTGCTCGTAGAGCTCGGCGCGGCGTTCGGGCAGCCCGCCGCCGGTTTGGTGCACGACGGCGATGGCGGTCAGGAGGATGGGCGTCTTGACCAGCTCTTGAACGGCTGAGGCGGCGATGCGCTTCAACAGGTCGTCGGCCTGGCGCTTGGCCTCCCGTTCGTCGGGGAGCAGCGCGCCGTACCAGGCGCGCACGAAGCGTTCGCGGCGTTGCGCGTCGAGCTCCTGCACCTCGCAGCGCGCAAAGTCGCGCAGCAATCCGGGGACGCGGCCGCTGAGGCCCGCCGGGCGGCTGGAGAGCACCACGCGGCAACGCTCGTACTTTGCGGCGAAGGCGCGCACGGCCTCGGCCACGTCCTCGCGGTAGCTCTCGTCGGGGACCTCGTCGAGGCCGTCGAGGAGCAGGAAGACCTCGCCGGCCTCGAGCGCCGCGGGCAGCCAAGCGTCGCTGCCGCCCGCCTGGCCGGCGGTTTCGGCCAGGTAGCGTTCGAGGTGGGCCGGCGTCGGCTTGAGGCCGGCTCCGACCTCGTCCGCCAGCCAAGCGCGGAATCGGCGTAGCGCGACGAAGACCGGCAGCGGGGCACGGTCGGCGAAGCCGAGCCGCTCCGCGGCGTCGCCGCCGGGGGCCAGGTGGGCTTCCGCCAGGCGCGTGGCGAGGCGTTGGAGCGTCGTCGTCTTGCCGGCGCCCGGCGCGCCTTCGACCAGGAGGTCGTGGGAGAGGCGTACGGCGTCTTCGAGCTCGACCGTGGTCAGGACTTCGGTCGCGGTTGAGGAGTTGAGCTTGGGGAGTGCGCGGAGGCGGGCGAGGGTCGATGAGATCGTGGCCGGCCGCTCGCACTCGGCTTCGGGAACACCGGCCTCGCGCAGGGCCTGTTGGACGTATCCGCGGGCCTCTTCCTCGGAGGTGTTGTCGGCCGTAAGCGCCGCGAGCTGCTTGAGCAAGTCGCGTTCTTGCCCGAGTCGCTCGCCCCCACTCTCCAGATCGTGGCGCGTGGCGAGCAGCGGTACGTAGACCTCCTCGATCCTCAGCGGCGCCGCCGACTTCTCCGCCAAGAGACCGCCCAGGGTCACGAAGCCGCAGGTGGAGCGGACGTGCTCGAGGTAGGCGTCGACGTCGCAACCCGCGAGCGGGTCGTCCACCGGTTGCGGCGCGGCGACGACCGGAGCCGCGACGGCGTGGGGTACGAGCTCGGCTACGACCCGGCGCAGATCCTGCTCTATCCGCTTCTCGAAGTCGCCGGGCGTCACGTAGTGGACCGCCAGCGCGGGCGGGAGCTGCTCTTGAAAGTCGAGCAGGTCCATGCGTTGACGCAGGGTCTCCCGATCGGGGGGGACGGGCCGATCGCAGAAGTAGAGCATCACCCACGGACGGCCGCTCGTACGCCAGCGTTCGATCGAACGCAGCACCTCCTCCTGCGTTCCGGTCATGCCCTTCGCACCGACGGTGCCGAAGCGGTTCCAGAAAACGACCACGACGACGTCGGCCTGGTCCAGCTCCGGGTTGATCAGATCCTGGGGTTCGCCCAGGCCGGGCGTCGCGCGCTTCTCCCAACGCCACAGGTCGAGTCGCACCCCGCGCTCCTCACCGTCGGTCGCGTTGATGCGCTCGACCACGCCCGACAGGGCTTCGCGCTCGGGCTGCACGTCCCCCGGCGAGGCGACGAACACGCGCAGGAGGCGCGCGCTGCGCGCCTCCGGTTCCCTTCCGGTCTCGGTCATCGTGCTCCTCTCTCTCAGCTAGGGAGCGCAGGGAAAACCCAAGGGTCGCGGTGAGCGAGCGAGCTGCGCTCCTTGGCCGGGAGTGTAGCCGCGGGCCCGGCCTGCGCCTCGCTCGCCGCCCGAGATCTGGGGCGCGGCGGGTCAACCCGGTGGACACCCGCGCGAACGCGTCGTGGCCATGCCTTCCGCCCCGGAGCGCTGACGCTGCGCGCCGGCGAGCCTTCCGACCCCCAGCCGTCGGTCAGCGTCCTAGCCCCCGACGAGCCGCCCGAGCGCGCCCTCGCCCAGGGCCGGATCGAGAGCCACCGCCCGTCGCGCCGCCTCGGCCGCCTCGGCCTCTTCGCCGCGGCGATCCCGCACGAGCGCGAGCGCCTCCCAGGCCGCGGACGACCCATCGTTGAGCGCCGCGGCGGTGCGGGCCGCGTCAAGGGCGTCGGGCAGGTCTCCCCCGAGCAGGCCGGCCTGCGCCCGCAGGACGTAGCCGCCGGCCGACCACGGATCCAGCTCGACGAGACGGTCGGAAACCGCGCGGGCTCCGCCGCCGTCGGACGCGGCGAGGTAGCGACGTCCGAGCTCGCTCAGGACGTCAAGCTCCTCGCAGCCCGCGGCGAAGAGCTCCTCGAGCGCCTCGATCCCGCCGTCGGGCGGAGGAAGCTGAGCCAGCGCTAGGGCTCGCACGGCCCGCATGCGCTCGCCGATGCGGTCGCCGTTCCCGCCGAGGGACTCGAGCACGACCTCCGCCGCCGCTCGCGCCCTGGACGGGTTGCCGGTCCGAAGATGGAGCACCGCGACGTGCATGATGTCGCCCATCGTCCCCTCGTTGAAAGCCTCGTAGACGCTCAGGAGAAAGCGATCGCCGTCCGGCACCCCGCCCTTCGCGCACAGCTCGAGGCACGTGGCGCGAAACTCGGTCGTCTTCTCTTCAATGCGTGCGTCGACCGACGCCTTCAGCTCGATCGCCTGTCGCTCCGCAAGCCGCCTCTCTTCCCTGAACTTGACCACGGCGAGCACGCAGGCGAGCACCACGACGGCGCCGATGGCAAGGACGGCTCGCGAGCGCGCGCGAATCCGCTCCGTGCGCTGCTCCGCCTCGGCGAGGTCCTGCCCGCGGACCGCGTGCTCGCTCAAGAGGATCTCTTGGGCGAGCCTGCCCATCGCCTGCTCCGCGTCCGCGGGAGGAGACCACGCTCCCGCCTCGGAACGGCCGCCCGAGAGAGCGATCGGCTCGCGGCGGTCGGCGAGCTCGCGGGCGCGGTCGGGGATCCAGGTGTCGCCGGCGCCGGTGGGATCCACCAAGATCGGAGGCGTGCCGCGGTTGGCGAGCCACCACTCCAGCTCGTCGTGCACCCAGTCCGTGCCCTCCAGCCGGGCGCGCGCGCCGGGGCTACAGACGAAGACAAACGCGTGTGAGGTCTCGAGCGCGGGTCGGTGGACGGCGCGCCAGTCGCCGGTCATGACCGCGCGCTTGTCCAGGTAGACGTTCAGGCGGCGTGGTGCGCTCCCGTCAGCGAGCGCGGTGCCGTGCTCCAGCTCGTCGTGAAGCCACAGGGCGAGGTCGCGACCGTCCTCCCACCGATAGCAGAGAAACACGCGACACTCCGGCCCGATTTCGTCCTTCACCGTGTCCTCCCGATTCACCGGCGGGAAACGGGTGCAAGGGGAGCTCGGTCCGCGACGGCGGCCATCAGCGCCTCCGCCCGTTCGGACTCGCCCAGCGAGGCCAGGGTCTGGGCCAGTCGGACCGAAGCCTCGACGTGGCCCGGTCGAAGCCGAAGGCACTCCTCAAGATCATCACGCGCCTCGCCGAGACGGCCGACGCGAACGCGGGTCCGCGCGCGGAGCAGCAGCGCACTCGCCAGGCTTCGCGGTCGCTGCTCGTCCTTGTCGCCGCTCTCCGTGCGAAGCAGCTCGACCGCGCACGACGCGTCCTCCAAGGCTCCCTCCGGATCGTCGGTCGCGAGCTTGGCCTCCGCACGTGCCAGCCACCACGAATCGGCGAACTCGTCCGTAGACAGCATCCAGTTGTAGAAGAGCACGTCCATCACCCCCGCGACCCCGATGTCGTGCGCGACGATCGCGGTCGTCGGAATCTCTGCCGCCTGCTTGCCGAGCGAGGCTCCGACCTGCTCGACGATGCTATTCAGGATCTGCTTCTTTCTCTCGGCCGCGCGCGCCTCGAGGGCGACCCAGGCGCCGAGCGCGGCCACGACCACGGCGACGAGGACGGAGCTCAGGACCAGAAGCCTCCGCGCCCGGCGCAGCTCGCGCTCGCGCTGCGCGAGCTGCGGGTTGCCGGCCTTCGCGTGAAGGTACGCGATGCTCTCGGCCACGAGCTCGACCAGGCGCTCCCCCCGGCGGTGCGCGTCGGCACTCTCGCCGAGCAGCGTGGCATCGACGTGTGTGCGCTGCGCCTTCGGCCAGCGGCGCCGCACGGCGGCCGGAATGAACCGCTCATCGCCGGAGGTCGTGTAGAGGAGGAACGGCGCGTCCGCGCGGTTCTCGACCCACCACGTGACGGCCCGGTGGACGCTGTCGGTCTCGGAGAGCGGCGCCGCAACGCCCGGGGAGCAGATGAGGATCATGCACCGCGACGCGTCGAGCCGAGGCAGGTGCTCGTCCTTCCAGATCCGCTCGTCGTCGGACTCCCGCAGGACCGCAACCCGCGCGCGCGGAGGCTCTCCGCGTTCACTCGCGAGCGGGATGTCACGCCCGTCGAGCCGCGAGGCGATCCATCGTGCGACCGCGCCGCCGTCGGCCTCGCGGGCACAGACGAGGACGTCGCAGGCTGCTTGCTCCGTTTGCTCAGGCCGATCGCCCATGTCCCTCCACTTTCGCTCCGCCGCGCTCCGCGGCCGGGGAGCGAAACCGGGAGGCTATCGGCGCGACCTGGCACGTCAAGCCGCGGAGCCCGAGGCCCTGCTCCCGGCGCTGCAATGAGACCGCAATGCCGTTGTAGTACGCAGCTCCGCCCACCGTTTCGGCCGCCTGGAGCGCGCTGACGGACGCAAGCCTCAGCCTCCTCGGGGCGCGGGAGGAGCTGGCGCGCCTGCCGGCCGGCATCCGCGCCCTCGAGACATCCCTCGCCTGCGGCGTGGTAGAGCGACATCTAGGAGCCGTAGCGGCAAAACCGGACCCGCGGGTCACGATCCACGCGCGGCGGCATCTGGACGGCGGACTCTCCTCTGCCCGCCGGCGGACGCGCCCGCGCCGCCGGCCCAACCCGGACCGCTGCCATGCTCCGACTCGCTCCGCTTCTGCTCCTCTCCGTCGCCTCCGTCTACGCGTACGAGGCCAAGGACGGCTCCGCCGCCGAAGTCGTCCCGCTCGAGGAGACCGGCTCCTGGACCGCCTCCCACAGCGTCCGCTCCAAGGTCGCGGGTCTCGGCTCGACCTCGGCCGAAGTCTGTTGGGAGCTCTGCTACGCGACCGACGGCGACTGGCTGGTGGACAACCTCACGCTGCGCGTCGACGGAATGGCCCTGATGGTCGAGCTCGTGCCCGGCGGCGCGGTGGACGCGGTGGACGTGACGGTCGACTACGGCGGCAAGGTGAGCACCACAACGCTCGACCCGTCCGCGGAGGTGACCGCCGGTGATCCGGCCCTGGAACTCCTGGCAAGCGCCCTGGCGACGGCGCAACCGACGGGCTTCTACAAAGCCGCGGCGAAGACGCTCGCAGAGGCGCAAGAGGCCGAGGCGGGCACCTGGCCGGGCGACGTCTTGATCGCCGCCGAGGTCGCCGCGTGCTTCTACAGCTATTCGATGTGCGCGGGCGACGCGGAGCGCGGAGCGCTGCTCCTGGAGCTCTTCGACACCGCGGACCCCGACTAGCCCGGGCCCGGCGGGCGCGGGCGGTAGGGAATCCGCTCACAGGTCCCCGCCAGGGGGACGAGGAGCGCACCCCGCGACGGAAAAGCCCGCGCGCCGGTCACGATCGGGGCGGCGGCTGGATCTAGGCCGGCAGACCTGTCTAGAGCCCCGCGCCGGAGAGCCCTCGCGCACCGCCGGCTCCACCCCGAACCACGCCCATGCTCCGATTCGCTCCGCTTCTGCTTCTGCCCCTCGCCGCCGGCCACGTGTATGAGGCCAAGGATGGCTCCGTCGCCGAGGTCACCGAAATCAAGGAGCCCGGTCCCTGGACCATCTCCCACCGCGTCGCCTCCAAGATCCCGGGCGGTGGCTCGGATTTCCTCGACACCTGCCGTGAGGAGTGCCTCCAGGCGAGCGGCGACTGGACGATCGACAACCTCACGATGCGCCTCAACGGACTGGACCTGATGCTCGAGCTCGTGCCGGGCGGAGCGCCGGGCTCGGTGGTCGTGACGGTCGCCTACGGCGGCGCGAAGAGCGTGACCACGCTCGACCCTCCCGCGCAGCCCGCGGTGGGCGATCCGGCCCTGGGGCTCTTGGCGAGCGCCCTGGCGGCCGCGCATCCGCCGGCCTTCTATGCCGGCGCGGCGATGACCTTGGAGGAGGCCGTGGCGGTCGAGTCCGGCCATTGGCCGGCCGACGTCCTGATCGCGGCCGAGAGCGCCGCGCTCTTCTACCGCTACTCGCAGTGCAGCGGCGACGCGGAGCGCGGGGCCTTGCTGCTCGACCTCTTCGCCGCCGTGGATCCGGATTAGCGTGAGTCCCGCGGGCGAGGCGGGGCAACTCACCTTCCAGCGGCCGACACCTGGAGACTCCGCTCGCCTGCCCCCGCGGCCCGCCACGGAGCGTGCCGCGGGCGGCAAGGGACCGACGACCGGTCACGACCGGAGCCCCGGGTGGATCTAGGGCCGCGGAAGCTCCGTGTCCCTCGCCGGAGGCCGTTCCCGCGCCGCCGGCTCCACCCGCATCGCATCCATGCTTCGACTCGCTCCGCTGCTGCTCCTCTCCCTTGCCGCCGGCTACGTCTACGAGGCCAAGGACGGCTCTGCCGCCGTCGAGATCACCGCGCTCGAGGAGCCCGGTCCCTGGACCGTGTCCCACAACGTCGGCTCGAAGGTCGAGGGCGCGGGCTCGGCGTCGGTCGCCCTCTGCCGCGAGCTCTGCTACGTGACCGGCGGCGACTGGCTGGTGGACAACGTCACGGTGCGCCTGAACGGGCTGGACCTCTGGGTCGAGCTGGTCCCGGGCGGCGCTCCCGACTCGGTGGACGTGACGGTGAAGTACGGCGGCAAGGTGAGCACGACCACGCTCGACGCCCCCGCGCAGGTGGCGGCGGGCGACCCGGCTTTGGGACTCCTGGCGAGCGCGCTGGCAGCCGCGCACAAGCCGGGCTTCTACGTCGCCGTCGCGAAGACGCTCGAGGAGGCGATGGAGGCCGAGGGGGGCACGTGGCCCGACGACGTGCTGATCGCTGCGGAGGCGGCGGCGTGCTTCTATCGCTACTCGACGTGCAGCAGCGATGCGGAGCGGGGGGCTCAGCTCCTCGACCTCTTCGCCGCCGTGGACCCCGACTAGGCGCAAAAGTAGCGCTCGGGTTCGACGGGTCGCACGAGAGCACCGCGTTCGCGGCTGCTCACGCGGCGAAGGCTTCCCCTGCAAGCAACCATGCCCGTGACACTCGCGCGCGATCGGTCGAACCTGAGCGCCTCGTTCTGGAACCGCTGGGGCGCGCCGTCCTAGCCCCCCCAGCCCTACGGCGTCTCGAACAGCAGCACCCACGCCTCGTTCCCCGGCACCACGTACGACCCGCCAAACGGCGCTCCGTCGTACACGAACGGCAGGCTCGTCCCGGCGTCCTGCGGGGTGATGACGCGGTGCGTGTACGTCGACCCCGGTTGGAAGCCGTACTCGGCCGGGTCGAAGCTCACCGTGATCGCCTGCGGCCCGGGAGTGCCGGGGGGCAGGAGTCCGGGGTCGTCGGTGGGGTGCGTCCAGTTCATCAGGAGCAGCGCGACGTCCGGCGCGGCCTCGTCCGGCACGCCGAACAGCGCGGCGTACACCAGCGGCTGCTCGATCCCGCCGGGGAGCTCGGCCGGGAACCACGGGACCTTCTGGGCGTTCGTCTGGGGATCGCGCAGCCGCTGGCCGAAGACGATCAGGTCGCGCGCGCGCGGGTCCTGCAGCACGCGCATGTACGTCCCGATCATCGCCGCCGCCTTGGCGTACTCGGGGAACAGCCCCACGCTGTCGAGCAGCGTCTTGGGGCCCAGCAGCGAGCCCGCGATCGGCTCGCCGCCCTGGTAGACGTGCGCCGCGAACTTCTGCCGCAGGGCGAGCGAGACGGTCGGGCTCTCCAGCACGGCGTCGAGCTGGTCGTTGACCTGGATCGGGCTCCCCACCATCGCGTAGTCGTTGTAGACCGTGTTGTAGAGCGGCACGCGCGCCTTCAGCGCCGTGGTCTCGTTGCCGCCGTAGCGGTTGCAGGTCAGCTCGACCACGCCCAGCGCCATCTCGCTCGGCCCCTCGATCGCGAGGAAGAACTCCGGCTCTAGGGCGCGCATGTGGTCCTTGACGCTCTGCAGGAGCGCGCGCTTGCCGGCGACCCAGTAGCTCCCGTCCCCCTCGGGGTGCGGGTGCGTGGGGTCGTAGCACATGCGCGGGTCGAGCTGGTACTCGTCCAGGAACAGCCCGTTGGCGCCCGCCGCGTGCAGCGTCTCGGCCATGAACTTGGTGTAGTCGACCGGGAAGTCGGTCCCGAAGCACAGCGCCATCCAGGGCCCCTCGCGCTGGCAGTAGAGCGAGCCGCAGGGCAGGGTGCGCTCCTCGAGTGGGAAGACCAGCTTGAAGAGCGTCTCGCCGTCCTCGGTCTTCGCGGTGTAGGCGTCGACGCTCTGGCCTTCGTAGCCGGGGACGTAGGAGCTGTCGAAGCCCTGGGCGCCCGGGTGGTAGAAGTCGAGCTCGAAGTACGGCGCGGACGCGTGCGCGGCGCCGACGGCCGGCGCGGTCGCGGCCCACTCGGGGCGGATCGGGAACCAGCTGCCCGGGCGCGACAGGTTGCCGCCGAAGTCCCACACCCACGACATCGTGACGGTCGAGCCCACGTCGAAGTAGGACGTCATGGCGTCCAGCTCGGCCTTCCAGTCGAGCCAGGTCGCGTAGTCGAAGGGCGCCGTCAGGCACGGGTCGTACGGGCCGCCGCCCGGCGCGCCCAGGGACTTGGGCGTGTCCACCGGCGCGAGCGTCGGATCCAGGGCCGTGCACTTCGAAGGCACCATGCTGCCGATCATCGCCGCGTCGCGCACCAGCTCGGAGTAGCTCGGATCGGAGCTCATCGTCCCGCCCGCCGTCCAGGGCTGCTGCACGGCCCAGTCGCGGTAGTAGCGCGCCGCGTCGTACCAGTCGCCCGCGCGCACCGACAGCACGGTCGGGAACGGGAGCGAGCGCGACACCACCGCCCGCGCGGGCGTCAGGCTGCCGAGCGGATAGTGCTGGACGCCGAAGGTCATCGAGTCCCCGTCGAGCCCGAAGCGGTACGGCTTCAGGTTGAGGCCGTCGTCGCGCGTGCTCCAGAAGAGCAGCGGCCCGGGCGAGCCGTCGGGCGGGTCCACGTAGTACGCGAGCCACTGCATCGAGAGCGTGCCCGGGTGGGTCGCGGCCGGCGACCCGGGCGACGGCGAGGTGGGCGTGCCGGCATCGACCGCGAGGGCCGCGAGCTCGGCGTTGTTGAGCGGATCGAAGTACGCCATCCCGAGGTAGGACGGCACGGCGAGCACCTCCTGCGCCGCCGGCCCCGGCGAGGCGCAGGAGAGCCGCAGCTCGACGCGGTACAGCGAGGTCGCGGTCGGCAGCGCGCCGAGGCCGAAGTCGACCTCGAGCTCGAAGGCCACGAAGTCCGCCCCCGGCGCGGCCGTCGCGATCAGGCGCACCTCGAGCTCGTCGCTGGGGAACGCCGCGGGCGCGAGCGACGACCAGGTGCAGGTCAGCTCGTCGCCCGCCGCGCTCTTGGCGTGCGAGAAGGTCCCCGCGACCAGCCCGTCGTCGAAGCGCAACGGATAGGTCGTTCCATCGGGGTGACGCAGGAGCACCTCCCAAAGGGGCTCCGCCGCCAGGGGAAAGGAGACCCCGCCGGCGCCGTCTTCGATCGACGTGAAGGCGACGCCGTGGAGCGGGTGCGTCGGGTCGTAGTGCAGCGTCACGACGCCGTTGCTGATCGAGTCCTGCGCGTTGCCGGCGGCCGCAAGCGCGCACGCGCCGAGCAGGACGGACGGGAAGAAAGTCGGTCGAGCCATCACGTCTCCCTCCGATTCGCGGTGAGCAAGGTGCGCGCCGCGCAAGCTCGACGCGCCTACAACCGAACGTACGAGCGAGCGGCGCCGACGCTCCCAAGAGATGCGGAGGGGATTTCCCTCGGCGACGACGGCTGCAGTCGCGAGGTGGACCGCGCCGCGCCGGCGAGGCGGGCGCGAGCGGACGCCGGTCCGCTCCCCGCCCGCCTCGCGCCACGGCCTCTCTCTAGCGGTCGCTCGGGATCCGCACCCACGGGCTGCCGGGCGCGATGTAGTACCCGCGGCCGCGCTCGACCAGCTCGACGCCCGAGCCCGGCGGCACGCCGTCCAGCTCGGCGGCGGCGCGCAGGTCGAGCGTGACCTCCCCCACCGCGCTCCTCAGCACGAGCCGCACCGGCTCGGCGGCGGGGTCCCACACCTCGCCCGGCGCCACCAGCTCGACGCGCGTGCCGCGCTCCCAGGCCGCGTCGACGCGCGGGGCCTCGCCGACCACCACCGGGGCCAGGGCGAACAGCCCGCCGCCCGCACGGCTCTCGGACGAGGGCAGCTGGGCGTAGAACAGATGGGCGCCCGCCGGCGCGTGCTCGAAGGTGAAGTGCAACGCGCCGCGGGCGTCGCGCTGGCCGCGGGTCGTCCGCCGCGAGTCGCCCGACACCGCGACCAGCGTGCCGCTGACCTCGACCCCGTCGCGCGGCGCCAGCTCGCCGTCGGCGTGCACGACCACCGCGGCCGGGTAGGCCACGTCGAGCACGAAGGGAACGCGCGCCTGGGCGGCGTCGCCGTCGCGCAGCGGGATGCGCTGCTCCTTGCCCGCGCCGCGGCGCAGGCCCAGCCCATCGGGCACGCCCTGCCCCGGCCCCCAGTCGAGCAGCGTCGTCACCCGCAGCTCGCCGCTCGGCAGGCCGCACAGCCGGACCTCGCCGCCCAGGGGGCAGCGCGTGGACTGCATCATCGTCGTGCCGGAAGCCGGCGCGTCGTGGGCTTCGCGGTCCACGAGCACGCGGTAGCTGAGCACCACCGTCGGCGGCGGGCCCGCGGCGTGTGCGCTCCAGTCGAGCGCGTTGCCCGCGGCGTCCACCAGGAGCGGCCTCAGCGTGATCGCGCGCTGATCGGCGGGCGGGGCGAGCCGGCCGAGGTCGAGGTCCGCCCCCGGCGCGAGCTCGAACTCGCGGTCGAGCGTGAAGCTGCAGCCGCCCTCTTCCCACTCGGCCAGGAGCTGCTTGCGCCCCGGCTTGCCGACCAGCGCGAAGCGGCCGTCGGGTTCGACGTCGACGCGCTTCTCGTTGAGCGCGAGGACGCTCGACCCCACGAGCGTGACGTCACGGCGCACGTCGCGCAGCAGCACGGTGCCCGCGGCTCCGGGCGCGAAGGGCGCCAGCCGGCCGCGCACCAGGCCGCCGCGCTCGCAGCGGAAGACGCGCTCCACCTCGCCGCCGGGGACCAGGTCGAAGCGCCCGCTGCGGCGCTCCTCGATCCGGCGCACGGCGAGCTCGTTGTAGCTGAGCTCGCCCACCTTCGAGAGCGCCGGGTTGCCGTCCAGGTCCTCGCAGCGGCAGTCGGTCTCGAGCGCGATCGAGAGGCCGTCCTGCGGCGGCAGCCCGCTCCAGCGGATCTCGCCGCGCGCGTCGGTCACGTCCATCAGGTCGCGGTTGCCGAGCGTCGCGAGCACGCGGTCGAGGGCGTCGTAGGGCTCGGCCCGCAGGCGCTCGAAGACCACGTCGAACAGCGTCGGCTCGAGCGCGCCCGCGAGCAGCGCGCGCGCATCCGCCTCGCGCACGCGCCGCTCCGCGGGCGAGAGCCGGTTGCGCTCGAAGGCCACCGCCAGGTAGGCGGGTACGCCGGCGACCGGTCCGCCGGCGGCGTCGACCGCGGTCAGCCGCACGTCGCCCAGGGCGAGGAGCTCGACCGCCACCTCGCCGTCCTCCTCGGCGAGCGCGACGATCTCGGGGGCGAAGCCCGGGGCCTGCACGCCGACGATCAGCGGCACGCGCGCAAGCTCCCAGGCATCGTTGTCGCCCTGGGACGCGCGGCCGGAGGCTCCGCCGGCGGCGATCCAGGTGAGCGTCGCCGGTGCGGCCGGCGCTCCGCTGAAGCGCACCCGGACGCGGCGGTGCGCGGACGCCGAGCGCCGCGCGGGCGCCGACGGCCCGGCGCCTGCGGGCTCCGGGGCCGCGTCCGCGAGCGGCTCCGGCGCGACGACGGACACGCCGGGGGACACACGGTCCGTCTCGCGCGGCTCGGTCGGCGCCGCGTCGTTGTTCGGGAAGAGGAAGAAGACGAGCAGCGCAACGGCACAGCAGATCACAAGCAAGGGGCGCATGGAGAACCTCCGAAGACAAACGCGGAACCGAAGGGCCGTGTCAGCGGCCGCCGAGACGCACGGGGGCGCGGTCGCCGAGACCGGAAGGGCACGGGCGGCCCGCCCTCGAGCCGCCCGCCTCCGGCCGCTGCCCGCGCTCGCTGCCTAGCCGCCGCCGTGGCCTTCGCCGTCGCCGCGGACGCAGTCGTTCCAGCCGTTGAGCGGCACCGCCTCGTTCTGCAGGTCACCCTCGCCGGTCACGATCGAGGTGTCGAGCGCGCAGCCGTCGGCGTGGCCGACGATGAGGATCGAGGCGTGGTAGATGATCGTGTACATGCTCACGCCGTTCTCCCCTCCGGCTCCCTGCTGCGAGCAGCTACCGCTCACCGGGCCGCTCGAGGTCACCACCGGTACCGCGATCGGGACCGGCACGCCCTTGATCTTGATCGTGCCCACGTACTCCCAGTCCGAGTCGCTGTCCTTGGCCGCATCCAGGGTGCAGATGCAGACCTCCATGATGTCCCACAGCGTGCACTTGACCTCACCCACGCCGTACAGGACGGCCCAGCTGTGGGCCCCGACGCAATAGACGTACTCCGCGTCGACCGAGGCCGAGCCCGAGGAGAGGCCGTTGACGTAGGCGGTCGGGCAGTACTCCTCGCAGGGATCCACGAAGGTGTAGTTCGTCGACTGCGAGCCCGCGCAGGCCGACTGGTTCTCGACCGAGCAGAGCGGCCCGCCGTCGTACCCCGAGACGTCCGCCTCGGCCTGCACGCCGTCGGCCGACGAGCTGGCGTCCATCTGCCCGAAGAGGCACGTGGTCGGGTCCTTGGTCTCGTCGCAGTCGTCGTCGGGGCCGTCGGTAGCCAGCCAGTAGGGCTCGCAGGGGTCGTACTCCTCCTCGAAGGAGCCCTGGGCCGCGAGGCCGCCGGCCAGGAGACACAACGCCGGTAGCGCAAGGTTCGTTTTGCTAAGCATGAAATGCTCCTAAATAGATGAAGGCTTCTTTGCTTCTCGCCAAACACGCGAGAGCGCCAGGCCTTCCTTCCGCCGGCGGGGACGCAGCTGGGAGGCTTTTCGAGAAAAGGAGCCCGGCGGCCCCCGGCGTCTCCCCCGCATCGATCCGAGGTGCTACCGTGAGTGAGGCCACCGCACCCCCGGACCCAGCTCACCTCACCCAAAGGACCGCCATGCGCCTCCTGAGCGTGCTTGCCTGCCTTGCGCTTCTCTCCGGGTCGCTCTGCGCCCAAGGCGACGTCTGGATCGTCGACTCCGCCGGGGCTCCCGGGGCCGACTTCGCGCAGATCGCCGACGCGGTCGACGCCGCGGCCGACGGCGACACCATCCTGGTGCGCCCCCATCTTGGCTCCTTCTACGACGGCTTCACCGTCGACGACAAGTCGCTGGTGATCGCCTCGTCGGTCCCGGGCCTGCGCTTCGCCACCGGCCAGCTCGCCGGCGGGCCGACGTACACCGGCGTGTCGGTCAGGCACCTCGATGCGGGTAGATCGGTCGTGCTGCGCGGTGGCAACTTCCGCGTGCCGTCGCCGGGCAACCCGGGGTTGTTGGTCAAGAACTGCACCGGCGAGGTGTGGGTCGAGGACTGCGAGTCCTGCGGCAACGACCGCGCGGCGCTGCGGGTGCTCGACAGCGATGCGGTGACGGTGCAGCGGTGCGTGCTCAACGGTTGCTCGACGGTCGGCGACGACCAGAGCTCCCTCGACGAGGACCACGGCCTGCACGCGATCAACTCGAACGTCTACATGCACGACACGATCGCGAACGGGCAGCGCGGGGACAGCGCAGCCCAGGGTTTTGAGTTCGCGGTCAACGGGGGCGACGGGGCGCGCGTAGAGGGGGGCTTCCTCTATGTTTCCGGCTCCACCGTCCACGGCGGCGACGGCGGGCCGCACTTCGAGTCGGCCACGCTCTGCTCGCTCGGGGGCGCCGGCGGCAATGGGCTGACGGTCCTCGAAGGTGCCGAGGTGCGCCACCTCGACACCTGGTTCGAGGGCGGCGACGGCGGCTTCTCGTACTGCCACGGGCTGGCTACGGCGGGCGGAGAGGAGATCGAGGTCCTGGACGGCGCCGCCGCCGCGCTCGCCGGCACGGCGCGACACATGGAGCTCACCACGCCGGTGAGCGAGGGCGCACCGCTGAGCGTGACGCTGCGGGGCGAGGCCGGCGAGCACGCCTTCGCGGTCTTCTCGACGGGCCACCAGCCGCTCCACCTCGACGTCCTCAGCGGACCGCTGCTGCCGGCGCAGCCGATCGTGTTCCTCTTCCTCGGCATCGCGGACGAGGACGGGCTGGTCCAGATCGACACGCTCGCGGGCGAGCTGGGCGCCGGCACCGACGTCGCGACGCTCTTCCTGCAGTCGCTGTTCGTGCATCCGGCGGGCTCCGGCCCCGACTTCCTGGGAGCCGGCACCACGCTGACCTTCGTCGATCGCTGCAAGGTCCTGAGCACCGCCGCCGACTGCAACGAGAACGGCGTCGCCGACACCTGCGACATCGCGGACGGCACGAGCGCCGACTGCGACTCCAACGGCCTGCCGGACGAGTGCCAGAGCCAGGCCGACTGCAACGGCAACGGCGTGCCCGACTTCTGCGACATCGCTGCCGGGACCAGCCTCGACGCCGACGGCGACGCGGTGCCGGACGAGTGCGAGGCGACGCTCTTCGTCCCCGATGCGTACGCGACGCTGCAGGCGGCGGTCGACGCGGCCGTGGCGGGCGACCAGATCGTGCTCCGCGACGGCGTGTACGGCGGCCCGGGCTTCCTCAACGTCAGCCTGGCCGGCAAGAACATCATCGTGCGCGGCGAGAACGGAGCCGCCACCTGCGTCCTCGACGCGCTCGGGACCTCGGGACCGATCGTCCGCGTCGACAGCGGCGAAGGCGCCTCGACGCGCCTGGAGGGGCTGACGTTCCGCGGCCTGAACACCACGGACCTCCAGGGCGCGCTGTTCATCGGGCACGGAGCGCCGGTGGTCACCGACTGCGTGTTCGAAGACAACCGGTCCTGGGGCGGCGGCGGGGTCTACATCTTCCCCGCCCTGCCGTGGATCGGCACCGTCGCGAAGCCCGTATTCCGGCGCTGCCGCTTCGAGAGCAACGTCGCCACCGCCCGCGGCGGCGCGCTGTTCGCCGACGGCGGCTCCACGGGCAGCACGCTGACCCTCGAGGACTGCACCTTCGTCAACAACACCGCCGCCAACACCGGCGGCGCCATGGTGGCGGACAACATCGAGCTGACCGTCGAGCGCTGCGTGTTCTCCGGCAACTCGGTCGCGCTATCCACCGGTGGCGGCGGCGCGCTCGAGACCGACGGCGCCGGCCTGGCCCTGCTGCGCAACTCCCTGTTCCACGACAACAGCAGCGGCTGGGGCGGCGCGATCCAGCTCGACGGCGACGGCGCACGCGTCGAGCTCTGCACCATCTCGGGCAACACGGCCGAGCAGAATGGCGGCGCGATCGCCCTCATGACCGCCACGGCTCCGGTGGAGGTCGTGAGCTGCATCCTGTGGAACAACGCCTCGACCGTGTTCCCGGGCGACGAGCTCTTCGTCAACAGCGGGACGCTGATCGAGCTCGACTACGTCGACCTCCAGGGCGGCCTCTCCGGCGTCGACGGCCTCGGCATCACGACGCTCGGAGCGGGCGTGCTGGACGTCGACCCGCTGTTCGTGAACCCGGCCGGCGGCGACTACCACCTGGCCGCCGGCTCGCCCTGCGTCGACGCCGGCGATCCGACCTTCGTCGCAGGCGCCGGGGAGACCGACCTCGACGGCGACGCGCGCGTGCTCGGCGCCGCGGTCGACCTGGGCTCCGACGAGCGGCCCTGAGCAAGGGCGGCCGGGCGGCGCGGCCGCGGCGATCGTGCCGTCGGCCGCCCCGACCGAGCCGCGCCTACAGCGTCACGGTCACCAGGTCCGGGTTGGAGATGGCGATCCCGGCGCCGAAGGACTCCGCCGCCTGCAGGAACAGCGTCTGGCCCAGCAACGCGGAGCTCGCGGGGACCGGCAGCGGCACGCCGATCTGGCCGGCCGGAAGCACGGTGGTCGTCAGCAGCAGGAACTGCAGCGGGTCGAGGAACGTCTGCCCTTCGACGCCGGGAATCGAGATCGTCGGTCCCGAGCCAAAGGACAGGAACAGGAGCTGGATACCGCCGGCGTTGCCCGCGAGCGTCATGGTGATCAAGCCGCCGGTGGCGACCTGCTGCACGTCGCTCGCGAGGGTCGGAAAGACGGCCGGCTCGAGCTGGAAGCTCGAGCCGCCGTCGACCTGGACGCCCGGCGCCTGGGCCGCGCCCGCGCCGTCCACGCCGCCCGCGATGGGGATGTCCTGCTGGACCCGCGCGCTCGAGCCGTCCAGCAGGTCGACGCCCGCCCCGCCGGGGAAGTTGAAGCCGAACAGGCCGGTCTGCACGCCGTCGCCGCCCTGCAGTTCGCCGACCGGGCCGCCGTAAAGCGTCAGCACCGAGTCGCTCGCATGGACGCCCGCGCCGCCGACGCCGAAGTCGAGCCCGGGCTTGCCGTTGGAGGCGTCTCCGCCGCGCAGGGTCGAGCGCCAAACGCGCGCCGTGGATCCGCTCAGCCGCAGACCGTGGTTGCCCGGCGCCACCGAGAAGAACGCCGGCGAGAGCCCGACCAGCTCGCTGTCCGCCAGCCACAGCTCGGAGTCGCGCACCGTCACCGCGCCGGTGGTCGGCACCACGTCGACCGCGCCGCCGTCGAGCACGCGGCACGCGAGCAGTACCGCGCGCGCACAGTCCTCCACCTGCACGCCGACCTGCGAGCCGGGGAAGTCCACCAGGAGGTCGTGCAGCACGACGGTGCCGGCGCAGTCGCGCACCAGCACCGAGGCCGGCTCCGGCAGACCGGCGGGGGTGGCCTGGACCTCGACGCCCGACAGCACCAGCTCCTGGCCGGCGGCGATGTCCTCGACCACCACGCCGTTCGCCAGGCTGGCGCCGATCACGACCGGGCCGCTGCCGTCGCCGAGGATGCGCAGCGGCTTGTCGACGGTGACCTTGGCGTAGCTCCCCGGCTGCACGAGGATCACGTCGCCCGGCTGGGCCGCGTCGACGGCGCTCTGGATCTGGTCGAACTGAGCCCCGCTGCCGGGCGGACCGACGGTCAGGGTGGCCGCCTGGGCCCGTGACGCCAGGCCGATCGAGACGCACAAGAGGAGAGTCGCAGAGCGCATGGTAGGTCCTCCGGGAAGCGGGGAGCAGGAGCCTTCAGGATACGCGTCGGTTCGGATCCCGGTTCGGATCCCGGTTCGGATCGGTCGCTGCGGGTCTCCCCCCCACCTGTCCTCCGCGTACCGCGCGGCGCCTCCGCTCCGGCCTCGGGCTCCTACCACCGGTCGGCGCGAACGACCTCGTCCGGCGCGAGCTCCAGCGGCGCCTCGGCGAGGCGCTCCTCGCCGGCGTAGAGCACGACGCGCGCGGCGGTCTCCTGCACCCCGACGACGTCGGAGCGGCCCGCGTCGCTCACGGGCCCCGCCGCGCTCATCCGCTGGAACGAGCCGGCCCCGAAGGTGATCGGGACGAGCTGGCCGGCGCCGTCGAAGACCCGGAAGCCATCGGCGCCTGGGGGAGCCTCGGCGATCTGGAAGAAGCACTGGCGCTGGACGCCGTACTTGGGGCCCCTGCCGTCCGGCGTCTCGCGCAGCCGCCAGCTCTGGCGCGTGAAGGCCGGCGACGTCTCGGTGGTGAGGAAGAGGTCGCCGCGAACGAGCGCGGGGAACTCGAAGCAGCCGTCGGAATCGGTGCGGATCGGCGCGGTCCACTGCTCGGGCGGCGCGGTCGGGTCCGCGCCCGGTGCGCGGCGTCCGGCGAGCACCTGGAGGCCCGCGATCGGCGCGCCCGCGAGCGTGACCAGCCGCCCGCGGCGCGGGGCGAGCTCGCCGTCCTCGCGCAGCTCGATCGTCACGCCGGCGCCGGAGCCGGGTGTGAGCGGTCGGGTGAGCGTAAGGCGGAGCGTCTTCGGGTCGCTGACGAGCAGCCGGTAGGGACGCCGCTGAAGGCCGGAGAGCCGAAAGCGCCCCTCCGCGCCGGTCGACGTCGAGCGGCCCTCGGCGTTCCCGCTCGCGAGCTCCTCGACGTGCATCCGCCGCCGAAACGCGACGCCGCCGTCGAAGTCCGGGACGAGGCCAAAGTCCTCGCCGTCCACGCGGCGGACGGTCAGCCCGGCGAGCGGCACGCCCGTCGCGTCGACCACCGTTCCGGAGAGCTCGAGCGGCGCGTCGCCGAGCACGAGCAGCAGCGGGTCGCCACGGTCGTCCGGCCCGACCGGTCGCCGCGCCGGCAAGCTGCCCGCGCGGACGGCGAGCCACTCCGCCGCTTCGACGCCCGCGGTGTCCAGCTGGAACCGGCCGTCCGCGTCGCAGCGCGCGACCTTGTCCGCGTAGGCGATCCAGGCGAACGGCGCCGGCGCGCCGGCGGCGTCGACGACGCGGCCGGTGCGGACCGCCCCGCCGGACGCGGACGGCAGCGGCTCCAGGCGGATCTCGACCTCCTCGCGACGCGAGGTGCCGACGAGCTCGAGCGCGGAGCGGAAGCTCACCTTCTCGACCGTGATCGCCGCGAGCTCATCGAGCGGAGCCCGCTCGAAGCGGAAGCCACCATCCGGGCCGGACAGGGTCTCCCAGCGCGACAGCGTGGAGCCGTGCAGCACGCGCCCCAGGTCCGCGCGGAAGTCCCGCTCGTAGGCGAAGCGGACGGCCGCGCCCGCCACGGGTCGGCCGGCGTCGTCGAGCACGCGGCCCGACAGCGGTCCCGCGGCGGCGACAACGAGCGTGACCTCGAAGCTCGGTGCCCGGTGTCCGCGTGCGACCAGCGCGCCGAGGACCGAGACCAGCCCCTCGCCGCGGGCCTCCAGCTCGCCGTCGACCTGGGGCAGCGCGATGCGGAAGGAGCCGTCCGCGTCGCTCACCACCGCGGGAGGCACCGCGACGTCGGTCGCGGTCTCGGCCGGCACGAAGGCCACGTCGACGCCGCCGGCGGGGCGCCCGGTCGGGTCGACCACCCGGCCGCGCACCGAGGGCTGCGGGTCGCTCGGCGCCGCCGGAGGCTTCGCTCCCGACGCCGGCGCGCCTCGAGCCGGCGCGCGTTCCGCGCGCGTTTCCGCCGCGGCCACGAGCGGAGCGAGCCGCGCATCGAGCGGTGCCTCGTCCGTCGCCGCGACACGACCGACGCCGGACGGCCGCGCGCGCGGAGGAGCCAGCGAGATCCACAGGCCCGCGCCCGCGCACACCGCGAGCGCGGCGGCCGGCACGACGCGCGGGAGCCGCGGAAGCGGCCAGCCCAGCGGCGGCCGTCCGCCCGGCGTACGGCGCGGTCCAGCGGCCGTGAGGCAGAGGAGCGCCCCGCCGCGCCGGCCGTGCTTCTGCTCGATGCGCGCGCGCAGCGCGCCGAGCCCCCGCGCGAGCCGGGTCCGCACCGTCGCCGGCGCCACGCCCGTGCGGCGCGCGATCTCCTCGTGCGACGCGCGCTCGTAGTAGCGCAGGAGCAGCGTGTCGCGGTATGCCTCCGGCAGCTCGAGCAACAGGCCGACCAGCGTGCGCTGGTGCTCGACGCGCTCGGCCAGCAGGCCGGGACCGGCCGTCGCCTCGGGTGCGGCGCCGCGCGCCTCGAGCTCGCGGCGGCGCGACTCCAGCCGCCACGCCCGCCGCACCAGGTTGCGAACGACGGTCGCGAGCCAGCCGCGCAGGGACTCCGGTCCGCGCGGCGGGCTCGCCACGGCGATCGCCCAGGCGTCCTGGCTGATGTCGTCGGCGAGGGTCTCGTCCTCGACCAGGCGCCGGGCGAGGCCCTGCACCCAGTCCATGTGCTCCAGCAGGAGCTCGGGGTCGACGCGCTCGGGATCTTCGGAGCCCATAGACGCGAGCCTACCCCAGGCTCGGTGTTTCGGCAGCGGGCCGGCGGCGCTTCGAAGTTTGCGCAAAAGGGCGACGAAGGTCGGCGCCGCCGGGCCTCTCGGAGGGTGAGCGCTGCGCGGACGTCGGATCGACCGTCGGCAACGCGCCGCACAACTCCCCTACCGAACCCTGAACTCCCCGGACCCCATGAGTCTTCTGCTCCCCCTCTCGGCAAGCTCACTGCTTGCCCTCGTATCCCCCTCCACCGGCGCTTCGGATCCGGCCGAGGTCGCCCCGCTACGGCTGGAAGTCGCCGGCCTGGGCGCGGTGTGTCTGCGCGCGGCGGAACCGGGCGGCACGACCGGCGCCGCCCGCGGGACGTTCTCCGGCGGCCGCGTCATGACGCCGGTGCCGCCGCCCGTCCCGACGACGTCCGCCTGGAGCTCCGCGCTCGCGCCGATCGCGAACACGTTCGCCGTCGACGACCACGGGCTCGGCATCCTGCCGGGCGGCACCGTCGCCGGCTGGGGCGCGAACGACTTCGGCAAGGCGCTTCCGCCGGCAGGCCTCGCCGGCGTCGTCTCGGTGCGCGCGGGCCAGAACCACAGCTACGCGCTGCGCCTCGACGGCACGCTTGTCGGCTGGGGCAGCGACGTCTACGGGCAGCTGCAGACCCCGGCGGACCTTGGGCTGGCGCGCGCCTTCGCGACGGGCGCCGATCACAACGTTGCTCTGGAGCTCGACCGCACCGTCCGCGTCTGGGGGTGCGAGACCTGCCCCTTCGACTTCGGCAGCGACGACGTTCCCCCGAGCCTCGCCGGAGTGGCGCAGCTGGACGCCGAGGGGCCGATCTCCGTGGCGCTCCGGGTCGACGGCACGGTCTCGGTCTGGGGCGGCGACACCCCGCCGAGCTGGCCCTTCTTCTCCATCACCTGCGGGCAGACCGACGTCCCCGCCGGGCTCGACGGCGTGGTGGACGTCGCGGCGGGGACCTTCCACGTCCTGGCGCTGCGCTCCGACGGCTCGGTCGTCTCGTGGGGCGCCACCTGTCCGTCGAGCGACTTCGGTCAGGCCAACATCCCCTTCGGCCTGGGTCCGGTGGTGGACGTCGCCGCCGGCGCACAGCACAGCCTGCTGCTGCTCGCCGACGGCACCGTCGTGGGCTTTGGCTTGAACGACGACGGCCAGGCGGATCCGCCGCTCGGGCTGAACGACGTGGTCGCGGTCGACGCGCGCGGCTTCGTCAGCGCGGCCCTGCGCGCGGACGGGTCGATCGTGGTGTGGGGCAACGTCGGCGGCGGGCTCGCGAGCGTGCCGCCGGGACCGTTCCTGATTCCTCCGGGCCAGTGAAGAGCCACCGCTCGCGACCGGCCCTGGAGCTCGCGAACGCGCTCGATCTCGTGAGCGGCCTGGACCAGGACGCGCGCAGCGGGCCGGGCGTCGTGGGGCACCCCGAGCGGTGCCCCACGAGCGCGTGCTGCTACTCCACCACGATCTCGGTCACGTCCGTGATGTCCCCGAACGTCAGGGTCACCGGGTCGAAGCCGATCGCGGCGCCGTAGTAGGTGCCCGCGCTCAGCCCCCCGGGCGACAGGATCGTCAGCGAGCCGCTTCCGTCCGGGTCGAGCGTGGTCTGGAACATGCCGCTTTGGACGGTCAGCGTCAGCAGCGGGTCGAGGGCCAGTCCCGTGTTGCGGCCGCCGAGCGTGTAGGCACCCGGACTGTTCGAGAAGCCGACCACCACGAAGCCGTCCGGCGAAAAGAGGCTCATGTCGGCCCGCGCTTCGGTCGAGCCGGCCGTGAAGTCGACCAGCTCGATCGTCTGCGGGCGGAAGCCGGCCATGTACTGGGTCTCGCTCCCCTTGCCCTTCCCTTTCCCTTTGCCGCCGCCGCCGGAGAGCTCCCAATGCACGATGATGTTGCGGTACAGCGCGTTGAAGCTACCGAGCACGAACTCGATGTCGCCGGTCGGCTCGTTGAGCTGGAGCTCGGTGCTCCAGGTTTCCCCGTTGTCCCTCGAGAGGAGCGCCTCGGCCGAGGCGTCGCTGCTGCTCACCAGATCCTGCAGCAGCAGGACGAGGTCATCGCCCTGGTTCCCCTGGGCGAGCGACAGCCCGGTGCTGCGGATCCCGTCGTCGCTGCTGATCCGCACTTCGGGCGTCCAGGTCACGCCGCCGTCGCTCGAGTAGACCGAGTAGACCTCCTCGGTGCCGGAGCGGTCGTCCGTCCAGAACAGGACGAGGTTGCCGCCGCTGGCGGCGATGAGCGTGTGGTCCGTGCGGTGGACCCCGGGCGTGTAGCCGCCGATGAGTTGGTCCGGCGGGAAGCTCGCTCCGCCGTCGGTGGAGACGGTCGCGTGCACCTCGGCCAGGATGAACGACGCGAGCTGGTACTCGGTCCAGACGACACCGATCGTCGACCCGGAGCCGATCAGGTCCAGGTCCTGGTCGACGTCGCCGAGGCCCGGGCCTGAGCTGTCGAGCTGGATCTCCGGACCGAAGGTGGCGCCGCCGTCCGAGCTCTTGCGGTAGAAGAGATCGAGCATCGTCGGCGAGTTGCGTCCGTCGGTCCAGGCCGTGTGGACGTCCAGCCCGTCGACGTAGAGCGTCGCGGGGGCGGCGCTGAGCGAGTCCGCCTCGACCGTCGAGACCGGGACCGCGCTGCCCCAGGTGGCGCCGCCGTCGTGCGAGGCCACCAGGAACCACCGGCTCAGGGTGATCGTAATGTCGACCTTGAAGAACACGTAGAGGTGGTCGCCGGCCGGGTCGGGCGCGACCCCGAGGGTGTAGTCGCGCACGAACTCGGTCCCGACGGGGAAGCCGTTGTCGAGCCGGACGTCGCCCTCCCAGGTCACGCCGCGGTCGGTCGAGCGGTTGAAGTACAGCTCGCTCGAACCGTCACGCGAGTCGAGCCAGGCCGCGTAGATCGAGTCGCCGACCACGCGGACCGGGGGCTCGGTGGCCCGGCGGCCGTACACCAACTTGGTGCTGCCGGTCGGGTCGCTGTCGATGATGACGGCCGGCGTCCACTCGATGCCGCGACCGTCCGAGGTGGCGACGGCCATCCGGATCGCGCCGCCGCCGCCCCCCTTGCCGTCGCCGCCGCGGTCGATGACGCGCCCGAGGAACGCGCTGAGGTCTCCGTCGGAGGCCAGCCGAGACGTGCCGAAGATGTCGTCGATCGCGACGTTCGGCCGGGGGTTCTGCGCACCGACAACAGGCGCGAGGGCGATTGCAAGGGAGCAGAGTGCGAAGGCCCGTTTCAAATGGGTCTCTCCTAGAGAAAAGGCATGTGAGGGGCAGGCGCCGGCCGAGCGAGCCGGCAATCGTCCGGGAGTCTATCAACGAGGCCCGACGCAATCGCGGCACTTGTCCGCCGGCGCGGGGGTTAGGATGGGCTCGTCCTCGATCCCCAAGCAGCCCCCTGATGCACATCGCCCCGCTCCTCCTCGTTCTCGGCTCCGGAGGTGAGAACGCGCCGGTCGACTTCAGCCGCGAAGTCCAGCCAATCCTCTCCCAGCACTGCTTCGTGTGCCACGGTCCCGACGAGGGGACGCGCGAGGCGGACCTGCGGCTCGACCTGCCGGATGTGGTGGGCGAAGCGGGCGGCATCGTGGTGCCGGGGCAGCCCGACGCCAGCGAGCTGGTGTACCGCATCACCACCGACGACGACTTCGACCGCATGCCGCCGCCGGACTTCGGCGAGGGGCTCTCGGCGGGCGAGATCGCGACGCTGACGCGCTGGGTGGCCGAGGGCGCCGAGTACGCGCAGCACTGGTCGTTCCGCCCCATCGCGAAGCCGACGCCGCCGGCGACGGCCCGCGCGGGCTGGGTCCGCAACCCGATCGATAGCTTCGTGCTGGCGCGGCTCGAGGCCGAGGGGCTCGCCCCCTCGCCCGAGGCCGACCGCGCGACGCTGATCCGGCGCCTGTCCTTCGACCTGACCGGCATGCCCCCCACCCCGGACGAGGTGGCCAACTTCGTCGCGGACCCGCGGCCCAAGGCGTACGACGAGCTGGTCGACCGCCTGCTCGCGAGCGACGACTACGCCGAGCGCATGACGCTGGCCTGGATGGACGCCGCGCGCTACGGCGACACGTCGGTGCACCACGCGGACGGGCCGCGCGACATGTGGCTGTGGCGCGACTGGGTGATCGATGCCTACGGCTCGAACATGCCCTTCGACGACTTTACGGTCGAGCAGCTGGCCGGCGACCTGCTGCCGGAGCCGACGCGCGGCCAGCTGGTCGCCTCCGGCTTCCATCGCAACACCCCCACCTCGGACGAGGGCGGGGCGATCGACGAGGAGCTGCGCGTCAAGTACATGATCGACCGGGTCAAGACGACCAGCAACGTCTGGCTGGGGCTCAGCATGGAGTGCGCCCAGTGCCACGACCACAAGTACGACGCGATCAGCCAGCGCGACTACTACCGCTTCTACGCCTACTTCAACCAGAGCGTCGAGCGTGGCTTCCAGACGCGCAACGGCAACGCCGAGCCGCTGATCTCGGTGCCGTCGGAGCGCCAGGAGGTCGAGCTCAGCCAGCGCGCGGCGTCGATCGCGGAGGTCGAGGCGTTCCTCGCCAAGAGCTCGCCCCCGGCCGACGCGCTCGCGACCTGGTGCGACGGGCAGCTCGCGCTCCTGGGGGAGAGCGGGGAGCCCGACCTGGGCCCCTGGTTCGCCCTGGGCCCCTTCCAGGGGAGCAGCAAGGCCGAGGCCTTCCGCACCGACTACGGTCCCGAGGCCGGCCCGATCGATCTGGAGCTCGAGGTCCGCGGCAAGCGCTGGGAGGCGCGCGACGACGCCGACGGGAAGGTCCACTCGCTCAACCCGAGCGAGCGCTCGGCCACCTATTTGACGCGCGCGATCCAGAGCCCCACCGCGCAGGACGTCGCCGTCTCGCTGGGCAGCGACGACAGCATCGTCGTCTGGCTCGACGGACAGCGCGTCTTCGAGAACGACGTCGGCCGCGGCGCGGCGGCCGACCAGGATCAGGCCGTGCTGCAGCTGCCGGCCGGAACGAGCCGGCTGCTGGTCAAGATCGTCAACGGCGGCGGACCGGCGGGCTACTACTTCAAGCTCAAGGGGAGCGGCCTGCCCGAGGACGTCGTCGCCGCCCTGCGCACGGCGCCGGCGCAGCGCGACGAAGCGCAGCACGAGGCCCTGCGTGCGCACTTCGTGCGCAGCGTCTGGCCCGCCGGCATCGAGCGCGTACGGGTCGCCGAGGCCGCGCAGCGCCGGGTGGACGAGCTGAACCGGGCCATCCCCACCGTGATGGTGATGGAGGACCGCATGAGCGGGCGCGAGACCTTCGTGCTCGACCGCGGCCAGTACGACGCGCCCCGCGAGGATGCGCCCCTTGCGCCAGGCGTGCTGGAGCACGTCTTCCCGCTGCCCACAGGCGCCCCGCCGTCGCGGCTCGGGCTGGCGCGCTGGCTGATGGATCCCGACCACCCGCTGACGGCGCGCGTGGCCGTGAACCGCTACTGGTCGATGCTCTTCGGGTCGGGGCTCGTTCCCACGGTGATGGACTTCGGCTCCCAGGGCGCGCGCCCGAGCCACCCGGAGCTCCTCGACTGGCTCGCGCGCGACTTCGTCGAGAGCGGCTGGGACGTGCAGCGCGCCCTGCGGCAGCTCGTGAGCAGCGCCACCTACCGCCAGTCGTCGCGGGCGAGCGCGGAGCAGGTCGCGGACGATCCGGAGAACCGCCTCCTCGCCCGCGCGCCGCGCTTCCGCCTGCACGGCGAGTTCCTGCGCGACCAGGCGCTGGCCACCAGCGGCCTGCTGGTCGACCGCGTGGGCGGACCGGGCGTCAAGCCCTACCAACCGCCGGGGCTCTGGAACGAGGTCTCGCTCAACGGCAACCTGCGCTTCCAGCAGGACAGCGGCGAGAAGCTCTACCGCAAGTCGATGTACATCTACTGGAAGCGGTCGGCGCCGATGCCCGCCATGGCCACCTTCGACACCCCGATCCGCGACACCTGCGTGGTGCAGCGGCAGCGGACGAACACGCCGCTCCAGGCGCTGGTCACGCTGAACGACGTGCAGTTCGTCGAGGCGGCGCGTCACTTGGCCCAGCGGCTGATGCACGCGGCCGAGGACTTCGACGCGCGCCTCGATCGCGGCTTCGTGCTGTGCACCGCGCGGCCGGCCGGCGACCTGCGGCGCGAGGTGATGCGCTCGGTCTTCGACGCACAGCTGGCGGACTTCCGCGCCGACCCCGAGGCGGCGGCGGCGCTCCTGGGCGTCGGCGAGAGCCCGGCCGACGCCGGGCTCGATCCGGCCGAGCTGGCGAGCTGGACCGTGATCGCCTCGATGCTCTTCAACCTCGACGAGACCCTGACCCGCGAGTGAGCCCATGGACCCCCTGCAAGACCACAGCCGCCTCCTGACCCGCCGCGCTCTGTTCGGCAAGGGCGCGCGCGGCCTCGGGGCCCTCGCCCTCGCCAACCTGCTGCCGCGCGAGACCTTCGCCGGCGACGAGACCCCGGGGATCGTGCCGCACTTCGCGCCCAAGGCGAAGCGGGTGATCTACCTCTTCATGTCGGGCGGGCCGTCGCACATCGACCTGTTCGACTACAAGCCCGCGATGCGCGAGCTGCACGGGATCGAGCTCCCCGAGTCGATCCGCCAGGGCCAGCGGCTGACGACGATGACCAGCGGCCAGTCGTCGTTCCCCTGCGTCGCGCCGATGTTCGAGTTCACCAAGCACGGCGAGCACGGCACCTGGGTCAGCGAGCTCTTGCCGCACACCGCCTCGATCGTCGACGAGATCACGCTGGTCAAGTCGATGAACACCGAGGCGATCAACCACGACCCCGCGATCACCTACATCAACACCGGCAACCAGCAGCCGGGCAAGCCCAGCATGGGCGCGTGGCTGAGCTACGGGCTCGGCTCGGTGAACCGCGACCTGCCGGACTACGTGGTGATGATCTCGCGCGGCAAGGGCAACCTGCAGGCGCTCTACTCGCGGCTCTGGGGAGCCGGCTTCCTGCCGTCCCAGCACCAGGGGGTGAAGTTCCGCAGCGGCGCCGAGCCGGTGCTGTACCTGTCCAACCCCGCCGGCATCGACGCGCGCACGCGGCGCCGCATGCTCGACGGCATCGCCGAGATCAACGCGGCCAAGTACGCCGAGAGCGGCGATCCCGAGATCCAGGCGCGCATCTCCCAGTACGAGATGGCCTACCGCATGCAGACCTCGGTGCCGGACCTGATGGACCTCTCCGACGAGCCCGAGTCGACCTTCGAGCTCTACGGCGAGGACGCGCGCAAGCCCGGGACCTTCGCCGCCAACTGCGTCCTGGCGCGCCGCCTGGCCGAGCGCGACGTGCGCTTCGTCCAGCTCTTCCACCGCGGCTGGGACGGCCACAACAACCTCCCGAGCGAGATCCGCGGCCAGTGCAAGGACACCGACCAGGCCTCGGCCGCCCTGGTGGCGGACCTCAAGCAGCGCGGCCTGCTCGACGACACGCTGGTGATCTGGGGCGGCGAGTTCGGCCGCACGATCTACTCCCAGGGCACGCTGACGGCCGACAACCACGGCCGCGACCACCACGGCCGCTGCTTCACGATCTGGCTGGCTGGCGCCGGCATCCGGCGCGGCTACGAGCACGGCGCCACCGACGACTTCGCCTACAACATCGTGCGCGACCCGGTGCACATCAACGACCTCAACGCGACGATCCTGCACCAGCTGGGGATCGACCACGAGCGCTTCACGTACCCCTACCAGGGCCTCGATCAGCGCCTGACGGGGGTCGAAGGCGCGCGCGTGGTGAACGAGCTCCTGGCCTGACCCAACGCCCGTCGCGGGCGTGCAGCCGCCGGAGCGGGGCATGCTCGACCGCGGCCGGCGGAGTACGCGCTCGAAGCTCTCGGCGACGCCAAGAACGGGGTGGCGTCGAAGCCGCGTAACCCCGTATGCACCCCGACGTTCGTGAGTTCCTTGGCGGAAGGCGCGCGCCGCTGCCGTGCTAGGGAGTAGAGGTCGTCGCGTTGCGCTCGCGCGAGCTCTGTGCCACCGGCGATCTTCCCTGGCCCCTCGGTGGTGGCCCATCCGTGTTCCGAACTTGCCTCGGAAACGCTCGCCCACGATTGCTCGCCCATGGAAACGCTCAGGATCCACCTCTTCGGGAGCCTCGAGATTCACCGCGGGGATGACCCGCTTCCCGCCTTTCCAACGCAGAAGTCCAAGCTGCTCTTCGCCTATCTGGTGCTGCATCGCGAGCGCCGGATCCACCGCGAGCTGCTGTGTGCCGAGCTCTGGGCGGATCAGCCCGAGCCGGTCGCCCGCAAGGGCCTGCGGAACGCGCTGTGGCGGATTCGCAGCGTGCTCGAGCCGACCGAAGCCCAGCGCGGTGCATACCTCGACGTGGACGCGCACGAGATCGGCTTCCGCAGCTCGGCCGAGGTGTGGGTCGACGCCTGGGAGTTCGAACGGGCAGCGGAGGCGATGGAGGGCGGCGACACCAGCTGCCTGGGGTCCCCGCGGGCCGAGCGCCTGGCCGAGGCGGCCGCCTGCTATCGAGGCGACCTGCTGGAAGGTCACTACGAGTCGTGGTGCCTGGACCAGCAGGATCGGCTGCGGTTGAAGTACCTCGCGGTGCTCGAGCGCTTGGTGGCCCACAAGCACGAGAGCGCCGAGTGGAAGGAGGCAATCCTCCTCGGGCAGCGCCTGCTGCGCCGCGACCCGCTGCGCGAGCACGTCCACCGGGTGTTGATGGAGTGCCACCTCGCCCTGGGCGACCGCCCGTCTGCGCTGCGGCAGTACGCCGCGTGCGTGAACGCCCTGCGCGAGGAGCTCGAAGTCGGGCCGATGGGCGAGACGCGCGCGTTGTTCGAGAGCATCCGCGGGGGCGAGCGCCCAAGCACGAGCGACGCGAACGGCGCGGTCTCCGCCGGCGTCATCCGGCCCACGTCCCCCCGCGCGACGTCGGGCCTAGCCGCCGAGCTGGACGCCGCCCTGCGGGCGATCCGTCAGATCACCGAGCAACTCGAACGCGCGCGCCTAGCGCTCCTGAACGAGCACCAAGACGGCTCGACGCGCCTCCCCGCCGCGGATTCTCGGCGCTCCCAAACGCCTTCGAACGAACGCCTTAGGACGCCGAGCTCACTCGCCTCTGCGCCTGAGACTCCGGCGTGACGCGCCTGGGACGCAGCCGGGACGCCCGCGTCCTAGCTTGCGCCCGCGCGGTCGAGCCAACCCCCACGGTGGAGGTTGCGCTCCGCCCACTCGAACCGAAGGAAGGTCGCCCTTGCCCGCCGTCGTCCTCGACGACTTCACCGACAGCACTCTGTGGAGCTCCTCCAACCCAGCGCAGCTCGCGCTGGTCGACGACACCGGCGTGCACGCCGGCTTCGGCGACGCAAGCGTGCGCGTCGAGGCCTCGGCCACGGCCGGAGGCGAGTTCTTCGAGCGCACCGTTGCCGCGGTCGACCTGAGCGCGCTGGGCGAGCTGCGCCTTTGGTACCGCTCCAGCGTCGTCGCCGACGGATCCACGCAGGCGCCCTTCCAGCTGCAGCTCGAGCTGGGCAGCGCCGCGCTGCCGGTGGGTGCACCGGGGAACGACTGGCTGCGCTACCTACCGGCCTTCCAGGGCGACCGCTTCGAGTTCGTGCGGTTGGCCCTGGACGACCTCGATCCGCAGGTCGCGACCGCCCTGGACACGCTGCGCTTCACGGTCGTGCCCCCCGCTGGCGACGGCGTGTCGTGGACCGCCTGGCTCGACGGGCTCTTGGCCTGCCGCCCGCAGCTGGTCGTCGACGTCAACGCGGCGCTCGTCGCGGCCCTGCACAACAACCTGACGCTCGGCGCGCCGGTGCCGGCTCAGGTCCACGCCCCCGGCGCCGCCGAGCCCACCGCCCCCTGGCTGCGGCTGGTGCACTACGACGCGCTCTTCTCGGATCCGCGCACGACCGCGCAACGGACGCGCACGGACTTCACCGAAACCGGCTACCGGCTGAGCCCCGAGTCCGTCGCCTACGACCTGGACTACCGCATCGAGCCGGTGACCGCCGACCCCCTCGAGCACGCCGAGATGGTCGAGTTCGTGCTGAACACCCTGGGCCCGCGCGGCACGCTGCCGGTGCTCGGCACCGAGCTGCCCGTCGAGCGTCTCGGGAGCCACAAGTCCGACGCCAAAGGCGACTCCGCGCTCCTCCGCTACCGCGTCCGCGCCCGACAGGACCGCGGCCTCCCCGTGCCCGTCACGCCGGTCGGAGAGGTCGCCCTGGAGACCGAGCAGACCACCTAGGTGCCCCCATGCCCGATGCCCCCAAGTACGCCTTCCGCAACGTCACGCGCCGCCCCATCGAGCTGTGTCTGGAGGAGCGGGTCGTTCTGCTGCCTCCGGGCGAGGCGGTGCTCCGCCCCGCCGACGATCGGCTCTGTCAGGCGTTGGCGGCGCGCGGCGTTCTGACCCGGCACGAAGCGCCCAGCGCCGCAGCCGAGCCGCGCCAGAAACCGGCTTCGAAGCGCGCGCGTCGCAAGAGCAGCAAGAGCAGCAAGAGCTCCAAGACCGCCAAGGCGGCGAAGGCCTCCAAGGCCACCAAGAGCTCAAGCCGATCCCGCAAATCCACCCGATCCAAACGAGCCTAAAGAGCAAAGGCTGTTCCACCGCAAGGGACGGAGCGTCCGCATGAGCTACAACATCGGTCTGAACGTTGTCGAGGTAGATGGATCCGGAGCGCCGGCCATCGCGGGCGCCCCGACGTCCGTCGCCGCCTTCAACATCTTGACCCGCCGGGGGCTGCCCCACACCCCGGCACGCGTCAGCAGCTATCCCGAGTTCGTCGAGCGCTTCGGGAGCTACTTCGACGCGGGCCTCGGCGCCTACCTGGTGAAGGGGTTCTTCGACAACGGCGGTGGCGTGGCGTACGTCAACCGCGTGACCGCCTCCGACGCCACGGTGGCCTCGCTCACGCTGAACGACAGCGGGCCGGCGGCCACGCTGCGCGGCGAGGCCGGCTACCGCGGCAGCGAAGACCCCGGCTCCTGGGGGCTCGACCTCTACCTGCGCACGACCCGCAGCTCGGTCGTCTCCGGCCACCGCCTGGCCGAGTCGGCGCCGGCGACGGTGACCGCACAGGTCGCGCTTCCGGCCGGCACCAACATGCAGGCGGCGGGCTTTCCGAGCCTGGTCGTCACGATCGACGGCGCCGCCACCCCGACGACGGTGACGTTCCAGGCCTCCCAGTTCCTCGACCCGACCAACGCGACCCGCGACGAGCTTCGCAACGCGATCAACGGGGGCACGAGCGACCTGGTCGCCACGATCTCGGGCGCCGATGAGCTCGAGCTGACCTCGACCGGCAACATCGCCATGCTGTCGGGCGGCTTCACGTCGCTGTCGGTCGCCGTGAACGCGACCTTGGGGTTCACGGCGATCCTCGCCGGCGACGCGACGCCGGTGGCGCTGAACGCCTCGGGCACGACGCTGCACTCGGTGGATCAACTCAAGGTCGGCGACGCGATCGAGTTCGACGACGGGACCACCGCGGAGACCGTCAAGCTGCTCAGCGTCAACGAGCTGACGCGCGAGGTCTCCTGGGCGCCCGCCCTGGCCGCTCCCGGCGCCTACGACCCGCTGCTGACGCGCATGCGCACGCTGGAGTTCGACCTGCAGGTCTTCCACGGCGGGGTCGACGAGGAGGAGCACCTGGTCGAGACCTGGAGCGGCCTCTCGATGGAGTCCGACGTGGCCAACTACGCGCCGGCCCTGATCAACGACGCCCTGGCCGGCTCGCGCTGGATTCGGCTCGTCGACGAGAACAGCGCCACCGCCATCGGCGACGACCGACCGGTCGATCTACCCGACCCGCAGCGCTTCGACACCGGCGGCGCCGACGGCGTGGCCACCGCCGCCGACTTCACCGGGGACGCTGCGGCGCACACCGGCTTCCACGCCTTCGATCCGTTCGACGTGCAGCTGGTCACCTGCGAGCGGACCGACCCGTCGATCGCGCTGGCCGGCATCGCGTACTGCGAGGGCCGCGGCGACTGCATGTACGTGGGAGCGGTGCCCCAGGGCTCGCTGGCCGCCGGAACGGCGGCGGCCTACGGGCAAAGCCTGCAGGGCGCCAAGGTCTACGGCGCGCTCTACGGCCCGTGGCTGCTGATCTCGGATCCCGCCGGCGTGGGCGACAACCCCATGATCGAGGTCCCCCCGGTGGGTCACGTGCTGGGCGTCTACGCGCGCATCGACCGCGCCCGCGGCGTCTGGAAGGCGCCCGCCGGCGACGAGGCTCGCCTGCGCAACGTGCTCGACGTCACCTACAGGCTGACGGACGCGGGACACACCGACCTGGTCAAGAACGCGGGCATCAACGGCATCCGCGCCGTGCCCAAGTCCGGCGTCATCATCGACGCCTCACGCACCCTGAGCACCGACAGCCGCTGGCTGTACGTGAACGTGCGCCTGCTGTTCAACTACGTCAAGAGCAGCCTGCGCGAGGGCCTGCGCTGGGTGCGCCAGGAGCCCAACCGCGACTCGCTCTGGAACCTGGTGAAGTACGGCAGCGTTACGCCCTTCTTGACCGGGCTATGGCGTCAGGGCGCCTTCGGAACCGGCAGTCCCTCCGAGGTGTTCACCGTCGTGTGCGACGCGGGCAACAACCCGCCGGACCAGGTGCAACTCGGCTTCCTCAACGTCGAGGTCTACATGTATCCGGGTCGTCCGGCGGAGACCATCGTCATCAAAGTGGGCCAGCAGGAAGGCGGCGCCACCGCCTCCGAGGCCTAACCCCTTCAAGCGAAAGCGAGGCAACAGATGCCGCAGGTAGGAGACTTCTGGGAGGGCTACAAGTCCACCGAGTTTGTGCTGGTCGTCGACGGCGTCGAGAGCCCCGGGTGCATCCGCATCGCCGGGATCAGCGAGGGTGAATACGACACCCAAGAGCAGCCCGACGGCGGAAGCACGCACATCCATAAGATCTCGTCCACCAAGGTCAAATTCGACCCGCTGACCATCGAGCGGCGCGTCGATGGCAGCCCGCAGGACCAGCTCTTTCTCGACTGGTGGCGCGAGACGTTCCACCTCTCCGAGAACGTCAGCCAGGGTTCGGCCATTCGCCGCAACGGCCAGATCATCAAGCGCCACAACGGCGAGGACGTGCTGACCTTCCTCTTCTTCGGAGCTTGGGTGAAGTCGTCCAAGTTCAGCGACCTGGAGGCCGGCTCGGAGAACTTCTTTACCCAGACCATTGTGCTCGAGCACGAAGGCCTCGAGCGCGTCGCACCGTAGGAGACCAGCGATGACCATAACCATGCCGACCACCAAGGCCCGGGAGATGGAGTTCACGCTCCCGATCGGCTATTCGACCGGAGACGGTCTGCTGCGGCGCACCGGCGCGCTGCGCAAGATGACCGGCCGCGACGAGGCCATCCTGGCCGACAAGTCCAACCAGCGAAACGGGGGCAAGCTCGTCACCGAGTTGATCCACAGCTGCGTGACCAGCTTCGAGGGCGAGGACAAGCTCACCAAGCAGGACGTGGCGCAGTGGTACTCCGCGGACCGCAACTACGTGCTGCTGCGGTTGCGCTCGTTCACCTTCGGGCCCGAGCTGGAGGCACGCTACACCTGCCCCAGCTGCGGCGAGCCCATGGACGTGATCGAGAACCTGGACGAGCTGCCGGTGCGCAGCCTGGGAGCCGACGAGCCGCTCGAGGACATCCGCGTCGAGCTCGAAGACGGCTACTGGGACGCGCAGAACAACTGCCATACGGCCGTCACCCTGACGCTGCCGCGCGGCGTGGACGAGTCGGCCGTCGCCGGCCTGATCCGCAAGAACCCCTCGCTCGGCAAGAACGCACTCCTGTCGCGCTGCATCAAGTCCTTCGGCGACATCCCGGTGCACCGCATGGAGGCGCTGGGGCCGAAGCTCCTCGCCGACCTGACCCTGGCCGACCGGCGGTTGATCGACAAGGCGCTGAACCGGGCCGCACCCGGTGTGGATCTCTTGCGTGACATGGAGTGCTTCGCCTGTGGAGAGGAGATCCGGGCCAACCTGGATATGACCCATTTTTTGTCACTGGACTGAGCGCCGAGGCGCTCAGGCAAGAGGTGTTCTTCTTGTCGTACCACCTGCACTGGTCCTGGACCGAGATCATGGGGCTTGAGAGCTCCGAGCGACGGGAGTTCGTCAAGCTCCTGGCGAAGCAGATCGAGCGCGAGAACGCTCAGGTCCAGGCAGCGAGACAGAAGTAGAAGACGTGCCCATCGCGCTGCTACCGGAGCTGACGGAGAGCCTCGACCGAGCCGGTCGTGCGCTCGCGCCGTGGAGCCGACTGGTGCACCTGGAGGAGCAGATCCTGCGCCGCGCGCGGGGTGCCTTCCTGGTGCACTGGTTCGGCACTTCGGTGCCGGTCCGCGGCCTCGGTCTGCACATCGTGATCGGCAACGTGGCGGCGCTGAAGAGGCGCTACCTGCAGGCCAAGCGCAGCATGCCGGGCGCCGCGCCCGAGCTCAATCTGATCGGGCCGCTCTCGGCCATCGGCGGCGTGATGCTGGGCATGGCCATGTCGCCCACGGGCGCCATCTTGATCGCGATGCAGACGTTGCGCATCGCCAACTACCTGGCCGACGAGGGCATGGTCGGCTCCGACACCGCGGGCATCCTGGCGATGCTGTATCGGGTGATCGGCATCTGGGTGCTGCCTGCACTCGGGCCGGCGCTCGGGGTGCTGGCCGTGCCGCTGCTCTTGGTAGGCGCGCTCGGAGCCGCGCTCGGCGGCAGCCGCACCGCCCGCGGGGTGTACGAAGCGCTGGGCGAGGTCGCCGGGCTCATCGACGTCGTCGTGCGCTTCTGGGACATGCTGAGCGGGCCTCGCAGCGAGATCCGCAACCCGCTGCTGCGGCGCGTGCTCACGCTGCTGGACCGCTTCGCCGGACTCTTCGTGCAGGTCCTGGGTTTCGGAGCCCTGCTCGTGACCCGCATCGCCCCGCTCGTGCCGCACCTGATGGCGCAGTTCCGTGCGCTCGCGGGTCTGCTCGGCGCCGTCATGGACGCGCTGATGGGCATCTTCGACAGCATCGGCACGCAGCTTGGCGAGGCCTTCACCGGCAGGCCGAACCTGCTGACGATCCTGGAGCGCGTGCTCGACAGCATCCTGGCGCTGCCGACGACCATGATGGAGCGCATCAACGAGCTCGTCGACGACGTCACGCTGACCCTCGCCGCGGCGTTCGACACGATCTCGGCGCGCATCGGCACGTTCGCCGACGGGCTGACCAAGCGTCTCAAGGGCGCCTTCGGGCAGACCGCGGTCGGGCTCCTGCTCGCGCAGATCGACCGCCTGCTCAAGATCATGCCCGCGGTGAGCGAGGCCTTCGCCCAGGCGCCCGACGTACCCGAGGAGGAGAAGGACGACGGCCCGATCGACTTCGGGCTGATCGCCGGCGCCCTCACCGGCGGCTTCACCGGATCCCTCGCCGACCTGCTCAACTCGCTGGGCACGATCCCGCTGCCCGGCGCCCCCGAGCTCGCCTTGCCGGACTTCCCCGCGACGCCGACGCTGCCGGACCTGAAGCAGCTTCAGGACGCCGTCGGGCGGCCTGCGGGTCTGGACATGGCCGCGCTGACCGCCGAGGCGAACGCCTTGGTGGCCACCTCGGGCGTGCCCGCCGACCTCCTGCGCCGCCCCCCCAGCGCGTTCCGAGCCGAGCGCCGGGAGCTGATGAACACCCTCGGACGCCCGCGGCTCGACCTCGGAGACGAGCGCCTGCGCGACCTGATCTACCTGGCGGTCGGTCGCGTCCTGCCACCGAGCCTCCGCACCTCCGCCCGCGCGGGCTTCGACGCGCTCGACGAGGAGCTCTACGGCATCGAGCGCGAACCGCTGGCCGAGACGCAGCTCGACCTGGCCGACAGCGGCCGCCTGCGGCCGGTCGTCTCGCAGCTCACCATCCGCTCCATCGGCGGCTTCGCCCCGGACGTCCGCGCCTTCCGCGACGTCCTGGTCGAGGCCATACGCGGGCGCACGTACGTCGCGCCCCAGGCGGGGTGACGCCATGCCCATCGTGCTCCTCTGGAACGACGCGGTGTCGGGGTCGCTGGCCAAGTTCGGCCGCTGGTTCGACTCGTTCGAGCACTCCAGCCTGCTGCTGGAGCTGTGGCTCAACGCACGCGTGCGGGGCGCCGAGAGGCTGGAGAGCCTGACGAGTCGCTTTCCCGTCTTCCGCTTCTACAACGAAGCCGTGACGGCCAGCGTATCGCGCTTCCAGCAAGGAGCGCTGCTCGCGGGCCCCACGACCGGCATCGGCGAGCATGCGACGCGCGCGCTGTCCCAGTGGAACGTCGGCCGGCGGGTCGCGAACGTGCGCCGCGAAGGGCGCTTGCTGCCCGAGCTGCTGCGCGTCCTCGAGGAGATCGTGGCCGGTGTGTTGAGCTCCGTCGAGCGCTTCCAAGAGCCCACGCCTTCGATGTTCGACCCGACCCAACGACGGGCCGGCGACCTGCCGGGCCTGGGAGCGCTCGCGTTCCGCGCGATCGGCTCGAGTCGCGACCAGATCCTGCGGGCCGCCACCGGCGTGCGCGACGCGCTGAGGCCCCAGGCGGGCTCCGGAGCGGTCGCTGGCACCGCCACGACTGGCGCGGACACCTCGGCGAGCGCGGCGGCGAGCGGCGCCTTGCCGCTCTCCTTCCAGCTCGACGGCCTGACGCGCTACCTCGTCGCCGGGCTGCTCGTGCTGCCCGCCCTCGGCCGCATGGTCGGCAAGCTGGGCTCCGACCTGCTGCTGCACGCGCGGCACGCCGTGCTGGACCTGTTCGAGCAGATCGAGACCCGCGCGTACGACCTGCGGGCCGGCGTGCTGCGGCTGTTCGCGGTGGACCTGGCGCTGTACGCCCGCAAGGGCCTGGTCTTCCTGCTGGCGGCCAAGGACGTAGCGCTCGACTACCTGCGGTTCTACTCGCAGGTGTCGATCTCGTACCTCGGCGGCGTGGTCGAGGGCGTCAGTCTGTTCTCCGACCAGATGCAGCGCTTCTGGCGGGGCGTCGGAACGGTCGTCCACGCGGCCGTCACCTACGGCAACGCGATCCTGAACATCGACGTGGGGCCGCAGATCCACAACGCGCTGGTGGCTGCGGAGGAGGGCATCGAGACCATCGATTCCCACATGTACGACATCCTGAGCTCGCCGCAGGAGTACGAGGCTCCCGACAGCTTCCCCGTGACCGTCGGCGAGCTGGTGATGCGTGAGGGCGCGGGCGTACGCGCCAACCGCGAGCTCGTGCGTGCCTCGGCCCTGGTACACGCGGCCTGGATGGGCGCCGACCCCTTCGCGGCCGCCATCAACCGCGGCCTGCTGCACGAGCTGTTCGACATGGACATCGCGATGTACATCGCCGCCGTGCGCATGTTGGGCCAAACGCTGGCCCTACCGCGGGCCGGGTTGCGCGCCCAGCCGCGCCTGACGCTGGCGGCGGGCTCCGTCCCCGACCTCAACGCGCTCGTCATCGAGCCCCTGGCCACCGGGTTGGAGCGCAGCGTGGCGAACGGCGCGCGCGGGATGGCCGACGGCATCGGCGAGGTGTTCGCGGCAGCGGACCACACGCTGATGAGCGCCTCGAGCGCGTTCAGCGCGGCCGCCAGCGCCGCCTCGCGCATGGGTTCGGTGAGCCTCTTGAACCGGCTGATCTCCGACGCCGATGCGCTCCTCGGGGGGCTCTTCGGCGCACCCGCCGAGGGCGAGGAGTCCCGCCCGACCGGGCTGGAGCCGGTCGCCGGCAGCTTCGCCCAGTGGCTGATCCAAGGCGGCTTCGACACCATCGGCGCGTCGCTGGCCGGCTACGTGGGCGTGATGCTCGAGGCCTGGAGCCAAGAGCTGGACGAGAACGCCGACCTGCCGGTCGAGATCACGGCCACCTCCCCGCGCCATCTGATCGAGCGGGCGCGCCTGGGCCGCGTGCACACCACCGAGCTGCGCATCCGCACGAACGGCGAGCCCCTGGGTCGTCCGCTGGCCGAGCGCATCGCCGACCGCTTTCAGACGGCGATTCAGGCGGCCTACGTCGACGGCCAGGAGCGCATGGCCCAAACGCTGGCGGCGACGCCCGCAGGGAGCGGCGGATGAGCTGCGGAGGACAGCGTGGATCCTGACGATCTGGTCGCCGAGGCCTTTGGGGTGCTGCTGCTGCAGGTGCGCACGGCGCGCCGGGCGCTCGAGGACGTGCAGCGCAACACCTCGCGCTACATGGGCTTCGAGTTCGCCAAGGCCCTGGCCCAGGGGCCCAGCTTCGGCCAGCCGCCGATGTTCCAGGGGGCGCTCAAGGTCCACGTGGTCAACATCAACGACCTCGCGCCCGGCAACAGCTTCGGCGGCTTTCTGGAGTCGCTCCTGGGAGGCGTCGGCAGCTTCTTCTCCAACCTGATCGGCGGAACGATCGGGGGCTTCATCACCTCGCTGGCGCTGCCCGAGATGATCGAGCGGGTGGAGCGCATCGTGCGCGACGTGCGCGCCATCATCGGGCGACTGGGCGTGGGGCAGACGCGCTCGACCCCGGCCAGCGCCTCCAGCACCACGAACAGCAGCGGCAACAACCGCGCCGAGGCCCAGGCCCAGACCAGCGAGACCTTCGCCACGACGCTGGAGGGCATCCGCGGGACGGTCCGCGACGTGACCGCGCTCTTCCAGGCCGCCAGCAGCGGCCCCGGCGAGAACGGCGGACCGAACCAGGCCGGCGAGACCTCGCAGACGCCGCTCACGCGCGCCGGCGAGCGCTGGATGTCGATCCTCCAGGGAGTCAACCGCCTGCTGGACCGAACCACGCACCTGGTGGACGGTCTGGTGCTCGCCATCCCGATCGTGGTGGGCAGCATCGCGCTGCTCGTCGCCAACCTGGGCGGCATTCGCCAGGCGCTGCTGGAGACGGTCCAGTTCTTCCTGCGCAACGCGCTGATCCTGCGCGGGGTGCTGCTGACGGTGATCTTCGAGACCGTGGCCTCGGCGGCGCGCCTGGCGGCCTCGGTGGTCGGCCTCCTGGCGACGACGATCCAGAGCCTGTTGACGACCATCGTCGGCACGATTCAGGTGCTCCTGGGCGCCGCCTTCGACGCGCTGCGGACCCTGACGACGGCGCTGCAGTCGATCGTGCGCGCGCTGCTGCAGTGGATGGTGACGGGCGTCTTCGACACGCTGCGGGCCATCGGCGACCTGTCGGTCTTCCGCACGCTCGACCACCTGGTGCGCATCCTGCCCTCGCTGCTGCCGCCGATCTTCATGCTGATGAACTCGGGGCGCGAGCTGCCGGCCCCGGTCATGACGATGCTGCAGGGCGCGCACAACGCGGCCTTCCCGGCCGGTGGATCCTCCGGGTCGGGGTCGGCGTCGGGCTCGCCGAGCAGCACGGCCGGCACCATCGGCGAGTTCCCCGACCTCGCCGGGATCCTGACTCCGCTCGAGGCGACGCTGTCGAGCGGGATCGACGCCACCGCCGCGCACCTGCAGCTGGCCGCCACCCAGACCTTCGGCGATGCGGAGGGCTCGCTGCGCGGCCTGGCCGGCCGCTTCGACGCGCAGGTCGCGTCCGAGGCGGACTTCTCGCGCGGCCTCCTGGCTACGCACGTGGGCCGCATCCGCGGCGAGGCCGACACCCTCGCGGGGACCATCACCGCCCCGCTGAACGCCGAGGGCCAAGCCACGGGACTGGAGGGCGTCGCGCAGGCCTACCAGGACTGGCTGACGGGCGGCGGCATGAACGCGCTGCTCGCGCAGATCGAGCCCCACTTCGCGGGTCGCGGCGAGGGCGGCACCGCCGGCGGACCGCTGCGACTGGAGCGCGGCCAGTTCGACCGCCCGCGCGCGAGCGTCGAGATCGATCGCGTGGAGATCGTGCTCGAGCCCGCGCCGGACGCCGGCGACGACAACGCGAGCGGCTCGCTTGAGCCGCTCCTGGACCACCCCACCGACGAGGAAATCTACGAGGCGATGATGCGCCACATCGCCGAGCTAGAGGAGCGTGCGATCCGCCCCGCGGACCCGCGCACGCTCCTCGCTTAGCAAAGGGAGAACCATGGAACGCGGACTCTTAGCCAACATCTTCAACGTTCCGCCGCTCGTCTTCCGCTTCCAGTACAACCCCGAGCTGCTGCAGGAGCGCAAGCGCTACAAGTACCAACAGGCGAACAGCTTTGGCCGCTGGCGCTTCGACCAGACCTCCGCCGGCGCCGGCGTGCTGGGAACGCTGGGGGGCCTGTGGGAAGACATCAAGGAGTTCGGCCCGCTCCTGACCGCCACCAAGCCGCTGGAGGCCATGGAGGGCGAGCCGCGGCAGTACACGCTGGAGTTCTTCCTCGACGCACTGGAGCGCGGGCCCGGGGACACCGACGACCACTTCGGCGGCAGCATCGAGCCCGACCTCGCGGTCCTGCGCTCGTTCATGTACCCGGCCTGGGACATCGTCGACGTCGGCAAGTGGATGGTGAACGGCATCTTCGACTCGAGCTGGACGCCGCCCTGCTGGAACCGCCCCCCCACCTGCACGCTGATCCTGGGGCCGCTGAGCTTCGACTGCGTGATGGAGGACCTCGACATCAAGATCGTCGAGTTCCAGGAGGACCTGTCGCCGGCGCGCGCCGAGGTCTCCGTGAAGCTGCTCGAACAGACGCACTCGCCGACGCCGATGATCGACTTCGTGAAGCGTCACGTCGACGTGATCCGCAGCTACAACCGCGCCGGCTTCGGCGAGGACCTCGCGGACGCAACCCCGATCCTCAACCTCTTCGTCTAGGAGTCGCCATGCCCGTTGACGTCACGTCCCGCTACCGCCTGCTCAAGAGCTACGAGGTCAGCGACCCGGAGGCCTCGAGCTCGGCCCTGCCGGCGCGGCTCTTGGACGGCGAGCGCCGGACGAGCGATCTCTACCAGCACCGCGTCTCCGGCGTCGAGACGATCGAGTACCTCGCCTGGCGCTACCTCGGCAAGAGCAACGCCTGGTGGCACATCGCCGACGAGAACAAGCTCACCTTCCCCCTAGACCTGCGCCCCGGCGACGTGGTCGGGGTGCCCTCCTCGACCCAGGTCGGCCGCGTGGTTCGCACGCGCAACTTCGGATGACCGCCGACCAAACGCCCTACCTGCGCGTCAAGATCGCGAGCGCCGACGTGAGCACGCACGTGTGGAACCTCGACGTCGAGGACCGCGACCGCGGGACCGACGTGGCGACGATGCTGCTCGACGACCCGAGCTCCGCGGTCGCGGACGGGCTGCAGGAGGGCCAGCACGTCGAGATCGACCTGGGCTGGGAGAGCGAGCACGCGCTGGTCTTCGTCGGCTGCCTCACGTCGGTCAACCCCGTCTCGCGCAACCACACCGAGAGCCGTGTGCGCGTAAAGGCGCAGGACATCTCGCACCTCATGACCCGCGAGCCGGCCATCACCGGGCCGCGCCTGACGCGCCAGCACGTGGGCACGCTCGAGGAGATCGTGACCGCCATCGCCGACCGGCACATGATCCCCCTGGGCGAGGTCAGCGTCGACCCGATGCCCAGCTGGACCGAAGACGAGCCGCTGCTCCAGGCCTGCGACCAGAACGACTGGCAGTTCCTCCAGGACGTGGCCGAGGATCACCACGCGCGGGCCTTCGTCGAGGTCAACGCGGCGGAGGGCGATACCGCGGCGCAGCGCGAGCGCGGCGGCCAGGCGCGGCTCTACCTGATGTCCGAGGAGGCGCTCCTGTCCCAGGATCCGATGGGCAAGCTCCACTACTGCCGCGGCCACGGACGGCTGCTCGAGTTCGACTACACGCGCACCGGCGGCGGCGCGTCGCCCAGCGCCACGGCGACGGTCACCGACCCGAGCTCCGGCTCGACGCAGACGAGCACGGGTCCCGAGCCTGCCGCCGGCCCCGACCCGCAGGCGTCGCCCGAGCGCGCCGCCGAGATCGCGCGCCGGCACGGTGAGCGGCGCGCCGAAGACTACGCCGCGGGCGTCCAGATGGCCGCCGACTCCGAGGTGCAGCCGGGCGACATGCGCGCGCGCACGACGGTTACCGGCCTGCCCTCCAGCCCCGAGCTCGCCGAGCGCCGCATCCAGCAGGACCGCACGCGCATCCTGGGCTTCCAGGGCCGCGGCGTCGCCATGGGCACCATCTTCCTGCGCGCCAAGGGCCCGGTGGAGATCGACGGGCTCGCCAGCTGGGCGGCCGGGCGCTGGTACGTCCACCGGGTGAACCACGTCGTGCAGCGCACGCGCGTCGACAGCGCGACCGCCCTTACCTTCCGCAGCCGCTTCGTGGCCACCAAGTGAGCCCATGCTGAACCGCGATCTACAGCGCCACGTTGGCAAGTACTACGGCAAGTACAGCGGCGTCGTCGTCGAGAACGACGACGACGAGCACCGCGGTCGCCTGCGCGTACGCGTCGAGTCGGTACTCGGCGACGCGGTCGTGCGCGCCCGTCCCTGCGTGCCCTCGGGGCACTTCGTGATCCCCGATCCCGGGGCCCAGGTGTGGGTCGAGTTCGAGGCCGGCGATCCGCGCTTCGCCATCTGGGTTGGGACCTGGTACGCCGACGGCGAGACCCCCGACGAGGCCCAGGTGGATCCGCCCAGCCACCGCGTCATCCACACGCCCTCCGGCCACGTCGTCGAGCTCTCCGACGAAGAGGGCGAGGAGAAGATCGTGATCCGGCACAAGAGCGACTCCTTCCTCGCCATCGGGGCCGACGGCAGCGTGACCATCTCCAACCAGGCGGGCGCGCACCTGCACCTGAACTCGGACGCCGAGGAGACCACGCTCATGAGCCAGCAGGGTCACCTGGTGACGATGACGCCCGACGCGCTCGTGCTGGTCAACGACGGCGGCTCGGTGTTCGAGCTGAAGGGCGACACCGCTTCGGTGCTGGCCAAGAACATCGTGCTCTCGGGGTCTTCGGTCGCCGCCGGCGCGAACGCCAGCGACCCCACCATCATGGGCACGGCGTTCAAGGCGCTGTGGCAGGCGGTGATGCTGCACACCCATCCGACCGCCATGGGCCCGAGCGGTCCGCCCGGTCCGCCCGGTCCGGTGATCCTGCCGCTTCTCGACGGCGTGCACCTCTCGAGCTCGGTGGTGGTGAAGTGAGCAGCCGCTGCTCCTTCCCGGCGGTGCCGCTGCCTGCGCTGCCGCTGCCGGCCGTCCCCGGTCTGCCCTCGATCCCGGCCCCGCCCGAGCTGCCCGGGCTGCCCGCGCTTCCCAGCTTCGGGGCGACGCTGCCGGCGCTGCCCGTGCCGGCTCTCCCGCTGCCGGCGGTGCCCGGCGTTCCGGCTCTGCCCTCGCCGCCGGCTCTGCCGTCGCTGCCGACGCTGCCCGACCTCCCTACCCCGCCGCCGCTGCCGGCGCTGGCGCTCCCGCTGCCGGCCGTGCCGGGGGTGCCGGCCCTCCCCGCCCCACCGTCGCTGCCCGCTCTGCCGGGACCGCCTCCCTGCCCCCTCGACTGACCGCTCACGAGAACCTTGCCATGGCACTCGACAAGAACGCGCTGCGCGACGCCCTGATCGCCGCCTTCCAGCAGGGCATGGACGATCCGGACTGGAGCCAGGAGGACTCCGCCCGCGCGCTGGCGGAGGCCATCGACGCCTACGTGCGCGCCGCCGACGTGCGCTCGGTCGTGGTCGACGTGGTCGACCCCGGCGGCGCGCCCCTCGGCAGCGGAACCCAGGTCGGCAGCGGAACCCTCGAATAGGAGATCCCCATGCACGCGCGAGGCCCCAGCTATCCCTTCGAGATCGACGCCGCCACGGGCGGTGTCGCCTGGTCCGAGGGCGACCAGAAGATCGCCGAGAACGTGCGGCTGATCCTCGGTACGCGCCACGGCGAGCGTCCGCTCGCCCGCGCCTTCGGAACCACGCTGCATCAGCTCGTACAGGAGCCCAACGACGGAAGCCTCGGGCGCCTGATCGCCAAGCAGGCCCAGGAGATCCTCATGCAGCTGGAGCCGCGCATCGTCGTCACCGACGTGCGCGTGCAGCAGCACGACGGTGAGCTCGCCCTGGAGCTGCGCTACGTCCACTCCGACCGACCGCAGGCGGACGTCATGGTCGTCCCGCTCGGATAGGCGCCATGACCCAAGCACCCTCGATCGACTACACGGACAAGGACTACCTGGCCCTGCGCCGAGCGCTGCTGCAGTTCGCGCGCTACCGCCTGCCGGAGTGGACCGACCAGAGCCCCGCGGACTTCGGCAGCCTGATGGTCGACCTGTTCGCCTACATGGGCGACGTCGTCCTCTACTACCAGGACCGCATCGCCAACGAGAGCTTCCTCGACCAGGCCGTCGAGCGGCGCAGCATCGTGAACCTCCTGCGCCTGATCGGCTACGAGCTGCAGCCCCCGGTGCCGGCCGAGGCCGCGCTGGATCTGACGTTCGATCCGGGGCTCCCCTCCGTCACGGTCGCGAGCGGAGCTCAGTTCCGCGCGGCAGACGTCGAGAGCCCCCAGGTCTTCGAGTACGCGGACGCGGACCTGACCATCAACCTGGCGTCCGACCAGGTCGAGACCCTGGACGACGGCCGGCTGCGCTACCGCGGCCTGCCGGTCCGCCAGGCCACGAGCGTGGCGACGCACGTGATCGGCTCGTCGACGGCAGAGGCCAACCAGTCGTTCGTGCTCGACCCCGGCCCGGTGGTGCTGGACACCCTGGTGCTCGAGGTCAACGAGGGTGCCGGCTGGGTGCGTTGGGACCGTCGCGAGAGCCTGCTCTACGACATCGGCTCGGATGGCCGCGTGCGGCTTTCCGAGTCGGACGCGCGCCACTACTACGTGCGCCTGGACGAGGGGGGCGTGGCGCGCGCCTACTTCGGCGACGGTCAGTTCGGGCGGCGTCCGCCCCTCGGGGCGAACAACCGGCGCGCGCGGTTCCAGGTCGGTGGCGGCGCCGCCGGCAACGTCCCCGCGGGGACGATCCGCGAGTCCCTCGGCGCGATCGCCAACCTGTCCGAGGTCGACAACCCCGAAGCCGCCGCGGGGGGGCAGGACGCGGAGTCCACCGCCGACGGGGCGCGCTTTGGGCCGCTGGCCTTCCGCTCGCGCGACCGCGCCGTCACGGGGTCCGACTACGAGGCGATGGCGCATCTTGCGGGCGGCGTGGCGAAAGCGCGCGCACGCGCGCGCAGCTGGAACCTGATCGACCTCTACGTGGCCCCGGCCGGCGAGAGCTGCGGGCCGGTGCCCGAGTCGCTGCGTCGCCGCCTCCTGGCCTTCTTCGAGGACCGACGGATGGCGGGGACGTTCGTGCGGGTCCTGGACGCGGTCTGCGTGCCGGTCGACATCTCGGTCGAGGTCGCCTACGACGAACGCTACCGCGGCGACGCCGTGCGGCAGGCGGTCGAGGAGGCCGTGGCGAACGAGCTCGCCTACGACAACGTCGGCTTCGAGGCTCCGGTGTTCCAGAGCACGATCCACAACGCGATCGAGAACGTCGCGGGCGTGCGCCTGGTGACGATCACGCGCTTCAAGCGGCGCGACGAGGCCGACGACGAGATCGAGAGCGCTCTGGAGCAGAGCAACCTGCCGCCGCTGACGCAGCTACCCGAGGTGCTGCGCAAGGCGCTGACGAAGGAGGTCGAGGCCGACGGCCGCATCGAGCTGGCCTTCTCCGAGATCCCCGTCCTGGGCGAGCTCGACGTGCAGGTGGCGGTGAGTCCGCGATGAAGTTCAAGGGGCTGACCGCGACGGCGGACCTCGTCGGTCGCCGCATCTGGATCTCCTGGGAGTACACGCTGGACGCGCTCGAGGTACCGGGCGACGTGCCCGACGTGCTGCTGCGTCGCAAGGAGCGCGACTACGACTTCCCGCCGCTGGTCCCGGCGGACCCCTACCTCGTGCTCGACGGAGCGAACTTCCCGCCCACCCCGGTGCCCGGTCTGTTGGAGGTGCACGACCTGCCGGGCTGGGAGAACACCGAGGACGGGCTGCGCGTCGAGGTCACCGGCGTCTCCGTCGCCGAGGTCGCGGGCGGCGTCGCGCAGGAGACGCTGCGGCACACGCTGCACACGACGCTCGACGCGGACGGCGCCGCACGGCGGGTGCGCGTCGAGCTGCTGGACTCCTTCGCGCTCGAGCCGCGCACGGCCTACTACTACGAGCTCGACGACGGCAGCGCCCCGGGTGAGGACGAGCAGGCGGCGTACCGCGCGAGCACGGTCGCCGGCGGGACCCACGGGCTGAACCACCGCCTGTACGAGATGCTGCCGCAGGTCTACAAGCGCCACGACGTGCGCCTCATGGCACCGGAGCATCAGCTGCCGAGCGTGCCGGAGTCGAGCCCCGTAGGCGGGCAGCTGCGGCGCTTCATCGACCTGTTCGGGATGGGCCTCGACGCCCTGCGCAGCTCCGCCGAAGGGCTCTTGGACGTCCACGACGTCTACACCTCCCAGGGCCGCTTCCTGCCGGCTCTCAGCCGCATGATCGGCTGGGAGCCGACGACGCGCTTCGGCATCCCGCTGCAGCGCAACGAGCTGGCCACCGCAACGCGCCTCTTCGACGTGGTTGGCACGGTGCCCGCGCTGAGAGCGCTCGTCACCCACCAAACCGGCTGGCACTCCCAGGTGGCCGAGCTGGCCCAGCACGTCCTGCGCGCCGGCGAACCGCCGCGGCGCAGCGTGTTCGGCATCCAGGAGGGCGCCGGCCCCGAGCCGTGGCACGGCACCGAGGACGCGTCGTCGGCCTTCGCGTTTCCCGCGGGAGAGGTCGCGGGAGCAGGCGCGCTGCCCGCCGTCCTCACCAGCGTACAGACCGAGCCCTTTGCTCTGCGGGCCGGCTTGGAGCTGAGCATCACGGTCGACGGCGGCGCCCCGGCCCGGGTCCGCTTCGGACCCGACGACTTCGCCGACCTCGCCGCCGCGAGCGCGGCCGAGGTAGCCGGCGCGATCAACGCGGCCTTTGACACGCTTAGCGCCAGCGACGTCGGCGGAGCGGTCGAGCTTCGCACCCACGCCGTGGGTGCTGACGCCACGCTCGCGGTCGACCAGGCGCCGCTCAGCCTCCTGGCCTGGAACGACGCCGCGGAGGGTCCGCTGTCGTCCTTCAACGACGGCGAGGGAAGGCTGCGCCTGTTCTACGGCGAGCCGGGGGATCCCGGGCGGCCCGAGCAGGCTACGTTCCCCGGGCAGCCCCCCCACCTTGCGGGCTCGACCAGCTCCGATTCGAACGGGTCGGGCCTTGGGTCGGAACCCCAGGGAGCGCGGCCGCGCCTGCTCTACAAGAGCTTCGGCTACGGCGAGTGGCGCGGCGAGCTCGCGCTGCCCGACTGGACCGGCCTCGCCCGCGCGCCCTACGCCGGCGAGCTCGCGGACGGACGCATCCTGGTCGGCTGGACCGAGCGCCCAGCGCCGCACGAGGCCGCGCCGCCGCCGACGCGCCTGCGGTACGCCCTCGGCCAGCCGCGTGCCGCCCTGCCCGCGGTGATCACGGGGCACCGGCGCGAGCCGTTTGCGCTGGTGCCGGGGATGCAGCTGACGCTGACCGGCAGCTTCGGCAGCGAGACCTTCAACGTGCTCGCTCCCGACTACGTCGACCCCGCCAACGCCACGGCGCTCGAGGTGGCCGCGGCGATCGCGCTTCAGCTCGCCGCGGTCGTGGCCTCGGTGCAGGGTGGTGCGCTGCAGCTCGCCACCACCGCCTCCGGCGACGACGTCACGCTCGCGGTCGACCTCGCGCAGTCCACGGCCGCCCACGCCCTGGGGCTGCAGGCGCGGCGCCTCTCCGGGCGCGGGAGCTGGGACCACGAGGTCGACTGGCAGGGGCCGCTCGCCGGGCCGCGAACGCACGGGGCTCTCGCCGAGCCTTCGCTCGTGCCCGATCCCCTGGGCGGTGCGCGCGTGTTCTGGAGCGAGAACCGGCGCGGGCGCTACGAGCTGCTCCAGGCCCACTGGAGCCAGCGCCTCACCGTCGTCACCCCGGGCGGCGCGGCCCAACGCGACGGCGGCGGGGCCTGGCAGGTGTGGCAGATGGCGGACGGTTTGCCGAGCGACGACGTGCGTGCGGTGGCGGTGGATGCCGACGGCACGCTCTGGTTCGCGACGCCCGCGGGGCTCGCGGCGCGGCGTCCGGACAACGTGTGGAGCGTGTTCACCACGCTCGACGGACTCGCCGACGACGACGTGCGCGACCTGGCCCTGCTGCCCGACGGCTCGCTCTGGTGCGCCACGCCGGCGGGGGTCTCGGTGCGCCTAGCGAGCGGCGCCTTCACCACCCTCAACGCGGGCGGGTCGGGGCTGGTCTCCGACGACGTGCGAGCCGTGGCCGCCGACGGCCGCGGCAACGCCTGGGCCGCGACGCCGGCCGGCGTCAGCCGGTTGGACGCCGGCGGCGTCTGGCGCACCTGGACGACGGCCGAGGGGCTGCCCGCCGGCACGCCCCGCGCGCTCGCCCTCGGCGACGGCGAGCGCGTCGCACTCGCGACCTCGACCGGGGTCGCGCTGCTGCGCGGGTCCGGCGACCTGTGGGACTCCTACGGCGTGGCCGAAGGGCTGGTTTCCGGAGACGTGCGCGCCGCGGCGTGGGGCGCGGGCGAGGAGCTCTTCGCGGCCACCGCGGCCGGCCTGGCCGGTTGGGACGGCTACGCCTGGCGGAACTGGTCGGCGTCGGACGGACTGCCGAGCGACGACCTGCGCTCGGTTGCCCTCGCGCCGGACGGCCGGCTCTTGGTCGGGACGGCCGCGGGCCTGGCGAGCGGCGGGCCCGACGCGTGGAGCACCGAGACGGTGGTCGACGGTCTGCCCTCCGACGAGGTGGTCGGCGTACATACGAGCTGGTCGGCGACGCAGGTACTCGCGGCCGGCGGCGGCGGCCACCGCGAGCCGCGCGCGGCCGTCGACGCCGCCAACCGCACGTGGCTGGTGTGGGCCCGCCGCGAGGGGGCCGCCGCCGCGCTCGCCGACGCCTGGACGCTGCGCCTGCGGCGCTTCGACCCGGCGGCGCCGAGCTGGTCCTGGGACGCCGACCAAGCCGTGACCACCTCGCCGGGCTCCACGGCGGACCGCGAGCCCGCGTTGGAGCCGCGCCCCGGCGGGGGCTTCCGCGTCTTCTTCAGCTCCGACCGCACCGACGGACGGCGGCTGCACTGGGTCGAGCTCGACAACGCCGGCACGCCCGGCGCTCTGGCGGCGCTGCCCGAGGCTCCCTACGAGACCGGCGCCCCCTCCGCCGCGGTCGGCCCTGCCGGCGAGACGTGGGTGTTCCTGCGCAGCGATCGCTCGCTGGTGCCTTCGCAGCTGGGGACGCTCCCGGCCCCGGGCAGCGCGGTGCCGCGACCGAGCGAGCGCGTGCCCGACGAGGGTGCCCTACGCCTGCGCTCGGGCGCACGGCCACCGGTCCTGGCCCACGCCAGCCGCACGCTCCTGCGGCGTGAGTGGGGCGACCTGTTCACCTACACGCCGGAGCATCCGGACCTGATCGACGACGAGACGCCCTCGGACGAGCACCTCTATACGCGCCGCACGCTCGCGCTGTACCTGCGGCGCGGACGCAACGGCGTAAGCGTGAACGAGGAGCAGACGACGCGCCTGCTGCAGCTCCTGCGTCGCTTCCTGCCCACCAACCTGCGGATCGTGCTCTTCGTCGCCCCCGACCCCGAGGTCGAGCTGGTGTTCGGCGGCGGCTTCAACCCCGTCGACAGCTTCAACGACCTCTTCAACTGAGGAGCCCGCATGACGCACCACGACTCCTTGCAGACCACTCCACGCGGACGCTACCGCGACGTCCTGCGCGGCCCCCAGCGCGGCGTCGTCGTCGCGCGCCCGCCGCGCTCGAACGCCATCGTCGCCGACTGCCGGCGCGTGCTGGCGGGGCTCTTGGGACCCGGCCAGGCCTTGGGCATCCAGGGGCTCGCCATCGGCGCGGGGCTGAGCTCATGGGACGGCTGCGGAGCGCCCCGGGCGACGCCCGCTCAGACCAAGCTGGTCGATCCCAAGCCGTACGTCATCCCGGCGTCCGAGCTCGCGATCGACTTCATCGAGAAGGGCCGGGTCACCAAGCAGCCGACGAACGAGCTGCAGATCCGGGCCAAGCTCGGCGCGGACGTGCCGCCCTGGCCCGACCGCGGGCACCGCGCCTCCAGCCTGCGCGAGTTCGGCCTCCTGGGCCAGCTCGGGGGCGCGCAGGTGCTCATCAACTACGTCACCCATCCCGTCATTCACAAGGACCGAGACACGACGCTAGAGCGAACCATCTGGCTCGTGTTCTGAGAGGCGAGCTAACCCTATGGCGGTCATCACTTCCGACTCCTTCAACCCTCTGCGGCGCTTTGTCAGCGTGCGTCTGCAGCAGGGCGTCCCCATCGTCGACGCCGAGTGGAACGAAAAGGACGACGTGCGGCGCTTCGAGCTGCGCGCCTACCTCAAGTGGTTCGTCGGCGACGGCGTCCCCCACGGCAGCGACGCCTTCCTGATCGAGGCGCAGTCGCCGCCGGCGGCGGACGACTTCACCATCCGAGCCGGCATCGACGCGGCGCCGGTGGGCTCCGGTGACCTGGTCACCGGGCTGCGCCACGTCGGACGCTGTCTGGTGGACGGGCTCGACGCGACCATCGAGGATGACCTCGACTTCCGCTCGCAGGCGCTGCACGACTCGAACGCGTCGGCGGCCGACGTGGCCGCGCTCTACGGGACCCTGGTAGTGCCCGAGCTCCCGGTCCTGGACGGGTTCGTGCTGGTCTACCTCGACGTCTGGGATCGCCTGGTCCGGCCGGACGAGGACCCCGCGCTGATCTTCGTCGACATCGGCACCGAGAGCTGCGCCCGCCTGCGGCGCGAGTGGGTCGTGCGCACGCGCCTGGCGAGCGACGTGCCCCAGCCGGGCGACGCCGACTTCGAGGACGGGCACAGCTACTACGCGCTGGCCGAGATCGCGCGCGTGGCCGCCGACCCGGTCGTGTATCCCAGCCAGGTGGTCGACCTGCGCGAGAAGCGCCTCTTGACGCCGCCGTCCACGCTGATCGACGACGTGCTGGGCACCACGCCGGATCGCTACCGGCGCGGGCTCGACCGCCCGGTGATCTCGATCCGCGACGCGATCAACGCGCTCCTGCGCGGGGAGCTGCCCGCCTCCGACGACCAGGTCATCGCCCCCGACCCGGGCAACGACCGCGCCACCCGCGCCATCGTGCGCGTGGGCGCGGAGACGCTCGTGTTCTGGCACTCGAACCGCGCGGCCGCCATCGATCAGGTGTTCGGCACGTCGTGGCTCTCCAGCGAGCCCGACCAAGCGGGCACCAACGCGCCGCTGCAGATCACCGCCGGCGCGGGGGCCGACCTGCCGTCGGTGGTGCTGCTCCCCACGAGCCCGGTCCCGACGCTGTGGTTGGCCTATCAGTCGCAGGGCAACATCCACTATCGGCGCGCGACGGCGCTGGCGGGACTGCCGGCCGCGACCGAGGAGAGCGTCTCCACCCAGGCCGAGGCCGAGGAGTACGCCGTGGCGGTGCGCACCGACGACATCGTCACGGTCCTCTGGTTCTGGAACGGCCCGGGCACCGACGACCACATCCGCTACCGGCGGCGGCAGTACGACCCCACCTGGGACGAGGGCGCCGCCGTCTGGCTCGACGGCGAGACGACCGACCTCAGCCCCATCCGGCCGCGTACCCCCTCCTCGACCCCGGGCGTGATGCACGCGGCGGCGGACACGACCGGGCGCATCTGGACGGCCTTCCGGACCTTCGGCGGGAACATCGCCGTCGTGCGCCTGACGCCGGCCACCGGAGCGATCGAGACCTGGACCGACATCGAGCTCGACTCGGGCACCACCGACCAGCAGCCCTTTGTGCTGGCGGACGACCCCGAGCGCGTGTGGATCTTCTGGCGCGGCGACGACGCGATCTACCACCGCTCTTTCGACCTGGCGGCCGACGCCTGGGACCCGGCGACCTCGCAGGTCCCCGGCACCAGCGGCGGGTTCGACGAGAACGAGCGCCCGACGGCCATGCTCGACGACGACGGCGGCCTGTGGCTGCTGTGGAGCCGCGAGGATGCCGGCGGCGACGCCGACATCTGGGGCGTGCGGCGCGACGGGGCCACCGGCGGCTGGGGCGAGCCGCGCCAGTTCACCGCCTCCGACGGCACCAACGACTCGGCCTTCGCGTTCATGGACAGCGGGTCGATCCAGCTCTTCTTCCGCAGCAACCGCGCGGGTCAGTTCGACCTCTTCTTCAAACAGCTCGTCACCGCCATCTAGGAGGCCTATCCCCCATGCCCAACCCCACCATCAACCCTCCGTGGGCGGTCGACGCAAGCTACACCGTCAGCGACAGCGACTACCTGGCCCTCGACGTGCACCTGTCGGAGCTCGGCGAAGAAGACGCCGGCATCGAGCTCACCGTGCCCGCCGGCGGATCCCTGCACGTGGTGCGCGACCCGGCGGCCTGGACCGACGCGGGCAGCGAGCTGCTCGGCGGCGCGGGCTGGACCGGCGTCCCGGTCGTGCTCGGGAACTGGACGGTCACCGTGAGCCCCGGCGCCGCCGTGAGCGACCCGGCCACGGTCGAGGTGGCCAACGGCGACGGCACGTCGCCGACGGGCATCCTGCGCCTGATCATCACGTCGCTGGCAGGCTCCGCCTGCGACGTGAGCCCGGCGGGCGGGACGCTCTCGATCGACCGGCTGCTGGCCGGCCCCGCGATCCTCAACGCGCAGGTGACCAGCGGAACGCCGGTGGAGGAGCTGGACCCGGTCACGCTGGGAGCGACCGCTTCCGCCACGTTCGAGGCCAACCCGACCCCGGCCGTGGCCCTCGCGCCGGTGCCCGCCGTGCTGGCCGAGTGGGAGCCCGAGCCGGCCAACCCGGTCGCTCTCGCCGACTTCGCCTCGGTCGGCACCAACGCCAGCTTCACCGCGCCCTCGGTGTACGACACCGTCAACGTCGAGTTTCGGCTGACGGCCGCCTACGACCTCGCGGCCAGCGGCGTGATCGACGCCGGCGACCCGCGTCACGAGGAGCTGCTCGCGGTCGAGATCTCTACGGTCGGCTTCGGCCTGCTGCTGGTGCTCGACCGCTCCGGCAGCATGGGCGGCGGCAAGTGGGACGCGACCCAGCAGGCGGCGCACGCCTGGCTGGATCTGTTCCGCTCCTTCCGCTCCGGCGACACGCACCTGGCCGGCATCGTCACCTTCGAGCACGACGGCTGCTCGTGGACCGAGGCGGATCCGAGCGACGTCACGCTGCGCGATCCGGAGAACGGCACCGCGCTGGACCCGGTGAGCAAGCCGATGAGCCCGCTCTCATCGCTCGGCGACACGCCCGTGCTGAACCTCGGCAGTCCGCAGAGCTGCACGCCGATCGGGGACGCTCTGGTCGAGGGGCTGAAGGTCCTGCAGACCAACCTCCAGCCGGGCAGCAAGGCAGCGATGGTGCTCTTGACCGACGGCTACGAGAACAGCGGCCGCGTGACCATCGCCGCCGAGCGCGGCAACGCGGCGGCCACGTTCGAGGACGAGCGCACGACCCCGGCGCTGTCCTTCGGCAACGATCTCGTGGGCGACCGTCTCTTCACCGTCGCGGTGGGCTCGTCGGTGGACGAGGATCGCCTCAACGACCTCCCCAACCCCGCGGGCGCGCAGATGGGCCCGGGCTACTACCGCCTGGTGAGCGACACCGCGGAGATCCTGCCGACGTTTGCCGACATGCTCGGGCTCGTGCTCGACGCCCAGCCGGCGACGCCGCAGGTGGGCCTGGTGGATCCCGACTCGCCGCCCAACGCGCTTTACTTCGAGGCGCCCACCGGCGAGCAGCGGATCGCGCTCCTCATCCCCTGGCCCAGCGCGACCCACGAGCTGCGCGTCGGCTGGCGCGACCAGGGCTCCAACGGCTCGTTCACGCTGATCGATCCGTCGGACGCGGCCGTGGTCGGCTACTGGCGGCGCCAGTTCCACGGCCTCCTGACCGTCGACCTGACGGTCCTCAAGGGCAGCGGCACGCCGCCCGCGACCGAGTGGCGCATCCAGCACATGAACGGCGCCGTCGCCCAGCCGCTGACCGACGCGGACGTGCTGTGCATGATCGACCTGGTCACCAAGGCCAGCATCCGCTTCGACCGGCCGCAGTACTTCCTGGGCGACCCGATCCGGCTCGAGTGCAGCATCCGCACCGGCGGCCAGCGCGTGACGGGCGCGACCGTCGGCGTCGACGTGGCCAAGCCCGGCGAGGGCCTGGGGACCTTCCTGGCCACCAACGCCGGCGTCTACCGCAAGCTCGCCGGCAGCCAGGACGTCGCGTCGACGGCCGCGGGCGTCGGGCCCGGTCTGGCTTCCGGGCCCGACCCCGACCAGGGCAAGGGGCTGATGTTCAAGACGCTCCTCAAGCACAGGGAGCTCGACGGCCTGCCGGTCGTGACCCCGCCCGACTTCCAGCTGCACGACGACGGCGCCCACGACGACGGCGCGGCGAACGATGGCGACTACGCGGGCGCCTTCACCGAGACCGACAAGGAGGGCACGTACACCTTCCGCTTCCGCGTCTCCGGCACGCTGCCGGACGGCAGCCGCTTCTCACGCCTGTTCGTGCGCTCCACCTGGGTCGGCGTGCGCCCGGACCCGCTGGCCACCGAGATGGTCTGGGCGGTCCTCGACGGCCTGCCGGCCGGGCAGCTGGGTCAGCTGGTGACCTTCACGCCCAAGTCGAAGGGCGGCGAGCTGCTGGGCCCCTTCCGCACGGCGGTGATCGACCTCGCCGTCTCCGACGGGACGTTGGACGGTCCGCTGGTCGACAACCTCGACGGCTCGTACTCGCAGCGGGTGCTGTACCGCCGCGATCAGGACCCGGTGGTGTCGATCGAGATCTACGGCACGCCGATGACCCCCCAGGCGCCGACGCTGGTCGCCAAGCCGGGCTGTCTCGGCCTCTGGCTGCTCGCCATCCGCGAGCTGCTGCGCACGCTGCTGCCGTTCCTCTTCAAGTCCTAGGGAGAAGCGGAGGCGACCGGAGCCCCTCGACACGGATTCGCACGCGCGGGCTAGGGTAGGTCGCGTACCGACGGATTGGCTTCCCCTTCCCGACCTCATCACGATCCAAAGGAACAACCATGCTCCGCACGACCAGCCTTGTCCTTCTCACCGCCGGGGTCACCGCCCTCGTCTGCTCGCAGCCCGCCGGCGCGGGAGGCGCGCCCGCCGTCGGCGGAATCACCAACGAGCCCATGGTCGTCTTCGACGTAACCGGCCCCACCTTCGCGGGCTCGATCCACGAGCACCTCGCGGTCTACAACAACGGCTTCGTCACGATCTCGAAGCGCAACGACAACCCCTTCGGCAACCTCGACGTCGACGTGCAGACGGCGAACGTCGGGGCCGACGGCGCGCTCAAGCTCCTGCTCGACCTCATCGGCTCTGGCGCGGTCACGCTTCCCGACCAGAGCGGAACCGCGTCCGACATCCCGCTCACGACGCTGACGATCGCCGAGGGGCAGGAGATCGCTCTGTCGCGGACCTTCAGCTATTGGAGCGCGCCGCAGTACAACGGCGTCGCCGGCGTGATGAACGACTTCATCTCGACCACGTTCCCGGGCTTCTAGCGACGCGAGCCTCGGAGCCACGTCGACGTCAGCTCGTACGTGGCTCCCCTTCGCGCCGCCACAGCTCGCAGCGGGCGAAGTAGCCCACGCGGTCGGCGAGCGCGCGCCCCGCGTTGGCGGCGGCGTCGGCGTGCCAGGCGCCGGCGGCCGCGTGCGGCGGGCGGTCGGCGAGGAACGAGCGCAGGAACACGCGGGCGCCGGGGGCCGCCACGCGGCTCACCTCGCTCCAGAGCGCGGCGTGCGCCTCGTCGTCCATCCAGTCGGCCACGTTGCTGAGGTTGAACGCGTCGACGCTCTCCGCGGCTTGGTCCGACAGGAAGGCCGTCAGGTCGGCGGTGTGCCACTCGATCGCCGGCAGCGTCGCCTGCAGGCGGGCGTGGTTCGCCTCGCCCAGGTAGCGCGGCACCGCGTCGGGCGCGGGGTAGCGGCCGCGCCACAGGCGGTGCAGGAAGTGGTTGCGCGTCGGGTCGCCCTCCACCACCAGGCGCCGCAGCGCTTCGAGGTAGAAGGCGTGGAACGGGACCGCGGACTCCTGCTCGAAGGCGGCGCTCGGCATGAGGTCGCCGGTGATCGTGTCGGCGTTGAGCGCGGCCGCGAGGAAGTCGGTAACCCCGGGTTGCTCGAAGCGCTCACGCCACAGCTGCGCGCGCGGCGCGGGATCGGGTTCGGTCAGGATGCGCTCCAGGGCGCCGGCCCCCACCGCCTCGGCCAGCCCCGCGCTCAGCGGGGCGACGAAGGCCGCCAGCGTGCCGCAGGACGCGAGGCCGTGCTCGAGCGCCGCCGCGCGCGTCTCGGCCTCCGCTCCCAGGGCCGCGCTCACCCGGTCGTCCGGCAGCTTGTCGAGGAGCGCCGCGCGCTGCTTCGCGGTCGCCTCTAGGCTGCCGACGAGCGCGGCCAGGTCGCGCCACGGCAGCGCGGCCGCGGCCGCCGCCTTCAGCTCGCTGAACGCCGTCTGTCGCGCGCTGACGTCCACGCCGTGGACGACCCGCGCGCCGTCGAGGGCCGCGTGGAACACGTTGTCGCCGGCCGAGGCCACGACCACCGCCACCTCGCCGGCGCCCAGCTCGAGGGCCGCGCTCACGACCGCGTCGTCCTCCATCACCTCGGAATAGACCAGCTTCTCGCTCATGTGCCTTCCTCCGGCGCGACCCACTCGCGCCGCTCGAGCCGCGCCTCGATCTCCGCCCGCTCGCGAAGCGCGTCCCGCAGCTCGCCGCGGGCGGCGCGCTCGAGGGCTTCGGAGTCGTGCGGCACGCCCGCTTGGCTCCCGTTGCCGTACACCAACGCCACCTTCGCCCGCACGGGCGTGCCGAACTCGACCAGCGCGACGAACGAGTCGCCGCCGCCGGCGTAGAAGCGCCCGTCCTCGTCCGGCGCGAAGTCGAACGAGCGCATGACGCCCAGCGCGCGCATGCCGCCGCTGCACGGCAGGTCGACGTCCCCGCTGCCGTCGAGTGAGCGCAGGCGAAAGACCTCGCCCCAGGCAACGTCGGCGCGTCCGTAGCGCTCCTCGACCGACTCGACCGCCGCCGTCAGGGCGTCGGCCGCGCGCGCGGGATCGGCCAAGCCGGCCGGCGTCGCCAGGGGACGCGCCTCGTCCCAGGGCTGCGCGAAGACCGCCTCGCCGGACTTGAACTCGTGCAGCAGGGTCAGAAAGAGCACCGCACCGCGGCTCTCCGCCGCGACGCCCCGGTCCCAGCCCGCCAGCACCTGCGCGCCGCGCTCGGCCGCGGCCGTGCCGGACGCGCGCCCGGCCTCCGCGACGGCCTCCACCAGGCGGTCGGCCAGCTCGACGTGGGTCGACAGCTTGTAGCTCACCAGCTCGTCGAAGGAGATCGACGCATCGTCGCGCAGCAGCCGCAGCGAGCGCTGAGCCTGGTGGTGCAGGAAACGCGGCGCGAGGTCGGCGGGGAAGTCCTCGGCGTCGAGCTCCCGCGGCAGGGTCGCGGTCCAGGGCGGGTCGTTCCCGTTCTGCACCCAGCCCGAGGGCGGGTTCGCCACCCGCGGCAGAGCGTCGTAGGGGTGCAGCTCGGTCCAGAGCGTGGCGGCCGTCGTCCCCGGCACCGGCCGGCGCCAGTCGAGCTCGCCCTCCGGACGCACCGGCGCGTGCCCGCCGAAGGCGTGCAGCACGTTGCCGGCGCGGTCGGCGTAGATCACGGTGAAGAGCGGCAGCTGCTGCAGGCGCAGCGCCGCCTCGAACTCGGCCAGGTCGCGGGCGCGCGCCATACGCCACCACTGCTCGAGCGCGCGCCCGCGGTCCAGGCCGGCGACGCGCAGGGCCAGCGCGCCCGGGTTTCCCGGGGCGCGCGGCAGGAGCGGCCCGTGCACCGAGCGGCGCACCAAGAGCTCGCGCTCCTCGTACTCGTCCGCCCCGCGGCGCACGCGCAGCGGGATGCGCTCCTCTTCGAAGGGCCGCACCGCGCCCTCCCAGAGATAGCCATCGCCCGACAGCTCCAGGGCGTAGAGGTCCACCCCGTCGAGCGTGTTGAAGGTATGCGTCCAGCCGAGCTCCTCGGTGAACGCGATGCCGAGCACCGGGAAGCCCACCAGCGACGCGCCGTACAGGTCGAGGCCCGGCATGCTCAGGTGCGCCTCAAAGAACAGATGCTGGTCGGCCCAGGGCAGGTGCGGGTTGGCCATCAGGAGCGCGTGCCCCGCGGCCGTCCGCCCGGGCGCCACGGCCCAGCCGTAGGAGCCCGGCCCCTCGCCGGCGGTCGCGCTGCCGTCGCCCAGGAAGCTGAAGTGCAGCACGCGCTGCTGGTGGGCCAAGAGGTCCACGCCGGTGACGGGCAAGGCCGCCCGGTAGCGCGCCGCCAGCGCGTCGGGATGCTCGCGCGCGAAGGCGTTGACGCCGGCCGCGAAGGCATCCAGGTTGCGCCGGAAGTCGGGCGTCTGCGCGTCGTACCAGGCTCGTGCCCGCGCGGGGATGCCGCGGGTATGCACCCAGCGGTCCGACTCCCAGAAGCTCTCCCCCCAGAGCTCCGCCGCGCGCCCGCGGGACTGGCCCAGGAGCTGGAGCAGGAGCTCGCCGTGGGCCCGCGCCTGGGCCCACCCGAAGGCGCGGAACAGCGCCTCCTCGTTCGGAGCGAACACGTGCGGGACGCCGTGGTCGTCCCACAGGATCTCCGCGCTGCCGGGCGGCGCCGCGGCGGCCTCGTCTCCGCAACCCGCGGCGCCCACGGCGAGGAGCGTCGCGGCGAGCGCGAGCGCGCGCCTCATGCCACCGGCTGGGGCGCGCTGGCCCAGGCGCGGTAGACGCCCTCCAACATCTGCCCCTGCAGGTGCAGGGAGTGCTCCAGCACGTCGAGGAAGTCCGCCTGCAGCGCCTCGTCCCTGCACCACTCCGCCGCGACGTCGCGCACCTCCTGGAAGTGCCGCTCGTCGATGTCGGAGTGCGCCACGAAGAAGGTCATCTGCCGCTCCTCTAGGCCCAGGCTGGTGCGCATGGCCGCCAACACGTCAGCGATGAACGGGTAGCAGCTCTCGGCCCAGAAGCTGTAGCCCAGACGCGCCGTCGCGTCGCGCTCGGTGGCCACGCGGTAGATGTACGCCACGAAGGCCTCGGTCTCGGGCAGCGGGCGCTGGCGCAGCTCGTGGGGCTCCACTCCGATCGAGCGCAGGTCGTTGCTCACGAACAGGTCGTGACCCGCCTCCTCGAGCGCGTGGCGCAGACAGAAGCGCAGGAGCCCCAGCCGGTCGGAGAACACGCGCCGCGCCGCCAGCGCCTGGTTCTGGGCGTTGTGGCGCGTGTAGTGCCGGATCTCCCCCATCAGGCCGACGTAGAGCTGGCGGTCGAAGCCCTCGCTCAACACGTGGCGCCAAAAGCGGCCCGTCGCGATGCGGGCCCAGCCCTCGGCGGCGAGCTCTTCGGCGCGGGTCAGGAAGGCGGGATCAGGCGACATCGCTCGCTCCTGGGATCGTCTCCACCGGCAGGGCCCCGGGCACGCTCGCCAGACGGGACGCCAGATAGTCGTCGATGACGCGCTCCGATCCGGCCAGGGTGCCGTGCACGAAGCGGTAGAGCTTGTTGCCGCGCTCGGCCAGCCGGACCTCGGCGCCCGGCACCGTGGCGGCGCCGAAGTGCTCGTAGAAGTGCGCCAGCGCCGGCAGGCAGAGGGCGAAGTACGAGCGGAAGTCGGTGTGGGCCAACAGCCAACGGCAGGCGTCGCGCAGGATGGCCTCGCTCACCCCGAGTCGGCGCACATCGGGGTGCACGACGACACGGCTGATCTGCAGCAGCTGCGCCGGGTCCGATCGATCGGCCCCGAGCACGGCCGCGGGCACCGGGCCGGCTTCCGAGGCCTCCCAGCGGCCCGCGCGGGGCGGCGTGAAGCGGCAGGTCGCCACCGGCGCTCCGCCCGTGAAGGCCGCGAACAGGAAGGCGTCGCGGTCGAAGCGGTCCTGGGCCGGATGCTGGCCGTTGCCGGCGTGCAGCAGGTAGTCGCTGTCCTCGCGGTAGACCTCGGCGCGCAGGTCGTAGACGCGCTCGCGCCCCGCGCGGTCGGAGACGGCGTCCACCGTCAGGTCGGAAGGAAGCGGCTGGAGGGAGGGCAAGGGCTCGGGCAAGTCGATTTCCTTGGCGAGGGGGTGCGAGGCTGTTCGGACCGCCTTCGTGTGAGGGTGGTGCACCCGACGGGACTCGAACCCGCATCGCTCGGATTTGAAATCCGGCACTCTTCGAGCGAGACGGGTCCAGTCGGGGCTCGGACAGCGCGGACGCCCTTCGCCGGCTCGGGTTCCGGCCGCGTGCCGAGGATCGTTCGGTGTTCGATCCGCGGGCGCGGCTGGCAAGCCGGGGCAAGGTGTACGGCCGGGTCAGCAACGCGAACGAACCTTGGCGAGACGAGTCCCCAGATCCCACTCGATTGACCTGGAACTCTGTTCGAGTGGTCGCCGCAAGGTGTGTTCGACCGCGCTCCCTAAACCCGGTCGGGCTGTCGTCGCCCTCGCGCGGCCCGCAGCGCTCTTCTCCATTGAGCTACAGGTGCATTCGAAGACGTGCCGCGGAGCTGCCCCCGCGACGCGCCCGATGATAGTCGCCGAGCCGAAAGCGTGCTGTCCCTTTTTTGTACCTGGCTTGTCGCGCGGTGCAGCTCGCGTCGCGCGACGGCCCGCCGTCGTCGTCGCCCGCGCGGGCTATGATGGTTGCCATGGGAGACTTGCACGACGCGCGGGCGGCGGATCCGCTCGCGCTCGAAGACCATCTTGCCGGCCTCTGCCGCACCGCCGGGCTTGCGCCGCCCACCGGCATCGGCTTTCGGCGCACCTCGCCCTCGCCCGTCGATCTGCGCCTGTTCTTCCGCGGCGCCGACGCGCGCAGCCTGGCGCCGCACCTCGCCGCCGACCCGCTGGTGGCGGACGCGCGCTGCAAGGGCAAGGAGGTCGCGCTGCGCCTCGCGGACGACGCCGTCGAGCGCCTGATCGACGCCCTGCTCGCGGGCCGCGCCTCCGGCGACGACCGCCCGGGGCCGCTGGCGGGCCAGACGCACGCGGTGCACTTCCTCAACCCGAACGCCACCAAGCCCCTGCACCTGGGCCACCTGCGCAACCTGGCCACCGGCGCGGCCCTGGCGGCGTCGCGCGAGGCCGCCGGCGCGCGGGTCTTGCGCCAGGCCTACGTCTGCGACATCGGACGCAACGTGTGCGAGGCCATGGCGGGCTGCACGACGCTGCCCGGCGGCGCCGAGCCCCAGCCCGGCGAGCGCGCCGACCGCTGGGTCGGCCGCTGCTACGCCGCCTACGCCGCCGCCGTGCCCGAGGGCGGGCCGGGCGATCCGAAGGACCCGGGCGACCCGGTGTCGCGCGAGGCCCACGTCCGCGGCGACCTCGCCGACGAGATGGTCCGCGGCTGGCTGGCCGAAGAGCCCGACGTTCGCGCCCTCTGGGACCGGCTCGTCACCGGCGCCCTCGACGGCCAGCGCGCCACCCTCGCGCGCCTCGGCATCGCGATGGACCGCCTCGCCCTGGAGTCCGAGAGCCTGCCGCGGGTCACCGCGTACCTGGACCACGGGCTGGCCACGGGCCTCCTGCAGCGCGCCGACGACGGCTCGGTGCACTACCACGCCGGGCGGAGCGGCTACGAGCGCCTCCCGCTCCTGCGCTCCGACGGCCTCCCGACCGAGCACGCCCGGGTGATCGGCCTCTTCCTGCAGCAGTACGACCGCCTCGCGGCCCAGCCCCTCGACGCCTGGGTGGTCGTCTGCGGCGATGAGTGGGACGCCGCCGGCGCCGTCGAGCTCGAGCTCGCCAGCCGCCTCGGCGCCGGCGAGCTGGCGGAGAAGGTCGAGGTGGTGACCCACGGCATGGTCACCCTGGCGGGCTCGAAGATGAAGTCGCGCGACGGCAAGGCGCTGCTGATCGACGACCTCCTCGACCGGCTGGGCGAGCTGCCCGAGCTGCGGGCCATGGCCGGCGAGAGCGCCGGCCGCGTGTCCGCCGAGCAGGCCTCGCAGATGCTGGTGAAGGGGTACTTCCTCAGCCGCAAGCTCCCCAAGGCGCTCGAGTTCCGCTGGGAGGACTTCGCCGCGCCCGAGCGCAACCCGGCCTGGTTCCTGGCACGCGCCTGGTGCCGCGTGAACGGCGGCGCCGAACGCGCGCCGGACGCCACGGCCCGCGACGACGAGGCCTGCCGCGTGGCGCTGCTGCAGGCGTTCCACCTGCCGCCCTTGGTGCACGCGGCCGCCGATGGCTTCGCGGGCACCGAGCTCGCGAAGTTCGCGGTGGGGCTCGCGAAGTGGACGCTGGAGCAGCGCTCCGAGCCACGGCTCGACGCCGTGGTGCGCGCCGTGCTGGCGCGCACGCTGGGCGCGCTTGGGTTGCTGGCCGCGAAGTCCTAGTGGGGTGTCGCGGCAGTGCGGTGCAGAAGTTTGGTGACCTTTCGCTCGTGGCAAGGCGCGCCGACGACTGCGTATCCAGGGCGCTACGCCGAGGAGCAGCAACGCCGCCAGGGGCTGACAGGGAGCGGAATGTGACGCCGAACGTCTGACTCAGGACACTAGAACCCGAGCACCAGCTCAACGAAGTCCCCGGCCCGCGCGGGCGCGTGCCGGGCGGGGCTGTAGCGGCCGCTCGGGTCGCTCGCGACCAGCTCGTGGTCGCGGGCGGAGAGCTGCTCGAACAGCACCTGACCGTGCTCGTCGGTGCGCGCCAGGAAGGCGATGCAGCCGCAGTAGTCGTTTTCGGGCGGGATGAGCGAGACGTCCACGCCCGCCAGCGGCAGCCCGTCGGGCCCCACGACGCGCGCGATCAGCGGCTCGACCGGGCGGGTATCGGGGCTCAGGGTGAGCTCCAGGAACTCCGTCGCGCCGTCCAGCGGCAGCGGCTGGAGGTGCTCGATGAACACGCCCCGCAGGTCGGTGGCGCGCAGGTCGTACTCACCCTCGGGCGCGCGCAGACGGAAGCCGCCGCGGTAGTCGGTGAAGGTCATCGCCTCCGGCTCGGGATCCTCGGCTCCCGCCCCCGCCAGCTGGCCGGGTGCAAAGAGCGCTACGAGGGCCTTAGGAACCGGCGCGCCCTCCGCGGTGCTCACGCGCCCCTCGATCGTGTGCTGGGTTGCGTCGCTGCCCTCGGGCACCTGCAGGTCCAGGGGCCCGGGGTCCGCGCCGGCGGCCACGTACCAGCTGCCCGCGGGCGCGCCGCCCACCTCGACCTCGTAGGAGCCCGGGGCGAGGCCGTCGAAGCGAAAGCCGCCGTCCGGTCCGCTGTGGGTCCGGAGCGGGCGCCACCAGCGCGTCGGGCGCCAGAGGTCGAGCTCGTACTCGTCGGCGGTCAGGACGGTCTCGAAGGTCGCGCGCACCAGCTCGCCCGCGCGCGGCTTGCCGGCGGCGTCGCGCACGGTGCCCGAGAGGCTCCCCGCACGCGTCAGCTGCAGGTCGCCCAGGTCGACCGCGGCGCCCGGCTCCGCTGGCGGCACCCAGGCCACGCGCGGCGCCGCGCCGCGCTCGGACAGGAGCACCACGTACTCGCGCTCCGCGGCGAGGCCCTCCAGCCGGAAGCGCCCGTCGGCGTCGGTAACGTCGCTCCGGCGCCAGCGCTCCGCGTGCGGCGTCACCTCGGCGAGCGCGCCGGTCAGCCCGTCCATGCCGCGCGCCACGCGCCCGATCGCGGTCAGGCGCACCGCGGCCCCGGGCACGGCCGCGCCCGACGCGTCGACGGCGCGGCCCACGGCGGTGTAGCCGGACGACGTGAGCTCGAGCTCGACCTGCTGCTCGCCGCCGGGTTCGGCGTCGATGCGCAGGCGCAGGCTGGTCTCGGCGAAGTTCGGAGCCACGGCGGTGACGGTCAGCGCCTCGCCCTGTCCGAAGCAGGCTTCGGTCGTGAAGCCGCCGTCGGCGTCGCAGTCGAGCTCGATCACGAGCGACTGCCCCTTCGAGAAGGCCTCGACGCGCACGCGCGCGCCGGTGAGCGCGGGACCCGTCGCGGCGCGCACCGCCCCCGCCAGCCGCACGCCGCGCCGCAGGGTCAGCTCGATCTCCGCCGCGCCCGAGGGAGGCAGCTTGAACGACGCGAAGTGGACCTCGAAGTCCGGATGCCGGGCGCACACGTACTGCTCGCCCGGCGCCAGTCCGGCGAGGAGCGCGTGACCGGCCGCGTCGCTGGTCGCCTCGGCCAAGGGCAGCGCGGCGAGATCGCGGAAGGAACGGGTGACGCGCAGCCGCACGCCCTCGACCGCCAGTCCCTGCTCGTCGCGCACGCGCACGCCGAGCCCGACCGCCGGCACCAGCAGCACGTCGAGCTCATCGCCGGACCAGAGGTGATCCGCGGTCCAGCGCGCGTACCCCTCCGCCGCGACGGACAGGCGCCAGGGCCCGGGCCCCGCGGCGAGCTCGAAGCGGCCGTCACCGCCGCTGGTGCCGGTCCGCGGCGCCTGGCCCGCGCCGACGTCGCCGAAGCCGGCGCCGGTCGTGCCGGGGTTCAGCTCGCACCGGGCGCCCTCCAGCGCGAGTCCGCCCGCTCCGCGCACCGTGCCGCGCACGTGCGTCGCGGGCGCCGCAGGCGGTGCGGAGGGAAAGGCCCCGTGGAGCACGCGCTCCGCCGGCCGCGCGCCGGGGTTGCCGCCGGCCAGGCCGTCCGCGAGCCGATCCGTTCCCGCCGCCCCGCCCACAGGGGCCGGCACAGCGGCGGGTTGCTCGGCGGAACGGGCCTCGCGCGGCAGCCAAACGACCACGACGAAGAGCAGCGCCAGCACGGCCGGAAGCGACAGCCAGGCCCAGCGCCGCAGCGGGGACGCGGGGGAAGGAGACATAGGCGCCTTGGGCAAGGAGCAAGGAAGAGGAAGCGTCGCGGCCGCGCCGCGCCGTGGAGGGGATGCTGGCCGGGTCACCGAACCCCGGCCAGGCGAGCGGGCTAGGCCACCATGCCGAGCCCTACAAAGTGTCGTGCGGGCAAAGCCCTATTTGCACTTCACCTCGACCAGAACGGGAACCTCACAGATCTCCACTCACGTCGGGGCGGCGCAGCCCTTCTGAATCAGTTCCCAGTCGTTCTTCTGATCCTCGTAGATCGGATCGAGAACCCACTCGCGGTACTGTACTCAGACGGGGCACCATTCAAGCTTGTAGCACTTCTTGGCGTCGGACGCGGCGCCGGCGAAGGATCCGAAGATCCCGAGCACGGCAACGGCGGGCAGCGCCGTGAAGGCCACCTTCCGAAGAAGGCTCTTCATCGGTGTCTCCTTAGATTACGGACAGGGAAACGCGGAGCCAGACGGCACGGGCTCCGTCGACGCAACCGGGCCGCACGTCACCGAACCGCGCGACTGGCAAGGTCTCCGGGTTACCGTTCCGCTGGGGAACCGCACAGGTGCGCCCGCGAAGTGCGGGCGTGGAGGCATTGGAGACCCGTTCCGCCCGGGGCGCAAGGGGCCGCGCGCGGATTCCGCGCGAGGCGCGGCGCACGCCCTCGCGCCGCCGCTCGCACAAGACCGCGCTCGTCCTACTGCAGCGGCAGCGGCAAGGCGTTGCTCGCGAGCGCGACGAGCGTAGCGGGATCCACCACCAGCGCGGCGTGCCAGGCGTTGCCCGTCGGCGCGAGCCCCGGCGGCAGCACGAGCGCGGCGTCGGCCGCTCCGGCGGCGTTCAGCACGCCGACGCTGCCGGGCAGCAGCGACGAGCCGGCCGCGGTCAGGGTGGTGACGAACCAGCCGTCGGGCACCAGCGGCAGCGCCGCGCCGAACGGGCTGATGCCGGGCGACGTCCCGCTCACCGAGCCGAGGACGACGTAGAGCCAGCCGGCGAAGCCGGCATCGAGGCTCACGCGCCAGGGATGCGTGCCGCCGAGCTCCGCGGACAGCGAGCTCCATCCCGGAGTGGTCGCGGCCGCGAGCACGTCGCGGCGCCCGTAGAGGACCGCGAAGGGGAAGGCCCCCACGTCCGCCACCGAGCCGTCCGGGTCCAGCAGCGTCGGATCACCGGCGTCGATGCACGGCGAGGGCGCCGTCAGGTGGTAGTCGCCGCCCTGCGCGTTCACGAACAGCGGGTCGGCGTCGAAGTTGCCCACGCCGGGCGCGCCGCCCTCGACGTTGGAGTAGGACGCGCTGACCGACGTTGGGTCGAGCTCCAGTCCCGCGTTGTTGCGCACGATCGAACCGCTCATCGCCATGGTGCCGCCGAGGCCGCCAATCGCTTCGCCGAAGGACGTCGCCTGGCCGGCGTTGTTCGCGATCGTGCACCGCTCGACGGCGACCGTCGCGCCCTCGAAGGCGAAGATGCCGCTGCCCTGGGTCGGCCCCGGGTCGCCCGGCCCCGAGAACCCGAAGATGGCGGCCGACAGGCTGTTCCCGGTGATCTGGCAGCCAACCAGCGTCGCGGTGCCGTTCAGCTGTACGCCGACGCCGCCCCCCAGGTTGTAGCCCGCGTTGCCGGCGATCAGGCAGTCGAACAGCGCGGCCGGGGTCGACCCCGCCACCAGGACCCCCGCGCTGCCCCCCTTGATCACCGAGTTGTTGAGGACCGCGCACTCGCGCATCGTCACGCCGCCATAGACCCCGCCGCCGCCCCCGCCGGGAGCCGAGAAGGACCCGGCGCCGTTGTTCGCGATGACGCAGCGGACGAGCTGCAGATCGCCGGCCACCCCGCCCCCGAGGTGGGCCTGGTTCTCGCGGATGACGCAGTCCTCGACCACGGCGGTCGAGGGCGGCGTCCCGGCCCACACCCAGCCGGCGATCCCGCCCCCGATGCCGCCGAAGCCGCCGCGGATCGTGAGCCCCCTCAGGCGCGTGCCCGGCCCCTCCCCGGAGTGCAGGGTGACCACCGGCCCCGTGGCGGAGGCAAGCAGCTCCGTCGCCGCCGCCCCATCGCGCCCTACCACCTCGATCGCCTTGCCCTTCAGGTCGATCGACTCGAAGTAGGTCCCGGGCAGGAGCACCACCCGGTCGCCGGCCACGGCCTGATCGATGGCGGCCTGGATGCTGCCGCCGGGTCCGACCACCAGGTCGGCGGCGAGGTGCGGAGCGGCGAGGAGAGCGAGAGCGAGGCTGGCGCGGTGGAGCATGGCGTCCTCGTAACGGGCTTGCCCCTGCGGGGCAGGACGATGGGTCGCGGCGGGGGGAGGCGCCTGCGTCCGCAACTGCCGGGCCGGCCGCGCGCGTCCGCGCCGACCGTCCATCGCGGTGCGGGCCGGATCCGCCGGCGAGGAGCGAGGCGACAACGAGCGCCGCTCACGCGCGAACGCGGGCGAGTGGCAACGCACGCCGGCTGGCTCGCTTGCAGGCCGGGACCGCCGGCACGCGGCGTCCCCGGTCGCCGGTATGGGTGCACAGCACCGCGACAGCTGCTTTGGCCCCCCCGAACCGGGACCCGCGGGCGACGGCGCTTCCGGCCGTCGGCAGATCTTCCCCGATTCGTGTCACCGACGGGAAGGACGCAAACCCGGTGCGGCGAGGGCGGAGAACGGCTCCGCCCCACGCCGAGACCAACCGGCCCGCGGGCCGCCTGCTCCCCAAAAGGAGTCCGATCCCTTGTCTGCCAAGCCCCTCCTGCTTCCCTGGCTTCTCCTGCCCGCGCTCGCCGCGGGGTTCCACGCTCAATCGTCCGCGGCCGAGGCCGCGCCTTCCCCCACCGCCGTCGGAACGAGCGTCGGACTGCGCGCCATCGACGGCGGCCTGCGCGGCGGCGGTCCGGGGTACCGCGTCGACTTCGACGCGCGCGGCGCCTCGTTCGTGCCTGCGCTCGGTGCGACGGCGCAGCGGACGTATCCGCTTTCCTTCGAGCTCGAGAGCGTCACCGTCGGCGACGTCCGCCTGGACCTCGCCGCCGTCGAGCCGATCGCGGCGGACGACGCGGTCGAGTACCATCGCGGCGGGCTGGTCGAGCGCTACGCGCTGGGCTCCAAGGGCGTCGAGCAGAGCTTCCGCTTCGACGCGCTCCCCGCGCGCGGCGACATCGTCGTCCGCGGACGTCTCGCGACCGACCTGCCCCTGGCGAGCGCCGACCCGCTCGACGGCCTGCGCTTCGAAGAGCGCGGGCTCGGCGGCGTCTCCTTCGGCGGCGTCACCGGCATCGACGCCGAGGGCAACGCGGCGCGCGGCTGGGTGCGTCTAGAGGGCGACCGCGTCGAGCTCGGGCTTCCCGCGGACTTCGTACGCGACGCCGCGCTGCCGCTCGTGCTCGACCCGCTGATCGGCACGTTGTTCGACGTGAACGACGGCGGCCCGGACGACACGGAGGTCGACGTGGCCTACGAGAACAACCGCTACCTGGTCGTGTGGACGCGCACCTTCGCCGCGGGCGACACCGAGATCCGCGGGCAGCGCGTGAACACCGACGGCACGCTGGCCGGCGGCCTGCTCTTGATCTCGACCAGCGACGAGAACACCGCACCCTCGGTCGGGGCCTCGGGCAACAACGGGCTCTACCTCGTCGCCTGGGAGCACCGCGAAGGGGGCAACGACTCCGACATCTATCTCGCGTCGGTGACGCCTACGGGCGTGGTCTCTCCCGAGGTCGAGCTCGGACTCGACTTCTACGACGAGGATCAGCCCGACGTCGGGCACGGCCCGTCGAAGGTGACCGTGGCCTGGCACCGCGAGGGCTTCGGCATCTACGGCGCCCGGATCGGCTTCTTCCCCGGCAACGACGAGCCCTTCGTCGACCAGACCTTCCCGCTCTCGTCGGACCCCGACGACCGCTTCCCCGCCATCAGCCAGAGCGAGGCCGACGACTACCGCTTCGTCACCTGGCGCCGCAGCTCGATCGGCGTCCTGAACTTCGTCTACGGCCGGCGCTGGACGGGCGAGCCCGACTCCAGCGAGCCGGAGTTCCTCATCCACTCCAGCACCAACCTCCTGGGCAACCCCGACTGCGCCACCGGGACGTCGGACGACTACATGGTCGTGTGGCACATCTCAGGCTCGTTGCCGGGACTCAACCGCGACGTGTGGGGCAAGCGGGTGTTCTTCCCCGGCGGCGAGGCGGGGCTCGGCGACGCCTTCGCGATCTCGAACGAGAGCGATCACGAGGAGTACGACCCCAGCGTCGCCTACACGCCGGGTGAGTACGTGGTGACCTTCCTCGACGAGAGCGATGACGAGAACCGCTTCCGCGTGCGCGGCTTCGACCCGATGAGCGGCAACACGCTGGAGACCCTCAACGTCAACTACCCGAATCGGGAGCTCGTCGCCGCGGCGCTCGGCGGCGGCGCGAGCGCCTTCCTGCCCGACCCCGCCGAGGTCCTGGTCGCGTTCATCACCAACGACGACGACGGCGGAGACGTCTCGGCCGTCCTCTACGGCAGCAAGACCGACGTGCCCGAGCGGCTCCAGTACGGCTGCCCCGGCGTCGGCAAGCCGCGCGCCTCGGCGGTCGTCTCCCCCAACACGGGCCACCGCCAGGAGCTCTGGGAGGCGGCGCCGAACACGCCGGCGCTGCTCGCGGTCAGCTGGCAGCAGGCGATCTTCCCCTTCGGCGGCGGGACGCTCGGGATCGACCCGACCGCGTTCGTCGTCTTCGACGCGGGGCTGACCGACGCCGACGGCTACGTGGGGGTCGACGCGCCGATGCCCTCGCTGCTCGTCGGGGCCGAGCTGTGGTTCCAGTGGGCGCTGATCCCCGCGCCGGGGACGGCCTGCACGACGCTGGAGGTCGATCTGACCGACACGCTGTACTCGGTGGTCGACTAGGAGTCGGTCCAAGCCTGGTGACTCCGAGGACCGGAGCGGCCCCGCGCGCCTTGGCACGCGGGGCCGCTCTTCGTGCCGGAGCCAGGCACGAAAAATCCGCCCCTCCCAGAACCGCGGGCGCGCGGCGGACACGATCGGCCTGACTTCCCTCACTTCCGCCGAAGGCACCCACACCCATGAAGCAACGGCTGCTGGTCTACGCACTTGCGGGCGCATCGTGCGCCCTTCCCCTTCACGCCCTCCAGGAGGACCCGGGCGACGTCACGACCGAGGAGTTTCTCCTCATGGTCCACGACGACCCCGCGGCGCTCGCCGAGCCGCTGTACGAGGGCTCGACCGAGGTCTGCGTCACGGTCTCCTTCGAGCCGCTCGTCGTGGCGCTAGCGCTCGACGGCGAGGTCTTTACCGAGCTGCTCGTGAAGCCCGGCGACCGCGCCGCGGTTCCGCTGCCGGGGAAGGTCGTGGTCGGCCAAGAGCTACACCTGCTCGACGCGTTGACCGGCGAGCTACTCGCCGTCGACCCCGTGCAGCACCGCACTTACCCGCGCGGCAACGTCGTCTACTCGGGCGCCTACGGCGCGAGCCAGCCCGACCTCGACGACGTCGTGTACCTGGCCGAGTACCTGTTCTACGGCGGTCCCGAGCCGCTGCACCCGCTCGCCGGCGACGTGCAGGGCGACGGGCTGATCGACGTGCAGGACGTCTTCGTGCTGTACGACTACATCCTGGGCCTGCCCAACCCGGTGCTGCCCGAGGTCGACCTGCTGTTCGACGGCTCGCCGTTCGAGATCCGCACGTTCACGTCGAACGAGGAGGAGGGTGACTGGTCGGGCGAGATCCACGCCCCGCCGCGCAAGGGCGAGGGCGCCAAGCCCGCCAACCTCGACGGCAACCCGAAGACCAAGGAGTGGACCTTCCCCTGCACCGCCAAGCCCGTGCAGGGCAAGCCGGGCTACTTCACGATCACGGTGTGCTACGGCCCGCGCACGCCCGGCACCACGCCGTCGGGCGGCAACTCGGCGCTGATCCAGCGCTTCGTCTGCATCCTGCCCAACCCCAGCGGCCCGTGGTGGTGGCCCTTCACGCTCGAGTGGAAGCCGATCGGTCAGTGCATGTTCCCGTGCGGCGACAACGAGTTCATCACGCCCGGGCTCGTCAGCCGCGAGCGGATCTGGACCTCCAGGAACCCCGACAACAACGACACCTGGAGGTACACGTTCAACATCGACACCTGCAAGATCGTGATCGAGCGCGACCACGACGGCGACGGCACCTACAACCACGTGCACACCGGCCTCCCCAGCGAGTGGGACGGCTGGTTCCACCTTTAGGCCCGAGCTCCAGGCGTCCGGAGCAACGGTCGAGGCGGGCGGCGCCTGGCGCCCCCGCCTCCTTGCATCAACCGCCCAGGTTCAGCCCGCACGACGGGCAGCGCGGCGCGCGCGGAAACGACGCGCCGCAGGCCGGGCAGGTGAACTCCTCGGCGTCCAGGTCGATCGTCGCCTCCGACGCGGCGCGCTCGGCCTCGGAGGCCTGCGCCTGCCAGCTCGACTCCAGGTACTCGGCCGCGCGCTGCGCGTCCGGGCCCGCGACCGCGAGCCACAGGACCGAGCCTCAGCTGTTCGGCTTGGCGTCGGGCGGAGAGACGATGTCCGTCGCGATGCCGCCGCTCTGCAGCGTGCGCTGCATCTCCTTCAGGTTGTTGAGGCCGCCCCGGGCGAGGACGACAAAGTCGGGTTGGTCGGTGCTCATGGCTCTTGGGTGCGCGCGCGAGGCTTCGAAGGGCTCATCATACGCCGGCGGAGCGTCGCGCGGCACCCGCGAGGCTGAGTCAGGGGTAGTTGAAGTACGTCAGGTGATCCGAAAAGAACACGTTGCCCACGAAGGGTGGACTCACCGGGGAGCCGACGCTCACCGAGTAGTTGTTCACGAGGTCGGTGAACTTGTCGCCCACGACCCCGGCGATTCCCGCCGGGTAGCCGCCCTCGGTCGTCGCGCCGACCTTGATCTCGGCGAAGAGCTGCGGGCTGGGGCAGGCCTCGGTGTGTAGGAAGAGCCCCTCGTCGACCCACGCCGCCTCGGGCCCCGGGTAGCTGCTCCCGTTGGACCAGCTCCCGAGCGAGGTCGACATCACGTCGAACCAGGGGAACACCGGGAACAGGTTGAGCGACTGGAAGTCCGAACCGCAGGTGCTTTGGCCGCTCATCGCCCGCGCGGTGACCTGAGCCGGGACGGGCGAAAAGGGGCAGACGCAGCCGCCGCCCAGGGGCAGGACGTTGCCCGTCGCGAGCGGTTCCTCGGACCCGCAGAGCGCGGTGATCAAGTCGATCGAGTCGCGGATCCCCTCCCCGAACAGCGGCCCTCCGCCCGCCGGCGAGACGCTCGGCACGAAGGGGTTGGCGGCGGTCGAAGGCGCCACGAGCGCGTAGCTACGCCCCGGGTGGAACACGCCCGGCCGCGACGAGATCAGCGGGTCGTGGACGAAGGCATCGCAGGCGTGGAAAAGCGCCAGAGCGCTCTCCCAAAGACCGGTCGTGCAGTCAAAGGCGTAGTCGAGGTAGCCGTAGTAGAACGCGGTCGGGTGCGTCGGCATGCAGCTCGGCAGCGGGCAGCCGGTGGAGCCGCTGGCGAGCATCAGGTCGGCCTTGACCAGGAAGCGCCACACCTGCACCACCTGACCCGGCGCCGGGAACTCGTCCCAGGTACGCGTGTAGTCGAGCTGCAGAACGCCCGTGAGCTCGGGCTGCGCCGAGCTGCAGGAGTCGGTGTCCAGCATCGCCTGGTACAGCCCACAGAGGACCGGCGTCGGCGTCGAGAGCTGCACCTGCGAGCAGGACTGGGAGGTGGGCACACACGAGTCCCAGCAGACCGACAGCCCCGGCAACGTCACCGGCGGGAAGGCCGGCAGTGCCGGCGTGGCGGGCGTGCAGCACGGCCCGTTCAGCCCGTCGAACAGCAGACACTGGGAGTGGCTCCAGCCGGCGAGCGCCAGGAGAGCAAGAAGGATTCGCAGTCGCATCGAAGTTCCCCGTTTCAATGGCCGGTCCGGGGGCGCGTACGTGCGATCGCACGGAAGCGGATTTGCGCTCCATCGCTGGGGCTTCCCCTCCCTCCTCCGCCCGACGGCGAGGCCTCGCCGCCGCGGGCATCACGACCAGCCGACACCCGCTAGCGGTCGAAAACCTCGACCACTAGCGGGCTCATCGTCCAGGCGTCGAACCCGTTTGGAATCGCACCGGTCGGCGGAGCGACGCGTCGCGCCCGTGAGGCTGGCTCAGAGGTAGTTGAAGTACACCAGGTGCCGTGAGAAGAACACGTTGCCCACGAAGGGCGGCGCGACCGGCGACGTGATGGGTACCGAGAAGTTGCTGACCAGGTCGGTGAACTTGTCACCGACGGCCGGCCCCACGGTCGCGAGGTAGCCGCCCTCGGTCGTCGCGCCCACCTTGATCTCGGCGAAGACCTGGGGGGTCTGACAGGCCTCGGTGTGCAGGAAGAGTCCCTCGTCGACCCAGACGGCCTCGGGGCCCGGATAGCTGCTGCCGTTCGACCAGCGCCCCAGCGAGGTCGACATCACGTGGACCCAGGGGAAGATCGGGAACAGGTTGAGCGAGCGGAAGTCGGAGCCGCAGGTGCTGCTGCCCTCCATGACGCGTGCCGTGACCTGGGGCTGAGCCGTCGAGAACGGGCAGGCGCAGGCGCTGCCGAGCGGCAGGACCAGGCCGCCGGCCAGCGGCTCCTCGACCTCGCAGGCCAGCGACGCGAGGTCGACCGTGTCGCGGATGCCCTCCCACAGCAGCGGGCCCCCGCCGGCGGGAGCGATGCCCGGGATGAAGGGGTTGGTGACGGTCGAGGGCGCGACGAGCGCGAAGCTGCGCGCCGGGTTGAACACGCCCGGCTGCGACGAGATCGCGGGATCGTGCAGGAAGGCGTCGCACGCGTGGTAGAGCGCCAGCGCCGACTCCCAAGTCCCGCTAGAGCAGTCGAAGGCGTAGTCGAGGTAGCCGTAGTAGAAGGCGGTGGGGTACGTGGTGAAGCTGTCCGGTATCGGGCACCCGCTCGCGGTGCCCGCGAGCATCAGGTCGGCCCTCACGACGAAGCGCCACACCTGGATCACCTGCCCGGGCGTCGGGAACTCGTCCCAGCTGCGCGTGTAGTCGAGCTCGAGCACGCCGGTCAGCTCGGGCAGGCCCGTGCCGCATTCGCTCGTGTCGAACGTCGCCTGGTACTGCCCGCAGAGGAGCTGCGTCGGCGGCGACAGCTGCACGTCCGAGCACGACTGCGAGCTCGGCACGCACGCGTCCCAGCACACCGACAGGCCCGGCATCGTCACGGCCGGAAAGGCGGGCAGGGCGGGCGTCACCGACGAGCAGCAAGGCCCGTTCAGCCCGTCGAACAGCAGGCATTGAGAGTGGTTCCAGCCGGCGAGCGCCAGCAGAGCAAAAAGAACGCTTCGGATTCGCATCGGATTTTCCCCGTTTTCTAAGGCCGGTTCGGGGGAACGTACGGCCGACGCGCGAAGTCGGATTTGCGCTCAGTCGCGCGGATCTTCCCCGCCCTCCGCGGCCGGCGAAGAGGCCTCCGTAGCCCCGGCCTTCTCGGGCGTGACGACGAGCACCGACGCCTGCGCGCGGTCGAGGTTCTCGGCCGCCAGCCGGCTCATCGCCTCGGCGTCGAGCGAGCGGTAGAAGGCCTCGGCCGAGCGCGCGTTGTCGAGGGTCTCCGGGCGGCGCTGCGCGTCCGCCAGGATCGTGACCCAGTAGCCGTTCGTCCGGAGCGCGTCGCGCAGGGACGCGAGCCGCGGCTCCATCAGGCGCTCGACCTCCTCCTGGGTCACGCCGTTCTTCGCGAGGTCGTCGACCAGCTCTAGCGTGGCGTCGACGAAGGCCTCGGTCTGCTCGGGCGGCAGGGTCGCGGTCACGTTCAGGATGCCCACGCCGGGGAAGGTCTCGTTCGGAATCGCGCTGGCGCCGGGCGAGTACGCGGCGCCCAGCTCCTCGCGCACGCGGATGCGCAGCCGGTCCTGCACGATGTCGCCCAGGAAGCGCAGCGCCCGGCGCCGGTCCGCCTCGAGGCCGTCCGCGGTCGGGAAGACGAGGAACGCGAGCGCCTTGTCGTCCTCGGTCTCGATCGCGCGGTCGAAGCGCAGCCCGGCGACCGGCGGCGGCACGGTGCGGCGGTCGGTGTGCTCGTCGCGCTCCCGCCGCGCGGGCAGGGTGCCAAGCGTCCGCGCCACCGCGTCGCGCGTCGCCTCGACGTCCAGGTCTCCGACGATCGTCAGCTCGATCGGCCCGTCGGCGAAGTGCGGCGCGAGCCAGTCGCGCACCGCGTCCATCCCGACCGCCTCGATCGCCTCGCGCGCGGGCAGCTCGATGAAGCGCAGGTCGCCGTGGAAGAGCGCGGGCAGGAACTCGGTGTACAGCGGGCCGCCGGGGAGGTGCGCCATCTGCTCGAACATCAGCGGCACGCGGTCGCGCAGCAGGCGCACGCCGTCGTTACGCCAGCCGGGGTCCGCCAGCTGGGCGCGCATCAGCTCGAGCTGCAGCAGCAGGTCTTCCGCGGTCGTGGCTCCGCCGATCTGGAAGAACTCGTTGGCGAGCCCAAAGGACTGACCGACGCGCCTTCCCGCGGTCAGCTCGCGCAGCTCGTCGACCGAGTGCGCGCCGAGCCCGGCCAGGTTCATGACCTGCGAGCCGACCCACGCCACGGCGAAGCGCTCGGGGGCGAGCGTCAAGAGCCCCTCGGCGACGCGCGCCTGCAGCAGGATCTGGCGCTCCTTGAAGTCGGTCGCCTTGACGTTGAGCCGCACGCCGTTCTCGAAGGTGAAGAGCCAGGCATCGAGGTCCTCGACGTGCTGCGACGCGACGATCGCACCCGTCTCGCCCGCAGGCGTCGCGTAGGCGAGGGCCGCCAGGTCCTCCTGTTCCGGCGCCTCGACCTCGACCTCGCGGCTCCGCTTCAGCGCGGCCTTCAGGGTCTCGGCCGCGTCTTCGCCGAGGTCGAGACCGCCGGTGGTGAAGAGGTTGCGCGTCCCCGCGGCCCAGGCCGCGAGCAGCGCGGCGTGGCACTCCTCGACCTCTAGCTCCTCGATCAGCGGCCGCAGCAGCGCACGCTCGGCGAGCGCGTCGGTGGGCACGTAGCGGTCCTCGGCCGCGCGCACCAGGCGACCCACATACGCCGCGCTGTGGCGCGTGGCCTCGCGCTCGACCTCCTCGTCGAGGGTGCGCAGCCAGTTGGCGCGCACCTCGTTCAGCTCCGCGTCGCGGAAGCCGAACTGCACGGCGCTACGCAGCTCCTGCTCGCAGGCTGCGAAGGCCTCCTCCCAGCGCTCGGGCGCGGCGGTGACGGTGAGCGACTCGCCGTCGTAGACCTCTAGGCCCCCGGCCTGGGAGACACCGGCCCCGAGGAACGAGGCGCCCTCGGCCTTCGCCAGCTCGGCGAGGCGCTGGTTCAGCATGCGTCGCGCGGTGACGAGCGCCAGGTCGCGCGTGCGCGTCGCGACGGTGTCGGGCTCCTCCTCGTAGAGCCTGAGCTGCTCGAGGTGAATCGTGACCGTCGGCAGCTCGGGCTCGTACACGCAGAAGTAGCGCTCGGCGAGCGCGGGCGCGCCGATGGCGGGCTCGTCCGGCGCCGGCTCGGCCGGACGCGGAAGGTCTCCGAGCACCTCTTCGATGAGCGGTGCGGGGTCCAGCTCGCCGAGGTCGCCGACCACGATCAGCGTCATCAGGTCCGGCCGGTACCAGCGCTCGTAGAAGCGGCGCACGGACTCGGAGGTGAACGCCGCGCGCACCTCGCGGTCGCCGATCACGTCGCGCTCGCGGTAGCGCGTGCCGTCGTACTGACGGGCGAGGATGGCCTCGAACACGCGCCGACTCGCGGTCTCGCCCGAGGCCTGCTCGGCGTCGATCACGCCCTTCTCGCGCTCGACCTCCTCGGCGGCCAAGAGCAGCCCGCCGGCCCAGTCGCGCAGGACCCCCAAGCCCTCGCGCAGCATCGCCTCGTCCGAGGTCGGCAGGTCGAGCTGGTAGACCGTCAGCGAGTAGCTCGTCATCGCGTTGAGGTCGGCACCGAAGGCCATGCCGTGCTCCTGAAACCACTCGACCAGCGTGCCCGCCGCGAAGTTCTCCGAGCCGTTGAACGCCATGTGCTCGAGGAAGTGCGCCATGCCGTCCTCGGCGTCTTCCTCCGCAAAGGCGCCGACGTCGACGTGCATCCGGACGTAGCTGCGCCCGTCGGGCTCGGGGTTGGCCATCCACACGTAGCGGAGGCCGTTGTCGAGCGCTCCGAAGCGCATGCGCCCGTTGACGGCGAGGTCGGAGCTCTCGTGCTCCCACGCGCGCACGGAGGCGGCATCATCCTGGACGGCGGCGAGCGGGAGGGCGGAGATCAGGAGCAGCGGAAGGTGCACGGGAGTTCCTCTCGAGTCGTTCGGCCGGCGGGCGACCCCCGCCGCCGGAGCGCGGTCATGCTAGTGCCCGGCGCGCGCGTTACGGGCACAAATCGCGCTGCCCCGGGTTCCCCCCACTCCACGCGGGCGCCGGCCGCTAGACTCCCGCCCATGGAACCGCCCGAAGAAACGTGGCCCCCCCTCGCCGAGCCCGCGCTCGTCGCGCGGGGGCTGCGCAAGGCCTACGGCTCGAAGCAGGTGCTGGACGGCGTCGACCTCGAGGTCCGGCCGGGCGAGATCCTCGGCTACGTCGGCCCCAACGGGGCGGGCAAGACCACCACCGTGCGGATCCTGTGCGGACTGCTCGACGGCTTTCAGGGCGACGTGCGCGTCGCGGGGGTGCAGGTTGCCCTCGAGCCGCTAGAGGTGCAGCGGCGCATCGGCTACGTGCCGGAGAACGCGCACCTCTACGAGTCGCTGACGGCGGCGGAGCACTTCGAGCTGGTGGCGAGTCTGCGCGGGCTCGACGCGCGCGTGGCGGCCGAGCGTTCGCGCAATCTGATGGACGCCTTCGGGCTGGCGGATCGGCTGGGGGCGCGGCTCTCGTCGTACTCGAAGGGGATGCGGCAGCGGGTGCTGCTGACGTCGGCGCTGCTAGCCGACCCGCCGGTGCTGTTCCTCGACGAGCCGCTGTCGGGGCTCGACGTCAACAGCACGATCCTGGTGAAGGAGCTGCTACAGGGTCTCGCGGCGCGGGGCACGGCGGTGCTCTACTGCTCGCACGTGATGGACGTCGTCGAGCGCACGTGCGACCGCATCGCGGTGCTGCACCAGGGCCGGATCGCGGCCCAAGGGAGCTTCGAGGAGCTGTCCGCCGAGCGCCACGGCGCCTCCCTGGAGAGCGTCTTCACCGAGCTGACCGGCGCGGGCGACGCGGCCGAGCGCGCACGGCGCGTCATCGATGGGCTGGGCTGAGAGCAAGGTTGCCGACCGGATCGTCGGGGCGATCCACGACGCGCTCCTGGCGTGCCTGCGCCCGTTCCGCGCGCCGCTCGCGCTCGGCGGCGTCGACTACGACCAGCTGCGGGCGGTGCTGTCGGCGAAGCTCCGCACCGACCTGCGCCCGCGGCAGGGCAGCGACGCGGGCTACGGGCTGATGGCCGCCGGGCTCGCGGCGACGATGCTGTTCGAGCTCGCCTTCGGCATGCTGCTCTCGGTCTTCCTCAAGCTGGATCCGTCGGCGGCGGAGTTCGCGACGCTGGTGCAGCTGGCCGTGATGTCGATGGTCGCGTTCCCGCTGCTGCTCGACTTCGACTCGGTGCTGACGGGCGGACGCGACGAGCGGGCGCTGGAGGGCCTGCCGATCAGCGAGCGCACGCGACTCGCGGTGCGGCTCACCCACACACTGGCCTACGTCGGGTCGCTGAGCCTGCCGCTGGCCCTGCCGCCGCTGGTGTTCGGCTGCGTCAGCTTTCCCGCGCTGCGCTTCGGGCCGGCCTTCTGTGTCGCGACGGTCCTGGCGGTGTCGCTGACGGTCGCGCTCGTGACCGGGCTCTTCGGGCTGGGGCTACGGGTGCTCGGCCCGCGGCGCTTCCGGCAGGCGGTGGTCGGCCTGCAGCTCGGCGCGGTCGTGACCGTGCTTGGGCTGATCCAGCTGGGCGCGGTCACCGGTGGGACCGAGGGCTTCTTCGTGCTGCTGTCCGAGCGTTCGCCCTGGCAGCTGCTGCTGCCCCCGGCCCACTTCGGGGGCCTGGTGTCGGTGGCGCTGGGCTCGCGGGCGTGGGTCGATCTGGCGCTCGCGGGCTGCGCGCTCGCGCTTCCCCCGGCGCTGCTTGCGGCGGCCGTGCGCGCGCTCGGCGGGCAGGCGCTGCGGGAGGCCGCGCTGGCGACGCCGGCGGCCGAGCCGGTCCCCGCGCCCTCCGCCCCGCCCGCGCTCGCGCGCGCCGGGCTTGAGCGCGCGGGCTACACCTTCGTGCGGCGGATGACGCGCCGCGAGCGCGGGTACCGCATGGGAGCGTGGACCGCCACCGCCGCCTACGTGCCGATCGGGCTCGGGGCGCAGTGGTCCGCCTTCGTGCGCATGGACGACCCCGCGCTCATCCTGCTGGTGCTGCCGGCCTACACGCTGATGGCGGTCGCGCCCACGCAGCTGTTCCACCTGCGCTTCTCGGACGACCACGCGGGGCGCTGGCTCTTCGACGGGCTGTCGCGTCGCCAGCGCGCGGAGTTCAAGGCCGGCGGCGTCAAGGCGGTCATGTACGGCGCGATCCCGTGGCTGCTGCCGCCGTTCTTCGCGGCGCCGCTCTTCGCCTTCGGCTGGCGCGCGGTGCCGCAGCTCGTCCTGGCGGCGGTCTCGGTCCTCGCGTGGAACCTCGTGCTCGCGCCGCTGTTCCTGCGACCGACGCCGTTCTCGCGCGCCCCCTCGCGCGCCGAGGCCCAGGGGACGCTGCTCGGCTTCCTCTTCGTGTCGGTGATGACCCTGGTGGCGGGCGGGCTGCACGCGCTCCTGCAGCTCCACCCCGCCGCGCTCGGGGTCGGGTGTGCGCTCGCGGCCGCGGCGCTCTTCGTGCTGCACGCGCGGCTCGCCGCGCTGATCCCATCGCGCAACTGAGGCTCAGCGGTTGTTCCAGTCCCAGATGCCGTAGCGCAGGTCCTTGTCGAGCGGGCGCCCGCACTGCTTGAGCGTCAGCAGGATGTTGCCGCGGTGGTGGCTCTCGTGGGCGATCAGGTAGCCCAGCGTCGACACCAGCCCGCGGCGCATCAGGCGGAAGCCGCGCTCGCCCTGGTGGGCGCGCGTGAGCCACTCCTCGACGCGGCGGGCCGACTGCTGGAGCGCGCTCTTGAGCGCGCGCTTGGTCGGCTCGTCCTTCGAGACGAACTTCGTCAGGTCGCCGGCGAGCGCCTTGGCGCGGTTCTCCATCTGCATCACGCGCACGTCGTGGATGTGGGCCAGCTGCCGCCCCACCGAGCGGCCGCCGCGCGTCGAGAGCGTGCAGGTCATGCCGCCCCGCGGGACGCCGTCGAGCAGGGCCAGGGTGATGCGGTGGTTGATCCGCCAGGACTCCAGGACTTCGTCGATCATCGGTCTGCTCCGGCGGCTTTCGCCGGTCCTCCTGGAGCCGACTTTACCGAGCTGGGCGCCCGGCCCCACCCACGCCGGGCTCCCGGCGGCGGCCCGCGGCGAATCGGGCACCAATCCGCCGTCGGGGAGTTTCCTCCCGCTCCCCCATCCTGCATCCTGGGCGGCCCATGACCGACCTCGCTCATCCCGACCGGCTCGCCAAGATCGAGGGTCTGCGCGCCGCCGGCATCGATCCCTACCCCGCCCGCGGCGTCGAGGCCGAACCCGTCCGCTCGCTGCGCGAGGCCGGCGGCACGCCCGAGGAGCCCGGCCCCCGCATCGGCGAGGTGGTCACGGTCGCCGGCCGCCTGCTGGGCATGCGCGACTTCGGCAAGCTGATCTTCGCGCCGGTGCTCGACCGCACCGGCCGCATCCAGGTCGGCCTGCAGAAGCAGCGCCTGGCCGACTGGTGGCCGCACCGCAAGCTGCTCGACGGCGGCGACCTCGTCGCGATCACCGGCGAGCTGGGGCGCACCCAGAAGGGCGAGCTGACGGTGTGGGCGCACGAGGTGCAGCTCCTGTCGAAGGCCGTCGCGGCGCCGCCCGAGAAGTGGCACGGCCTGGTCGACGTCGAGCAGCGCTACCGCCGCCGCTACGTCGACCTGTGGGCCAGCGAGGGCGTGATGGACGTCTTCGAGGCGCGCAGTCGCGTGCTGTCGCTGACGCGCCGCTTCTTAGAGGACAAGGGCTTCCTCGAGGTCGAGACCCCCACGCTGCACCCGATCTTCGGCGGTGCGACGGCGCGGCCCTTCTCGACGCACCACAACGCGCTCGGGATGGACCTCTTCCTGCGCATCGCGCCCGAGCTCTACCTGAAGCGGCTGATCGTCGGCGGACTGGAGCGCGTCTTCGAGATCGCCCGCAACTTCCGCAACGAGGGCATCTCGACCCGGCACAACCCCGAGTTCACGATGCTCGAGCTCTACCAGGCGCAGGCGGACTACCGCCACGTCATGGAGCTGACCGAATCGCTGATCGAGCACCTCGCCACCTCCCTGCACGGCACGACCGTCGTCCCCTTCCGCGGCGCCGAGTACGACCTGAAGGCGCCCTTCCAACGCCGCCGCTACGGCGACCTCTTCGAGGAGTACGCCGGCTGCAGCATCGAGGACCAGGACGCGGTGCGCGCCAAGGCCAAGGAGCTGGGCATCGAGCGCCCCGACCTCGACTACTGGTACCTCGCCAACGAGGTCTTCGAGGAGCTGGTCGACCCGCACCTGACCGGGCCGATCTTCGTGACCGATTATCCGGTCGGCATCTGCCCGCTGGCGAAGGAGGACCCGGAGAACCCGGGCTACGCCGAGCGCTTCGAGCTCTTCGTCGGCGCGATGGAGCTGGCCAACGCCTTCACCGAGCTCAACGACCCCCAGGAGCAGGAGCGCCGCTTCGAGGAGCAGGTCGCCAGCAAGGACCCCGAGACGCCGGGCGAGGTCGACGTCGACTACGTGCAGGCGCTCGAGTTCGGCATGCCGCCCGCCGGCGGGCTCGGCATCGGCATGGACCGACTCGTCATGGTTCTCACCAACCAGGACTCGATCCGCGACGTACTGCTGTTCCCGGCCATGCGGCCCGAGCAGAAATCCGACGCGGAGGCCGAGGAGGCCCCGCCGGCCGAGGCCAGCACCTAGCCAGTCGACCACCCGTGTTCCGTTCCTTCCTCAGCTGGCGCTACCTGACGGCGCGCCGCACGAACCTCATCGGGATCAGCGGGATCCTCGTGGGCGTTGGCGCGCTCATCCTGATCCTGTCGATCATGACCGGGTTCCTGGAGCAGAGCCGCGACACCGTGCGCGGCAGCCTGTCCGACCTGATCGTGGCCCCGGTCCAGGGCCAGGGCTGGAGCTCGCGCTCGGTCCCGTCGGAGCCCGAGCGGCTGCTGAAGGAGGTCCGCGCGAAGGAGGGCGTGCGCTCGGCCACGGCGCACCTCAACTGGTTCGGGCTGATGACGCTGCCCGACCGCGTCGGGCACAACCAGCGCCTGCTCGGCAGCTCGGAGCACGCCGGCTATTCGGGCGTCCACCTGGTCGGGATCGACGTGCGCACCGACGAGCGCCTCTTGGGCGTCATCGCGGCGGCGCCGCTGATGGCGCGCGGACTGAGGTATACGCCTCCCCCGCTGCAGGACGAGCTGACGACGACCGAGCTCCTGAACGGCCTGGCGCGCGAGCCGCGCAACGGCGCGCGCGTGCGCAATCCGCTGCGCCCCTTCGCGCCGCCCCCCGGCTACGACCCGGTCGGCCGGCCGCTGCCGCGCGTCGTGGTCGGCGAGCAGCTCTTCGGCATGCTCGGCCTCGGGCGCGGCTCGGTGCTCGAGCTGATGACCGCGGTGCAGGATCCCACCAGCGGCGAGTGGGGCTTCAACAACCGCCGCTTCGCCGTCGCGGGCACGTTCCGCTCGGGCGAGAACGAGATGGACCTCGGCCGCATCTATATGGAGCGCGGCGAGCTGGCCGACTTCCTCGGCGAGACGCTCAGCTTCAGCGAGGTGCTGGTGCGCCTCGACGAGTACGACGGCGAGGGCACGCGCATACGCGACGAGCTGCGCTCGGAGCTGGCCGAAGCCGGCGTGATCCGCGGCGGCGACCACGCCTTCCGCGAGGTGCGCACCTGGGAGGAGTTCCGCGGCAACCTGATCGGCGCGATCGAGAACGAGCGCGTGCTGATGATGATCATGCTCAGCCTGGTGCTGCTGGTCGCCGGGTTCACCGTCTTCGCGATCCTCTCGATGATGGTCACCGAGAAGCGGCGCGACATCGGCATCCTGTGCGCGATCGGCGCGACGCCGAAGGGGATCCTCGACACGTTCCTCTACATCGCCTTCTGGGACGCGCTGATCGGCGCCACCCTGGGCGCGCTCATCGGCACCTGGGCCGCGTTCAAGATCGACCCGATCGAGCGCTGGCTGTCGGACAAGCTCGGCGTCGAGATCTTCAACCGCGACGTCTATCTGTTCGACCACATCCCCAGCATCGTCGACCCGTTCGCGGTCGCGCTGATCGTGATGGGCGCCTTCACGTGCGCCCTGCTCTTCGCCGCGATCCCGGCCCTGCGGGCGGCGCGGCTCGATCCCCTCACGGCGCTGCGCTATGAGTGAGCCGGTCAACACGCCCGGGCCCGAGGAGGCCAACGAAGAGGCCAACGAGGAGCTTAGGGCCGAGCCCAACGTCGAGCCCGCCGGCCCCCCGCGCGGCGGCCCGCCGCCCCCGCGCCCCACGCCCGACCTCGGCGCGCCGATCCCCGACGCGACCGAACGCGTGCCGGTGCTCTCGGTGCGCGGGCTACGCCGCTCCTACAAGATCGGCGACCGCAACTTGGAGATCCTGCACGGCATCGACCTCGACCTGCACCCCGGCGAGCTGGTCGCCCTGGTCGGCTCCTCGGGCGCCGGCAAGTCCACCCTCCTCCACATCCTCGGCCTGCTCGACCGCCCCACCGAGGGCCAGGTCAACGTGCTCGCCCAGGACGCCTGGTCGCGCTCGACCGTGGAGCGCGCGCACCTGCGCAACAAGGAGATCGGCTTCGTCTTCCAGTTCTACCACCTGCTGCCGGAGCTGACGGCGCTGGAGAACGCGCTCCTGCCGGCGATGATCGCCAACTCGCGCGCCGGCTACCGCCGCCACAAGGACGAGCTCGAAGGCCGCGCCCACGAGCTGCTCGACCGCTTCGGCATGACGCCGCGCCTGCAGCACCGGCCCTCGGCGCTTTCAGGCGGCGAGCGCCAGCGCGTCGCGATGGCCCGCGCGCTGCTGCACAACCCGCGCATCCTCCTGGCCGACGAGCCGACCGGCAACCTCGACAGCGCGACCGGCGAGAAGGTCCTGTCGCTGCTCTTCGAGGAGCAGCGCCGCCGCGAGTTCACGATGGTGCTCGTCACGCACGACGAGCGCATCGCGAAGCTGTGCCGGCGGACGCTGCATATGGAAGACGGGTTGATTCAGGCGGACTCGACGATTCCGATGCCGGACTAGCAGGCGCGGGCCGCTCCCCTCCTCTCAGCAGGCGCGAGGAGCCCAGCCATCACGTCAGGCCGCAGGCGCTGCTCCTGAGTAGGCGCGCAGACGACGCGCCTTCGGTCCGGGAAGGACGAAGCGCCGGACAATCGCGGCGGTGGCCAACGCGGCAACTAGCTCCGCGGCTCTACGACCTCTTTCATCGCGGTCCCGAAGGTATCCCAGAAGTGGTGGGCCGAGCCGTGCAACTCCCCCAGGCGCGTGGTCGCGACGGCGATCTCATCGGAGGTCGACTCGACGACCAGCGGCTTGGCGACCTTGCGACCTCCTCGTCCAACTTGCGTAGCCGCTCTTCGTGCAGCCGGATGATCCCATGCGTGGAGATGCTCTGAGCGGCAACGGTCAAGAGCGCCGCGTCAACCTGGGCCCAAAGCGTGTACATCGACTCCTGATAGCGCTTCACCTCCGCACGCACGAGGCCTTCCTCCTGGTAGTTCTTCGCCATCCAGGTGAGCCACTCGAGCTTGTGGATCGCCGTCGCCATCAGACTTGCGAACGCGATGACGTCCCCGTTCAGTCGGTCCACCTTGGACTCTTCGAGTCTCTCGTTGCGCGCCCTCTTCTCACTGCTCCGCTGAAAGAAGTAGCCCGCAAGTGCCCCTACTATTGAGAAGACTCCCGCGACCAATGCGACCTGGACCTCGTTCGACATGAGTTTCGAGAAAGCTGTGGGGTGTGTGATCGAAGGCGCACGTCACGATCAGGGTTCCCACCAACGTCGCCGGATAGCGCCAACATAGCACTGTCTGTGATTGCTTATGCGTCCGTGGCACCTACCCCCGAGCGAGAGTGAAGGCATCGCCGATGCTGCGGGTCCGGACCGTGTTCCGTCCTGACCCGAGAACCGCCTCACGCTATCGCGGCCTTCCGCAGGAAGCCCAGCACCCGCTCCGCCACGACCTCGCCGTGGGTCTCGAGCGCGAAGTGCCCCGCGTCGAGCAGCTCGACCTCGGCCTCGGGCACGTCGCGCTGGAACGCCCTGGCGCCCGCCGGGCCGAAGAACGGGTCGTTCTTGCCCCAGACCGCGAGCACCGGGGGCTTGCTGGTGCGCAGGTACTCCTGCCACCGCGGGTACGCTTCGACGTTCGTCCGGTAGCTCAGGAACAGGTCGAGCTGGACCTCGGCGTCGCGGTCGAGGATCGCCTGGTCGTGGTGGATCGCGTCGGGGCTGATGCGGTTCTTGAGCGCGTCGGGCGCGCCCTCGAAATACTGCCACTCGGTCGTCTCGCGGGTGAGCAGGCCGCGGAGCGCGTCGCGACTCTCCTGCGAGTCGTCGGCCCAGTACGCCTGGATGGGCCCCCAGGCTTCCGTGATGCCCTCCTGGTAGGCGTTGCCGTTCTGCGTGACGATAGCGGTGATGCGCTCGGGGTGCGCGGTCGCGAGGCGGAAGCCGACCGGCGCCCCGTAGTCGAAGACGTAGAGCGCGAACCGCTCGAGGCCGAGCGCTTCGGTGAAGCCGTCGATGGTCGCGGCCAGGTTGTCGAAGGTGTAGTCGTACTCCCCGCGCGGCGGCGCGACGGTGGAGCCAAAGCCGGGCAGGTCCGGCGCGATCACGCGGTACTCCTGCGCGAGCGCCGGAATCAGGTTGCGGTACTGATGGCTCGACGACGGATAGCCGTGGAGCAGCAGCACGATGGGCTTCTCCGTCGATCCGGCGGCTCGGTAGAACACTTCGACGTCGTCGACCTTCTGGGTGTGGTGCGTGATCTGGAAGAACTGTGCGGTGGTCATGGTGGCTTCTGGAGGTTCTCTCGGCGGACGCTCAGGTCGCGAGAAGCTCGCGGGGGAGCTCCCGGACGACCCGCTGGAAGTGCTTGGGGCTCCTCAGCCCGCGGCTGACGATCAGGCCGCCCTGGATGCGGCCCATGCCGTTCTCGGCGCGCCGGCGCGCCTCGGCCCGCGGGATGCCGGCGTCGTGAATCACGCGCGCGAGCGCGTCGATCAGCGCGCGGAAGGCGCCCGCGATCTCCTCGGAGAAGAGGTCCGACCCGCCGCTCAGGAGCATCGTGCCGAGCAGGCAGTTCTTCTCACCCTTGGCGAAGAAGCGCTCGACCCCCTTCGCCCACGCGGCGACGCGCTTCTCCGGCGCCCCCTCCGCGGCGAGCGGTGCGAGCATGCACTCGGTCACCTCGGCCTCGACGCGGGCGAAGACCTCGCGCGCCATCTCCTCCTTGCCGCCGGGGAAATGGTGGTAGAGGCTGGCGCGGCCGAGGTCCGTGGCCGCGGAGATCCGCTGCAGGCTGGCACCGTCGTAGCCGAACCTGCGGAAGACCTCCGAGATCCGGTCGAGGACCTCCTCGCGCGTGTGCTTCGGCGCGCGCATCAGGCGCTCCGCCGCGCCTCGTCCAGCTCCCGCGAGAGCTCGGCGACTCGACTGCGGAGCTCGGCGATCTCCGCGTCCGCGCGCGACTTGAGGACACGCCGGTGGATGTGCTGCGGGCAGTTGACGTCCCACGCCTCGACCGTGAAGAGCACCGCGCGCTCGGGGCGCCCCGCCGAGTATTCCCGGTCCGTGAGCCGCTCCAGCAGCTGCGGGTCGTCCGCCACGACGCGCATGCGCCCCCACACCTTGACGCGCCGGCTGGCCTCGTAGTCGATGAGGAAGAGGAAGGCCTTCGGGTTCTCGCCGGCGTTGCCCACCGTGATGAACTGGCGATTGCCGCCGAAGTCCGCGAAGCCGAGCGTCCGCTCGTCGACCACCTTGAGGAAGCCGGGCGCCCCGCCGCGGTACTGGATATACGGCTGGCCCTCGGCGTTCGCCGTTCCCAGGTAGAACATGTCCCTGTCCGCGAGGAAGGCCGCGAGGTCGGGAGTGACGGTGGTTCGCCAGCCCTGCTCGCGCTCCATGCGCGCGTAGGCGGGACGCGAGCCGGCCTCCCGCTGGAGCCGCTTCACCGCATCGGTGAAGGCGATGTCGCTCGGAAACAGGCGCTTGGCGGGCGTCGAGGAAGAGGTCGTCGCTTTGCGGTCGGTCACGATGCGGTCGGTCACGATTGGCCTCCGGCGGTAGAGCTTGGTGGTCGCTCTCGCGGGAGTGAAATAAACCGAACGATCGGTCCAATTCAAGAATCAAAGAGGGTTTTTTCCCCAGGGGGTGGGCGCGGCGGCTTCCGGCCTCTCCTTTCCCGACCGGCGATCGGCCGGCCGCCGACAGCCCGCTAGGACTCGCTCGGCCCGTCGTCCGGAATCGAACGGAGGCGAGCCGCCCAACCCGCCAGGGCGCCGACGTACCAGGGGACCAGCCAGACGAGCGCTCGGATCATCGACTCCTTCCAGGTCGGCTGAGCCTCGCTCCACAGCCCCCGGTCGAGGGCGGCCTGAAGCAACGCGTAGGGCACCGAGACGAGGAAGGGAAAGCCGGGATGGACGGAACGGGCGCCGACGAACGCGAGCGATGCAACCGTCAAGAGCACGGCCGCCCGGGTGAGCCACGGCGGTGCCCACGGCGCGAAGACGGTCGCGACGATCGCCGCGAGCGGAAGCGACCAGCAGCCCACGACCAACCCCGCAACGATCGGGGTCGGGCTGGGCCGGCCGGGGGGAGCTGCCATGGCGGTCATTCTAGACGCCTCCCGCGCGCCGCACGTGAGATCCCGGTCGCCGGGGGGTCTCCGGGCCGCTCCCCTTCGCGAGGACGGCCCGCCCAGGCGGAGCGGGCGCCGAGGAATTCCGGCTCGGAGCGCTGCCGACGATGGGCTAACGTCGTCGCTCCCATGAGCCTCGATTCCAACTACCCCTCGGTCGAGCACCTCCGCGAGCGCGGCCGACAGCGCGTCCCGGCGTTCGCCTTCGAGTACCTCGACAACGGCTGCCACTCGAACCTGAACCTGCGGCGCAACACGGACGAGATCCGCGAGGTGCGCCTGGAGCCGCGGTACGTGCTCGACTACCCGGGGGCCAGCCTGGAGACCGAGCTCTTCGGGGAGACCTACGCCGCGCCGTTCGGCGTCGCGCCCATCGGCCTGCAGGGGCTCGTGTGGCCGCGCTCATGCGAGCTGCTCGCCGAGGCCGCACATCGCTTCAACGTCCCGTTCATCCTGAGCACGGTCGGGACCGCCAGCATCGAGCAGGCGGCCGAGATCACCGCGGGGCGCGCCTGGTTCCAGCTCTACCACCCGGCGGAGGACGAGCTGCGCGACAAGCTGCTCGACCGCGCCGAGGCCGCGGGCGTGCCGGTGCTCGTCCTCCTCGCCGACACCCCCTCGTTCGGGTACCGGCCGAAGGAGATCCGCAACGGCCTCGCGATCCCGCCGCGCATGTCCCTGCGCAACGTGGCGCAGATGGTGCTGCACCCGACCTGGTCGCTCTCGCAGCTGCGCCACGGCAAGCCCGAGTTCGCCACGATGAAGCAGTACATCCCGCCGGGGCTGAACATGCAGCACCTCGGGCAGTTCATGAACGCGACCTTCAACGGCCGCCTGTCGCGCGACCGCGTGGCGGCCCTGCGGGATCGGTGGAAGGGCAAGCTCGTCGTCAAGGGCATCGTGAACCCCGAGGACTGCGCCCTGGTCGCCGACCTCGGCGCCGACGGCATCATCGTCTCAAACCACGGCGGCCGGCAGCTCGAGGTCGGGACGTCGACGATCCACGCGCTGCCACGGCTGGTCGAGGAGTTCGGCGACCGCCTCGAGATCCTCTTCGACAGCGGGCTCCGCGGCGGCCCAGACATCGCGTGCGCGCTGGCGAGCGGTGCGAAGTTCACGTTCCTCGGCCGCTCGTTCATGTACGGCGTCTGCGCGCTCGGCGAACGCGGCGGCCCACACGTCATGACGATGCTGCTGCGGCAGCTGCAGCAGACGCTGGAGCAGCTCGGCTGCGCGCGGGTGGCCGATCTGCCGAAGCACCTGGTCGCGCGGCGCTAGCGTCCCGCGGATCGGCGAGCCTCGGCCGACGCCCGCCCAGACGCGCCGCCGCTCACTTCGCGTCGTCCGGACCGGTCACGATCCAGGAGTAGACCTCTTCGCCCTTGAAGCCCTCCAGCCCCGAGAGGGGGCCGTCGTACTCCTCCACGTGCCCGTCCTGGTGCATGAACTTAGCGTAGATCGACCACTTGTTTTCGTCGGTCTTGGGCGGCACGAGCTCGTCGATGTGCCAGTGCCCCGTGGCCTGGGCGCCCCAGTCCTCGGCGGGCCCCTCGTAGACGCCGGTCAGGTCGTGGCTCGCGCGGTCGACGAAGTGCTCGGCGGTGAGCCACCAGGAGTCCGACTCGGTCTGGTCGCCCAATCCCTCCCGCCCGGTTTGGTCGAGCCCGAGCATCGAGTACGGGTCGGCGTCACGGTTCACGACGACCCGCGGCAGGTCCTCGATGGTCCAGCCGATGAAGCGCGGCAGCGGGACCGAGCCGGAGTCGCCGAGGATCCCGCTGTCGAAGTGGAGCTTGGTGTAGGGGTCGACGTTGAGGCGCCGCGCCGCCAGCGTGCCGAAGAGCTCGAACCCCGCGCCGATGGAGATCTCGGCCTCGGGCCCGTAGACCATGCCGTAGAAGTCGCTTGTGCTGTTCAGGAGGATAGGGCCGGCGTCGCCCGCCACCTGGAACGAGAGGTTCTGCGGCGCGTCCCCCAGCACCTGCACCTGCGAGCCGAGCGCGAGGTCCGCCGAACCGGTCACGTAGAAGTTCACGGCGCCCGCGAGGTTGTCGACCGTCATCAGCGACGAGGCCTGGAGCATCAGGTCGCCCACGACCAGGCTGCCGGGCCCCTGCACGACGAGCTGAGCGTTCGGCCCGATGTCGATGAAGTCGTAGCCAATGTCCGCGGCGGGCACGACGTACGGCACGCCGCCGTTGTGCGTGAACCCCGGCAGCAGGACCACGGGCGGCACGCTGACCGGCGCCAGCTCGAGCGGCGTGGCGCGGGACGCCACCGTGCCGGAGATCGAGGTGTCCGCTCCGAGGTCCGCGTCCTTGCCCACGCCGGGCATCAGGTCGCCGTAGACCTCGACCGTACCCTCGTCGCTCTGGAGCTTGATGGAGCCGTTCGACCCCAGCGACCCGCCGCCGTCGGTGTGGTAGCTGTAGCCGCTGACGCCGCCGCCCCCGCCGAGGTCCGCGCGGGGTGCCGGCTCGAGGTACTCGACCTCCTTGGGGTCGTAGCTCAGATCGTCAAGCAGCGCGGAGAGCTGCCCGTCCTCCCTCACCAGCGCCTTGATTTCCTCCTTCTTGGCCTTGCTCATGCCCTGGTCGTCAAGCACCTCCGCGTAGGGCTCGTCGTCCAGGACGAAGCGGTACAGCCAGACGGCGCTCGTGGGCTGGAACGACTCCACCCGGTACCACCACGAGCCGTCGAAGATCATCCCGTGCTCCTCGAACCACACATAGCTGCCGGGTACGAGATCGAGCGTCGGCAGGCCGGCCTGATGGAAGTAGGAGCTGCTGTCCGAGTCGTAGCCGTCCACCAGGAACGGCACCTCGAGGTCGATGTCCTCGTCGGTGAAGACGCCGAACGGACGCACGACGCGGCGCACGACGATCTCAAGCGACGAGCGGCCGCGGCCGTAGAGCGCGGTGCTCTGCAGCCTAATGATGTCCGGGTGCTGGCCCTCCTCGGGCTCGTGCACGTCGACCCAGACGAGCCCGCCCCCGTACAGCGCGGGCTGCTCGAGCGACCCGAGGGCCCCGGTCCCTCCGACGGTCAGGTTGACGTACGACTCGGCCAGACCGGCCTCCGCGATGTAGAAGGCGTGGCGGTCGTCGGTCGCCACGGCCTGGCGCCGCGTCATGCCGCTCATCACCGCGAGCAGGCCGACCGACATCACGGCCACGCTGGTGATGACGATGAGCGAGAGGATCAGCGCCGAGCCGCGCTTCCCCGCCGCACGCGTCGGCCCGCGCCAAGAGGGAAGCCTCGGCGTTGAGGCGGACGTCCACGGTTTCGCAATCGAGCCCAAGTCTGGATACGGGCGCTGGTAGCCACCCTTGCGCCCTCCGTCGACGTCGGGGCGAGGCGTTCTTGACGCCTGTTGCTTTCCACAACATTACGGAGCGGGCGGCGCCGCGTGGGGCCGCAGCAACTCGGCGGCTGGCCCGAGCCGCCTTGCGCAAGTGCTTCTCGAACAGCGGCTTGAAGGCCTCCGCGCTCACGTACCTCGTATACGCTCCCTCGGGCGAGCCGTCGGCGTTCTGGAGCAGCCCGCGGAGACGCTCCGCCGGTCGCGCGCCATCTCCGTCGCGCTGGTAGAGCCAGGCCGCCCTGCCCGCGGGACGCGCGTCGTAGACCTCCCACTCCGTGCCCGACTCGTAGCGCGATCGGTCGGACTTGCGCTCCGAGGGCGGAAGGCGGGTCCCGAATCGGTCCCCGAGGATGACGACCGTCAAGTCGAAGTCCGACGGCCTGGCGTAGTGCGCGACGGTGGCAAACGGTGCCTCGGAGACGGACATCGGAACCGGCGCGTCCTCCTCGTTCCAGGAGAAGGAGTCGAGGTGAATCCGACCGCGAAACGCCGGGTCGCGACCGACCCGCCGGATCGCTTCCTCCGCCTCCCGCCGCTCCGCGGTCGCATCGCTCGGCGAGGAGACGAAGATCTGCAGGGAGCGTCGAACGGGTTATCTATGCCTCCTGAGACGCACGGACCAGCTCGCTCTCCGCCGCTCGCAGTTCGGAATACACCGGGGCCTCACCCCTGGGGCGGCCGCAAGCGCCGCGCGTCCAGGTGGACGAAGCGCGCCCCGCGGCTCTTTGCCCGGCGGGCCATGTCCTGGGTTCCTCCCGGGCCGTCGCCCTCGGCTCCGTCCCAAAGAGCGAGGACGCTCGCGCCGCCGCTCTCGGCAAAGGCGGTGTGCAGCATCCAGAGGTTCGAGCGTTGCCAGACGTCGTAGTCGGACTTGCTGCGGAGCCAATCGGGCAACCGCGCAGCGTCGGACAGGATCTCGGGATCCAGTTGCGTAGCCAGGACGTTGAAGCGGCTCACCCAATCGGCGCCGGCGTCCTGGACGGACTCGACGATGTAGTTCTGCTTGGGAATCGCCAGGTACATGCGCGTGGGGATCCCGAACTCCGCACAGACCTCGTGAAAGAGGATGTCGCCACCGCTGGCGCCGCCGCTGATACCGACGAGCGGAACATCGCCGGCGTCGCTCTTCTCGGCATCCAACGCCTCGCGGATCATGGCCTTTGCCTCCTCGACGCTGTCCGCGGGGAAACGCGCCCGCTCGCGGTTCGGGGCATCGATACGGTGGCCGGTGAAGACCACGGTCCGATGCTCGGCGCTGGGCTTGCCATTGTCCGGGGGGATCTCCTCCAGGATCGCCTGCGCGTTCTCTCGAAAGAGCCCAAGCCGGTCGTAGAGCTCGATCTGCTTGCGTGCAGCCGAGCCGACGAAGTCCGCCGTGCCGGCCAGAGCGCACTTGTACTCGTGCAGGACCGCCGCAGGCTTCTGCACGGTGAGGAACGCGAGGTCCGCCTGCGACACGCGTGCCCACACCAGCTCGTCGCTGCCCTCGCGCTCCAGCCGCTCGACGCCCGAGCTCACCGAGAGTCGCACCGCCGACGCGAGGTCTTGCGCTGCCTCGCGGAGGTCCTCCAGCTCGTGGTCCGCATCCCGGTCCCTCACGAAGCGCTCGGCCCAGACGTCGGGGTGCGCCTCGGCGAGCGCGAGGCGGACCTCGATCATGGCCAGCGCGTTCACGCCGGAGTAGAAGTGGTTGCGGTCCTCGCGGAAGGCCGCCGCGTACTCGCTGCCCGATGGCTCGAGGTGAGCCGAGCGCAGCGCTGCGCATTGGCGCTCCGCGACCACGACCTCGCCGGACCAGTCTTGCTCCCAGAGCGTCTTCTCGTTCCTGGCGCGAAGCGCGCGCGCCTCGGCGCGCTCGTTCATCGTTGGCTCGTCCGACGCGAGCACCCGCTCGAGCGCTTGCGACGATCGCACGAGGTCGCCCAAGCGTTGCCACACGGTCCCCATGAGGGTGTTCGCCCTCACGTCGTCCGGAAACTGGTCCAAGACCCTCGTCAACGACGCCTTCGCCCCCTCCATGTCTCGGAGGTGGAACTGCGCACTCCCCACCTCACGCTGGGCAGCCACCTCCCACTGCAGACCCATCGCCTCTTCGGCCAGCAGTCGCAGGTGCCCCCGGGCCTTTCGCTGGGCGGCACGCTCGACCTCTTCGCTGAACTCCCGCGGTACGACCAAGACGCGCTGGGGGTCCACCGGCTGGAGCGCAGGTACGAGCGCCAGTACCGGACTGTCGCCCGACTTGGCGGCGATGGTCTGACGAATCACGTCCGTCAGCGCCGCAAGGCTGGCGCCCGGGTCCGTACGGTCGTACTCCAGGTAGCGATCGGTCTTGAGGTCGAACGGCGCCTCGTGGCCGGGGACGCGCGACTTGATCAGTACGGTCATCCGATCGCGGAGCGCGTGGCGGATGCCGAGCTCGTAGAACACGTTGGCGTTGTGGATCGAGATGTCCGCGACGACCAGATCGGCGACTAGGATCTGCTCGAACATATCGCTGCGGATGTTGCCCGAGCGCACGATCTCGCCCGTCGTGCGGCCTGTGATCCCGTCCGGCTGGGCGTCGAGCGCCGGGTCGATCAACGCGCTCTCGACCGCGTTGAAGTCGATCGCGAGCTCGTCCCCCGAGTCGAGGCGAATCTCCTTGGTGCCAAAGGGGCGGATGATGAAGGCGCGCATCAGCGTTGGAGGAGGAACGGGCCGAAGTGCTCCGGCCGGACCGTTTGGGCGACGGCACGGCCGATGCGCCGTAGGTCGCCGATGTTCTCAACGGCGTCCAGCTTGGACACCTGACCGGGGTCGATGTCGGGCAGATCGAGCGCGCGCAGCCCCGCCTCGGTCAGCTCGGCGTCGTAGCGCGCGTAGCGGAACGCGCGGCCCAGGTCCTGATCGAGCGGAACGAGCTGGCCGTCCGTGCCGCGCGGAATCAGGTCCCCCACCTCGCGGTCGATGGCCGCTCCGTGGACGCATCGGCCGACCGTGCGGCAGTTGGTGTCCTGATCCACGGCGCACGCGTACATCAGCGCCCCGGGGAGCTGCGCCAGGTTCGAGGCCAGGTTCCTCTCGGGATCGTCGACGTTGTCCTGGACCGAAGCGGCCGAGCCCGTCCCCACCGACACGACCAGGAGCTGGTCCTCACCCGTCTTCCATCCGAGCCTGTAACGTGGCTCGGTCGCCATCCGATACAACAGGAACGCAGGGTTGTTGTAGGGCGTGACACCGCCGTCCACGAAGACAAAGCTCTTGCTGCGGTCGTTCTCGTCCCAGTGCAGGACCTCGGGCGGGAAGTAGATCGGCGCGGCGGTGCTCGCTCGGACGAGCCTCCATAGGGGGATCCTGAGGTTGCAGTCCGTCCGCTCCGGATCGTTGTA